>NZ_JAIUGT010000002.1:0-873141 GCF_020164675.1 Mesorhizobium sp. ESP-6-2
GAAAAGCCTCCAAAGCAACAAAAATGGCCGCCCTCAATCCTCACAACAAGCCGCCCGCAATATTGCGCAACAGGCCCCTCGTGGGAGAAGGTGGATCGGCGCGTAGCGCCGAGACGGATGAGGGGTGTTGGACGAAGTGAGACGTCGGTGTTTTCTGGAGCACCCCTCATCCGTCGCCTGCGGCGACACCTTCTCCCACAAGGGAGAAGGGGAAGCTAATGCCTTAGAACAGCGCCTTCTCCAGCGGCTTCTCCAGCGTCTCGGCGAAAGCGGTCGCCAGATGGTGGCGGTCACGGAAGGCGATCTTGCCGCCGATGAAGACATGGCAGGTGGTCTGGTTGCAGAACTGGTCGGTCATATCGACATAGCGGGCGTTCGGAATGCTGCGCACGACGTCGCGCTCCACCGCGGCCATGGCGTCGTTGGCGGCATAGGCGCGCGTCTGGTCGCAGAGCGAGGGCGTGTCGCCGCGCCACAGCGCACGCGCCACGCAGGTGTCAACCTGCTCGTCGTTGAAGGGCACGTCGCGGATGAAGGCGACCTTCAGCCCGGCCTTGCTGAACGTTTCCAGTGTCGAACGCAGGCCAGCCTTCCACTCCGCGTCCTGGTTGTCGGGCTCATCCTTGCCGGCGGCCATCTTGCGCGAACTGGTCAGGGCGATTTCCGAGATCACCACCAGGGCCGGCCTCAGCGCCAGGATCTCCTTGATCGACTGCTCGCGCCACTGGTCGCATTCGGCGTAGTCGCGCTTCAGCTTGCTCGACCATGTCGACAGCCGGGACGCCCGGCACGAGGATTTGAGCCAGGTAACCACCCGGTAATCGCGCTTTTCGGCTGCCTCGATCAGCGGCGTCGACCAGTGGTCGGCATGTGAATCGCCAAACAGCGCGATCGCGCCTTTCGCATCCTTGGCGCCGAACACGCAGGGCTTCGGGGTGACAGTCTCGTAGTCGAGCACGCAGCCGCCCCTGGCGCGCGCGGTGGATGGACGCGCCGCACTTTGGGCGATGACGCGCTGCTCCGGATCGAGTTCGTGAACGGCAAACTTGGCGTTGGCATAGGCCGCGACCACGCCGGCGCCGGTCAGCAGCGCCGCGGGCACGAGCGCGCGGGCGGCGCTCGCCATCAGCCAACCGTTGCGGCGAACGGGGTTTTCGACGACGTGATAGGTGAAGATGGAGAGCATCAGCGTTAGTGCCAGGCAGGCAAACCTGTCCAGCCCGGAAAGCTCCGCGGTGACCATTCTCGCATAGACGATGACCGGCCAGTGCCAGAGATAGAGCGAGTAGGAGAGCTTGCCGATCCATTGCATGGGCGGCAGCGACAAGAGAGAAGCGGGGCTGGCGGCCGGCTTGCCGGTTTCCGTGCCGATTTGGCGCTCGCCTGCCCCGCTGACCAGCAGCAGCACCGTGCCGACGACCGGCAGCAGCGCCAGCAGGCCGGGGAAGGGCAGCGCCTCGTCCAGCAGCAGATAGGCCGGCACGATCAGCGCCAGGCCGAGCCAGCCCTGCGCGGCGCGCAGCTGCGGGTGGTGCCGCAGGAAATTTGCCGGCACCATGGTGGCAAGCCCGCCGGCGGCGAACTCCCAGGCCCGCAGCGGCGAGAAATAGAAAGCCCAGGGCGGCGAGACGTAGGTCAGCCAGGCGCAGACGGCGAACGAGACCAGGCCGGTGACGCCGATGACCACGATAGCCGCGCGCCGGCCCGGCCGCAGCCAGGCGGCAAGAATGAGCAGCGCCGGCCATGCGAGGTAGAACTGCTCCTCGACAGACAGCGACCAGAAATGGATGAACGGGTTGTTGGCGGCATCGGAGGCGAAATAGTCGAACGACCAGCGGATCAGCCACAAATTAATCATATAGGCCGAGGCAAACATCGCGCCCTTCGAATAGAGCGCCTGTTCCTCCGGCGACAGGATGAAGGCGCCGGCGAGCAGCGTGGCGAGGATGACGAACAGCGAGGCCGGCAGCAACCGCCGGGCGCGGCGGGCATAGAAGCGCCACAGGTTCAGCCGGCCGCTCTCGCCGATCTCCTGCAAAAGGTGTCTTGTGATGAGATAGCCGGAGATGACGAAGAAGATGTCGACGCCCGCAAAGCCGCCGGGCAGTGCTGTGAGACCGAAATGATAGGCGACAACACCGGCTACCGCCAGTGCGCGCATTCCCTCGATATCGGGTCGGAACGATGCTGCCACGGCAAATCCTTCGTGCAAGCCCAACCCGTGGCCATTGTCGACCGGGGTGGATCGTATCGCAATGCAACAAATTTTTCGCAATGCAACATAGCAGGAAAAAGGACGCTGGCGGGCCGAAAAGCTGACGCCGGCAAACAAAGACGCTTTCGCGCGTTCCAGGGCTGTCACGCGCTGGGACGGGCGCGTGCGAGTATCCTGGCGTTCAGATCGGCCATGACCATGGCGGACAAGATCGTGGTGCTGCATGATGGCCTGGTCGAGCAGGTCGGCGCGCCGCTCGACCTCTATGACCGGCCGGCCAATCTCTTCGTCGCCGGCTTCATCGGCTCGCCTGCCATGAACTTCATTCGCGGCCGCATCGAGGAAGGCATCTTCCGCAGCGCAGGTGGGCTGACCCTGCCGCTGCCGGCGCCGCTTCACCCGGCGCAGGTCCCGGGCGGGGAGTTGGTCTACGGCATCCGCCCCGAACACATTCGCGCCGGCAGCCAAGGTACGCCGGGCAGCGTCACGCTGCTGGAAGCGACCGGCTCGGAGATATTCGCCAAGGTCGACTGCGGCGGGGAGGAGATAGACTGCCTTTTCCGCGAGCGGCTCGCGCTCAAGCAGGGCCAGCCGGTGCGCATCGAGATCGACCGCGCCTGCGCGCATCTGTTCGACGCCGAAACCGGCCGGCGCATCGGCGCATGACAACACCCCCGGGGACGGGGCTGTTTTCAGAATGGGCTATAAAAGCCTGCTCGCCGCCGGTCTATTTGCTGCCGCCATTCGCCTTGACGCTGCTGCAGAACTCCGGATGGCTGTTGGCGGCGTTGGCGTCCTTGGCCTCATCGTCGCAGGCCGTCATCATCATCTTCTGGTCTTCCGGAGTGAGCGCTTTCCACGCCTTCGTGAACTCGTCGCTGCTGCGCATCTTCTTCATACTGGAGTCGGTGTAGAAGGGCTGCATCTTGGCCGGGTCGTCAAGTGCCGACGTGCCCTTGTTCGCGGCGGCGAGGGCCGAGCCCGCGAGCATCGAAAGCGTCATCGCGCCGACGCAGATCATCTTGATGTTCATGATAGGATCCTTCCCTGTTGCTCTTCGACCGTCGAAGCAACGATCTTCAAAGAAACGGAAGGTTCGGAGGAAAGTTCCGGTTCGCCATGCCCGCCGACGGTCGGTCTGAAGAAATATATTCTTCAACGCCCGCGAAACTTTCCGCTTTTTTCTTCGTTTGGCTCATCGTTAGATTGCAACGGCCGGATTCGCGCATCCGCTGCCGGAGCCTTCTGCCGGCCCGGTTTCAGCCGGCGTCGCCGCTCTCGATCTCCTGGAGATAGAACGCCTTGCTGGGCTGCAAATGGTCGACGCAGAGCTGCGCCAGCACCCAATTGTCCCGGCGCTTGAGCGCCTCGATCATCATTGCGTGGTGCTGGCGCGAGACGTCGAGCTTTTCCCTGTCGGCCAGCGAATTGGCCCGCACCGGCAGGCTGAGGCGCATGTAATGCTCGATCGAGGCCACCAGATAGGCATTGCCGCAGGCCGAGAACATGGTGAGATGGAAACGGTCATTGGCCTCGTGGATGCCGCGCAGATAGCCGCTCTCGACATGGCCGTTATAGATGCGGAGGATCTGCGTCAGCTCTTCGATCAGCGCGTCGCTCGCGGGAAGGCGGATCATCAGCGCCGCCTGGCGCTGCAGCATCTCGCGCACCTCGTAGATCTGCCGCACCTCGTCGGGCGACAGCCGCCGCACCATGGCGCCCTTGTTGCGCTCGCGCGTGACGACGCCTAGCCTTTCGAGCTGGTAGAGCGCCTGTCGGATGGTATGGCGCGACACCGGGAAGCGGGCGAGCAGCACGTCCTCGACCAGGCGCGCGCCGGGCGCCAGCCTGCCGAAGATGATGTCTTCCTCCAGCGCGTGGACGATATCGGCTTCCTTGCCGCCATAATCGATCGTGTTGAGCATCGCGCTCCGTCGCGTTTTCGACAGCCTCATGGCAAGGGCCGCTCTTGCCGCCTTGCCATGGCGAAAAAAGAAAACCGGACCGCTTGGCCGGCCGGACCGATTGGCCCTGGGCGCGCCGGCTGCGCCGTTACCGCCGACGACCCCCTGCCGTTTGCCGAGTCTCAGCTTTCATAGGCGTTGCGCGTCGATTTCTCCCCGATGGGCCGGTCGAGGGTCGTCGCTGGCCATGCTTTTGTCAAGCGACGCGAAGGCGATGCGGAGGCCCGCCGATTTGAGCGGACCCAGCCACCCGTCAGTTCCTGTCCACCGGCTTGGAGCGCATGCGCGAGACCGTTTCGCGCTCGGCGCGCTTGGAGCGCAGCGGCGGCAGGCCGCGATCGATCAGGTCCATGTCCTCCAGCACCATGTCGCCCATGCGCTTGAAGGCGATATCGAGCGCGCCGGCGCGGTGGGCCGAGCGCAGGAAGCCGGGCAAGGCGCGCACCGGGTGGTCCCGCGCCAGCGGTTCTTCGGGGAAGACGTCGCTGGCGGCGAGGATATGGCCGCTCTTCACCGCTGCCATCAAAGCGGGGAAGTCGACCACGCCGGCGCGGCTGAGCAGGATGAAGGCCGCGCCTTTGCGCATCCTGGCGAAGGCGTCGGCGCCGAGGAAGCCCTGATTCTCGCTGGTCACCGAGGCGACGACGAAGACGAAGTCGCTGGCGGACAGCACCTCGTCCATCGAGGCCGGCTCGACGCCATTGTCGATGAGGATCGACGGCGGCAGCCAGGGATCGAAGACTTTTGTCCTGGTGCGGAAACCCGACAGCAGCCGGTTCAGCGCGCGGCCGAGATCGCCGAAGCCGATGATGCCGACATCGGCGCCGGACAAAAGCCGCGCCGTCCGGTTGCCGTCGCCGCCCCATAATTCCTTGCCCTCACGGAAGGCGAGGTCGGCATCGACGATGCCGCGGGCGAGGTTGAGCGCCATGGCAAGACCGAGCTCGGCCACCGGCTCGGCGAACACCAGGCCGGTGGTGACGACATGGATGCCGCGCGCGAACAGCGTCTCATAAGGCATGTTGTCGATGAGGTTGCTCTCGACATTGAAGACGCAGCGCAGCGCCTTCATCTTCTCCAGCGTCTCGGCCGCGATCGGCGGCTGGCCGACGATGTAGCGGGCCTCGGCCAGCACATCGGCCGGCAGGTTCGCCACGCCGTCCGGCGTCGTCTCGACGATGCGATATTTCGCCTTGAAGCGCGCCAGCTGCGGCGGCGTGAAGATGAGGTCGAGCGTGCGTGGTTCGGGCGCGCTGATGACCAGCGGCAAGGCGCTGTCGGACATGGTGAATTCCTCCCGGCGCGATCGTCTGGCGCCCTTCTGCACGCAATCTATCCCGGATTAAACGACTTACAACTGCATCCAGAGGAGGAAAATTTCGCGACAAGAAAGGCGGGATTGCGGCTGGGGCAAGGGGCCGTTCTTGCACAAGGGCCCAAAAAAAGGAAAAGGGAATGCGCTTCTGGCGCCGCAACCAACCTTCGCGCCATACGTTGATCCATGCCGGACCGATTCCGGCTTACTCCAGAGCCTCACCCCGCCGGCCTTGACTGGCGGGGGCTTTTTGCCGGAGGGCCGTATCGACCTTATGCGCAGGTCGTCAGCGCCCGCCGTTCCTTTGCTTCCAGCGCGGTGCAATCGCGGAACCGTCGATGAATTCAAGGCCCCCCGCCTCGTTGAGCGTGTGCAGCTTGCGTCCGCTCCATAGCGCGCCAGGCGTCAAGATGGTCTCGACAACCTGGCTCATGCCGTCCAAATCGAGGTGAACAATGCGTGCAATGCCGAGCGCCGCGCCATAGCTCCTGCGGCAGTCCTGCACGGGGCGCAGCAATTGGCCCCCGCGTTGTACCATGCGGCCCGCCGGCCGCGCCGAGGCGATGTCGATCAGCACGGGGTTCTTGGGGTGCGGCGTCCACGGCCCGCGAAAGTCCGGCGCCGACCACAGATGCAGCGCATCGGAAAACGCCCCGCCGCCGTCCCTGACGGTGGCGAACAGCCACCATCGCCCGCCATGCTCGACCAGGGTGGCGTCGCTGGCGACGATATCTGACAGCAGCGTCGCTTCCTTGACCCAGCCACCAGGGAAGGCGGTGGCACGGTAGAGGTCGACCGTGCGGTTGGCGCAGCTCTCCGGCATCATCCAGACTTCGCCGTCGCGCTCGAAGACGAACGGATAGGACAGGTGATAGGGCAGGTCGAGCACCGGTTCCGGGCGGCCGATCGGCCCCGACGGGCCGAACGGCACGGCGGAGATGATGGCCCTGCCCAGACAGTGGATATAGTCCTCGACGAACAGGGTCACCTTGCCCTGATGCAGGATCGGGAACGGGTCGGCATAGAAGCGGCTGCCGTCGTCGGGCAGCACCTGCCAGCCCGTTGCCGGATGCGCGCGCAGGTCGAGCAGGTCCTGCCCCTGCGTTTGCCGCCAGCCGACCTTCCAGTGCGGGGCGTTGTAGCAGAGATGATAGATCTTCTGGACGACGCGCCGCGCCAGCGTTTTGCCGGCCCTGACGCCAAGCTTGGCGGCGGACGGCATGGCGGGCGCGGCATTGCCGTGCGCCGGCTCCGGCAGGATAGGGAGAGCGTGCCGCGCCGCGCCGGTCATCGCCGCCAGGATCAGGCTCGCGGTGCGCGCCAGCATATCCTGGAACGAGGCAAGCGCGATGCCGCCATATTCGGTGCCCAGGCGGCCTTCGGCGATGTTCGTGCCGTTTTCCGCGATGCGGGCAATCGGCGTTCGCCCATCGAGGATCAGCGCCAGCAGGGCCGCTTCGCCCGCGGCGCCGTCATAGGTCACGCGCCAGACGCGCGTTCCTTCGCGCTGCACGTCGCCGCAGAGGTCGATCACCAGATCGGGCCCCACCGGCGGCGCCCGATAGGGCGCGAGCGCCGAAAGCGGCAGGCGTTTGGCCAGCCCGTTCGCGGGCAGACCATGGATGGCCGTCTCCAGCTGAAACAGCGCCGCGGCGCTGGGTGGTATGGCGCCCTCGGCCGGCCTGAGATCGACGGAGACCTCGACATGCGCCAGCGCCGCCAAGCGCTCCAGCAGCGTCAGGTGGAAGGCACGAAGGCATTCGCTGTCCAGGCGCAGGCTCACCTGCATGTCGCATCCTCATCGTTGTGATGTTCGATATTGGGCCAGTGTTTGGACGCGGGAAACGGCCGGACGAATGAAGCGTTGCCCCATTCCATGTCGTTTCCCCGTTGCCCGCGCCGTTCCAACACCCGTGCCTCTTCTAGGCAAACTCCGTGCCAAAAATCACAAGAGCTCTCAATATAATTAACAGTGTTTTAACAGTTGGAAGCATAGCTAAGACAAAGCCGCAATTTGATCTTTGCAGGCGCATGGAGTGTTGTCGGAGCGACCCTTGCAATCATCCCTGCTCTCGTTGCCGCAACAATACGCTCCGGAGGCGATGCAATACGCGCCCGAAGCGGTGCCGTTGGCGCCGTCCTACCCGGCCTCGACCGTCGAGCTGGGCGACGTGAAGCGCATACTGGTGCGCCGCCGTTTCCTCATCTTTGCCATCACCGCGCTGCTGACCCTCGGCGCACTGCTCTATGGGCTTTTGACGCCGGCGCTCTACAGCTCGGCGGCGGAAATCATCATCGATCCGCAAGACCTGCAGGTGGTCAGCAACGACGTCAATCCGAGCCAGGTGCCGCCCGACGGCGGCATAACCCGTGTGGAAAGCCAGGTCAGCGTCGTCCAGTCGACGGGGGTGCTGCTCAGGGCCATCAAGGCGACCAACCTGACCGAGGATCCTGAATTCAACGGGCAGGGCATGCTGGGACGCTTACTCGGCGGATTGCTGGGCTCGGGGTCGGGCGAAGCCGACAAGACGGCCAAGACGCTCGATGCGTTGCGCGCCCGCCTGGCGGTGCGGCGAGCGGACAAGGTGCTGGTCATCGAGGTGATTGTCACGACCAAGAACGCCGAGAAGTCGGCGATGCTGGCCAATGCGATCGCGCAGGCCTATCTGGCGGATCAGGCGAGCTCACGCGCGCGGATGGCCAAGGACGCTTCGGACGCCATCGCCGCGCGACTGGATGAGCAGCGCAAGCGCGTCCAGCAGGCCGAGAATGCCGTCGAGGCCTACAGGTCCGCCAACAACATGGTGATGGCGGCGGGCAATCTGGTCAGCGACCAGGAACTGACCGAGCTCAATACGCAGCTTTCGGCGGCGCAAAGCCGCACCGCGGCGCTGAAGGCGCAGGTCGACCAGTTGCGCAGGTCGGGCGGTGCGCCGGACGCGACCTCGGAAGCGATGCGCTCCTCGGTGATTTCGAGCCTCAGGGCGCAGGAGGCGACGCTTGTCGACAAGGTATCGCAGTTCGGCACGGAACTTGGGCCACGCCATCCCTCGATGATCGCGGCGCAGCAGCAACTGCGCGACACGCGTGCGCTGATCGCGCGAGAGCTCGGCCGCATCGGGGCGGCTGCCGAGACCGACTACGAGCGGGCGCTGGCCAACCAGCAGGCGCTGGAGGCCAAGGTCGCCGGCATGAAGGCCAAGTCGCTCGATACGGACCAGGCTTCGGTCAGGCTGCGCGAGCTGCAGCGCGATCTCGAGGCCGTCCGCTCCGTCTATGCCAACTATCTGCAGCGTGTGCAGGAGACGCGCGAGCAGATCAATGTCGACAGCACCAATGCGCGGATCATCTCCAGCGCCATGCCGGCCCTGAAGAAGAGCTGGCCGCCGCTGTCGCTGCTTGTCCTGGGCGCGCTCTTCGGCGGCCTGGGGCTCGGCACCGGCCTGGCGCTGATCGCGGAATATTCCTCGCCCACGGTGCTTTCCAGCGCGCAGATGCAATCGGCCATCGACGCGCCGGTGCTTGGCGTCGTGCCGGCAAAATCGGGCAACGCGCGTCGCTGGTGGCCTTTCGGCGGCACGGCCGCCGCGGCCAGCCAGAAGACGGACGCGGTTGTGGGGCTGGCGCTGAGGCGCATGTTCTCGTCGGGCCGGCGCCCGCCGGACTGGCCGCTGGTGCCGTCCATATTGGTGACGTCGCCGCCCGAGGACGCCGCGCATCGCGGCAGGGTGGCGCGCTTGCTGGCCAATGCCGCGGCCGCCCGGGGCGGCCGTATCCTGTTCATCGATACCAATGCCGGCGGCGGCCAGAAAGATCAGCAGCCGGGCGTGCTCGACGTGCTGCGCGGCGAATACGGCATCGAGGCGTTGAGCCAGTATACGCCCGGCAGCAATGTCGCGCTTTTGGGCAGGGGCCGGTCAAAGGCCGTCTTCCAGGAAGCGCAGGGCGTCTATTTTGCCCAGCAGATGTTGGCCCAGGCGGGCCGCAACTTCGAACTCGTCGTCATCGATGGCGGCGCGCTGGCCGACAATCTCAATACCTCGCCGCTGGTAGCGATGGCCGACGAAATCCTGCTCGTCGCCACGCTGAACTCGACGCCGATGCGCGATGTAGCGGCGGCCTCGCAGGCCATTTCCGTCATGGGGCGGTTGCCGACCGGCGCCTTGCTGGTCGACGAGGCGGCCTGACATGGCCGCCGTCCGGCCCGCCAGCCCGGCAGCCGGCTGGGCCGCGCCGGGTCAAGCCGCCGCCGCATCCCGCGCCGGCGGTTCCGTCGACTGGGTGACCCGCTTCGGCCTGGTCGTCATGGTGGCGGTGCTGTTCGCCGTTTCCGGCGGCATGCTATGGCTGGTGGGCTACAATTACGACGGCCTGCTCGGCAGTCCGGCCACCAAGATCCATCCGTCGACCTATCTCCTGGTGCTGGTGTTTGCCTGGCGTTCATGCACGTTCGGCAATCCGGTCGGCTATATGGCTGCCGTTGCCGACCGGCGGCCGGCCAGTGCGCTGATGGCGGTCATCTCGGTCGTGCTCCTGGTGGTGGTCGTCGTCAGGCATCGCCCGGGCATGGCGGGCATGGTCGATACGTTCGTGGCGGCGGCGCTGCTGGTGCTGATGCTGGCCGAGGACGACGACCGGACCTTCGCGCGGCTGCAGACGGTCGTTCACGCGGTGATGTCGGCGAATGCGCTGCTGGCGCTGTTCGAGTTCGCGACCAAAACGCTGGTGTTTCCCTATAGGCTCGACGGTGAGGTGTTCACCGACCTGCGCTCGACCGCGCTTCAGGGCCATCCGCTGGCCAATGCGACGATCACCGCGGTCTATGTGCTGGCGCTGCTCTCCGGCTCACGGTCGCTGTCGATGCCGCTGCGGCTTGCGCTGATCGGCCTGCAAACCGCGGCGCTGGTCGCCTTCGGCGGACGCTCGGCGATGGTGACGACGCTCGTGCTCGGCGGCATCTATCTGCTTTTCAGCGGCGTGGCCTATCTGCGGCATGGACGCGTCAGCCTGCTGGGCGCGGCCCTTGCGGTCCTGCTCGCCACGCTGCTGCCGGTGGCGGTCGCCCTTCTCTTTTCCTACGGCTTCTTCGACGCGCTGCTGGAACGCTTCGTGTCCGACAGCGGCAGCGCCAATGCCCGCGTCGAAATGTTCGACCTCTTCAAGAATCTGGGGCTGGGCGACCTGATCGTGGGGCCTGATATCGATCTGATCGAAAGCATGCGCCGCATCAACGGCCTGGAACAAGGCATCGAGAACCCGATCATACGCATGGTGCTCTATCAGGGCGCCTTCTTTACCCTGCTTATGCTGTTCGGCTTCGTGCTGTTCATGCATGAGGTGGCACGCCGCTGCCATCCCGGCATCTGGCTGCCCATGCTGGGCTGGCTGATCCTGCTCAACACCTCCGAGACCCTCGCCTCCAAGACGACGCTGCTGACCAAATTCGTGGTGCTGGCGCTGGTGCTGTACCGGCCGGCACGGGCGGGAGTAAAGCGGCCTCGCGACATGCATGAATTCTCAACGTTGGTGGCTAGCGACAGGCCCTCGCTTCTTCGTCATCCTAGGGCGTAGCAGGAGCATAGCTCCGTCGCGGAGACCCTAGGATCCATGCCGTGACGGATATGAAGGATACCACGGTCCGGACCCTGCGTCTCGCGCGTCTCGTCCCGGTGGGCAGGGGTCAAAGGAGAAGCGCTACCTCCACGCGCTATTGCTTTGCACCGCTACGGCGCCGTGGTGTCGCGGCATGGATCCTAGGGGTCTGCGCTGCGTCGCTTTGCTCCTGCTTCGCCCTAGGATGACGAAGAAAGGAGGAAGCCACCTATCCCGGCATCGTCAGCCCGAGCGCCTCGACGATAGCGGGGTCCAGCGCCCGGGTTGTGTCGTCCATCATCCCCATGCCATCGAACAGGGCCCAGAAGGCCCAGGCAAAGCCGAACGACTCGGCGCTTTGCCTGACGTCGGCGATGTAGCGGGTGCGGTCGGGATTGGGCCCGGCGACATAGCGGGCGTCGGTGCGCAGCGCGCCGAACTCGCCCATGATGATGCGTTCGGGCGCGATGTCATGGCTATCGGCCCAATCGCGCGCCTGGCTGAGATATTTGTCGATGAACCAGCGGTCGGGCTGGGCGTCAAAATAGACCTTCAGCGCGCGCTCGGTTTCCGCGTAGGCGGCTTTCTTGTCCGCTTCGGACGTTTCGTTGTCCTTGGCCATGCGCGCCCGCACCGAAGCCAGCGTCGCCTCGAGCGAGCCGGCCGAGGCGGGCCACGGCACGTTGTTGAGCGAGCGGTAGACGGGTTCGTCCATCCAGGGCGCGCCCTGGTGGCTGAACAGATAGGGTTCGTAGAAATGGAAGGTGAACAGGATCGGTTCGAAGGGCGAGAGCGGCGCCGGATCGAGCGCGGTCAGCCCGCTCACCATAGAGCCGCAGCCGCCGGTCACGACCAGCGGCAGGGTAGCGGACGATGCCCTGGCTTCGGTCAGGAGCGCGAGCTGGACCTGAGACCAGACGTTGGACTCGCAGGATTGCTGCGGCTCGTTGACCGGCTCCAGCGCGACCTTGCCCGATGGAAACCGCGCCAGCCGGCCGGCGAGCTCGCCGATCAGGACCCTATAGAGATCGAAGGCGGGCGCGGCGGTGCTGGAGACCATGCGGTCCGGATTCCAATAGTGGGTGGCGCTATTGGCCTGTACGTTGACGATGATGCCGAGGTCGGCGTCGAGGGCGGCGGTGACGGCCCGATCGAGCATCGCCAGCAAGCGGCCATGCGTGCCGGCATCGCCGGCCAGGAACGGGCCGGGATCGACCGGCAGGCGGATGAAATCGAGACCCGTCGCGCGCAGCCGGCGCAGATCGGCCGCCGTCGGGACCGGCCGCTGCTGGAATGGAGGCCAGTCGTAGTCGGTACGGGGTGCGGGGAATTCGCGGGTCAGCGAAAACCAGGGGAAGGCGTTGACGCCGCGCCGGAAGCGCCATTCGCCGGTGGCGGCCAGGCTGGACGACACGGGAGAAAGCGGCGCGAACAACGCAGCCGTGGACAGCGCCGCTCCGAGAACCCGCCGGCGCGACCACGTCGTCATGCGTGCGAGGGATGGTCGACCGGGACGACCTCCCCGGCGACGACGCCGAGCAGCCGAAAGGCTTCATTCTCATAGGCCAGCAGCACGTCTTCCCAGCGGAAGGCTTCGCGGGCGCGCGCCCTGGCGGCCTCACCGCAACTCTCGACCAGGGCGTCGTCTTCGATGGCCCGATCGATCCGGCCGGCGCAAGTGCCGGTGTCGGTGAAATAGAGGGCGGCGGCGCCCGCGGTCCACCTGTTGTAGGGATTGTCATGGGCGATCACCATGTTGCCGGCCGCCAGCGCCTCGACCAATGACGGGTTGGTGCCGCCGACCGTGTGGCCATGCATATAGGCGCGCGCGTGGTACCGCAGCGCCTTCACTGTCGCCTGGTCATAGATGGCCCCGGGCAGAACCACCGAGCCGTTCGCGGCCTTGCGAATGGCGGCGTGATAGGGGATTTCATCCGAGAGCGTTCCAAGCACCACCAGCTTGATGTCGCGCTTTTTGCTGCAAAAGGCTTCGACGATCGGCAGGATGTTGTTGTCGGGCTCGATGCGCGCGATCGAGATCAGGTACTTTCCAGGTTCGAGCCCGAGCGCCCTGACCGGTGCCTCCGGCGCCGTCGTTACCGGATCGCCGCCATAGGGGATGGTGACGATCGCGCTGCGCGGCCGGCGTGTCGCCAAATGATCGGCGATGACAGGATGATCGGCGACGAGGCGATGCGAGGTCCAGGCGCCGATCCATTCGTTGAGCCAGAACCAGCTTCGCGCCGCCAGGCCCCATTTGGGGCGGCGCCATTCGATGCCGTCCATGTTGGTCATGATCTTGCGCCGCATCAGCCTGAGCCAAGTCAGGAAAAGCGCGCCATTGTAACCCAGCACGAGGCACACGCCGGGCCGCCGCACGGCATCGCGCACGCATTGCCAGTCGAATTCCAGCGTCGCGCGCGGACCTTTCGAGGCGACCTGAATGTGGATGAGTTCGATGCCGCGCCAGGTTTCGCTGCGCACCCTGTGCTCGACCTGATCGACCTCGTCCTGGCAGTAAACGCCGACCCTCCAGCCGCGTCCGGCGAGGAAAAGCGCCAGCTTCTCGGCGAAGGTTTCAAAACCGCCATGGGCTGCGGGTATGCCGCGCGTTCCCAGGATCAGGATGGAGGGCTTTGATGTCATGGCCGACGGGACTTTCCGGAATGTTCACTGCACCAGAACCCACCCTGCAACTTCCAGCCGGGCAAGAGTGGGAGCAACTGTCGCAGAACGTCGTAAAAAATTCTTACCAAACGCCGGAGTTGTTTCATTATCGGTCAACTTTCCAGGCGTATCTGTGTCGAAACGAGGCGTTGCCGGGGTTCCTCGGCCAAACGGCCCGGGAAAGCGGACCGGGCATGATCCTTGCTCCTGGGCTTCGGCAGCCATCTGCCTCGCGCGATGCAGGATGGGTATGAACCTGGCGGGATATTAAGATGCGGATTGCCTGCGTTCATCAGGGCTACGAACTCTATGGCTCCGACCGAAGCTTCGCGGAGAGCGTCGCAGCCCTGCGCGCCGCGTTTCCGTCCGCCGACATCGAAGTCGTGCTGCCGCGCAGCGGGCCGATCGTGCAGATCCTCGAACCGCATGCCAGCCGGATCGTCTTCGAGCCGCTCTGGGTGCTGCGGCGCCAAGCCATCCTGCGCCTCGCGACCATCGAGATGGCGCGTTTGCCGGTGGCCGTATGGCGGGCATGGCGACGCCTCAGGCACTGCGACCTGGTCTATGTCAACACCTCGATCGTGGCCGACTATGCGCTGGCCGCCCGCCTGCTGCCTCACAAGGCTGTCCTGCATATCCACGAGATTCCCGAAGGTTTCATGCGCACGATCCTGGTCGCTTTGATGCGCTGGAGCCATGCCGACCTGATCTTCAATTCACGCGCGACGCGCGCGGCCTTCGGCATTGCCGGCCGTTCACGCACGCATGTGGTCTATAATGGCGTTGCCGGCCCGCCGGCGGCCGAGCCGATGAGCTATGACGGCAGCCGGCCGTTGCGGGTGCTGCTGCTCGGCCGCATCAACAGGATCAAGGGCCAGGAAGTGCTGCTCGAGGCGGTCGCCTCGATGCCGCCGGAATTGCGCTCGCGCATCGAAGTGCGGTTGGTGGGCGGCGCTTTCGAAAGCACCGAGCGCGAACTGGCCTTGGCCGAGCTGGTGAACACCATGGGATTGGCCGATCGCGTCAGCGTGCTGCCGTTCATACCAGACCCCTCGCAACACTACCGCTGGGCCGACATCGTCACCGTTCCGTCGCGGCGCCCGGAATCCCTGGGCCGCGTCGCTATCGAGGCGATGGCCTATGGCCGGCCGCCACTGGTGTCGGCGATCGGCGGGCTGGTCGAGGTGGTCAGCGACGGCGAGACCGGCTGGCATGTTCCGCCTAATAACGCCGCCGCCCTTGCCGCGAAATTGCAGGCGATCATCCTGCGGCCCGACACCTGGCGTGGTTTTGTTGCCGCCGGCCGCGCGCGCTACGAGACCGTCTTCAGCGAAACGGTCGCAGCTGCGGCGATCGCCGCGATCGCCGCCGACAAGTTGAAAGTGACGATAGCGAGGCCGGGCAGGCCGGCAACCGCTCGCCAGGCGGAGACCCGGCCGTGAAATTCCCGGTCCATCTGGCGCGGCGCCTCGTGCTGATGGTCGGCGGCGAGGCGATGCAGAGCGGCTTTCACTTTGCCCTCAACATCGCGCTGCTGCACATACTGTCGGCGCAAGGTTACGGTCTCTTCGCCATCGGCATGGTGATGGGCGGCGTCGGCCTGTCGTACATCCGCTCGCTCACCGCCGTCCCCGCTTCGATATGGATGGGCAAGAGCACCAACAGCGCCGGTGTCGATGCCCATGACGTGGCCTTCGGGACCGCGGCGCTGGTGGTGTCGCTGCTGATGGCGGTCGGCACGGCGATCCTGATGCATCTGCTGGGCGATCCGAGCGGCATCGCCGCCGGCTGCTTCGTCGGCGCATGGTCGCTGCGCAGCCACATGCGCACGGCATTGTTCGCTCGGCGCCAGCAGGTGATCGTCTCCATCAGCGACGCCGCTTTCACGATCACCGGCATCATCCTGACCGGACTGACCATGTGGCTGGGGAAGGACGCGCTGCAAACCGTGTTCTATGCGCTTGCGGCCGCAAATCTGCTCGGCATCGTCGTCCTGGTTCGGCTGGCGCGCCGCACACCTCGCATCAGCTTCCGCATGCCGACGCGCCGCCGCTATACAAGGCTCTGGCCGCAGCTGCGCTGGTCGGCGTTCAGCGCGACCACCACAAACATCCAGGGTCAATGCCTGGCCCTGCTGGTCGCGGGCATTGCCGGACCCGCCGCTTACGCACCGCTGGCGGCGGTCCTCGTGCTGTTTGCCCCACTGCGCATCATCAGCCTTGCTCTCTTCAACATGACGCAGCCGGAGCTGGCGAAGCTGATGCGCAACAACGAAACAAGCCGTGTCTGGGCGCAAGCGAAGATCTGGTCGCTGGTCATGGGGATCGGTGGCCTCGTCTATGGATGTGCCATCCTATTCGTCCTGCCGATGATAAAATCCCAGGCCCTCCAGGATGCCTCGGTCGGATTCATCGGACTTTTCGTGATCGCGAATTTCATCCCGGTCATGCTTTATGTCATGCCTCGCATCATCCTTGAGATCCTCGGCGATTTCCGGACCGTCGCGTTCATCACGACTGGTGGCGCAATCGTCGGGCTGGCGCTGATCGCAATCCTGCTGGCAATTGCGCCTCCGCCGTGGTCGCTGTTGGGTTCCGCGGTCTCCGAAATCTTCGTCCTTGCCGCATCATGGTATTTCGCGCGTCACCGCATATGGAACATCGAGCACCCGGACCAGCAGCGCGACAGCTGGTTGGGCGGATGGCGGCGGTCAGTCCCGTTCGCCCCGGTAAAACGGTAGCAGAGACCATGGCAGAAGGCGCTCCACGAGGAGGCCTGCCGTTTGCCGTCGGCGTGGTCTCCGCGAACGACCCAACATGGCACGACTGATCGGTGCAATTTCTGATTATCCATCAACGCACCGTTCATGCTTTGATGCTAGCGGTCGACCTGAGCGCAAGTGCCCAACGTCTCACCGGGCCTCATGGCAGGTCGACGAGCTGTGCACGCGGGCAAAGGTTAGACTATTTCGGCCGTCGGCCGGTAGGCGAAACCAACGAACATAAATGGGCGCCAAAGGTCTGGTCCTGACCGAACTTTGCCGTGGTTTACGATGCGGGGGTATCGCAAGCGCTGCCATTAGTCCGCAACCGTGGCTTTCGTGCGCTCCAACGCACGGCTGTCCGAGGCGGTCCGGAGTTGGCGGGGTTTACACTGCTTGCGTGGACGATGTTGATGGCCGGCCGGGAGGACAGGAGAAGCATGTGGCAAGCCACGGGAACGGCTCCCAAGACGGATCTATCCGACGGGTTATTGTCCCGGACTGCCGCCAGGGCCGGTACAGCCGCGCGCTTCAAAGCCCGGCTGCACACCGGCCTCGACACTGTAAAGCCGCTCTGGCTGCGGTTTCAGGCCGATGGCGTGTGCACCGCGCATCAGCATTATGCGTGGGTCGAGGGGATCGCCAAACGGCTGATGCCCAAAGGCGCGGAACTGCTTGTCGTCGAGGTCAACGACGCCGCCACGGGCGCGCCGGTCATGCTTTTGCCGCTGATGCGGCGCCGGGCGCTGGGCCACTCCGTGATCGAATGGCTGAGCTGCGGGGTCTGCGATTATTCGGCACCGCTGCTGGCGGATGACAGGGCGTGGAGCAGGCAAGGCGCCGACGCCGCATGGGCGGCAGTCCGCGCCGTGCTGCCACCGGCGGATCGCATCCATATCTTGGGAATCCCGCAACAGATCCAACGAGTCGCCAATCCTCTGGCGCTGCTTTCGGCGGCGCACGATTCCCTTCAGATCACCTCCGGCCTTATCCTGCACGGCGAACCGGAAACGCTCATCAAGCGCATCTGTAGGCCCTCCTTCGCCAAGAGCTTTCACAAGCATTGCCGCCGCCTCGAAAAGCTCGGCGGCCTGAGCCTGGTCGAGGCCGACACGCCGGCGCTGACGGAAACGCTCTTTGACACGCTCCTCGAGCTGCGGCTGAAGCGGTTTCGTGAGCTCGGCCGTTTCGATCTTTTGACGCAGGAACCTGTCGTCGACTTCTACCGAGATGCCGCGCTGCATGGCCTTTCCGACGGCTCGGTGCGCATCTTCGGATTGCGCGGAGGGGAAGCCTGGCTCGCCGTCATCTATGTACTGGTCAGGAAAGGCACGCTCCATACCCTGTTGCTCGGGATCGACCAGAATGCCGTTGCCCCGCCGGGACTGACGACATTTGGCAAGCTGATGATGTGGGGGCGCGGGCACGGGTTCGACTATTTCGACCTTTCGGTCGGCAGCCAGGGCTATAAGGAGCACATCGGCGCCACCAGTTCGGTCCTGGCCGAACTGTGCCAGTCGATGACACTGCGGGGATGGGGCGCCACCGCCTACATTTCGCTGCGCTGCCGGATCGAGCTTTTCATTCGCTCCAAACCGCGGCTGCTCAAGGCCGGCCAAGGCCTGGTGCGCGGCCTGCGCCGCCTGCGCTGACAGGCAACCGAGCCGATATGCAATGAACCGTGAAACGCACAGCATCGATTTGCAGGACCGATCGAGGGGGCGCATCGCAAAGGCGCTGCGGTTCGTCCGGCAGCAAGGAATCCTCGAACCGTTCCGGCTCGTGCGGCGGCATGGCCTCGGTGACAGCGGCCGCTTCGTCGCACGCAACATCCGCCATCTCGTTGCCGACCGGCTGGCGCGCCAGTGGGATCGCGACAATGGCGTCGACACGGCGGGTTCGATCCGGCTCGACGCGCTCGATGTCGTCGGGCCGCACCGGGACCAGGGCAATGAATGCGTCTGCACGTCGCCCAGATCCTTCGCCTTCATCATGGACAGGCTGACGGACGATCTCGCAGACTACACTTTCATCGATATCGGTTCGGGCAAGTCGCGCACGCTCCTGCTGGCGTCGCACTACCCGTTCGCCGCGATTGTCGGTGTGGAGTTCGCGCGGGAGCTCGTCGCCATCGCCCGGCGCAATATCGAGCTATACAAGAGCCCGGCCCAGAAATGCCGCGAGATTGCGGTCATCGAAGCGGATGCCGCGACGTATGAGTTCCCGCCGACGCCGCTGCTGGTCTATTTCTACAATCCCTTTTCCAGGGATGTGTGCGAAATCGTGCTGGGCAATCTCATGGCGTCGCTGGAACGGCACAAGCGGCCCTGCCTCGTCGTTTACGGCAGTTCGAGCCACAGGGCCATCGACTGGGCGAAGCCCGCTATCCGCGATGCCGGGTCTTTCCAGCAACGCGTGACGCCGCCCATGCCGCGTTTCCTCGACGCGGTGCGGACCATCGACTACGCGATCTTCGACTACCGGCCATCATAAAGGGCGATTTTGTCAGCGCCGGCGGCCGGTCGGGTTCAGCAGCCGTTTCGTCAGCACCCGCCATGCCGTCAGCGGCAGCTCGATCAGCCCCGGCAACAGATCGTTTGAGGCGAACGCCGCCCAGGATCGAACCGTCGCGAACGAGTTGAGATAGGCCGCGATGCCGAGGCTGCCGCGCCACATCAGCGTCACGGATGAAACAGCGTCGCGGGCAAGATACATCCATGCCGTTCCCGGGCGAGCGCTAGCGGCCGCGGTGGCCCGGCCGTTCACTGTTTCCCACAGCATCGCGCCCAGGTCGACGCCAGCAGGCGCGCAAAGTCCGAACCAGGACCAGGGGCGCGGATTGACGTCGAGAAGCTTGAGCCTGCCGTCGCGACAATCGTGCTTGAATTCGACCTCGACCAGGCCGCTATGGCCGATCGACGACAGCAATGTGCGCGCGGCGGCGACGGCGCGGGGCTCGTCGACGATCTCGACGAAGGTGCTGGTATAGCCGAAGTCGACCGGATATTGCCGCGAGCGGCGCGCGGTGAACTCCGCGATCGGCTTGCCCTCGTTCCAGAGCGCGGCGTAAGAGAATTGGCTTTCTCCCCCACCTGGCACGCGCTCCTGCACGACGACGTTTTGGCCGCCGATCTGTTCGGCCGCGTCTTGATAGGCGGCAAGAAACGAGGCCCTGTCGTCGGCCTGGACGACCTTGGCCCTTGCGATGCGGGTGTTGCCGCCGCCCATGTGGGGCTTGAGAACGACCGGAAAGGCCACGTCCTGGGACGAAGCCTGCGCAAGGGATGCAATGTCATAGGTCCTTGGAATGGACAAGCCCAACTCGGTTGCCCGCCTGTAGAGGAACGGCTTGTCGCAGACCCATTGCAGCGCCTCCCAGGAAGGCAGCACGATCCTGTAGAGCGCCGACAGGGCGGCGAGGTTCTCCGATACCAGACGAACCTCGGGATCGGCGGCCGGGATCAGGAGGCATCCCTCCAGACGGTGTTTACGCGCCACTTCCAGCAGAAACGGCAGCGCCCGCTCATCGGTTGGGCCGGGCCAGCGGATGGTGACTTCGACAAATCGCGACCAGCCTGGCAGCGGCGAATCATTGGTGATGTAGGTTAGGGGCACTTTTTGGGCGCCAAGGCTGCGCGCCAGGGCAAGCGTGCCGTGCGCACCACCAAGAAACACTGCGCCTGACGTCGCCAAGCCTCCACCCTCACATGTTGTCCGGCACGGCCGGTTGCCCAGCTCTTCCGCTTTGAGAGGCGAGAGCCCCGCCTGATCGCGCTGATACATGGCGCGGCCGGCGACCCTCAACGCGGCTTCGGGCCGGCGGGCAGCGAGGCTTCGCCCAGTCTCACGGTGGAGCGTCGCGCGTTCTGGCCCTTGCTTCTCGCGCCGCGTATGAAACGGGTGACGGCCCGCGCCGCATACGGGGTGGCGGCGGTGAAACGCATCAACGGGCCAAAACTCGCGACCGCGCCGGCGCCGACAAAATGCAGGCCGGGAATGTTCGATTCCAGCCCCGCGGAAAGGATCGGCGATCCGTCGCGGCAGGCAATCGCGTCGAGGAAGTCGGGGGCGAAGAGCCCAAGCTTGCCGATGTCTATGCGATAGCCGGTCGCGAGCAGGACGTGATCATAAGCGGTCGACCCGTTCTCGAACCGCAAGTCTATTCCGGAGTTGCTGGCGGAGGCGCCGACGATCATGCGGCCGGCCTTGACCTTGATGCCGCCGAAGTCCGGCAGCAGCCAGCCCGACGCGCCGGCCCTGAGGCCACGCGCATTGACCCAGCGTCGTGCCGCCGCCGGCAAACCATGCACGAGACCCGGCGCCTCGATCAGCCAGGACAACGGGAAGGGACCGACGCGCGAGGGCGACGCCAGGAGTTCCTCGGCGGCGCCGAGCACATTGCGGCCCCGGCTGCTGGACGGCGCGCCCAGCCAATGGATGTCGCCCCGGCAGACGAGTTCGACGTCGGCTCCCGCCTTTCTCAGCAGGACGGCGGATTCGCAGGCGCTCTGTCCGCGTCCGACAACGGCGACATGCTTGCCGGCAAAGGCTTCGAATCCAATGTGCGCGCTGGTGTGGCTGACCAGTTCGGAGGGCAGGCCGGTGAAGGCGGCGGGCACCAGTTCCTGGTTCTTCAGGCCCATGGCGACGACCACACGCCCGGCGCGAACCGCATCGCCGTCGGCAAGGATCAGCCGGAATCCCGCATTGGTCCGTTCGACACGGCTCACCATGCGCGTGTCGAGATCCGGAATCGCCTGAGCCTGAACCCACATTCCATAGTCGACGAAATCTTGCCGCAGCAATGGCTCGCGCAATTGGACGCGCTGGCCGCTGGCGTAGGAATCGAGGGACAGCGGGCCGTTCGGGTTGCCGATAAAGGTTGCGCGCCAGGGCGAGCGAAGCCGCATGCCCCGAGGCATGTTCTCGCGCCAAAAGCCCATCGGGCTGCCAAAGGCAAGCACGTCTACATCAGCTGCCCTGAGCGCCGTGGCGACGCCAAGTCCGAAAGGTCCGGCGCCGACAACAGCCACTTCACAGTCATTGCTTCGTACGGAAGCGGTCATGAACCTCGTTCTCCTGGATGGCCGCACCATCCCCGCGCCGCTCTGACGCATTGGCGCCGCGTCCGGAGCCCGCCCTATTCCTAGGCGCGCCGAGGTTAACAATGCGGAAAGCAGAAGCGCCGCGCCGCCTCGCCGCATATGCCAAACAAGATGTCATATTGTTCCAGCCCGCAGGTTCGCGGACATAATCGAGCCGATGCCGTCGGCTATGCTTGCGTCTTGCAGGGAAGCCGCCGCGGCGAGGAAATTGACACCCGCGCCGCTCTCCGCCATCCTTGGGGCCAGTCGCCGGACCGCGAAGAGCGGTCGAGTTCCGTGTCAGGGCGACCGAGGGCGAAGCGCATGTCCAGTGCCGTGAACAGCCAGAACTCCAAGCGCGCCGCGGTGCGCAAGGCGCTCGACCGCCACAAGGTCTACATCACCGCGCAGAGTTTTTCAGGCGGCACCTATAGGGCGCGCGTGCTGGTCGATGGCGAGGCCTACTGGGTCGACGAATTCCGCTTGAGCCAGCTGCGGCAGGGCCTGTCGCCCGCTGAGCTCGAACTGACGCCGGCGGCCGACGATTGAGCGTGGTGACTGGTTGGCAGCGACGTTTCGGCTAGTCACCCTGATACATGCCGCATCGGACCGTTCGAGCAGGCATGGCGCTCTGTTGTTGCAATTGGCTGGCTTGCGGCGGTCGATGCCATGACGCCCTCCAAGCTCAAACCTTACCGCGCCAGGCGCGAATTCTCGAAGACGCCGGAACCGGCGGGTGGGTTGATCGCCGAGGAGGGCAACCGCTTCGTCGTCCACAAGCACCATGCCACGGCGGACCACTACGATCTGCGCCTGGAGGTCGGCGGCGTGCTGAAGAGCTGGGCGGTGCCGCGCGGACCCTCGCTCAATCCGGCCGACAAAAGGCTGGCGGTCGAGACCGAGGACCATCCGCTCGAATATATCGACTTCGAGGGCGTCATTCCCGAAGGCGAGTATGGCGGCGGGCCGATGATCGTCTGGGACACGGGCAGCTGGGCGCCGATGGAGGATGTCGAGAAGGGCTTGCGCACCGGCGCCTTCAAGTTCCGGCTGGCCGGCAAAAAGCTCAATGGCGGCTGGATGTTGACCAGGCTGAAGCCGAAGCCCGGCGAGGATGAGGGCAAGAAGAACTGGCTTCTGTTCAAGGAGCGCGACCTCGCCTCCAATCCCACGCTTGATATCCTGGAAACACGGCCGGAGAGCGTGAAATCCGGCCGCCGTATCGAGGAGCTCGTGGCGCCGCCGAAGCTGGCCAAGGCTGCGCCGAGGCCTGGCACGCTGAAGCCCGGCGCCTTGCCCGGCGCGGTCAAGGCCTCGCCCGCCGCCCGCATAGAGCCGCAGCTGGCGACACAGGTGCCGAAACCGCCGGGCGGTGACGATCCTGGCGACCGCACCGGCGAGACCTGGCTGCACGAGATCAAGTTCGACGGCTACCGCACCATGGCGCATCTGGCCGATGGCGAGCTCAGGCTGATCACCCGCGGCGGCATCGACTGGACCAAGCGTTATGGCGATCTGCCGCATGCCTTCGCCAAACTGCCGTGCCGGGAGGCCATCATCGACGGCGAGATCGTCGTGCTCGACGGCAAGGGCATTTCCCGTTTCGCGCTCCTGCAGGACGCGCTGGCGGAGGGCGCCGGCAGCAAGCTGCATTTCTACGCCTTCGATCTCCTCCATCTCGACGGCTGGGATCTGCGCAAGGCGCCGCTGGAGAGGCGCAAGGCGCTGCTGGCCGAACTGCTCGCCGGCCTCGGCGCCAATTCCGCGATCCAGTTCTCCGACCATGTCGAGGGTTCCGGGCAGGGGCTATACGACCAGGCGACGGAGTTCGGCCTGGAAGGCGTCGTCTCCAAGCGCGCAACCGCGGCCTACCAGAGCGGCCGCACGAAGAGCTGGACCAAGACCAAGGCGCTGCAAACCGGCGATTTCGTCATCGCCGGCTACACGGTTTCGGATGCAGCCGAGGGGCTGGCGGCGCTTGGCCTTGCCGAATTCGAGGACGGCGAGCTTCACTATCGCGGCAAGGTCGGCACCGGCTTCGACGCCGAGACCGCAGCCGATCTTCTCGCCCGGCTGGAGCCGCTCACATCAGGTGCCATGGCGCCCGAAGGCGCGCCGCGCGAAATCATGCGCGAGATGCATTGGGTGAAGCCGCTGTTCTCGGCGCACATCCACTACGCCAACCGCACGGCGGACAATGCTCTGCGCCATGCGGTGTTTCGCGGCCTCAGGGATGTCGGCCTCTCGACGCCGGTTTCGGCCAAGCGCAAGCGGCTGATCGCTGAGGCCGACCTCGCCACGATCTGGGTCACCAACCCGACCAGGCGGCTGTTCGGCAAGACCGGGCCGACCAAGCTCGACATCGCCGTCTACTACGCGCTGGTCGGCGATTTCATGCTGCCGCATATTCTCGGGCGCCCGGTGTCGCTGGTGCGCTGCCCGACCGGCCTGCCGAAGGACTGCTTCTTCCAGCGCCACGCCTTCACCGGCATGCCGCCCTCCGTGGTGACGTTCCAGGCGACCAATTCCGAGGGCGAGACCAAATCTTATCTCTCGGTCGAAGGCGCCAAGGGCTATCTGGCGCTGGCGCAGTTCGGCGTCGTCGAGTTCCACACCTGGGGTACGCATCGCACCAGCCTCGACAGGCCCGACCAGATCGTCTTCGATCTCGATCCGGGCGAAGGGATCTCCTGGCGCGAAGTGGTCGAGGCGGCGGTGCACATCAAGGGCGAACTGGAGGGGCTGGGGCTGGTGCCTTTCGCCAAAACCTCGGGCGGCAAGGGCATCCATATCACCGTGCCGGTGACCGCCAGGCAGAACTGGAAGACGCTGCACCAGGCGACCAGCGCGATTTCCACGCATCTGGCGGCAAGCGCGCCCGACACCTTCACCACCACAATGGGCAAGGACAACCGCAAGAAGCGCATCTTCATCGACTATCACCGCAACGCGCGCGGCCACACCTCCGCCGCGCCCTATTCGCTGCGCGCCCGCACCAACCTGCCGGCCTCGACGCCGGTGAGTTGGGCGGATCTGGAGACGATCGACGCGCCGCAGGACCTGAACTATGCGTCGCTGCCGGGACTCTTGGAAACATCGGGCGATCCGTGGGCTGAGATCGACGAGTTTGCTCGGGATTTGCCTACGTTCAAATAGATTGGTTTCCTCTCCCCCGCTTCGCGGGGCGAGGAAACCCAAGTCCATCGACGCTTTTGACAATTTGAATTATTCTCTGCTCGTGGCCCTTCCGGCGTCCTAAAACATTTCGTCAGGATTTGCCGGTAAGGTGCGGGGTCGGTGTAGGATTTGCGCAGCCTTGTTCGTCCTTCGGACGAAAGCGCTGCGATAGTTGCAGTGCATGGCCGCGTAGGAGTTCATCATGGCGCCCAGGGCAAGTTGGAAAGGTTACCTCAAGCTCAGTCTGGTGAGCTGTCCGGTGCGGCTATACCCCGCCACCAGCGCCAGCGAGCGCATCTCGTTCAACCAGTTGCACAAGAAGACCCACAACCGCATCAACATGAAGCCGGTCGATCCGGAACTCGGACTGGTCGAGCGTTCCGACCTGGTCAAGGGCTACGAGTACGAGGACAAGCAGTACATCATCATCGACGATAGCGACCTCGACGCGGTGCGCATCGAATCCAACCACACGATGAACATCGAGGCCTTCGTCGACGAGGACGAGGTCGACGTCATCTACCAGGACGCGCCCTATTACATGGCACCGGACGGCGCGATGGCGGAGGAGACTTTCGCCGTGTTGCGCGAAGCCATGCGCAAATCCGGCAAGCTGGCGATCGCCCGACTGGTCCTGTCCAGCCGCGAGCGCGTGGTGACGATCGGCGCGCGCGAAAACGGCATGTTCGTGTGCACGTTGAGGAACCCGAACGAAGTGCGCGGCACGGCTGAATATTTCGGCAACATCCCGGCCGGCAACCCGGATCCTGAAATGCTGCAGCTCGCCGAAGCGCTGATCAAGCAGAAGGAAACCACCTTCGATCCGAAGAACTACGAGGACCGCTACGAGATCGCGCTGATGGCGATGATCCGCGAGAAGCTGAAGGGCCACAAGCCCATCATCGCGGCGGCACCCGAGCGCGGCAACGTCATCAATTTGATGGATGCGCTGAAGGCGAGCCTGTCGCAGTCGCAGTCGAAGCCGCCGGCCAAGTCAAAGAGCAAGGCCGACGAGAAGCCCGCCGCCAAGGCCAAGGCGGCCGCGGGCGGCACTGCTGAGAATCCGCTGAAAGCCAACCTGCTGAAGGCGGTCGGCAAGAGCAAGAAGTGACGGCACCGGCCGGCGCCATATTCGGCACGATCGGTGCGCTGGCGGCCTTTCCGCTCAGGCTGGCGGCGCGCGAGGTCGCGCGCCAGCATGGCGAACTCAGGCGCGGCGTCACCCGGCGCACCACGCATGTCGTGTTCGGTCGCGGTCTGCTGGTCAAGGCCGGGCTCACCAAGACCGGCGATGCCGACATCGAACGCCGCGTCGCCGCCGAGCGCGGCGCCGGGCGTGCATTGCTCAGCGAGAACGGTTTTCTGCGCCTGCTCGGACTGATGAAGGTGCCCGAGGCCTCCTCGCTGTCGCGGCAATCGCTGATCGATCAGTCGCGGCTGTCCGGCGCCGACCTCGATCTCCTGTCGCTGTTCGATGCCTTCGAACATGACTCGGAACCCTATTCCTTCTGCGACCTGATCCTGGCGCGCAAATATGCCGGGCTGGTCGCCGGTGGCGCGACATGGGGCGCTATCGCGCGCTCGGTGCACCGTTCCGGCCCGGTGGCTTCGCTCACCGCCAAGTCGCTCGCGGTCGGCTCGGCATTCGGGCGGCCCGATGCGATCTATCTGGATGGCGGCGAGAGCGAGCTCGACGGGCAATTGCTGTTCGATCTCGGCGCCTCCGACGACGATCCGCTGGAAGAGCTGTTCGCCGAGGCCGAAGCGGCGGAGCAGGACGGCGACCATGATGGTGCCGCCGCGCTCTACCAGCGCTGCCTTGCCATCGATCCAGGCGACGCGATCGCCGCCTTCAATCGCGCCAACTGCCTGCGCGCCGGCGGCCATCCGGCGGAAGCGGCCCATGACTATGCGCGCGCGATCAAGCTCGATCCGGCTTTCGTCGAGGCCTGGTTCAATCTCGCCGGGCTGATGAGCGAGGAGGGCAAGCCGGCGTCGGCACGAAGGCACTTGCGGAAGGCGATCGCGCTGGACAGCAATTACGCCGATCCGGTTTTCAATCTCGCCCGGCTCGAATTCGACGCCGGCAATTTGCTGGAAGCGCGGCGGCTGTGGGCGCGGTATCTGGAGCTCGACGCGGAGTCGGAGTGGGCTGGAGTTGCGGCCAAGGGCGTGCAGTTCGTGGATATGCAGTTGGCGAAGTCGGCGGGGTGAGGGGATTTATGGGCGCGCTTGAGCAGGGGGACGCCAAGGAACTCGGCCTTTGTGGAAAGGCCGCCCCATGACCAGCTTCCTCTTCGACGGCCACGACACCGCCCCAACCACCATCCTGCTCGCGCATGGCGCCGGCGCGTCGATGGATTCTCCATCGATGACCGCTACCGCCAAGGCTCTGGCGGCAGTGGGCTTTCAGGTCGCGCGGTTCGAGTTCCACTATATGGCTGCCCGCCGCTACGGCCACCGCAAGCCGCCGCCACGCGCCGAGACGGTGAACCCGGAATACGTCAAGGCGATCGCGGATCTCCGGGCGAAAGGCGTCACCGGAACGCTCATCATCGGCGGCAAGTCGATGGGCGGACGCGTCGCCTCGATGGTGGCGGATGAGATGTTCGCCAAGGGCGAGATTTCGGGGCTGGTTTGCCTCGGCTATCCCTTCCACCCGCCCGGCAAGCCCGAGCAGTTGCGGACCAAGCATCTGGCAGGGCTGAAGACGCCGACACTGATCTTCCAAGGCACGCGCGACGAGTTCGGCACCAGGGACGAGGTCGCGACCTACGGCCTTTCCGACGCCATCGAGGTGCATTGGCTGGAGGATGGCGATCACGACCTGAAGCCGCGAAAGGGCATTTCGGGGTTTTCGACCGCCGACCATCTGAAGACGGTTGCGGAGACGGTGAAGACTTGGGCGGCGCAACCACCGCCTTCGTCATCCTAGGCGGAGCAAGGAGCGAAGCGACGCGCGCAGACCCTAGGATCCATGCCGTGATCTGCGAGTGTTGCGACGGTGCGGAATTCTGACAGGTCGCATTCTTCGGCTGCAGTCACGGCATGGATCCTCGGGTCAAGCCCGAGGATGACGAAGCGAAAGGTGTCTCCGGTTTTTCCAGATGAAGATCGCCTCCTTCAACATCAATAATATCAACAGCCGGCTCGAGAACCTTCTGGCGTGGCTGGCGGCGGCAAGCCCCGATGTCGTCTGCCTGCAGGAGTTGAAGGCGCGCGATATGCAGTTTCCGCGCACTGCCCTGGCCGATGCCGGCTACGGCGCGGTGTGGACGGGGGAGCCGACCTGGAACGGCGTCGCCATACTGGCGCGGGGCGCCGAGCCTGTCCTGACGCGGGACGTGCTGCCCGGCGACGGTGCCGACAGGCAGAGCCGCTACATCGAGGCGGCGGTGAACGGTATCGTCATCGGCTGCCTGTACGCGCCGAACGGCAACCCGCAGCCGGGGCCGAAATTCCAGTACAAGCTCGCCTGGCATGACAGGTTCGCTGCGCATGCGGCACAACTGCTCGACACCGGGCTGCCGGTGGTGCTGGCGGGCGACTACAACATCGTGCCCGAGCCGCGCGATATCTATGCCACGCGCTCCTACGACGATAACGCGCTGGTACAACCGGAAAGCCGGGCAGCCTTTGCGGCGCTCATCGAGCAAGGCTGGACGGACGCACTGCGCAAGGTCTACCCCAAGGAGACGCTCTACACCTTCTGGGATTACCGGCGGAACCGCTGGCCGCGCGATGCGGGCTTGCGGCTCGATCATATCCTCCTGTCGAAGAAGCTCGCCCGCAAGCTCAAGGCTGCCGGCATCGACCGCGACGTGCGCGGTGAGGACGGCGCCAGCGACCACGCGCCGGTGTGGGTGGAGTTGGGGTGAGGGGCGGCCGTTGACGGCGCGGGATGCCAGGTCTCTTGCATTCTCCCGCTCTGTCCTGCCCTGTAGTCGGGCTTCAGCCCGCCATTTCGACAGCGATACGGTCGGCTTCGCTGCCGACGATACGGTGCCGACAGGCGGCTACGACCGCACCCCTCGCTACTAGCCGGCGGTGATGCGCTGGCGCTGTTCCCCGGCACGCCGGAGTGAACGAGCCAGGAAGCAGGCCTGTCGTGCCGATTCAAGATGTGCGACTATCGCCTTGTTCGGGCCGGATCTTCGCGGTCCCCTTGAAACTGTTTCCACCTGTTGCGGCGGGCCAAGGCGCTCGGACTTGAAGGTTACGGAATTGCCTCGGCGCCAAGGCGGATTTCGTGACGCTGAGGGCCGAGCATGTGCCCGAGGCAGTCGTGGCGGTATCGAAGGAGCGCACGGTGTATCGCGGAGGGAGGGAAATCGCCAAGGATGGGAAGCTGGCTGGGTAGGGCAAGAGCTTCGCCGTGCGATCGAGAGTGCGGCGTTTGGTCAGCAACAGCGACCATGCAGTAAACGGTGTGAAGTACAATACGGCTCCCTAGCAAGAGACAGTCATTCCGGCGGAATTGCAGATGCCGTGCATCCGCGAGAGATATTTCAGCTCGAGTTTCGATTTGGGCGAAACTCGTTGAAGAATCCGAAGCTTACCGCTAGCCTCGATCCGGGTGGTCGGAAGAGTGTACGTGGGGTGGAATGTTCGGGTCACTGGAAAAGCTCAAGCAACGGCTGTTGCGGCCGCCGCATGCCTATAGGCCGACGACAGAGTCATTCCCCGACATTGACGTCCAGCGCATTGCAACGGATATGCGGCTTGCGGAGAAAGGCGAGAAGCGGGGCAGGGAGAATCTGCCTCAAAGCGATGACCTCCCTTACGATGCCGTTGAAAACGATATCATCGAATTGGTCGGAGCCGCCCAGAAACAATCCCACGATCATCTGGAGAACCAACTTGCGGGGTTCAGGCAGCGTCTCATCGATCTCGACTTTGAATCGCGCTTTGCCAATATAAAAGCGGCATCCACGGCTGGTCTCTCCGACCTGAAAGCCGAATTGCAGATGGGGATCGATGATCTGCATGGGCTGCGGCGCGATCTGAAGGAGGCAGAGTCCTGGCATCGTGATTTCAAGGATCAGAACGGGCTTCGCCGGCCCTGCAAGAAGACCACGGCCATCGGTACCACGTTGAAATGGCTCTTTGTGGTGGCGCTGGTGATGGCAGAGCTCGTCATCAATGGCGAACTGCTTGCAAAGCGAAACGAGCTCGGGCTGGTCGGCGGCATCGTCGAGGCGCTGATCTTCGCGATCCTCAATGTCGGCGTCGCGCTGATGTTCGCCCTCTATGGCGTGCGCGAAATCGCGCATCGCTCGATTTTCCGTAAGTTTGTCGGCATTCTCGCCATCGCCGCCTATATCGGCGCAGCGATTGCCATCAATCTTGGTCTGGCGCATTACCGCGAGGTTGCCGGAACGATCGCGACCAATGGCGACGAGGTGATGCGACGCTTGCTAAGCGCGCCATTCGCACTGAACGAATTTCGCTCCTGGATACTCTTCTTCCTCGGGGTGATGTTTTCACTCTTTGCCCTGATCGATGGGCTCAGCATGCGTGACACCTATCCAGGCTACGCCACGGTTGATCACCGGCTTGACGAGGCGCGGGCAAATTATCGAAACAAGCGGCAAGGCCTGATCGGCGAGCTTTCCGACGTCCGCAGTGGCTACGAGGATGAACTCGCCGATGCGCGCGCCGATCTCAGCAAGCAGCGGACAGAACACGATGCGATCGTGGCGCATCGCTCTCGGTTGGTTGGGCTGTTCGACGCCCACCAAACTCAGCTTGAACGTGCCGCAAACAGCCTGTTCCGAATCTACAGGGACGCCAATATCGCTGTACGCACGACACCCGCGCCGGAGCGCTTTTCGCGGCCATACCAACTCGGCCGGATCGGCGTTCAGTATTTCCGCGACGGGGAATGGAACAGCGACGAATTGCAGGCTTCCATCAAGGATGCGCAAGGCGACCTCGACAAGATGCTGGTCGGCCTGGGTGAACAGTTCGAGGCTGCGTTGAAGCAGTATCGCGAGCTGGATGTGCTGGTGCCTGAAGCCCAATGAGCGGTCGACGGTCCCGGCGCTCGCCTTCCGACCTTGTCAGCTGGGGCTGGATTATTCTATTCGCGCTCGGGCTCATTGCCGCCGCGATAGGCTTTACCTACGTCTATGTTTCGGCGCGCTCGCAACTCGTCGAACTTGACGATCGGCTTTGCCCGGTTGTCGGAGCTGCGTCGCAAACCATCATCCTGATCGATACCACGGATGCAATCGCCGACGTCACCAAACTGAACATCCAGACCCTGCTGCGCGATACCGCCTCCGGCATCCAGCGCGGTGGCTTGCTCGAGATCAGGGCCCTTACATCAGCGGCACCCTATACGAAAGAACTCTTCTCGCTGTGCAACCCCGGCAATGGCGGCGATCTCAGTGCTTTCACCGGCAATGCGGCGCTGGCGCGAGAGCGTTGGCAAGCGGGATTCGGCCAGCCGCTGCTGGTTGCGCTTGAGAAAGCGGTCGAGGCAAACAAAGCCGACAGCTCGCCGATCATGGCCGGCATTCAGTCGATAGCCGTCAGCCATCTGGTCGCCCAGAAAGCGCGTGCGATCCCCTCGCGGCTGATTGTCGTTTCGGACATGTTCGAGAATACCGAATTCTTCTCTCACTACCGCGGCGTCACAGATTTCGATGCCTTCAAAAAGTCGCCCGCGGCAAACCGCTTCGCTACGGATCTCGCCGGCAGCGATGTGTCGATCTGGCTCATACGCCGGGCGAAGTCGCCCGTCGACAGCGTCGCGTTGATGGCATTCTGGCAGCAGTGGATTGACTACAATCACGGCGTTTTCAGCTCTGCCAAGTCGTTGCAGGGAGTTGAAGGGTGAGACGGCCGCGCGTGGCCAGCCGGCAGCAGGACGCTGCGGCGCCAATAGTCTTTATCGTTTTTACCGGCCTGGGCGCCGCCTACATCGTCGTGGCCAAATCGCTTTCCGTGTCGGCATTCGTCGTTACCTTCGTGCCGATCGCGCTGATGACGGGCTACGCGGCGATGATCATGATCGCGCGCGGGCTCCGGCTGCGCGACGACCAAACCGGCGACAACTTCTACTATATGGGCTTCATCTTCACGCTCACCAGCCTCGCCGTTTCGCTTTACCAGTATGGAGGCGGTGGCGCGGTCGACGAGATCGTGCGCAATTTCGGCATCGCAGTTGCCTCCACCATCGCCGGCATTGCATTTCGCATCGTCTTCAATCAGCTCCGGCGCGACCCCATGGAAGTGGAACGCGTGTCACGTCTCGAGCTTGCAGAAGCGTCCCGCAAGGTGCGCCGGGAACTCGATGGCATCCTGAGCGAGATGAACCATTTCCAGCGCTCCAACCAGCAGATGCTGCAAGAGGGCTATCACGAGATACGAACGCAAGTGGAAACCTCGGCGAAATCCCTGGTCCAGTCGCTGGACTTGCTCGCCAAAGAGGCTTCCGAGCACATCAGGGTATCCTCGCTGGCGATCCAGAACGGAATAGACACCAAGGAGCTGCGGGGCGGCATCGACCAGACAGCCAAGGCAGTTCACGACATCAACGCCATCCTGACCAGCGCCAGTACGCAGATTGCGACCGCGACGCAGTCGGTGGCCGACAAGCTCGCTGGCATGTCGACACCCGACAAGGTCATCGAGGTTCGGCTGGAGCCGGTCGTGGCCGGTTTGCAGCGGGCGATCGAAACCGCCATGAGCGATTTCTCTTCCCGCCTTGGCGATGTGGCGGAGCTTCGGCGTGGGCTCGAACAGTCCACGGCGGAAGCGCTTCGGGCCAGCGATGTGCTCGACAAACTTGCGGCGACATTTGAGGCTTATGATCGGGCGCCGGCGCGGCAGGGTCTATTCAGACGGCTCTGGCGTGGCGGCTAAAGCGCGTCGCATGGTCAGTGTGGGACGATATCAATGAAGATGCCTTCCTCGCTTATCGCCGAAGGGGAACGCGGCCATCGCCGAGGCGTGGTGCTTGGGCTCACAATGGCCGAGCTTCTCCTCCTTCTGCTTTTCTGTCTCCTGCTGGTATCGGCCAGCATCGCACAGCGAAAAGATGAGAGGATCGCCGAGCTGCAAGCTTCCGCGAACCTGGACATCACGGTGGGCCAGCTTGCCGACATGCGTGCCGAACTGGCGCGCCTGCAGGCGCTGTTTCCAAAAGCGGCGCTTCCTTTGCCGCCAGCCAACTGGACCGAGCTTGTTGCGGCCAAAGCGGTGATCGACGGGCTTGCGGAAAAGGGCATCGATGCCGCGCCGACGTCAGACCCGACGCTGCGGAAATTGCTACTCGAAATCAGCGAAGCCAAAGCCGCCGACCCCCGTCTGCTGGACCGACTTGAAAAGACGCTCTCGGCCTCCAACGACAGGAGCGCGGACGCTGAATCGTCGATGCAGTGGCCGCCGATGATAACGTTGAGCGACGACGGCTATACATTTGAACGTGGCAGCGCCGCGCTCACCGACGCGTTCCGGGCGCGTTTACAGACCAAGGTCACGGACGACGTGCTGTCTTTGCTGACACGCTACAAAGTCGATGTCGTCGAGATCGTCGGCCATACGGATGAGCAGAAAATCAATCCGGCCAAGCCGTCCAACCTCGACGCGGCTGCGATCTCGGCGATGAACGGCGCCAGCGCTATCAGCGATTTGACGCCGGCCGACAATGCGGGGCTGGGGCTTTCACGTGCTATCGCGGTAGCGAACGCATTGATCCGGACGGGACGGCTGGGCGGTGTCAAGATCATTCCGTTGTCTGCGGCACAGCTCGTAATGCCGGGGGACATCATCTCTGATGGCAGCCACGGTGGCGATATCCGGGAACGCCGGCGTATTGAAATTCGGGTACGGCGTTCTTCGGACGGCGGCGCCAGTTGATGCGGTTGACCGCGTGATCCCGCCTTCTTCAAGTCATGGGCCGCGACGCCCCTGTTTTGGAGTGCCGCCCTTCTTGGCACGGCGCGGAAGCGTCCGCCCCAACTACCCCAGCCACCACCACAGCGCCGCGATTACCGCCACAACCGCCGCCAGGCTCAACCCCAACATGATGTAGGAGCCCTTGATGATGTCGGCGATGATCTTCTTGATGGTCTCGCGGTCGTTGAGGTTGGGGAAGGGCTCGTTCGGTTGCGCTACGTCGAGGAAATGGCAGAGCGGAGCCCAGCCTTCGCTGACCTTGAACACCAGCAGCTTTTCCGGCGGCACCGCCGCCTTCACCTCCTCGACATAGGCGTTGTAGCGCGCCACGGCCTTGTCGCGGTCTCCCATGACCCCGGCAAGTGTACGGCCCCAGATCAGCTTCCGCGACATGTCGCCGAATTTCCGGCCGAATGGCGTCAGCCATTCCAGGATCTTGAACTGCCAGACATTCTCGGTGAAATAGATCGTATCGATGGTGCTCTCGTACCAGGCTTCCGCGCCGCGCGGGTGCAAGGTGAGCAGCACCTTGGCGTCGGGATAGGCCGCCATCAGTTCGCGCCACACGCAGCAGCCGGGATTGTCGACCGTCGCCTTGTAATTGCCGAACACCCGGCCCCAGTCCTGCTGCGTGCCGGGCGGGCTGTTGGCCACCTTGCGCCAGAAGTCGAGATGGCCCTTGTTGGCCTTGTTCATGATCACTTCCTGCATGTGGTAGCAGGGCAGGCCGAGCCTGTTCAGCGCGGCAAAGGTCGACCATGTGCCGGTGCGGCCGAAACCGGCCCCGATGAGCGTGAGCGTCATTTTGTTCCCCCGACCAAGGCAGCGTGCGCCCCGAAAGGACGTCTGGCGCTGCGATAACCCCAAGCAATACCCTTGCGCGGCAAAGACGCCGGGTCGCAGATCGTTTTTCTCGTTCATGCCAATCTGCTGGCAGGAGGTTGCGCCAGGGTTGGCATTCGCGCAACAGATTTCTACATGACCTGCCGGAGGCACCCGTCATCGAAGTTGGGCGACCGGTTTCGAAGGCGCCCGAGCGGATCGGGATCCGGGCTGTTCGAACTTGGCGGGGCGGCCCACGTCTCACCCTCAAGTGAGACATTGCCGTCATCGATGCTTTCGCAAAAATCGGACGCCACGGGGGAGGCGGGCAGCGCCGCTGCCCGCCCTCGCAGCTCACTCAGCCGCGAGCTTGTCCTGCGTGTTCGTGTCGAAGTCGCTGGCGTCGTGGCGTTCGTGCAGCTGCATCGTGGGGTCGCCGAAGGCGCGGTTGACCATGCGTCCACGCTTGACCGCGGGGCGCTCGTCGATCGCCTTCGCCCAGCGCTGCACGTTCTTATAGTCCTGCACCGAAAGGAACTCGCCGGAATCATTATACATGCGGCCGAGCGCCAGTCCGCCATACCAGGGCCAGACCGCCATGTCGGCGATCGAGTAGCCGGCGCCGGAAAGATATTCGGTCTCGGCCAGGCGGCGGTCGAGCACGTCGAGCTGGCGCTTGGTTTCCATGGCAAAGCGGTCGATGGCATATTCGATCTTGGTCGGCGCGTAGGCATAGAAATGGCCGAAGCCGCCGCCGAGATAAGGGGCCGAGCCCATCTGCCAGAACAGCCAGGACAGTGTCTCGGCGCGCGCCGGCTGGTCGGTCGGCAGGAACTCGCCGAACTTTTCGGCGAGATAGGTGAGGATCGAACCGGACTCGAAGACGCGGATGGGCGTGGCGCCGCTGCGGTCCATCAGTGCGGGGATCTTGGAGTTCGGATTGACCTCGACGAAGCCGCTGCCGAACTGGTCGCCATCGTTGATCCTGATCAGCCAGGCGTCGTATTCGGCGCCCTTGTGGCCAAGCGCCAGCAATTCCTCCAGCATGATCGTCACCTTGACGCCGTTCGGCGTCGCCAGCGAATAGAGCTGCAACGGGTGCTTGCCCACCGGCAGCACCTTGTCATGCGTCGGGCCGGCGATCGGGCGGTTGATGCTGGCGAAGGCGCCGCCGCTCGGCTTATTCCAGGTCCATACTTTCGGCGGAGTGTATTCGGTCATCGCAGGGCCTCGTATTGTGGGGGAGAGACAGGTTAGAAACGGGACTGGCAGTTGCACCTACAGCTAGGGCTGCAAACGGGAAAGTTCAACTTGCGTTGAACTATTGTCAATGACCATGCCGCTCATCTTCCCTTCGGGTTTCGAAAGGATAGAGGGGATGCCCCCCAACCCCTTGCGCCTTGGTTCGCCTGCCATACCTATAGGAACGTGATCCCCAAGCCCGTCCAGGACAAGAGCATGCCCATCAATCCCAACAGACGCTCCGTCGTGGCGGTGCGCGCCACCATTCCAGACGATGCCTTCACTGCCGGGGCATTGGGCACGCTGCGCGAAGGCAGCGGCGTCGTTATCCGCGACAATGGGCTGGTGCTGACCATCGGCTATCTCATCACCGAGGCGGAAGAGGTGTGGCTTACCACCCATGACGGCCGCGTCGTGCCGGCGCATGCGCTGGCCTACGACCAGGAATCGGGCTTTGGCCTGGTTCAGGCGCTGGCGCCGCTTGGCCTGCCGGCGGTGGCGCTGGGCGACGCCGGCAGGGCCAGGATCGGGGACAGCGTGGTGCTCGCCGACGGCATCGGCCAGTCGGTTCAGGCCAGGATCGTCACCAAGCAGGAATTCGCCGGCTATTGGGAATATCTGCTCGAGGAAGCGATCTTCATCGCGCCGGCGCATCCTTCCTGGGGCGGCGCCGCGCTGTTCGATGCAAAGGGCGCGCTGCTCGGCGTCGGGTCGCTGCGCCTGCAGATGAGCCGCAACGGCGAGGTCGCCGATATCAACATGGTGGTGCCGATCGACCTGTTGCCGCCGATCCTCGACGATCTCCTGACGCGCGGCCAGGTGGCGCGGCCGCCACGGCCATGGCTCGGCGCCCTCTCGGCCGAAAGCGACGGCCGGGTGGTGGTGATGAGCGTGACCGAAGGCGGCCCAGCCGCCAAGGCGGGCCTGCGCGAGGGCGACGTCATCTCCGATATACGCGACGGCGCGGTCGATGGGCTGGCCGATTTCTATCGCAAGCTGTGGGACAGCGGTTCGGCCGGCGCCGAGATACCGATGCGGGTCCTGCGCGACGGCCGCGAAACCTGGCTGCGCGTCAAATCCGCCGATCGCGGCAGTTTCCTGAAGAAGCCGCAGTTGCAGTGATATCAGCCGCCTGATGCATCCCAGATTGCTCAAGACATTCCTGGCGGTGGCGCGTAGCCGCAATATCACGCGTGCCGCACGAGAAGTCCATCTGGCGCAGTCGAGCGTCAGCGACCAGATGCAGACGCTCGAGGCCGACCTCGGGACCGCGCTGTTCGTGCGCTCGCGCACTGGTCTGGATCTCACGCCAGCGGGCCGAACCTTGCAGCCTTACGCGGAAGAGTTGCTGATGCTGGCTGACGAGGCGCGCGCCGCCGTTCAGGCAGGTGCTGGGCAGGTAAGCGGCTCGCTGACGATCGGCGCTCTGGAGACGATCGCTTCGACCAGGCTTGCACACTGGCTCGCGCGGTTTCAGGCCACCCACCCCGACATTGCCTTTCGCTTGACGGTCGCCGGCAGCGGTGAGCTGTTGCGCAAGCTCGGCGACGGCGAAATCGATGTGGCCTTCTGCTTTGACCGCGGCGATGCCTTCAAGCGCGATGAACGGCTGGCGAGGCGAACCGTATCGGCTGAACCCCTGGTGCTGGTCGGCCCTCCAGGGCAGGAGGAAGTGCGGGAGGAACTCGCCGGGCTTGCCGCGATGAATTTTGTCGCCACCGAGCCCGGATGCGTCTACCGGCACCTGTTCGATACCGCCTTCACCGAGGCAGGCCTCGCGGCGCCGAAGCCGGCGTGCGAAGTCGGCAGCATCGGCACCATCGCCGGCCTGGTGGCGGCGGGTGCCGGTTTTGCGCTGGTGCCGCATATGGCCGTGGCCGAGGCGCTGGAGCGGGGCGAACTCATTGAAATGCCGTGGCCAGGCGCGGCCCGCACGGTTGCGCTCGCCATGATCTGGCGGCGCAGGCGCGTGCAACCGCCAGCCCTGAAGTTGCTGCTGACGGCCGCAGGCGGGAGCTTCGCGCCGGTCAAACCAGCCGATGCCCGCCCTCGACATGCAACGTCGTCCCTGTCGTAAAACCATTGCGCATCAGGAAGCCGATGGCCGAGGCGATGTCGTCGGGCCGACCGACCCGGCCGGCGGGCAGCCGCTCTGCCATGGCATTGAGCATCTCGTCTTTCCGATCGCCGGCAACATAAGCCCAGATCGAGGTGTCGACCCAGCCCGGCGACACAGCGTTGACACGGATCGGCGCGAGTTCGACCGCCAGCGCCCGCACCAACCCTTCCAGGGCCGCGTTGACGGCGGCTACGACCGAGCCGCGCGCCGCCGGCCTGTAGGCGGCAATGCCCGAGGTGAAGGTGATGGAGCCCGTCGATGACAGCCGGGGCGCACCATGCTTTGCGAGCAGCAGCGGTCCGTAGAGCTTGCTTTCAACTACCCTTTGCGCAGCCTTGAGGTCCAGCGCGGGCAACAGTTGATAGGCACCCTCGATGTCGGCGGCGGTGCTGACGATATGGTCGAGCTGGCCGATCCGCTCGAACAGGGCGGCGACCTCGTCCTCGCGGGTGATGTCGGCCACAATGGTGTCCAGCGTGGCGGGGTTGCCCAGCGTCTCGCGGGCATGGTGCAGCTTGTCCGCGCTGCGCCCCGCGATGATCACGCCGGCGCCGGCATCAAGGCAATGCCGCGCCAGTGCCAGGCCCATGCCGGAGCCGCCGCCGACGATGAGGGTTTTTGTGTTGGAAATGTCCATGTCCGCAGCCCTTGTCTTGATGATCGATGGCAGGGAATTGACTGACAGGTGCAGGCGATGGAAACGGAAGAAGCCGATAGCGTCATCGGAATATCCGATGGATAGGCCATAACGGAAAGCCGCGATGGCGCTGCCGCCTAAGAAAAGCTGCCATGCTTTTTTCGCGTGGCGGCCTTTTTGCGGGAGGACGTCAGGAAGAGAAGCGATCAAAGAGAATCAAGATGCCGCTCCATCTCCTTGTTCGGGCTTGAGAAGATCAAGCCGCAGCCTTGGGCTTCCTGACGGCGTGCTTTCTAGCGATGTGCTTGCGGGTGTGCTTGCGGTGCTTCTTGAGATGATTGACGTGCTTGTGCGCGGCCGCCTCGACCTGGTTCTTCGCCGCGTGGCCGCCGTCCAGGTAATGCTTATGGCAGCGCCGCTTCTCTCTTCTCCGCTGTGGGAAAGGGGCGCTGCGTCCGCTGCGGCGCTTCCGCCTCTTTCCCCGCCGCTGTCATTCGCGTATGGGCCGGGACAATTCCCTTACATCATCATCCCGGACCACTCATGATCAGACTGGAAAGCATCAGCAAGCAGAACGGCCGTCAGCTTGTCTTCATCGAGGCCTCGGCCGCCTTGCAGAAGGGCGAGAAGGTCGGCCTCGTCGGCCCCAACGGCGCCGGCAAGACGACCTTGTTTCGCATGATCACGGGGCAGGAGCAGCCCGACGAGGGCCAGGTGCAGGTCGATCGCGGCGTCACCATCGGCTATTTCAGCCAGGATGTCGGCGACATGGACGGCCGCAGCGCGGTGGCCGAAGTGATGAACGGCGCCGGGCCGGTGAGCGAAGTGGCGGCCGAGATGGCGGCGCTGGAAGCGGCGATGGCCGATCCCGAGCAGGCGGACCGGATGGACGAGATCATCGAGCGTTATGGCGAGGCGCAGCACCGCTTCGAGGAGCTCGACGGCTATGCGCTCGACGGCCGTGCGAGGGAAGTGCTCGACGGTCTTGGCTTTTCGCAGGAGATGATGGATGGCGACGTCGGAAAACTCTCCGGCGGCTGGAAGATGCGCGTGGCGCTGGCGCGCATTCTGCTGATGCGGCCCGACGCCATGCTGCTCGACGAACCGTCGAACCATCTGGACCTGGAAAGCCTGATCTGGCTGGAGCAGTTCCTGAAGAATTATGACGGCGCGCTCCTGATGACCTCGCACGACCGCGAGTTCATGAACCGCATCGTCAACAAGGTGGTGGAGATCGACGGCGGGTCGCTTACCGCCTATTCCGGCAATTACGAATTCTACCAGCAGCAGCGCGCGATCGCGGACAAGCAGCAGCAGGCGCAGTTCGAGCGCCAGCAGGCGATGCTGGCCAAGGAGATCGCCTTTATCGAACGGTTCAAGGCGCGCGCTTCCCATGCCGCGCAGGTGCAGAGCCGGGTGAAGAAGCTCGACAAGATCGACCGTGTCGAGCCGCCCAAGCGCCGGCAGACGGTGAATTTCGAGTTCCAGCCGGCGCCGCGCTGCGGCGAGGACGTGGTGACGCTAAAGAACGTGCACAAGGCCTATGGCAGGCGCTCGATCTATGAGGGGCTGGACTTCCAGGTGCGCCGCCGCGAGCGCTGGTGCATCATGGGCGTCAATGGCGCCGGCAAGTCGACGCTGTTGAAATTGGTGGCCGGCGCGTCCGATCCCGACCAGGGCTCGGTGGCGCGCGGTCCGAGCGTCAAGATGGGCTATTTCGCCCAGCATGCCATGGAACTGCTCGACGGCGAGCGCACCGTGTTCCAGACGCTGGAGGACAATTTTCCGCAGGCCGGCCAGGCGCCGCTTCGGGCACTCGCCGGCTGCTTCGGTTTTTCCGGTGACGAGATCGAGAAGAAGTGCCGGGTGCTTTCGGGCGGCGAAAAGGCGCGGCTGGTGATGGCGCTGATGCTGTTCGATCCGCCCAACCTCCTGGTGCTGGATGAGCCGACCAACCATCTCGACATCGCCACCAAGCAGATGCTGATCGAGGCGCTGTCGCAGTATGAGGGCACCATGCTGTTCGTCTCGCACGACCGCCATTTCCTGGCGGCGCTGTCCAACCGCGTGCTGGAACTAACGCCGGAAGGCATCCATACCTATGGTGGCGGCTACACCGAATATGTCGAGCGCACCGGGCAGGAGGCACCGGGACTAAGGAGCTAGCGCAGAGGCTACTCTCCGGAAACGGCCGTGGCACGCTGCGCCGTCATTTCCGAAAAGAGCCAATCGCGAAAAGCCTTCACCTTGCGCCGGCGGACCGCGTCCGGAGGGTAGACTAGGTAGAAGCTGGAAACCGATTTCAGCGCGTGGCCGAAAGGGCGGACAAGCCTTCCGGTGGCGAGGTCGGCCGCAACGAGCATGGTCCGGCCAAGCACCACGCCTTCGCCTTGCACGGCCGACTCGACCGCGAAAGTGGCGGAATCGAAGGTAATCCCGCTCCGCGGATCCACGCCTTCCACTCCCGCGCTGGACAGCCAGGCCGCCCAGCCGATCGGGAAACCATCATGGATCAGCGTGTGGTGCCTGAGATCGTCGGGCTTCTCCAGGGGCCAGGCGCCCTGCATGAGCCTCGGGCTGCACACCGGAAACACCTCCTCGCCAGTGAGGAATTCCGATGTGAGCCCCGGATAGTTTCCCGCGCCATAGCGGATGGCGACGTCGATGCCGTCGCCAAGGAAATTGGTCAACCTGCCGGTCGTCGAAATCCTGACGTCGATGTCGCCGTGCGCGCGATGAAAGCGATAGAGCCGCGGCACCAGCCATTTTCCCGCGAAGCCGTCGGAGGTGGAGACGTTCAATGTCGAGCCCGAATGGGCGGCGGTCGCCGATTGGGTGGCGGCCGCGAGCTGGTCGAGCATCTCGTGGACCGCCCTCGCATAGGGTTCGCCGACGGCGGTGAGGCGCACCGAGCGCGTCGCGCGTTCAAACAAAAGCACGCCGAGCTGTTCCTCAAGGTGCTTGATCGCCCGGCTGACGGCGCCGTGCGTGACGTTGAGCTCGTCGGCTGCCCTGGAGAAATTCAAATGCCGAGCGGCGGCCTCGAAGGCCGGCAGCGCGTTGAGTGGGGGAAGTCTGCGGATCATGGCCAATCTGTGAGGTTTGATCACAAATCCTTGCCAAAGTTTGGATTGTCTGTCCAGCGCATGCTGGACAGAATGCTCGCAGGATTTGTGATCAAACCTCACGAGAGCAGCATGGCTACCGTTCACCCCTTCCTCTGGTTCAATCTCAACGCCGAAGAGGCGCGCGACTTCTATCTGTCTGTGTTCAAGAATGGTCGAGCGCTTGAAGCGATCGAGTTCACCGACTTCGTCGGCGGCACGAACAAAACGGTGCCGCACGCGATCTTCGACTTCGAGCTCGAGGGCCAGCGCTTCACCGCGCTCAATGCCGGCTCGATGCCGCCCTTCAATGAGCGGATCTCGCTCTACATCGAGACCAAGGACCAGGCCGAGACAGATTATTACTGGAACGCGCTGACGGCGGGCGGCGGCGCTGAAAAGCCTTGCGGCTGGCTGAGGGACAAATTCGGCGTCTACTGGCAGGTGATCCCGCAAGCGGCACTGGGCCTGATGAACGACCCGGACCGCGACAAGGCGGGGCGGGCGCGGCAGGCGATGTACAAGATGAGCAAGATCATTGTCGCCGACATCGAGGCGGCCCACGCCGGCAAGGCGTAATCCAGCAGTCCATCCTGAAGACGGAGGTTCCCATGGCATCGCTCAAGGGCAAGAGAATTATTGTCGTCGGAGGCAGTTCCGGCATAGGGCTCGGCGTAGCGGCAGCCGCGCTGGAGCGCGGCGCGGAGCTGGTGATCGTCGGCCGCTCGGGCGAAAAGCTCAAGGCCGCGGAACGGATGCTCGGCGCGGGCGGTCGCGTGCGAAGCCTTTCCGCTGATATGACTGATGAGGCGGACATTGCCCGAATATTCGACGAAACCGGTGCCTTCGACCACCTCGTCTCGACGGCCGGCACGCCGCCGCCCAACGACCCGATCGGCCAGACCGATATGGACTTCGTGCGGCGCTTCGTCGACAACAAGCTGATCGGCGCCGTGATGCTCGCCAAACATGGCGTGCGCACGCTGAAAGCCGGAGGGTCCATGACCTTCACCTCAGGCATCAACAAGGACCGCCCGCCGGTCCCCGGAGGCTCGGTCGTTTCCGCGATCGCCGGTTCATTCAGCTATTTCGCCCGGGCTCTGGCGTTGGAGCTGGCCCCGACGCGCGTCAACATCGTGTCGCCGGGATGGGTCGACACGCCGATGTGGGACGAACTCGTCGGTGAGGCCAAATCCGGTTTTTTCGCCGGTATGGCCGCCCGCCTGCCCGCGAGGAAGGTCGCTACGCCCGCCGACGTCGCCCCTGCCTATCTCTACCTCATGGAAAGCGAATTCACGACTGGCGAGACGATCCGCATCGATGGCGGACAGAACCTGATCTAGTTGGCATCGCAGGTCGTCAAAGGTCACGCATCGATGCGGCGCCACGTGGGTTTGAACGATACCGCCCGCAGTCCGGCGTCGTGCACGCGATTGACGAATGTGTCGTTGACGAACACCGGGGACGCGCGCATCGGCAGCTTGAAAATTTCGGCGGTGCCGATCTTGTCCGCGTCGAATTCGTATCGCTCGATCGCGAGAATGGCGCCGTCATCGAAATAGACGATTCCCGACCGCTCCTCGTCCAGCGCATCGATTACGGTGGTCGCGTTGAAGAGCCAGACCTCTTCCCCGCGCAACGGGATCAGCTGGCCATAGGGCAGCAGATATGCCTCCAGTGCATCGACGGCAGGCTTGCGCAAAAGCGGTGCATGCTCGCCAAGCCAGGGGAAGTCCGAATACAGGGGGTCGCCTTCCGACACGCGCCGCATGACCGGTGGGTCCCAGTTCTCGAGGGGTGTTCCGTCAAGGGCGGAGAAGACCTCGTAGTAGGCCTCGTCGACCGGAAGCACCCATTCCTGGCCCTCGACAACCGCGAATTCGTAAATGGTCGTCATGGTCGGCGTTCCCAAGTTCTGTCCCGCTTCCGCTTCTGCGATTCCATCGGAGTCTTCTCCGCGGCATTTTCGAGAGCACAGACCCTCCTTGCTACACGGGGAAGGCCGGCGCAAGGCGGTTGACCCGGCAGGCCATCCGGCCGATAGGTCCGCTAAAAATCCCGAGAACGCCATGACCACACAGCTCCACGATGCGACGACGGCCGAAGCTGAGCCCGTTTCCGATGCCGACACCGCCTGGCAGGACGACATCCGCGCCGGCGTGCGCCATGTGCGCGATCTGGCCGTGCTGCCGCTGTCGCCGGGCGAACGCGCGGCGGCCCAGGAAGCAGCCTCCCGCCACAAGGTGCGCATCCCCAAATCCTATCTCGACCTGATCGACTGGGAAGACCCCGCCGATCCTATCCGGGCGCAGGTCATCCCGTCTCCCGACGAGCTGGTGACCGGCGAAGGCGAGCTCGACGACCCGATCGGCGACCACGCCTTCAGCCCGGTTCCTAGGCTGACGCATCGCCATGCCGACCGGGTGCTGCTGTTTCCCACCTATCAATGCGCGGTCTATTGCCGCTTCTGCTTCCGCAAGGAGTCCCTGACCTCGATCGGACGCGGCTATCCGCGCGAAGCCCTGGGGCCGGCGCTCGCCTATATCGCTTCCCACCCCGAAATCCGCGAGGTGATCCTGACTGGCGGCGATCCGCTCTCGCTGCCCGACAAGGCGCTCAGCGAAATCCGCGCCCGCATCGAGGCGATCGCGCATGTGCGGCTGATGCGCATCCACACCCGCGTGCCGGTCGTGCTGCCTTCACGCATCACGCCAGGGCTGATCGCTGCCTTGCAGGGCCGGCTGATGATCACGGTCGTCACCCATTTCAACCATCCGCGCGAGATCACCGATGCGACCGAGGCGGCCTGCCGCGGCTTGCGGCAGGCGGGTTTCGTGCTGCTCAACCAGAGCGTCCTCCTCAAGGGCGTCAACGACACTGTCGAGGTGCAGGAAGAACTCTGCCGCGAGCTGATGTACCGCCTGGGGGTAAAGCCCTACTACCTCCACCATGGCGACCTCGCGCGCGGCATGGCGCACCGCCGCACCACGATCGCCGAAGGCCAGGCGCTGGTGGGCGCGCTGCGCGCGCGCCTGTCCGGCATCTGCAATCCGGTCTACGTGCTTGACCTGCCCGACGGTGGCGGCAAGGTGCCGATCGGGCCGGATTATGTGGAAGACCGCGACGGCGGCAACTGGCGCATTCGTGGGCAGGATGGAGAGGTGAGGGAATACATCGAAGTGGTGAGCCAGCTCTGAGCCGACATTCCCGGCGGGCGACCGTGCAATCAGGCGTTGTCGCGCCCCGGGATAAATGCATATTGTGAGCGATTCGCGGATTGCGGGGCATGGCGGGTGGCAGCAGCAGACAGCAGTCAAAGCGTTGTGCCGCAAAGGCAATTCGTCGACGCCGGGGTTCGGCGCTGCGTGCTGGACACGGTGGGCCTCGCGCCCCGGCAAGCCGTTGCGTTGTGGCAGGAGAATATCGGCCTGCTCTACGACGTTCGCCTGCGCAACGCGGGCGATGAGCGGTTTCATTTCCACGCCGATGCCTTTCACTTCGGCGAGATCGTCCTCACCTCGTATGGATGCATCGCGCAAAGCTTCGATCGCTCTCGCGCCCGGATCGGCCGCGACGGCCTCGATCACATCACTGTGCAGGTCTGCCTGCGCGGAAGCCATGGACGGCGCGATGGCGCATCGAATGAAAAGGCCTCATCCGGGGACCTGATCGTGGCCGACCTGGCACAGGCCCAGTCGACGGGCACCTCCGATTTCGACAGCCTCAACCTGACCATGCCGCGCCGCCTGCTGGCGCCATTCCTGAAGGCGCCGGACGAGCACAATATGCGCGTCATTTCCGGCAACGCGCCGTTGGCGGCGCTGTTGCGCGGGCATCTTGTGGGCCTCTATGGCGCCGCGCCCGCAATGAGCCATCAGGACGCCGAGGCGGTGATCGGGCCGACGCTGGAACTCGCCGCCGCGGCCGTGAATTCGGCTGTGGCGGAGGAGAACGCCGCTTCGGTCCACCTGGCGCTTACTGGCGAGATCCGTCGCCACATCGACGCGCATATCCGCAGCCGGCACCTCACCGCCGAGGCCATCGCCGCCATGTTCGGCATCTCCATGCGCAAGCTCTATTACCTCTTCGAGCCTCATGGCGGTCTTTCCAGATATATCCAGGAGGAGAGGCTGCGCCGCTGCCGCGCCGAGCTCGCCGATCCCGGCCGCCGGCACGAAAGCATTGCCGAGATCGCCGGTCGCTATGGTTTCGGTCACCGCAAGAGCTTCGTGCGCGCCTTCCGCCGCTCCTTCGACATGACCCCGCGGGAGATGCGGGCACACGCCGCCCAAGGGCGCAGCCAGTCCCTCGGCCATGGCGAGAACCGCACCATGTGGCACTGGATCCGCGAACTGCGATAGAGGCGGCGTGCCGGCCGAAAGGCAAATGAATCAATGGACAAGCGGTGTCCGATCAGCAGGCATGTGAAGAGCCTTCCCGTGCTTTCCGAGGCGATTTCCCCGATCGGTTGCACCAGCGGCCACATTCCTTGCGCCTCATGCCACATTTGCGCGGAGCCCTCACATAAGTCTTGAAATTCTGCCGCCGCCCGAGCGAAAAGCGGCCGAAGGCTCGCACCGCGTCGAGGGCACTGGAGGGGTTCATGGCTTTCGACACGGTCCAGGGCGGGGAGGCAGCAAACGGCGCCCGCCATCGGCGGCACCCCCTGAGGTTCTGAGCGGGGATCAAACGCAGGTGGCCGACCAGGACACCATCATAGTTCTGTCCACGGACGCGATCGCGGCCCGAGAGCGCGAAGCTGCCGTGCGCGAGTTCTATGGCCGCATCTGCATGCGGCTGGACCTTGCGCCCCTCGAACGCGGCGAGTTGCGGCTGAGCGCCTCCACCATCATCCTGCCAGGGGTGAGCGTGGCCCACGGGCAGGTCGCGCCCATGGCCTGGGAACGCACGGCCGCGCTCCAGCAGGACGCCAATGACGACGTGGTGGTGTCCTGGATCGCGGGCGGGTGGCGTTTCGATACCGCACGGCACGAGGCGGTTGAGACCTCGCCCGGCGCGCCCTGCATCATGCCGATGGACCGGAGCTGGCGAGCGAGGGCGCAGAACGGCGATTGGACGATCTGCGCCCGATTTGCCCGGTCGACGCTCACTCCTCTCCTTCGTCATGTCGGCGGTCTCAGGCCGGATGCCATCAATCCCGGCACGCCTGAAGCGCGGCTTCTGCTGGCCTATATCGAGGCGGTGGCGCGTGGGGCGATCAGCCCCGGTCTGGCGCCGCTGGCCGCCCAGCACATTGCCGATCTCTTCGCCGCGGCGGTCGGCGCCAACCGCGAGGTCGACAAGGTGGTCGCCGGTCGCGGCGTTCGCGCCGCCCGCATGCATGCCATCAAGCGTTATATCGAAGAGAACCTGCATCGAGCGCGCCTCTCCGCCGAGACGGCGGGCCGGGGGCTGGGGCTCAGCCCGCGCTACATCAGGCGCCTTTTCGCCGAAGAGGGGCAGGGCTTTTCCGACTATGTCATGCAAAGACGGCTGGAGCGGGTCCACCGGCAGCTCGCCAGCCCGCTTTTTTCGGCAAGGCCGATCGCCGACCTGGCTTTCGAGGCGGGGCTGGTCGAACCATCGACCTTCTACCGGCAATTCCGGTCCCGCTATCGCATGACCCCATCGGAGGTGCGCGCCGGCCGCGCGCCATGAGACGCATGCGGCCGCTCACGCATGGCAAGTCGGTCCCCTGTTCCGTCAGTGCCACTTGCCTGTGCCGCCAGTGCGATACGCCTTTGTCCCGGCGCGGGCATGGTCGCGCCGGCGGACGCGGGTGCAACGGCATGCGCGGGAGCGGGGGCGAGCGGCCAGGCCTTCGTGACATCGGAAAGCTGGCCCTGGAGGTAAAAATGCGTGCGGCGAAAAGTTTGATACTGGGCATTACGGTTTTCTGCGCAATTCTTCCGACCGAGGTCTTCGCGGCCTACAAATGCATGAATCCGGCAATCTGCAGGGCGGTCTGCGGCAGCGAAACATGCGGCAAGATCGCCGCGCGCGATCCCGACATGAAGGCGCTGGACTTGTCCAAGGGCGCGTCCGGGCAGATCGCCGCCTCAAGCAGCGGGTCTTCGTCCGGGACCAGCTCCAGAAAAACCTACACCTGTTCGAACCCGGCGATCTGCATCGCGGTCTGCGGCAAGAAGACCTGTCCGTAACCAGAACGGACTCGGCGTATCATCAGAGGCGCCGGCGCGCTGCGCCTGCGCCTTTCGTGCGTGCACGCGGTCGGCGTGCCGGAAGGCTGCGGCATTCCCAGCCTGGTTCCTCTCGCTAATATTCGTGGGCGAGGACTTCAGTCCTGTCGCCGCCGAGCCCCTGATTTCTCTCCCTCAAAAGAATCTCATCGCGCCCGGGAATAAAGCGCGGGGCAGCAGGGTCTTCACTATAGCGGGGCTAATCTGACGGCCCGCGCCGAGGAAACGAAACAAGGACCTACAGAAATGACCAAGCTCGCTCTCAGCGTGGCTGCCATGATGCTTGCCTCGAGCGCTGCCTTCGCCGGCAGCGATCATGGCGCCAACAACGCCAACCAGCTGGTCGCTCCGGTCGACACCAATGCCACCGGCTCGATCGCCTACACCGCACGCCCCAATGGCGTCGACACCAAGATAAAGACGGGGCCGAGCCAGGGGTCGGTGCAGGACATCATCACCAGGCACAACAACGACAGCCTCTGGGGTCGCTGAATTCATGGAGCCGGGCCGGCCCTCCGACGGGCACCGGCCTCTCTTCGTCATTCCTTCCAGGACTTTGGCCATTCGCGACTTTAGCCGCCACCTCGAACAGGAGATCACCATGTTCACCATGACACGCCGCACAGTGCTTGGCACCGCCGTTGCCGCCGCCTTCGGCCTTGCCGGCAAGCTTGAATTCATCCGTCCGGCCTTCGCGCAAGCTCCGGTGGAGCCCGCCGTCGGCTTCTACAGATACAACGTCGGCGATATCGAGATCACCGCCATCTATGACGGCATCTGGCGCAAGCCGCACGACCCGGCCTTCATCAAGGATGTCTCGGTCGAGGACACCAAGGCAGCACTCGCCAAAGCGGGGCTGACCACCGACTTCATGCCCATCCCGCTCACTGTCGTTGTGCTCAAGATGGGCGGCAAGCTGATCATGATGGATGCCGGCTCGGGCGTCGGCCAGTGGCAGGCCAATGCCACGCATCTGCCGGCCAACATGGCCGCGGCCGGCATCGACTACAAGGCGATCGACACCGTCATGATCTCGCATTTCCACCCCGACCATGTCTGGGGCCTGATGGAAAAGGGCACCAGCGCGCCGGTGTTCCCCAATGCCGAGCTCATCGTCAACGCCACCGAATATAAGTGGTGGACCGACCCAAGCCGGCTGGCCAAGCTGCCCGAGGGCCGCAAGCCGGCGGGCAAGCGCATCGCTGAGAACTTTCCGAAATGGAAGAACTGGAAGCTGGTCGAGGACGGCGCCGAGGTCACGCCGGGCATCCAGATCATCGCCGCGCCCGGCCACACACCAGGCCATTCTGTCTACCTGGCCAACTCCGGCGACGAGCAGATCATGATCTCGGCCGACACCATGTATGTGCCGGCGCTGCTGGCGCCGCATCCAGAGTGGCAGGGCGCTTACGACCAGGACGGACCGACGGCAATCGCCACGCGCCACAAGATCATCGACCGGGTGATATCGGACAATATCCGCATTTCCGGGTCGCACTTCCCGTTCCCGGGCACCGGCACCTTCGTCAGGGACGGCAAGGCATACGGATTTACTCCGGTCCAGATCTGAGCACGAGCTTCCAACGCAAGCGAGAAAGACAATGAAACGATCCCTTTTGAGCAGAAATGCCCAGTCGGGCAGACATGCCCTGTTCGGCCTGCTCGGCGCCATTGCCGTGCTGACGGTGCTTCCGGTCGCGACAATCATGCCGGCCTATGCGGTCGACGACATAGAAGGCGCCGACGCGCCGGATCTCACTGCCGTCAAGGCCAAGATCGATGCCAAGGACTATTCCGGCGCATTGGCTGAGCTGCGCGATCTGGCGCAGGACACGCAGCAGGCGGACGTCTACAACCTGCTCGGCTTCACCCTGCGCAAGACCGGCGACTACAAGACCGCGCTCACCTACTACACCAAGGCGCTGGAGCTGAAGCCCGACCACAGGGCCGCCCGCGAATATCTGGGCGAGCTCTATGTCGAGACCGGCGATATGAACAAGGCCAAGGAGCAGCTGGCCTCGCTGCGGAAGTTGTGCCCGGCCGGGTGCGACGAGCTTTCCGACCTCCGGCAGGCCATCGACACAAAGGTGACGAAGTAGGCCCTTTCCTCTCTCGGAATGGGAGAGCTGGCTCGGAGAAGCCGAAACGGAGTGGGGCATTGGCACCGAGCTCGCCCCTTCGTCCACCACCATTGGGCGCTCGTGGCTGGTGCGCTTTGCCGGAGCCGGCATCCTCTCCCTCGCGCCGGCTCCGGCCTTTTCAACATCAGGCGCTTTGGCGCCTGCCCGTGCCAAAAAGATCGGAGGCTGACCATGACATTGATCGAACGCTCCGCGAAGCTGCAGGATCTTGCCGCTAAATACCATGTCGGGGACGTGGGCCTGCTTGCCGGACGCCTGCTTCTGTCTCTCATCTTTTTGCATGAGGGCGCCACGCTGGCCACCCATTTCGACGCCGCCGCCAGAGCGATGGCAGCGCTTGGTGTCAACCTGCCGCTGTTTGTCGCTACCGTCGCGTTGCAACTGGGGGCAGGGCTCTCCATCGCGTCAGGCCTGCTGACGCGGCTTGGCGCCATCGCGCTCAGCCTGTTCTGCTTGGCAACGGCCATGCTGTTCCACACCAATTTCGCCAGCCAGAACGAACTGCTGCATTTCGAAAAGGACCTGGCGATATCGGGCGGCATGTTCGTGCTGGCCGTTGCCGGCGCCGGCAGGGTCTCGCTGGACAGGCTGTTGACGCTCTATCTGCGGCAGCGCCGGAGCGGCGAGGACATGCCGGCCGCGCCGCCCACAGTGGAGAACCAATTGCCAGTGGACGTGAAGCCGCTGGTTTGAACGGCGCCGCCCTCGCACTCGCCCGGCTGGCCGCGCCTATTTCCCGCGCTTCGCTGGAACCAGCCTTGACCCCCCGCATTGCTTTAGCAGGGGCTCAAGGAGCGTGGCGTGAAAGCATTGTTGGGATTGGCCTGCGGTTTCGTTTTGACCCTTGCGGTGTTCGGTAGCGGTCTGGCCTTCGCCGTCTGGCTGATCACCGCGAACCCGCCGCGCCAGGCACCGGCCACCGTCAGCATCGCGGAGCTTTGGACCAAAACGGCGCGGCCGGTGGACAAAGCGGCGCAGAATCTCGAGCGCCTGCCGGCCGAGCAGCCCGCGCCCGCTAGTATCGAGCCCAAGCGCCAGGCCGGGGAGACCGACCCCGCTGCCACCGGCGCCATCACGCTCGCCACGGCCGAACTGCCGCAGCCGCATGTCGCCTGGTGCGCGAGCCGCTACCGCTCCTACCGGCCGCAGGACAACAGCTACATGTCCTATAGCGGGCAGCAGCGCCCCTGCATCTCGCCCTATCTCGACGCCGACCGTGCCGCGCCGCCCGCCGCCGAGGCCAGTTACGTCGAGGAAAACGGCGCCGACGCGGGCGCCTATGCGGCCGCCGGGGATGACGACCATGTCGCCTCCTGCTTCAGCCGCTACCGCTCCTACCGCCCGGAAGACAACAGCTACCAGCCCTATTCCGGCGGGCCGAGGCGGCAATGCCAATAGCGGGCGTCGCGCTTTCCGGCCGCATTCCACGCAAAATTCCACTCTTGCAGCGGTTTTTACCACGCCGCCTACCACGCCCGCACAAACACCACGCCCTTATCAAGCCGCCAACAGCGCAACGACGAACCGAGACGGTCGTGCGCTGAACGACCTGTCACTGCAAGATCCAGGGGGATCACGGTTGGCCGGTTTCGCCTGAAACAACAAACACGGTCCCATGAACGCGGGCGGGCGACGCGTTGGGGCCAAATGTCAACTTCAAAAGATGGAAAACCGAAATGAAGAAGATCGTATTGACCGTTGCCTCGTTATTGTTCGCCTCCGGCATGGCTTTTGCCGGCAGCGACCACTTTGGCTCCGACTTCATCCCTGCCGCAAGCAGCTATCCAACCACCCATGCGATGATGTCGGGCGGTGCCAAGGCGGCTGTCCCGAGCGTCACAAACAGCATCGCTGACAGCGCAATGGGGGCAAACTCGAACTCCGACATGCCTGCACAGGACTATGGTCAGGGCATCTGGGGACGCTGACAACAAAGCCGGCGCCACGGCCGGCAGCCAGGCGGCGGGCGGGCCCGCCGCCTGGCTTATTTTGCACAGCGTCGGGCTCTGCCTTGCATCGTCCTATCCTCCAGCGACCCAGCTCGGCGATAGCGCAAATTCTTTGGATCATTCGGACGCGGGCGGCGTTCAGATGCTACCCAACGGAGGATTTGAGAAATGGGCGACGACCAACGGCATGGGAAAATCCAGGAGCGCGCCTATCGGATCTGGGAGCGCGAAGGCGGGGGCGACCCCGAGCAGCACTGGCATCGGGCCGAGGCCGAGATCGACAGGGAGCTGTCGATGGCGGCAGGCAATGCGCCGCCGCGCGAGATCGCCAGCACCGACGTGCTTACGGTCGAGGAGCTGGCCATGCGCACCGGCATATCAGGCAAGCAGGCACAGGACCTGATCGACAGGCTGGGCAACGACCGCGCCGCGATCGAACAGGCAGCACTCGGGCTGAAGGGCAAGCGGCGGCGAAATCCCGGTCAGGGAGAGGCCAAATGATCCGCAAACTCAAGGACGGAAAATATCGGCTTTATTCGCGCAAGAAGGATGAGAAGACGGGCAAGCGACGGAACCTAGGCACGTTCGATACGCGCGAGGCGGCGGCGAGGCATGGGCGGGAGGTGCAGTATTTCAAACGGCATTGAGGGCTTGGATCAGCTGAACCGGCGCGCGGTTATCTCGTTGTGTGAGCCGCAGTCCGAAGGGCATTTCAACAGCAACTGCAAAGTCACTCGGAACAGTTTGCCCTTAAACCAAAACGGATGAAATATCAGGGGAACACCGACGTCAGATCGTCAGCTCCACCTCGGCCATGCGCCGGAACAATAGGTGGGGCACTTAGAGGGTGGTAGTGCTTAGTGACTTCGGCCAACCGGGAGTCTAGGCTCGCATGCGTTTCTGTCAGCACGAAGACCGTCACATGCCCCGCTTTCTTGCCGTCTACACCATGAAGCCCGAAGACCTTGCCCGCTTTCGCAGCCTGCCCAAGCCCGAGCAAGATGCGATTGATCGCGTCGGCCTACAGCAGTGGACGGACTGGGAGGAGAGAAATGCCGCATCTTTCCCCGATCGCGGCGGCATGGTCGGCAGGACGACGCGCGTCACCAAGGATGGGATCGCAGACGCCGTGAACCCTTTCTGCGGCTACATTGTCGTCGAGGCCGATACAATCGGTGCCGCCGCCCGCCTGTTCGAAAGCCACCCGCATTTCACCGTCTTCCCGGGAGACGGCGTGGACATCATGCCTTTCGTCACCGACCCACAATGACTTGAAACTCCGGCTGCCGTCTTCTGATGTCGAAAGCCGTCTGTCAGCTCTCGGGGAACATTTCGCCCGCAGAACCGATCCTGGCGGTTCGCGTCAGGTCCCCCTAACGTTCCCGGCCCGTTTGAGTTCTCGGGCAGGAGCGTTGGGGCCGCGCTGATCAAGCTGGTCGCGCCTCTTCGACGTTGCGCGCACTCCAATGGCGCAAGATGACGGGAATGGTCAGCACCAGGCCGAGTAGGGACGAATAGAGTTCGGGCGCCACCAGAAGCAGGGCAGCCAACACCAGCAACACGTTTTCCCATGGCCGGGTGCGCACGAGCAGGTAGCGCGACAGGGCGGCGCCAAGGCAAGTGATGCCGAGCACGCAGCCGAAGAAGGCCAGGAAGAAGTTCGGCCAGGTGAAATCTTTCGTCACCAGCAGAAGCGACGGCGAGAAGACAAAGACAAAGGGCACCAGCGCCTTGCCGAGCCCGAGCCGAAAGGCAGTGTTGCCGGTCTTGAATGGATCAGCTCCCGCCATGCCGGCGGCAGCGTAGGCAGCCAGCGCAACCGGCGGCGTGATGTCAGCCAGCAGGCCATAATAGAAGACGAAGAAGTGGGCGACGATCGGCTCGGTGCCGAGCATCACCAGTGCCGGTGCGGCAATCGTTACCATGATGATGTAGTTCGCGGTCGTCGGGATGCCGCAACCCATCAGGATGCAGACCACGCCGGTCATGATCAGCGTGAACAAAAGGGTCAGCGCGTGCGTCGAGAAGATCGCCTCGGGGATAAAGGTGCCGAACAGCAGCGACAGATGGCCTGCCGTCGACGTGACGATGTAGGACAGCTTGAAGCCGACGCCGGTCAGGGTGACGACGCCGACGACGATGCCGACCGTGGCGGCGGCAGCGCCGACGGCGAGCGCATACTTGGCGCCGTCGCGCAGGCACACCACGATGTCGGCGACAGACATGCGCCGGCGCGGGTTAAACAGGCCGACCAGGATGCACAGGGTAATGCCCCAGAAGGCAGCCATATAGGGCGTATAACCCGCAAGAAGCACGCCGATCAGGACGACGAGCGGGATGATGGTCGGCCAGTCCCGTTTCAATGCCTCGACCACGTCGGGCATCTCGTCCGGCCGCAGGCCGCGCAAGCCGGTGCGCTTGGCCTCGAAATGCACCTGCATGAACACGCCGAAGAAGTGCATGAAGGCCGGCACTATCGCTGCCAGGATGATGGTCGTGTAGGGCAGTTCGAGGAACTCGATCATCAGGAAGGCGGCGGCTCCCATGATCGGCGGCGTCACCTGCCCGCCGGTGGAGGAGGCCGCCTCCACCGCGGCGGCGAAATGCTTCTTGTAGCCGAGACGGATCATCGCCGGGATGGTCAGCGAGCCGACGGTGACGGTGTTGGCGACCGACGAGCCAGAGATCATGCCGAACAGGGCCGAGCCGAAGATCGATACCTTGGCCGGACCGCCGGCGTAGCGGCCGGCGACCCATGCCGCGCAGTCGAGAAAGAGCTGGCCGAGACCGATGCGGGTGGCGAAGACGCCAAACAGCACGAAATGGAAAACGTAGGTGGCGACGACGCCGAGCGCGATGCCGTAGATGCCTTGCGTCGTCAGGTAGAGGTGGTCGACAAGCTGGGAGACGGACGCGCCGGGATGCACCAGGATGCTCGGCATATAGGGGCCGAACAGCGCATAAGCCATGAAAAGGATGGCGATGATGGGCAGCGGTATGCCGACGGACCGGCGCGTCGCCTCCAGCAGGAGCAGAATGAGAATCAGGCCGAGCACGACGTCCGTCGTCGTGGGGTTGCCGACGCGGAAGGCAAGATCGTCGAGCGGGATCATCGGCACGTGCAGGACCGCAACCACCGCGGCAAGCGCCAGCAGCCAGTCGAAAACCGGTATGCCGAGCGGCCGCAGAAGGCTGGATTGGGCGGGCTGTCCGTAGCCCTTCTTCACCAGAGGGAAGACGAGGAAGATCAGCGACAGCACCATCGACAGGTGGATGCCCCGGTGCAGCATCTCCTGCAGCAAGCCGAATCCAGCCGTGTAATAGTGAAACAGCGACAAGGCCACCAGAAGGAAGCCGACCAGCCAGCCGGCGGCCCGGGTCAGCGGCCGGAACCGGATCTCGGAGTCGAATTTCTCCTCCAGTTCGCGAGCCTTTTCCTCGTCGAACTCCATGCCGGAAAGCCTGATCTTGTCGTCGTCGCTCATAGCCTGTTCCGTATCCTGAATCCCCAGACAAACGAGGCGGAAAGCACGCCTTCCGCCTCGTTGTCGCCAGTCTGTCGGGTGGCCGCTATTTCAGGGCGCCAACTTCCTTGTAGAATTTCTCCGCGCCCGGATGGAACGGAATGCCGGCGCTGGTGACCGCGTTCTGGAGCGTGATCAGCTTGCCCTTGGCATGACCAGCCTGCAGCGCCTTCTGGGTCTCGTCGCTGTAGAGCGACTTGGCGATCTTGTAGATGAGGTCATCGCTCTGCTTGGCGCTGGTCACCCATTGCGCGGCGACCGAAATGGTCTTGGTCTCGCCGACATTCTTGTAGGTGCCCGCGGGCACGATGTCGGTCGAGAAGAACTTCTGTTCGGACAGGAGCTTGTCGGCCTCGGGGCCGGTGATCGGCACCAGCGTGATGTTGTTGGTGCTGGCAAGCTCCACGATGGCACCGGTCGGATAGCCGCCGACGAAGAAATAGGCGTCCATGGCGCCGTCCTGCAGGCGCTCGCCGGCCGGGCCGGGCTTGAGATATTCGGGCTTTACGTCCTTCTCCGTTAGACCGTAGGCGCCGAGCACCAGGCGCGCATCAACGATGGTGCCGGAACCCGGCTCGTCGAGGGAGACGCGCTTGCCCTTCAGATCCGCCACCGTCTTGATGCCGGCGTCGGCACGCGCGACCAGATGGATGGTTTCGGGATAGAGCGTCGCAATGAGGCGCAGATCCTCCACCTTGGGCTTGCCCTCGTAGAGGCCGGTGCCCGAATGCGCCCAGTAGGCGACGTCGGATTGCGTGAAGCCCGATTCGGAAGCGCCCGACTGGATGGCGCTGATGTTGGCCACCGAACCGTTGGAGGACGTGGCGCTGGCAACCAGGCCCTCGACGCCGGCCGACCCCGTCGCCGAGATCGCGTTGGCGATCAGCCCGCCCACCGGATAGTAGGTTCCGGAGGTGCCGCCGGTGCCGATACGGAAAAAAGCCTGCTGCGCGCGCGCCGGCGAAAACCCTGCCGCAGCCAGCGCCAACGTACCCGCGCAGACGGAAAAGACGCGACGGTTGATCGAAACAGTCATACTACCTCCCGGTCAAAGATCGGCAGGATGTTGCATCAACCCAAGGATTGTCAACCTGCGCGCGCCTTTCGGGAGGGGATCGGTGGTCGCTGGCGGTGGCCCCGCTGTGGCCGTCATGGCGCATTTTGAGATCTAGCTTGTCGATTGAACAGCGGTGATCCGCTTGCTGACGCTAAAAGCGGGCCGGGAGCCTTCGGCGCTACCAACACATTCCGCGTGTTGTCAGCCGGCATCCGCAACTGGCGGTTAGCCGACCCTCCAATTTCTGGCGGCTTCCAAGGTGCCAGCCGTCTTTATTAACCATTTGTTAACCATTCCCCCGGCACCCTTTAACCATTGAGTAAGGATTCGCTGGCCGTGACCTTTGCCGCCCCTGTTGAGACCAAATCCATTCGCTTTCGCGCCCGTTCCTTCGTCGCTTTCACGCTCACTCCGGAGGCGCCGATTGATGGGTGGCTGGAGGGGCTCGATCACTGGATCGGCAATTCGCCGGGCTATTTTTCAGGGCGGCCGGTGGTGCTCGATCTCAACACGCTGAAGCCCGGGGCTGAATACATCGCGGCGCTGGTCGGCTCGCTCGGCGCGCGCGGCATCCGGGTCTATGCCATCGAGCTCGACGGGGCCTCGCTCGGGCCCGAACTGCCGCCGCTGCTCACCGGCGCCAAGGAGGCCACGACGGATGGCCTGCTTTCGCAGCCCGGCCGCAAGAGCAAGGCGGACGCTGCGAATGACGCCGGCAAGGCCGAGGCGACGGTCGCGGAACGCGGCAAGGATGCCAAAAAACCCGACGAGGACAAGGCCGAGGCTGGAAAGGGCAAGGCGGCCAAGGTTGGGCAGGAACCCGGCGCGGCGGACGCGGCGGTGCCGGCCGGCACGCTGATGGTCAAGTCGCCGCTCCGCTCGGGCCAGTCGATCTTCCATCCGCATGGCGACGTCATCGTGCTGGGCTCGGTCGCTTCCGGTTCCGAGATCATCGCGGCGGGCTCGATCCATGTCTACGGCACGCTGCGCGGCCGCGCCATTGCGGGCTCGGAAGGCAATATTTCGGCGCGCATTTTCTGCCGCAGGAACGAGGCCGAACTGCTCGCCATCGACGGCTGGTACACCACGGCGGAGGACATGGAAGGCGCCTCGCGCGGCAAGGCGGTGCAGGCGTTTCTCGAAAACGACGTGCTGCGCGTCGTGCCGCTGAATTAGGGGGCAGGGATGCAGTCGCCCGCCCGCTCCACGGTTTTCGTTTCGCACAAGGGCGAACAGAACGCCGCCGCATGCGCAAGGTTGGGACCGGTTTCGCGTGGGATGATGGCAGGTTCCAACAACAGCCGTGCGACGCACGGAGCAATAACAAACGACAACATCAGGCGACGGAGGCTTTTTTCATGGGCAAGGTAGTGGTGGTCACCTCAGGCAAGGGAGGTGTCGGCAAGACGACCTCGACGGCCGCATTGGGGGCCGCGGTCGCCAGGACCGGCAAGAAAGTGGCGCTGGTCGATTTCGACGTCGGCCTGCGCAACCTCGACCTGATCATGGGCGCCGAGCGGCGCGTGGTGTTCGACCTCGTCAATGTCATCCAGGGCACGGCCAAGCTCTCGCAGGCGCTGATCCGCGACAAGCGCGTCGACACGCTGTTCCTGCTGCCGGCCTCGCAGACGCGCGACAAGGACGCGCTGACCGAAGAAGGCGTCGGCGAGGTGATCGAGAAGCTGCGCTCGGTGTTCGACTATGTGTTCTGCGACAGTCCGGCCGGCATCGAACGCGGCGCGCAGCTCGCCATGCGCTTCGCCGACGAGGCGGTCATCGTCACCAATCCGGAAGTGTCGTCGGTGCGCGATTCCGACCGCATCATCGGTCTGCTCGACGCTCGCACCATGCGCGCCGAGCAGGGCGAGCAAATCGCCAAGCACGTGCTGGTGACGCGTTACGATGCCGGCCGCGCGGCTCGCGGCGAGATGCTGTCAATCGACGACGTGCTGGAAATCCTGTCGGTGCCGCTGCTCGGCATCATCCCGGAGAGCCAGGATGTGCTCAGAGCCTCCAATCTCGGTTCGCCGGTGACGCTGAGCGATCCGCTGAACGCCGCCGCCAAGGCCTATATCGAAGCGGCGCGGCGGCTGGAAGGCGAAGACCTGCCGGTCGTGGTCCCCTTCGAGCGCAAGGGCTTCCTCGACAGGCTGCTCGGAAGGAGGGCGGCATGAACATTCTCGACCTCTTCAAGCGGCGCTCCAGCGCGCCCGTGGCGCGTGAGCGGCTGCAGGTGCTGCTCGCCTACGAACGCCGCAGCCGTGGCCAGCCCGATCTCGTCTCGGTGCTGCGCGAGGAGATCATGGCCGTCATCGCCAAGCACGTGCAGATCGACCAGGACTATCTGCAAATCTCGATGGACCGCGGCGAGACCATGTCGACGCTGGAAATCGACATCCAGATCCCCAACAAAAGCGCCGTGCCCCTGGCCATGGCGGGCTGATTTTTACCCTCCCCTCGAGGGGAGGGTCGCTGCAAGCAGCGGGCGGAGTTGGCGCGCGGCGCTCCAGGACGAGCATCCTCCAGCGCCAGCGCCCTCGGTCCTACCTTCCACGAGGGAAGGAGGAGCCAGGATCTTCCGCATTCAGATTTCACCCAGAGATTGGGTGCGTCAATTCTGCAGAAAGACGGCCGCGGCACTGGTCGCCCGCCGCATCCCAACCCCAAATGTTCAACTTTACGCTCCCCCTAATGGGGGGCTTCCCCTGCGCAATCAGTGGATGTAAGCATACATATTAGCCAATTATTAAATACTGAATGGGGTATGCGTAAAGGGCATTCGTTATGAATTTCAAGGGTCTGATCAAGCGTGCCGAAGACGTAGATGATGCACTCCAGGAGCTGCAGGCCGATCTGGCGGATGCTCTGGATGCCAGCCTCGATACCGAATATGACGCGCCGCCAGACAGCGGCTATATCCCGGATTCCGCGCCAGGAGCCGAGGCCTCGGCACCCGAGGCCAATGCGGCAGATGCGGATGGTGCGGATAATCCGGACGGTGCGGGCAACGCCGACGCCACCGAAACCGCGCCACGACTGACGCCCCATACCCAGACCCGGATGGCGGCATTGAGTGCCTTCGAAGGGATGTTCCATGACGCCAGGGATTATCTGGATGAGATCAACGGCAAACTGTCGGAGATCGCGACCTCGCACCATTTGACGCGCGAATTCCTCAACATCCTCCACACCGACATTCTTCGCGCCAACGAACTGGAACTCGCAAACGGCGACCTGATCGCGGAACAAAGAACGCTGTCGGAAAAGCTGCGCGACACGGCAAGAAAGCTGCGCGAGCGTGAAAGCGCCTGCGAATTGCTGCAACAGCGCGAGACAAGCTTGGTCCAGGACAGGGAGGCGCTTCGCGCAGCGCTCGCAGCGGCCAGGCTGGAACTTGCCGAGACGGCCAATGCGAGCGCAAAACGCGACGCGGAGTTCGGCGACATCGCCAAGCGGCTGACGGCCAGGGCGGTCGAGGCCAACAGGCGCCTGCGCGAGAGCAAGATGCTGCGGGAAAAACATGTCAGCCTGTCGATCGAGCTCGACAAGGCGCTGAAGCGGGAAACCCAGACGCGCCACAGGCTCGACGAGCTCTCGACGATCCATGCCAGCGAAGCAGCGCGGCTTGCCGAACTGCTGGCCGCGCTCGGCAAGAGCGAGAAGGAGGAGATGCGGCTCCAGAAGTCACTTGAGACTGCCCAGGCAAAGCTATCGGAAATGACCGAAGCGGCCAGCATGATGGAAAGCGACAGACAAGCTGAACTCGCGCGCAGCCAGACGGAAATGCGCGGATTGCGTTCCGAGATCCAGGACCTGCAATCACGGCTGGAGCGGGCCTCGCACGAGAACAGCGAGGCCGCAGCCGAGATCGCCAGGCTCAAGACCGACTTGAACGACACCCTGGCCGAAAAGAAAATCGCCGATCAAAAGTTGTCCTCGCTCACCGACGAGAACGAAAACGACAAGACGAGCCTTTCGAAAGCGAACGCCAATCTTTCGCAGCTCGCGCTGCAACAAGCATCGGAACAGATACAGCTGGATGTCCAGAGGCAGGAATGCGAGGACCTCAAAGCTGAAATCGTGTCGCTCAATGCGCGGATCAAGGAATTGCTGCCTTACGAGCGGCTCCACAAGGCCACCAACGGCAGATCGCGCGAGGCCGACGTGGTCGACATCGCCGCCGTGGTGGCGGAGAAAGCCCGTGGAACGGGCAGGCGACGTATCCGCAGGAATCTCCGCGCCACGCCGTAGCTCATTTCGCCCGGCCTCAGGTCCCGCTGTTGGCAGCGTTCCGCGCTCGCTGCCTTGCAGCGGAGGAACGAGCAACGCCACCCCGCGCCGCGCTGCCGCGCAAATCGCTGAACTGAAAGAACGGAAAGCCGTCTTGGCAGTCAAGACGGCGCCAAGCGATCTGCTTGGCTGCGAAACGCTAGATCAGTTCACCGTTTCACGGAAACGGCGAACCGCTCTAACTCTTTGATTTGACGCAATTCCCAAGGGAAAGCGCTACGCGCTTTTCCTGGGAAAACCGTACACATTTTCCTGTAATTGCTTAGCCGCAGCAAGGTTGCGGTCCGGCCGAAGATCCGCAACAGGCCTTGGCTTTCCTCTCTTCCTCCAACCAGCGGTCACGCGGCTTGCAGCTTGCCGGCCGTGGTGAAAGCTCGACATGCACCGCATCACCGGCGAGCCGGGGGGGCGCGGCGCGGTAGAGCTGCATCGGGCGCACGCCGTCGCTGACTTCGAAAGTGAGCTTGGCGGAATGGTCGAGGCCGACATGCTCCGTCACCTTGCGGATGATCGCCGAGAATTTCCCGGCCGGCATATGCGTGCGGTCCTCCTCGACGTCCCAGAGCTGCACGAAGATCTCGGCCCAGGATTCCGGGTTTGCACCGCAGTCCAGCGCAGCGAACTGGCCGGCCTTCACTTCGGTGACGTGGTAGCCAGGCCGCACCGGCCGGCCGTCGTAGAAGAACACCAGCGGCCGGTCCTCGTAGCCCGCCAGAAACTCCAGCAAGCCAGCGATGGTGATGTCGTCGGGATCAACGACGTCGGCGGGTTCAAATTCCCGGTTGTCAGAAACGAGCATGTGCGGTAATCCTTGTTTCAACATTTTTAGGATTATTGAAAGATGAATGAACGTCAAGCCCTTTCCGCCTTTGCGGCCCTTTCGCAAGAAACGCGCCTGCGCATCCTGCGGCATCTGGTGATTGCCGGTCCGGACGGCATTGCCGCCGGCGCCATCGCCGAAAAAGTCGAGGTCTCGGCCTCGAATGTGAGCTTCCACCTGAAGGAGCTTGAGCGGGCAGGGCTGATCAGCGTGCGGCGCGATTCGCGCTCCATGGTCTACAGCGCCGAATATGACGCGTTGAGCGGCCTCATCCGTTTCCTGATGGAGGATTGCTGTTCCGGCCGGCTGGAGATCCGCGCTTCGGCGTTGGCCGCAAGCTGCTGCCCCGCCGATGTGAAGGGACCGGTTCAGTGATCGTCGCGCCGACAGCCTCGGCGATCATCCCGGCGCCGAAGTGGCGGTCCGAAATCCAACTTCTTGCCGTCGAGACCAAGCCATGACCGTCACGATCTACCACAATCCCGACTGCGGCACCTCGCGCAACACGCTAGCCATGATCCAGGCGAGCGGCGAGAAGCCTGACATCATCGAGTATCTGAAACATCCGCCCGGCCGGGACCGCTTGCGCCAGCTGATCGCCGCCATGGGAATTCCCGCGCGCGCCCTGCTGCGCGAAAAGGGTACGCCCTATGCCGAACTCGGCCTGGGTGACGCCAAATGGACCGATGAACAGCTGATCGACGCCATGCTGAGGCATCCGATCCTGATCAACCGGCCGATCGTCGAGACGCCCAAGGGGACGCGGCTGTGCCGTCCGTCCGAGCTCGTGCTCGACCTGCTCGACCATCCGGTGGCCCGCTTCACCAAGGAAGATGGCGAGGTGGTGATCCATGACCGTGGCATCAAGTGATCGAAGCCTTTCCGATCTCGACGTCCCGGAGCGCTCGCCGCTGGCCGCCATTGCCGCCCTCGGCGTAACCCAGATCGTCGGCTACGGCACGCTGTACTACAGTTTCAGCATTCTCGCCGCCGATATGGCCAGGGATCTGGACTGGCCGACCGAATGGATTTTCGGCGCGCTCTCGGCGGCTCTGCTGGTTGGCGGCCTGACGGCGCCCTGGCTCGGAAACTGGATCGACCGCTTCGGCGCCGGCAAGATCATGACCGCCGGCTCGATCCTTGCCGCGGCTGCGCTCGCCGCCTGTGCCTACGCGCCGGCGGCCGGGGCCTTCGTGGCGGCGCTGATCGTGCTGGAAGTGGCATCGAACCTGGTCCAGTACGGCGCCGCTTTCGCGCTGCTTGTGCAGATAAGGCCGCGCGCGGCGCAACGCAGCATCACTTATCTCACCCTCATTGCCGGCTTCGCATCGACCGTGTTCTGGCCGATCACCTCGGCCCTGCACGCACAGATGTCATGGCGGAGCGTCTATCTCGTCTTCGCGGGGCTGAACCTGCTCGTCTGCCTGCCGCTGCACGCCTGGCTCTCGCATGGGCTGGCCAAGAGCAGGCGCTCGGCGACCGAGCCGCCACGGCATGTCCAGGGATCGCTTCCGGCCTCGGCGCGGCCGCTCGGCTTCGCGCTGATGGTCATCGCCTTTTCGCTGCAGAACCTGCTTGGCGCCGCTGTCCTGGTGCATATGGTGCCGCTGCTTTCCGGACTTGGCTTGGGGCGACCGCCGCCATCGTCGGAACGCTGTTCGGGCCCTCACAGGTGTTGAGCCGCTTCATCAACATGATCTTCGGCGTCAACCTGCCGTCATTGACGCTGGCCATCATCTCGGCCGGCCTGATGACGAGCGGGGTCGTCGTGCTGAACTGCACGGCGCCTTCCGTCGCAGGCGGGATGGTTTTCGCCGTCGTGTTCGGCATGGGCAACGGGCTTTTCAGCATCGTCATCGGCGCCCTGCCGCTGACATTGTTCGGCAGTGCGGACTATGGCCGGCTGCAGGGGCGCGTCACATCGGCCCGGCTGCTCGTCTCGGCCGTCGCGCCCTTTGCGCTGGCCTTTGCCATCGTCCATGTCGGCATTGCCTGGTCGCTGGTGGCGATGGCATTTCTGGGCGGCGCCGCGCTGCTGGTCCTGACAGCGATCACGAGACTGCCGAACGCGCGCAACGGCCGCATCTGAGGGCGGCCGGCTCGTCCGTGGCCCTTTCTTGCCCCATCGAGATGCCGGCCCTGCCTCACGACGGACGGGCCGGTTCGCCCTATCTCCCATGGCGCAGCGTTGCCTGATGGCGCACGGAGGACGGATCAAGTGACATCGACGCCGGTTGTCGGTCGTGAAGCGGCGCCTTTGCCCGTGATGGCGCTGTTGGGCGCCATGGTGTCGATCCAGATCGGCGCTACTTTCGCCAAGAGCCTGTTTCCGGTGATCGGCGCGCAGGGCACGACGACGCTGAGGCTGGTCGTCGGCGCGCTGATGCTGATCGCCGTGCTGCGGCCCTGGCAGATGCGGCCTTCGCGCGCCACCATGCCGTGGCTGGTCGCCTATGGCGTGACGCTCGCCGCGCTCAATCTCCTGTTCTACGCCGCGCTCGCCACGATACCGCTCGGCGTCGCGGTGGCGCTGGAGTTTTCGGGACCGCTGCTGGTGGCGACGCTGACCTCGCGGCGCGCCAGCGATTTTGCCTGGATCGCGCTGGCGCTGGCCGGCATCGTGCTGTTGTCGCCCTTCATCCGTTCGCTCCAGCCGCTCGATCCGACCGGGGTGATGCTGGCGCTGGCGGCCGGCGGCTTCTGGGCGCTCTACATCGTGCTGGCGCAGAAGGCGGGCGCGGAGCTCGGCACCCGCACCACCGCCTACGGCATGGCGATCGCCGCGGTGCTGGTGCTGCCTTTCGGCGTGGCGCAGGCGGGAGCGGGCCTGCTCGCGCCGTCGATCCTGGTCAGTGCCTTGCTCGTCGGCCTGTTCTCGAGCGCGCTGCCGTTCTTTCTGGAGATGGTGGCGCTGACCCGGATGCCGGCCCGCATCTACGGCACGCTGACCTGCCTGGAGCCAGGGCTCGGCGCGCTGGCCGGCTTCCTGTTCCTGCATGAGAGCCTGACCGCGCCGCAACTGGCCGGCATCGCCGCCGTCATCGTCGCGGCCGCAGGCACCGCGCTGACGTCGAGGCCGCCGGTGCCGTCGCCGGAGTAGGGGCGGATCAACGTGCAGGTTCGTGCTGCAAACCCGGTTTCTCCATCGTCGTTCAGAACTTCACGCCCAGATCGACCTTCGCGCCCTGGTCCACCGTGCCACTGCCGAACTGGCCGGTATAGGACAGGCCGAGCGTCGCATTGGCCGACATGTTGAGATCGAGGCCGGCCTCGATCACCGCGGCATCCCGAGCGATCGGCACGCCGGCGATGGTGAATTGATCGCCGCCGGCGAAGGCGAAGGCGGAGGTCGGCGTGACATCGCCGAAGGCGTGACGCCAGCCGAGCATGCCGCGGGCGGTGGCATCGATGCCGCCAAGCGCGAAGTCGGTGGCGCCGCGAAGGCCGAGCGTGGTGAAGGTGGCGTCGGTTCTTGTGCTGGCGCTGGTCAACGCCGCGGCACCACCCGTTTCGGTGAAGCCGTCGGTGTGCACGCTGACATAGGCGAGGTTGGCGAAGGGCTCGAAGTGGAAGCTGCTGCCGGTTTCGGCCTTATAGGCAAGTTCGCCGAACACTTGCGCGGTGCCGGCATCGTAGTCGGCCGACAATTGATCGGCAAAGCCGTTGAAAGCAACCGAGCGCCTGGTCGAGATGCTGCTCCAGCTATAAGCCGCGCCGCTGCGGAAAGCGATGGCTCCCCAGTTGGTGCCGCCATAGAGACCGAGATGATAGCTGTCGCTCTTGCCTGATGAATCGCGGTCGTCGGCATCGAAGGAGGAATGGCCGTAGCCGCCGATGAGGCCGACACGCCAGCCGCCGACCAAAGTATCGGCGCCGGCCAGCAGGCCGCCGGTCGAGCGATCGAAGGCGGCGGCATTGCCGTCGCCGCCGGTGTTGCTCCACGAACCGAACACCTGGCCCCAGACGGCGAAGCGGTCGGTATCGGCCGCCACCATTTCCGGTCCACCCTCGCCATAGGCCATGACCGGCAGCGCCGCCGCGCCGCCATCGCCAAAGGCGGCAGCAATGCGATTGCTGGCGGCGTCGCGGACGAAGCGGCTGTCTTCAAGCAGCATGCCCCTGGCCGAGGCATGGATTTCGCCGGAAAGCTGGTCGAAGGCGTCCTGGGCGGCAGCAGCCGTCGGCAGCACCACGATGGCATCATAGAGTGGATTGCCCGCCCCCAGGCTTTCGGCACCGCCGCCGGTGGCGATCTGATTGGGTGTCAAGCCGACCGAGGGGAAGGACTTTGCCTGCACCACATCGAGATAGGCATTGTTAGAGTCATAGGCTTCCGTCACCGACAGGAACGCGGTCCCCGTCACATCGGCGAACGCGCCAGTCAGCCCGCCATCGGCGGTCAGCACCGTGTAGCGGGCACCGGACAATAGGCCGCCCTGCATGTTGACCGAGAGCGTCGAGCCAGTGATATCGGCGACGCCGGTGACATGAAGCAGATCTGACTGAGCCGCGTTGATGTCGATGGCATAGGTCGAGCCGGCCGCCAGAGTCACATTGCCCGAAACCAGGGTGCGGTCGCCCGCGCCGCCGTCCTGCATGGTGAGCCGTCCGGCATTCGACAACAACTCGAGTCCATTGAAGGTGGTTGTCTCGATCGTCGCGCCATTGCTGGCGGTAATGAGAGAGGCCGCGGCTGCATTCGTGACTCTGTCGATGCCGGCGCCGAACAGGTTGGTCCCGCCCGTCGTCCAGGTGGCGTTGTTGATCAACAGGTCAGCGTAATCACCAAGCTCCACCCGGCCGGTCAGCGCACCGCCATTGGTGACTGTCGTGGCGCCACCAGAGCTAGCGATGGCCAGCGCCGCAGCCGTTTGCGCACTGTTTCGCGTCGCGCCGGAAAGGGTGATCCCGATTGCATGGCCGCTGTTCGATTGCGCCGAAATCGCGGCAATGTCGCCCTCGACCGTGCCATTGGCGGTGACGGCGATCGCGCCCGTGCCGCTGTTGGTCGCCTCGATGCCGGTCGTGCCCGAGACGTTGCCCACGGTCACGTCGATCGCGCCTGCACCAGTTGCCTTGGTCTGTCGGGCGATGATGGCGGTGTTGCCGGTGGACGTCACGTCGCCCGCGGTCACCGTGACGGCCCCGCCGGCAGACCGCGCGAAGATGCCGTTGCCGCCGGTCGCAGTGACAGGGCCGACCGTGGTCACCTTGGTCGAGCCCGAGCCGAAGTTCTCGGCGTCGATGCCGAAGCGGGCGTCGATCGAGCCGTTGGCGGTCACGTCGATGTTGCCGCTCGCCCCAACGTTGAGGAGCCCCGCCACCATGCCGGCATTGCCCGCCTTGATGTCGCCGTTGGCGACCTCCGTGACATTGCCGGTCAACGACTGGCTCTGGGCGTCGATGGCATCCTTGCCCGCGGTGAGTGCGGTCACCGCGCCAGTGGTGACGCTGATGTTGCCGCCGGCCGCCGTGTCGCGCACGGTGATGCCTTCGCCGCCAGTCGAGCTGCTCGCGCCAGAGATGTCGACCGTGACCGTGCCCGCGCCGTCGTTCTGGATGGTCGCCGCGTTGCCGGTGCCGCCGACGAACCCGCCGGCGCCGGTGACGCTAATGTCGCCCGAGCCACCCGTGCCGCCGGTCAGCGTCAGGCCGGCCGTGGCGCCGGTCACCGTATTGGCGACCACTACGCCGACCGCGCCGTTACCGGTCGCCTTGATGCCCTCGGCGAGCGTGCCGGTGACCGTGCCATTGGCGGTGACGATAATCGCGCCCGTGCCGCTGTTGGTCGCCTCGATGCCGGTCGTGCCCGAGACGTTGCCCACGGTCACGTCGATCGCGCCTGCACCAGTTGCCTTGGTCTGTCGGGCGATGATGGCGGTGTTGCCGGTGGACGTCACGTCGCCCGCGGTCACCGTGACGGCGCCGCCGGCAGACCGCGCGAAGATGCCGTTGCCGCCGGTCGCAGTGACAGGGCCGACCGTGGTCACCGTGGTCGAGCCCGAGCCGAAGTTCTCGGCGTCGATGCCGAAGCGGGCGTCTATCGAGCCGTTGGCGGTCACGTCGATGTTGCCGCTCGCCCCAACGTTGAGGAGCCCCGCCACCATGCCGGCATTGCCCGCCTTGATGTCGCCGTTGGCGACCTCCGTGACATTGCCGGTCAACGACTGGCTCTGGGCGTCGATGGCATCCTTGCCCGCGGTGAGTGCGGTCACCGCGCCAGTGGTGACGCTGATGTTGCCGCCGGCCGCCGTGTCGCGCACGGTGATGCCTTCGCCGCCAGTCGAGCTGCTCGCGCCAGAGATGTCGACCGTGACCGTGCCCGCGCCGTCGTTCTGGATGGTCGCCGCGTTGCCGGTGCCGCCGACGAACCCGCCGGCGCCGGTGACGCTAATGTCGCCCGAGCCACCCGTGCCGCCGGTCAGCATCAGGCCGGCCGTGGCGCCGGTCACCGTATTGGCGACCACTACGCCCACCGCGCCGTTACCGGTCGCCTTGATGCCTTCGGCGAGCGTGCCGGTGACCGTGCCATTGGCGGTGACGATAATCGCGCCCGTGCCGCTGTTGGTCGCCTCGATGCCGGTCGTGCCCGAGACGTTGCCCACGGTCACGTCGATCGCGCCTGCACCAGATGCATTGGTCTGTCGGGCGATGATGGCGGTGTTGCCGGTGGACGTCACGTCGCCCGCGGTCACCGTGACGGCCCCGCCGGCAGACCGCGCGAAGATGCCGTTGCCGCCGGTCGCAGTGACAGGGCCGACCGTGGTCACCTTGGTCGAGCCCGAGCCGAAGTTCTCGGCGTCGATGCCGAAGCGGGCGTCTATCGAGCCGTTGGCGGTCACGTCGATGTTGCCGCTCGCCCCAACGTTGAGGAGCCCCGCTACCATGCCGGCATTGCCCGCCGTGATGTTGCCATTGGCGACCTCGGTGATGTTGCCAGTCAGCGAGATGGACTGGACGTCGATGCCGTCCTTGCCCGCCGTCAGCGCGGTGACATTGTTGGTAATCACCGAAATGCCGGTGTTGGTCGCGACGTCGCGGACGGTGATGCCTTCGCCTGCCGCCGAAAAGATATTGCCGGAGGCGTTAATGTCTATCAAGCCGACACCCCCGGTCTGCGTCACGTCGAACGCGTTGCCGGTGCCATTGTTGGTGATGCTCCCGCCCGTGTAGGTAATCGTGCCGCCGGCCCCAAAGACCGACAGGGCCGCCGTGCCGCCTGCGGTCGGCGCGTTGCCGGCATCGACGCTGATTGTGCCATTGTTGGTAACGGTTACGCCACCGGGGCCGAGGTTGGAAACCGCTAGGCCATTCCCGCTTATCGTCGTTCCCGCATCGACGGTCACGTCGAGCGGCACGCCTAACAAGCCCTGATAGGCACGATCATTGGGTGCGTTGGCGGGAGACGTCGTGTTGGTGGTGGAGGTAGTGTCGCATTGGACAGTGACGGCGCCGACGAGGCAATCCGCCCAGGCCTGTCCCGGCGTCAACAGGCTCGCGCACGCAGCGGCGGCGATACCGATGGCGGCTCGCAGCGCAAGCTGGCTCGCCTGCGAGCGCAGGCTGTCGCGTGGGGCCGAATTCGTTAAAGCCAGCCCGGTCCAATGACCGGCCGAGTTCTGAACACACATCATGAGTCTGCCCCCCGGTGCAGCCAATTGGTGCGATCCCAGATCTACTCCAAGCCACCTCCTTTATTTACGACATGTTAGTACTGTGTCAATTGTGAGGGTTAACAGGGCTGAACCCAAAGACCTGCGTTTTTTCTTATCTGTGGCCGTTAGCGGTCGAGCTGCCAACCCCCTCCGGGAGGAGATTGGCAGCTCCGAACCTCAGATCAGCTTCTCCAGCGTGATCGGCAAATCGCGGACGCGCTTCCCCGTCGCGTGGAACACCGCGTTGGCGATCGCCGGCGCCACGCCGACGATGGGCAGTTCGCCGACGCCCTTGCCGCCGAGCACCGAGGAGTGCGGGTCGGGGATGCCGACCGAGATCACCTCGATATCCGGGATGTCGGCATTGGTCGGCACCAGATAGTCGGCGAGGTTGTTGTTGACGATGCGGCCGTGGCGGCGGTCGATGATGCCTTCTTCCAGCAACGCCTGGCCGATACCCATGATGATGCCGCCCTTCCATTGGCTTTCCGCCAGCTTCGGATTGTAGAGCCGTCCCGAATCCAGCGCCGACACGACGCGCGAGACGCGCACCGTGCCGAAATCCTCGTCGACCCGCACCTCAATGAAATGCGCGCACCAGGAGTGACGGGAATAGTCGCCTTCGGTGTGCGGCAGCGCCATGGCGATGGTGGTGTAGTTCTTGTAGCGGTCCTCGGCGCTCGAATTGGCCGGCATGGTGTCGCCTGTCGCCTCGATCCGGTCGCGGCCGACGCTTTTGAGGAGCTCGGCGATCGAGACATCGGGGCCATCACCGCGCGGCGCGGTGATGCGGCCATTGGCGACGACCAGCGTGTTGGCCTGCAGCGCATGGAAGGGCGAGCGCGGGTCGCTGATCGCCAGCCCGACAAGCTGGTCGAGCGCCGAGGTGGCGGCCTTGTAGACGGCACCGGTCATGACGCCGGCCAGGCGCGAGCCGCCGGCGACGCCGGCGCGGGGAAAGCGGGAATCGCCCAGCTTCACCACGACGTCGTCGGCCGGCACGCCGACCGTCTCGGCCGCCGTCTGCGCCAGGATGGTGTAGGTGCCCTGGCCCATGTCGATCGAGGAGCTTTCGACCTCGACCGAGCCGTCGGCCAGGATGCGCACGATCGCCTCGCCATAGGCGCGCCGCACCGGATAGGTGCCGGCGGCCACGCCCCAGCCGATCAGCTGGTTGCCGTCGCGCATCGAACGCGGCTCCGGTGTGCGCCTGGCCCAGCCGAAGCGCTCGGCGCCTGTGGCAAAAGCCTCGCGCAACTGTCTGGTGGACCAAGCTTTTTTCACTTCCGGGTCCTGCTCGGCATAGTTCCGCAGCCGGATTTCCAACGGGTCGATGCCGACCTCGTAGGCGAGCTCGTCGATGGCGCTTTCGATGCCGAAGGCCGAAGGGTTCTCGCCCGGCGCGCGCATGGCGCCCGGCACCACGGAATTTACCCGCACGACGTTCTGCCGAGACGAAAAGTTCGGCGTCGCGTACATGATCGAGGTAACCGAGGCCAATGGCTCGACCCACATGCCATCGATCGATGTCTCGTTGACGCCGCGATGCACGATCGACTGGATTTTTCCTTCCGCGTCGGCGCCGAGCGCCACCGTCTGGCGCGTCGCGGCGCGGCCGCCATAGCCGGTGAAGGTCTGCGGGCGCGTCATCACCAGGCGCACCGGCCGGCCGAGCATTTTGGCTGCACACGCCGCAACCGCGCCATGGCCGAGCGCCAGAGCCTTGGAGCCGAAGCCGCCGCCAATATAGGGCGAGACCAGCCGCACATTCTCGAACGGCACACCGAACCATTCGGCATAGGTGCGCGCCATGCCGTCGAGCCACTGGCTCGGCTCCCAAACAGTGAGCCGGTCGCCCTCCCAGCGCGCGATCAGGCCGTGCGGCTCAATCGGCGCCTGGTATTCGCGCGGCGTGTTGTAGGCGGCGCAGATCCGGACCGGGGCGGACGCAAAGGCATCCTGCGCGTCGCCCCATTCCTTGGTCATGGCGTCGATCGGTATGCCGTCGCCGGCCTTGACATCGTTGAGGTCGACGATGGCCGGCGTTTCGTCATAGTCGACCTTGACCAGTGCCGCTGCCGCGACCGCCTGCTCGAAGGTTTCGGCGACCACGGCGGCGACATGCTGGCCCGAAAAGCTGATGTCGCGCGCCAGCGGGCAATAAGGCTTGCCGGGCGGAGGCGTGCCGAACCAGTCCGACGCGGTTTTCAAGGCGATGATGGTGTCCGGCGTCAGCACTTGCAGCACGCCGGGCGCCGCCTCAGCCTGCGCCGTATCGATGGCGCGCACCTTGCCGGACGCGATCGTGCTGTCGACCAGTACGGCATAGGCCAGGCCTTCGAGCTGCTGTTCGACGGCGTATTTGGCCGCGCCGGTGATCTTGGCCGGGCCGTCGACGCGCGACAGCCGGCCGCCGACGGCTTGTGCCAGCACGCCGTCGGAGGCGTCGCCATGTCTTGCGATGTGAACGGTCATGCCGCTTCTCCCAGTTTGAGGATGGCGCGCGCGACGACGCGCGGCGCGAGCTCGATCTTGTAGTGGTTGGCGCCATGGTCGACGGCGCCCTCGATGGCGAGCAGGCTGGCCGCGCGGACAGCCTCAGGCTCCAGCGCCTTGCCTTTCAGCGCCTCTTCCACGGCGCGCGCCCGCCAGGGTTTGGTGGCAACGCTGCCGAGCGCGACGCGCAGGTCGCGGACGGTGCGCTCGTCGGCCTCGAGTTCGAGGCCGACGGCGGCACTGGCGGCGGCGAACTCGTAAGACTGCCGGTCGCGGACCTTCACGTAGGTCGAGCGGCGGGCGGCGGCGGATCCGGGGATTTCGATGGCGGTAATCATCTCGCCCGGTTCGATCGCGTGTTCCTTGTGAGGCGTGGTGCCGGGCAGCAGGAAAAAGTCGTCGACCAAGACGCGGCGTTCGCCGAGATGGACCACCGCATCGAAGGCGACGAGCGCGGTGGCGAGGTCGCCGGGATACGTGGCGATGCAGGCCTCGGTGGTGCCGAGCACCGCATGGCCCCTGGTGACGCCGCCGATCGCCGAACAGCCGCTGCCGGGCTCGCGCTTGTTGCAGGCGGCAAAATTCGAGGGATCGCGGAAATAGGGGCAGCGCGTGCGCTGCATCAGATTGCCGCCGACGGTCGCCATGTTGCGGAGCTGCGCCGATGCCGCCTGCCACAGCGCCTCCGAGACGGCGGGAAAGCCGCCCTTGATGCCAGCGTGGTCGGCGACATGGCTCATCCTGGCGAGCGCGCCGATGACCGCGCCGCGCTCGTCGATCTCGATTGTGTCCAGCCCCTTGAGATGAGTGATGTCGACCAGGCTGTCGGGCTCGGCGAGGCCGCATTTGGCGAGGTCGATCAGCGTCGTGCCGCCGGCCAGCAGCATGGCGCCGGGCAGGGCGGCCGCCCGGCGTGCGGCGTCGACCGAGGTGGCGCGAAGATAGGAAAAATCCCTCATGACGCTACCTCCAGCGCTGCCTGTCGCACGGCAGCGACGATGTGCGGATAGGCGCCGCAGCGGCAGAGATTGCCGGCCATGTATTCGCGGATCTCGTCATCGGAGCCGGCATGGCCTTCGCGGATGCAGGCGACCGCCGACATGATCTGGCCAGATGTGCAATAGCCGCACTGGAAGGCGTCCTGATCGAGGAAGGCAGCCTGCACGGGATGCAGTTCGCCCTCCCGTGCAAGCCCCTCTATGGTGGTGACGGCGCGGCCTTCGGCCTGTGCCGCCAGCGTCAGGCAAGCCAGCACGCGCTCGCCGTCGACATGCACCGTGCAGGCGCCGCACTGACCGTGGTCGCAGCCCTTCTTGGTGCCTGTCAGGCCGAGGCGGTCGCGCAAGGCGTCGAGCAGCGTGACGCGCGGTTCGAGGTCCAGCGTATGCGGCTGGCCGTTGATATCGAGATGGACGGGGATTGTGGTGTTCGTCATGGGCGTCTGGCTCCAGTTGCTTGACGCTGAGGGAAATGAAGTGGTGTCGGGGCGGGGAAGGGCAAGGCCAATCGAGGAGGCGGAGCGGCGGAGACGGCGATCTCCCTCGCAACAGGTGAGATTGGCAGCTTTGCGGTCACGGCCACTCTCCAGCGGAAATCGGCTTTGGCTTGCAAGCTTTCAGCACGTGACATACCGGTTCCCCTGATTATATGATAAAGGTGCTCCACTAAAACGGAGGCGCCTCCGTTTATTACGTGGGGGCTGACCCGATGGGGTTCAAGCCCCATATTTCGACAGTGGAGAAAAAATTGGCCGCAGAGCCGTCCGCCATCCCCGATCGGAAGACCGCAGAGGCCAAGCCGTTGCGCGCCGACGCGCAGCGCAACCGCGACCGGCTGGTCGAGGTGGCGGCCTCGGTCTTCGCCGAGCGCGGGATCGATGCCTCGCTGGAGGAGATCGCGCGCCGCGCAGGCGTCGGCATAGGCACGCTCTACCGGCATTTCCCGACACGGGAGCACCTGGTCGAGGTGGTCTACCGCCGTGAGGTAGAGGGACTGTGCGCGGCCGCCGGCGAACTGGCGGCAAAACATCCCTCGGATGTCGCGCTGGAGGAATGGATGCGGCGCTTCGTCGACTATATCGCCACCAAGCGCGGCCTGGCGACCAGCCTGCGCATCCTGCTCACTACCAATTCGAGGCTGTTTTCAGACACATCCGGCAGGGTGTCGCAGGCCTTGCGGCAACTTGTCGAGGCGGCGGTGGCCGACGGCACCATCCGCGGCGATGTCGACGCGTCCGACGTGCTGCACGCGCTGGGCGGCATCTATTCGGCGCCCGACACTCCGGATTGGCGCGATCGATCGCGCCGGCTGGTCGGGCTGCTGATGGACGGATTGCGGTTCGGCGCCGTCAAGGCTAGGTGAGGGCGACTGGAGACTGGCCCGCGGCTGGCGGGCACGTCCGCGATTTGGGGGCATCTTATGTATGTAGGCCGTTCCTACAAGGTGATGGATTTCGCGCTCTGGTCGCGGCGCAGCGTCATCTACATGGTGGTGGTGAGCGGACTGGCTGTTGCGGCCTACCGCCTTCCCGGCCTTGCCGGGTTCTCGGTGCCGTGGTCTGTCGTGCTGGTGCTCGGCACCACGGTGTCACTGGTTGCCGGTTTCAAGAATTCGCAGGTGTTCACCCGCAGCGGTGAGGCGCTGCAGGCTTTTGCGCAAATCACGGCCAGCAGCCGGTTGTGGTCCAATTTCTGCAGGGACTTCACCGACGCCCCGACGGCGAAGCAACTCATCTATCGCCACATCGCCTGGATGACGGCGCTGCGTTTCGCGCTGCGGCGGCCGATGCCATGGGAATCCATGGCGCGGGCCGCCAATGTCGAATACCGGCGGCGTTACCATGTCCAGGAGGATACGGGCTTGATTGCCGACGAATTGCGGCCGTTGTTGGCCGAGCAGACCGGGGGCGTCCTGAAATCGCCCCGGCCGGCAATCGCCTTGCTCGAAATGCAATCGGTGCAGGTCAACGGGTTGTTCAAGGACGCCAAAATTCCTCCGCAGATCTATGTCGAACTGACGAAACTCATCCGCGACTTCCACGACCAGCAGGCGCGCTGCGACCGCATCAAGAATAATCCCTATCCCCGCCAATACGCCATCGTCAGTTCCATGTTCGTGATGATCTTTTGCACGCTGTTGCCGTTCGGCGTCGTTCCGGTCTTCGCGGAGATGGGCAAATTCGGCGGCGCGCTGGGCTCGATCGCGATCTGGCTGACGATCCCGTTCAGCACGCTGCTGGGCTGGGCATACATGTCTCTCGACCAGGTCGGCGAGAGCAGCGCCAACCCTTTCGAGGGCAACGCCAACGATGTGCCGATTTCGCAGATCTGCCGCGACATCGAGATCGAAATGCGGACTTGGCTCGGCGAGGTCGATCTTCCCGCGCCATTGCTGCCTGTCAACGACATCGCGACGTAAAAGCCAGCGCGCTTGGCGGGGATGAGCAGAGCGAATGGCCGGCGTCATTTCCGCCTTGGGCGGCGCGCCAGCGCCGTCGAAGCGTCAGGTCTTTTCGGGCGTGCACCAGGGGCAGCCCTTGGCGGGTTGCGACGGCTCGTCGCCGCGCCGTGTCGGCTCCGCCTCGATCGGCTCCCGTGTGTCGGGACCGTGCGTCTCGCTCGTCTGTGTCATGGTCTTCTCCTTGACGGGGTTGCGATTCAAACTGCTTGCGCAGTGCCCTGTTTTTGCAGCGTTTTCTCCAAGCGCTTGGCTTTCTCCCGGCCCGCCTGCCTGTTGGAAATCACGCGCAGCCACGGCGCCAGATGAAAGGCGCTCATCAGCAGGTACATGGCCGGCATGCCGGTGAGCGGCGAGGGCGTGCCCATGCACAGCATCGTCGCATCACCGCCGAAGATGCCGGCCAGCAGCGCCATCAGGGCGAAGGTCGGCGCCGCGGCGAGACAAAGCCAGTCGGCGATGCCGAGGCGGGCCGCGTCCTGATCGGGACAGGGGCGGGCGCCTGTATGGATGTCGCTCATGTCTTTCTCCTCGGTTGCGCATTGGCGCGAGCCCGGAAAGCTGCAGCAGTTCTGGGAAAGCTGCCGCCTTGCGAAGAGCGTCCGGCCGTGCTTGCGCGGAGCCGGGCGCTCTAGCCAGGCTCTACTGGGCGTCTTTGTTGCGGAACGCCGCCTCGCCGGCAGCAGACACTTCGTCCCATTTCCTGTCCGGCGCGGCGTCGGCGTCGTAATTGTCGCTCCAGTTCCACCATTTGTAGGTCGGGGTCTGCGGATAGCCTTCGGGCGAGTCCTCCCAGACCTCCTGGCGGCCGAGCGGCGTGGCGTCGAGGTAGCTCCAGACGGTGCCCATCGCCTCGTCGCCGCGGTTATTAATCAGATAGGTGCGGAAGATGCGGTCCCCGTCGCGGATGAAGACGTTGTGGCCGTGCCATTCGTCGACGCCAAAATCTTTGTCGAAGCTGTCGGTGATGGTGTACCAGGGCATTGCCCAGCCCATCCGCTTCTTCAGCCGCGCAATGTCGGCCTGCGGCGCGCGCGAGGCATAGGCCAGCGTGGTATCGCGGGCGTTGAGATGGGCGAGGTTGGAGACCTGGTCGGCGCCCAGCGAGCAGCCGCGGCAGGCGTGATCAGGCCAGCCATACACACCCGGCTCGAAGAAGGCGCGGTAGACGATCAGCTGGCGGCGGCCCTCGAACAGGTCGAGCAGGCTCGCCTTTCCATTGGGTCCTTCGAATGTGTAATCCTTCTCGACGGCCATCCAGGGCATGCGGCGGCGCTCGGCGGCCAACGCATCCTTGGCGCGGAGCGTCGCCTTCTCCTTTACGAGCAACTGCTGGCGCGCCGCCTCCCATGCTTGCTGGGAAACGATCGGCGGTGTGTGCATCTGCTTGGTCATGGCTTTTGCCTCGCTGTTCCGGTTTGATGTGACGGGACTGACATAGCGCCGGACAGCGGGACGGTGAGAGTTACAAGTATGGCGGGATTCGCCATGGCGGGATTTTGAATGGATTCGCTGATCACGGCTGCGGGTCTGTTGCTGGCGGCGGGCGATCCGCTCGGCGCGCTCGACCGCGTGGCACTGCGCGAGGACGCACCAGCGCTGGCGCTGCGCGGCATCGCCATGGCGCAGCTTGGCGATCTCGACCGAGCCAGGGCGCTGCTGCGGCGCGCGGGGCGCGCCTTCGGACCCAGGGAAGCGGTGGCGCGCGCCAGGTGCGTCGTCGCCGAAGCCGAGATCGCGCTGGTTTCGCGCGACCTCGGCTGGCCGGCCAAGGCGCTCGATGCGGCGCGGGCGACGCTGGAAAGGCAAGGCGACCGGCTGAACGCCGCGCATGCGCGGCACCTGGAAGTGCGGTTCCTGTTGCTGATCGGCCGCCTCGACGAGGCCGAGAAGGTGCTGGCCGGGCTCGATGCGACGCCGTTTCCGCCGGCTTCGCGGGCCGCGCACGAGCTGGTCGTGGCCGGCATCGCCATGCGGCGCCTCAGGACGAAGACCGCGCGCGCGGCACTCGAGCGGGCGCGGCACGCCGCATGGCGGTCCGGCATTCCCGGACTGATGGCCGAGGTCGACAGCGCGTTCCGGGCGCTGGCAACGCCCGCGGCGCGACTGATCGCGAACGGCCAGCAGCGTCCGCTGCTGCTCGAGGAGGTCGAGGCCTTGCAGGCATCGGAAGCGCTGGTGGTCGACGCTCTTCGTCATGTCGTGCGCAGGCAGGAGGCGCTGGCCTCGCTGGCGACACGCCCGGTGCTGTTTGCGCTGGCGCGCGCGTTGGCCGAGGCCTGGCCCGGCGACATGCCGCGTGCGGCGCTCATCGCCAGAGCCTTCGGCGGCAGGCACGCCGACGAGTCGCATCGCGCCAGGCTGCGGGTCGAGATCGGCCGGCTGCGCGCCGAGCTTCGCGGGCTGGCCAGCATCCAGGCGACGAAACGCGGTTTTTCGCTGGCGCCGAAAGGGGGCGGCGAGGTGGTGGTGCTGGCGCGGCCGATCGAGGAGCGGCATGCGGCGGTGCTCGCCTTCCTCGCCGACGGCGAAGCCTGGTCGAGCTCGGCGCTGGCGCTGGCGCTCGCATCCAGCCAGCGCAGCGTGCAGCGCGCGCTTGAACAGCTTGCCGAGACCGGCAAGGTGCAATGGTTCGGTCACGGCCGGGCGCGCCGCTGGATGACACCGCCGGTGGCGGGTTTCACGACCACCTTGTTACTCCCGGCGCCGTTGCCGAACGGCTAGAAACGGATCACACGATCAAAGGCGAGGATGAAGGACATGAAACATGCAGCGGCCGAGATCCTGCGCGAATACGGCCCCTTTGCGGGCGTGGACAGCGTGCATGGGGTGAGCTTCGATGGGCGGAACGTCTGGTTTGCCTCGGGCAAGGGGCTCACCGCCTTCGACCCGGAGAGCGGGCAGGCGGTGCGCTCGATCGATGTCGCCGCGCATGCCGGGACGGCCTATGACGGCCAGTACCTCTACCAGCTCGCCAAGGACCGGATCCAGAAGATCGATCTCGACACCGGCACGGTGCTGTCCACCATTCCGGCGCCCGGCGGCGGCGGCGATTCCGGCCTCACCTGGGCCGAGGGCACGTTGTGGGTGGGGCAGAACCGCCAGCGCAAGATCCACCAGATCGATCCCGAGACCGGGGCGATCCTGCGCGTCATCGAATCCAACCGCTTCGTCACCGGCGTGACCTGGGTCGACGGCGAGCTATGGCACGGCACCTGGGAAGGCGACCAGAGCGATGTGCGACGTGTCGACCCGGAGACCGGAGATGTGCTGGAACGGCTCGACATGCCGCCCGGCAAGGGCGTATCGGGGCTCGAATCCGACGGCGGCGACCGCTTCTTCTGCGGCGGCGGCCCGGGCGGCGTGGTGAGGACCGTGCGCCGGCCGAAATGAGGACTGATCCTTGCGGTGAGCTCAAATGCCGACGCCTGCGGACAAAGCGACAGGAGCATCGCCTGTGTCGATCACACATTCGGCAATTTGTCCGCCGCCGACTGGCCGTTGCCCGATGCCGGGCCTAGATAGGCTGGACCATCTTCGCAGAGGACCAGACCATGCCTGAACAGATTTCGTTGAACGACGGCTCGACCATTCCCCGGCTCGGCCTTGGCGTGTGGCAAGTCGATCCGGCTATCACCGCCAAGGTGGTGGGCTGGGGGATCAAGGCCGGCTACAGGCTGATCGACACCGCCGAAGGCTACCAGAACGAGAAGGGCGTCGGGGAGGCGATCCGGAGCGCGGGCGTGCCGAGAGGCGAGCTGTTCATCACCTCGAAGCTGCGCAACGGCGCGCACCAGCGCGATGCCGCATTGCGCGCTTTCGAGGATACGATGGACAAGCTCGGCATCGAACAGATCGACCTGTTCCTCATCCACTGGCCGGTGCCCAGCCAGGACAAATATGTCGAGGCCTGGCAGACGCTGGTCGAGCTGCAGAAAGCCGGCCGGATCAAGTCTGTCGGCGTGTCGAATTTCAACCGGGATCACCTGGAGCGCATCATCGGCGAAACCGGCGTCACGCCCGCCGTCAACCAGATCGAGCTGCATCCGCGCTTCCAGCAGCGCGAGATCAGGGAATTCCATGCCCGGCACAACATCCACACCGAAAGCTGGAGCCCGCTCGGCAGCGGGAGGCTGCTCGGCGATCCGACCATAGCAGGCATCGCCGCAAAGCACCGCAAGTCCGCGGCGCAGACGATGATCCGCTGGCATCTCCAGGAAGGGCTGATCGTCATCCCGAAATCGGTCCACCAGGACCGCATATCAGCCAATTTCGACGTCTTCGATTTCGAACTGGACGCGCAGGACCTGAAAGCCATCCGCGGCATGGATTCAGCCGACGGCCGCGTCGGGCCGAACCCTGCCACGGCGGCGTTCTTGTTCTGAGGTCACCAAGGTTTTTACTCTACGCCGGCGTCTCAGGAGATCAGCAGCTTCAGCGCCTCAAATCCCCGAGCCGTCCAGCTGCTGGGCGTCGTCGCCTTCCCAGGGCGAGGGCATGGAGGCGCGGGCGAGGTTGGCCGAGGGCATCGGCATCCAGCATTTCAGCTCGGGCTCGGCGTATTCGACGATGCGGCCGGGCGAGGAGTCCGATGCGCGCCAGCCTTCTTCGCCGAACTGGTCGCCGTCCGACCAATAGGCGAGGTCGACTTCCGCCGGCCCCTGCTCGGACGGCCGGACCGTGACGAGGATCCGGCTGCCGTCCTTGGGCGCGCTTGACATGTGGCGCCAGCGGTCGGGCTCATCCATCGCTCATCCTCCTCGAGATCCATTGCCGTGCTTCGGGAGGGATAGTCGCCTCGCGTCCGGAAGCGGTCAACCCGGACTTTTCGCAAAAACCCGTTCTTGCGGTCGCGACCGCATTGTCGGATTCGATGGGCTCTATCCGTCCTTGGCGTGCATGCCGCAACAAAGGAGCGAGGCGATGGCGAGTGACAAGGTCGGGCCGAAACCGCACGGGGCGGACGCGGGGATGAAACTGTTCTTCAGCCGCAACCCCAATCCGCGCCTGGGAGTCGCGGTGGCCCGTCACCTCGGGGCGAAGGTCGCGTTCGAATTCGCTTCGCCCATGGCGCCGGGGCAGGCGGAGCGGTTCCGTCCGCTCAATCCCAACCTTTCCCTGCCCTTGCTGGCCTGGCCGGGAGGGAGCCTCTGGGAAGCGGACGCCATAGCCTGCCGGCTTTCGCGCGACATGGGTTCGGATTTCTGGCGCGCGGGCGACGACGAACCCGAGATGATCCGTTGGCTGAGCTGGGGCAAGGAGGAGTTCGTCAGGGCCTGCGACATCGTGCATTTCGAGCGCGGCACCAAGCAGCGCTACGGCATCGGTCCGATCGACGCGGAAAAGGTCGCGGAGGGACTGGAACAGTTCCACAGGACGGCGCCGATCCTCGAGGCGGCACTTGGCCGGCGGCCATGGCTGGCGGGGACTTCGGTCTCCTATGCCGATTTCCGCATGGCGACGTTCCTGCCCTTCAACGACGCCGCCCGCTTGCCGCTCGGCGATTATCCCGGGATCGAGCGCTGGTACCGCCGGCTCGAAGAGATCGAGGCCTGGCGCGATCCGTTCCAGGGGCTGGACGCGCCCGCATTGGCGCCGGTCCCCGGACAGTGATGCCCGCGTGAGACGAAGCGAGAGCGGTCGACGAGGCTTCAGGGTTTGAATCGCGATTCCGCTTCAACTGCTTGTTTTCACGTCCATCCAAAACGATTGCGCGCTTGTCCTGCAATCGTTCCCCCGGTCCGATATTCGCATCCGGCAGGCAGTATTCGCACAACTGTGCGCAACGCCCAACTGCCGGCCATCGGCGCTCGACGCGTTGCAATCGGGTTGATAAGTCCCTCTGCGAAGGAGCGGCTGAGTCTGACATGACCGTTGCGATCGAGATGGGACAGACGACCGCCGGCGCGCCGGCAGCGCTGGACCTTGAGGAACTGCTGGCGACGCGGCTTTTGGTGCAGGGCAATTCGGGCTCCGGCAAGTCTCATTTGTTGCGCCGGCTGCTGGAGCAGAGCGCGCCCTGGGTGCAGCAGACCATCATCGACCCCGAAGGCGACTTCGTGTCGCTGGGCGAACGCTTCGGCCATCTGGTGATCGATGCCGAGGAGCATACCGAGCGCGGGTTGCAGAGCGCCGGCGAGCGGGCGCGCATCCACCGCGTCTCCACGGTGCTCAACCTCGAAGGGCTCGACGCCGAGAACCAGATGCGGCGCGCCGCCGCCTTCCTCGGCGGTCTGTTTGAGGTCGCGCGCGACCATTGGTATCCGATGCTGGTGGTGGTGGACGAGGCACAGCTTTTCGCGCCGGCGGTGGCCGGCGAGGTTTCCGACGAAGCGAGAAAGCTTTCGCTCGGCGCCATGACCAATCTGATGTGCCGCGGCCGCAAGCGCGGGCTTGCCGGCATCATCGCCACGCAGCGGTTGGCCAAGCTGGCCAAGAACGTCGCGGCCGAGGCCTCCAACTTCCTCATGGGCCGCACCTTCCTCGACATCGACATGGCGCGCGCGGCCGACCTGCTTGGCATGGAGCGGCGCCAGGCGGAGGCTTTTCGCGACCTGGAGCGCGGACATTTCATGGCGCTTGGGCCAGCGCTTTCGCGCCGTCCGCTCGGCCTGCGCATCGGCCCGACCGATACGAGCCCGCGCAACGGCACGCCGCGCCTGATGCCATTGCCGGAGGCAGCGCTGGAGGATGCACGCGCGATCATCCTGGCCGCGCCGCCGCCTGAGGCTGTCCGGCCGCGACGCCAGGCGGCATCGCCGGATCTGCTCGACCAGCTGATGGCGGCGAAGTCGGCGGCGCTGGAGATCCGCCCCGAACCGGCCGAGCCGGCGCCCAGCGCCGAGGACCTGGCGGAGCGGCGCGAGCGGATGGACCGCATCCTGCGCGCCATACTGGCGGAGCCCGACGCGGGCTTCCGCGTCATCGGCGTGCTCTACCAGGAGTTCGTGGTGCGCTGCCGCATCGAGGGCCTGGCGTCGGTCGTGCCAGACCTGCAGGAGTTCCGCCGCATGCTGACGCGCGCCCGCGCCGGCGTCGGCTCCGATATGGCCGAGGGCGATGCGTGGCGCGACGTCTCGGTGCGCGCCTCGCTGCTGCCCGAGGACATGCAGGGCGTGTTCATGATGATCGCCCGCGCGGCAAAGGAGGGCTGGCCCTGCCCGAGCGACGCCGCGATCGCCCGCGCCTATGGCTCGCACTCCATGCGCCGCGCCCGGCGCCTGCTCACCTATATCGAGGAGCAGGGCCTGATCGTTTGCCAGCTCGACGGCACCGGCCGCCGCACCGTGACGCTGGTGGAACTCGCCTGGGCGACGGCGCCGGGCGATCCCAATGCGGCGCCGGGCGAGCCCAACGCCGAGGAGACGGAGCAGGGCAGCCTGGCGCTGTGAACGATGCATGCGCGCGGCATGGTTGCGGTTTTTCACTGGAACATAACGAGAACATGTGATACTCTATCGCATCGGTGAGTCTTGCGCGGTACGGTTGAGGGCGATGGGAAAAATTTCACAGATTCGCGGGTCGAAATTGCCTGCCGTCTTGCGCTCGGTGGTTGATGCGTTGGCAGCGGCGCGCGCTGAGCTGTCGAAGGCTCGCCTTCTGGCACGCGCATGGTGCGAGACGATCAACGAGTGCGACCGCGAAGCCTATGCGGTTTCGCTGACCCGGCGCGCGCTGGCGGCCTTGTCGGCGGCCCTCGGCATTTCGCCGGCGATTTGCCCCTCGCTCGCCTTCGACACGGAGCCGTTGGACGAGCCGGCATCGGCACTTGCACACAGCATCGGAGAAACCGCCGCAAGGCTGCCGATCCTCGAAGCGCTGCATCTCGTCACGAGCCTCTATCCGGTCCTGCTGCCGACCAGGGAGCGAGGCGAGCGCGGCGCCTTCTACACGCCGCCGGCGCTGGTCAACCGCCTTCTCGACCAGGCTGAAGAAGAAGGCCTCGACTGGCGCACCGCACGGGTTCTCGATCCGGCCGCCGGCGGCGGGACGTTCCTGTTCCATGCCGCGCACCGCATGGTCGCCGCGCTCGGCGATTGCGAGCCCGCCTTCGCGCTCAGCCATGTCGGCACCAGGCTTGCCGGTTTCGAGCTGGACCCGCACGCGGCCAGGCTCGCGCAGGGCGCCCTGGAGATCGCTCTCGCCGATGTCGCGACCAAGGCCGGCCGCGCTGCGCCCGCCATCGTGACGGCGTGCAACACGCTCGAGGCCGATCCGGAACCCGTCTTCGATCTCGTTGTCGGCAATCCGCCCTACGGACGGGTGTCGCTGCCGTCGCAGTTGCGGGAGCGCTATGCGCGCAGCCTTTACGGGCACGCCAACCTCTACGGCGTTTTCACCGATGCGGCGCTGCGCTGGACGAAGCCGGGCGGCCTGATCGCCTTTCTGACGCCGACAAGCTTTCTCGGCGGCCAGTACTACTCGGCCCTGCGCGGCCTGCTCGCCAGGCAGGCGCCACCCGTCGCCATCGACTTCGTGCATGCGCGACGCGGGGTTTTCGAGGATGTGCTGCAGGAGACGCTGCTTGCCGTCTATGTCAGCGGCGCCGAGCCGCGGCGCGCGCAGATCCACTACCTGACCGTGGCCTCCGAAACCGAGGCCAAAATTGTCCGCAACGGCACGATAGGCTTGCCATCCGACCGCGCCATGCCCTGGCTTGCGCCGCGCACGCCGGAGCACAGCCGGCTCATCGCCCGGGCCGAGACGATGACGCATCGGCTTGCCGATTGGGGCTATGGGGTCTCGACCGGCCCGCTGGTCTGGAACCGCTTCAAGGGCCAGTTGCGCGACCGTGCCGGCGGCAAAGGCGTGCATCCGCTGATCTGGGCGGAAGCCGTCACCTCCGACGGCCAGTTCGCCTATCGCGCGCGCAAGAAGAACCACGCCCCTTATTTCAAGCTGGAGGCTGGCGACGGCTGGCTGCTTGTCGAGGAGCCCTGCGTCCTGGTGCAGCGCACGACCGCCAAGGAACAGGCCCGGCGCCTGATCGCCGCCGAACTTCGCCAGGAATTCATCGATGCGCATGGCGGCGTCGTCGTCGAAAACCACCTCAACATGGTCCGCGCGACCGGCAGCACGAAGGTGCCGGCGGCAGTCGTGGCTGCGCTTTTAAACAGCCGTGTCGCCGACGATCTTTTCCGCTGCATCAGCGGCAGCGTCGCCGTTTCCGCCTTCGAGCTCGAAGCGCTGCCGCTGCCGTCGCCCAAAAGCACCAGGGCGTTGGCGAAGCTCGTCGCAGCCGGTGCGGCGCGCGATGAGGTCGAGGCGGAATGCCGCCGCCTCTACGGTGAGCCTGCATGACGGCACGGCCGCCCTATGCGACGCGCGATCTTGTCGCCGGGCGCCTGCCGCTGATCTTTCCGGAGGGCACGCCGAACCGCACCTACTGCATCCGGGAACTGGCCGCCAGCACCGTGTTCGCCGCCATCTATATCGGCGCCGTCGAGGGTTCGGGGCGGTTTCTCGGCCCGGTCCATGTCTATCGCATGACCCGCGAACAGGCGGCGCTGGCGGACGATGTAGATCGGGATGCCTACGCCGCAACCGTCCTGCGCAAGAACGGCGTCGTTGCGGGATCGCGCTGGTACGCGGACAATACGCGCGAGCCCATCCGCGACGAGACGCTGCGCGACGGGCTGGTGGCGATCGGCGCGGTGCTGCGCCGGGAAGATCTGCCGACGACATCGGGTCAACCCCGCTATGCGCTGAAAGCGGCGTTTGCCGCCCTGTTCGATCCGGCGCTGGAAGGCGAGGCGCTGGAAACCGCCATCGCGGACTTCCAGGAAACGCATCTCAGCAAAGGCGCGCTGGCCCGCGTGACCATCATGCGCGCCGGCGCCGTCGCCAACACCGCCGGCATCCGCGTCACGTTTCCGAACGGCGACACGAGGCTTTTGGCGCCGGGACCGAGTTCGGTCATCGCGCAAGCCGTCATCGAGGTGTTCGCCAAACGGTTTCTCGCCGCCCCTGCCATGTTGTGGTTGAGCGAGAGCGGCAACAAGGTGGTCCTGCGCGACGACGCCATCGCCAGTGCGATCGGCCTCAAGATCGAGGCCGACAGGAACCTGCCCGACATCATCCTGGCCGATCTTGGCCGCAAGGAGCCGCTGATCCTGTTCGTGGAAGTGGTGGCGACCGACGGCGCGATCACGGACCGCCGGCGCGATGCCCTCCTTGCCGTGACGGACGCGGCTGGTTTCGAGCGAAAACAGATTGCCTTCCTCACGGCCTACCAGGATCGCCAATCCGCCGGCTTCAAGAAGACCGTTGCGCAACTCGCCTGGGGTTCGTTCGCCTGGTTCGTCTCGGAACCCGGCCAACTGCTCGTGCTGCATGACGGCGCGGGCGACGGGCGTCCATTCGGCAGCTTGCCTTGGACAGTGGTGTAATAACGCTTCCCTAGCGTCAATAGGACAGCCGGTCGATACACGGTTTATCCGGTGTTGCGCGCCCTTGGCGGCCTGGCCTGTTATGTTTAATGTTGGACTTATTGTATAAAAATAAGGTCTGGCGAATAGCACTTCGTTGGTCGGGAACGAGGAGCATTTTCGTTTGATGGCGAGGGGAGCGCCAAACGATGACGTTCAACTTCGATGGACCTCCAGTGGATGAGTCCGAGGCTGACATCCCGCTTGCCTGCCAGCGCCAATTGTTGCCTCTCGTAGGCGAAATCGTCGAGGCGGCTGTCGCGGCCGGCTGGGACAAGGATGATGTGCTTCTGGCTTTTGTGGAACTCGCGTGGGATCTTTACGAGAAAGGTCGCGGCGACCCGCAATAGACGGCCGTGAACGGCTGGCTCCGCGCCGTTCCGTTGCGTGCCACTGATGCCGAACAACGCTGTCGAACCACGGGGCCGACACAGCCTCGCATGTGAACTCTTCCTTCGTGACCGATGCGTTGCCGGCTTCCGCCTGGGGCGACGAAACCGTAAGCGAAGAACCGTCAAGGCTCTTCGCTATTGACGGTAGAAATGCTGCTGAACTTCCTTCGACGGTCAATTCTTCTTTCTTATCTCGAATAAAGAATTTTCTTTGCGCGTGGAAGTTCTTTCTAATTCGAGGCGTGTGCGTTACGTTGATTCCGGGTTAGGGGAAGGGGATACCAAGCGGCGATAAGCCGGCTGAGGCGACACGTATGAAACATGCGGACCGGGCTCGGGAAAGCGGCGATTCCCGGGGCGTCGATCAAGAGCGGACAGCTCGATACGTGCTAGACATCATTCCGGAAAGTGCTGGTCCCAGAAGAGCCACCGCCCGCGGCAGCGTCATCTATTCCGTCCGCAGTCCTGGATCCCAGAAATTCCTGGCCAGGGAGCATTCCACGGGAATTGTGCTGAGGCCGGCACGCAAACTGAGAGCCTCGCTCGGCAGTGACAGGATCACGCAGTACGATGCGCCGGTCGGCTGTCTCGTCATCAACCCAGCGGGAATCGACAGCACGCTGGCCTGGTCGCAGACCAGGGAGAACGCCGTCGTTTCCATCTCTCCCGAGGCGCTGTCCGAGCTGGCGACCCATGAGTTCGACCTCCCGGAGGTGGAGCTCGAGCCGCCTGCATTCGGCACCGTTGACCTGAGGGCGCTCAACATAGCCCAGATGATTACTGCCGAATTGACCGACAGGCTGCCGCCGAACGAGCTTTATCTGGACTCGCTGCTGACGGTGTTCGGGATACATCTGCTGCGCAGTTACACGGGTCGCAAGAGGCGGGCCGCGTCGCCGAGAGGCGGGCTCTCCGCCGTTGGCGCCCGACGCGTGCGAGAGTATCTCGACCAGAACTTCGCGCGGAAAGTCATGGTCGCCGAGCTCGCGTCGGTCGCGGGGGTCTCGCCAAATCATTTCATAGCAAGGTTCGCCAGGACATTCGGCATGCCGCCGCATCGGTATCTGATCAACCTGCGGCTCGACCTCGCGGAAAAGCTGCTGGCCGGCGGAGGGTTGCCCATTGCCGAAGTCGCCTACCTTGCCGGATTTTCGGATCAGAGCCATCTGGCCGCGACCATGAAGAGATACAGGGGAAGGACGCCAGGCGGACTGGTGGCGCTTTCCGCAAGAATTGAAAGCCCGACCATGGCAAAGTAGCAACACCTGCCGGCCGGCGATCCAAGACCGGAATTTCCTACAAGGCTTCCGGAGTTTTTCAAAATACGTCCGTCACCACCTGTGCCCCAAGCTTTGCTGGAGTCATTTGGAATGCCATTCAGTTTGCGTATTGTTTGCCGACCGGCCGGATCGATCACATGAGCGGGGCTGGCGATGCGGGCCCGCTTCGATCAATCACGAATTGTTTTTCAGGGGAACGGGGAGGGAGGCCTCGGGTTGAAGTTCATCTGGGAAATATCGGGAGGCCGAAAAATGCCGGGCGATGATGGTCCCCCCGGAGCGGTTTCCGGAACCAATCCGGCGCGGCAGCCGCTGCTCGACGTGAAGGGCGGGCTTTCCGTCCGCAGCGCGCGCAAGGTGCAGGAGTTCCTGAACGAGAACTTCTCGCGCAAGCTGGCGCTTGCCGAAATGGCCGCCGTCTGCGGTTTTTCATCCTATCACTTCGTGCGCGCCTTCTCCAAGACGTTCGGCATGCCGCCGCATCAATATGTGCTCGACCTCAGGCTGGATTTCGCGGAACGGCTGCTTGCCGACAGCCGCATGACCATCGCCGACATCGCCCATCTCAGCGGTTTTTCGAGCCAGAGCCACTTCACCACCATGATGAAGAAATACCGGCAGGTGACGCCTATGCAGGCGCGGCTGACCAAGTTTAACGCGAAGATTAGATGAAGCCGCTCTGTGTCATTATTTGATTTCTTTGTTTTAAAGCAGCTGCTAAGGTAACGAGCCGTTAACCTCCGCCTATATGCTCGGCTCTTTTCTCACAAGACAGCAATTTCATGAAATACCGCGAGCGGGAATCATGTCTTCCTGCCGACGAGCGGAATTCTCAGACATTTCGTGCCGGCCAGCGGAGAGGGAACCATGACCGACAACCAGATTTCGGGCGGCCAGATTTCGAACGGCTCGCTTCTTGTTCGGCGTCGTGCGGTGCATTTCGCCAGTCACTGGATCGCGAATGCCGATCCTCGCTCCCGCTCGGCCCGGCGCCGCTTGATGGCGGTGCTGCGCATGGCGCATCGTGCGCTCGGCATGGGACGTAAGCGCCTGGGGCTGGGAACGCTGGGCGTCGGCGGCAGTGTGCGTTCGGCCCTGGCCTCCTCCGCCAGCCCGACCAGCATCATCGGCGGCCTGGCGGCGCTCGCCGCGCTCGGCCTCGCGACGCCGGCCCAGGCACAATACCAGGCTGGCGGCGGTTCGGCGACAGGCGGCAACGCCGTCGCCATCGGTAACGGTGCCACGTCGAATGGCGCGAACAGCGTGGCGTTGGGCACCTCCAACAGCGCAACGGGCGATGCCACGATCGCCATCGGCTATTCGATGAGTGTCAATGGCCTCAATTCCATAGGCATAGGTGTTTTCGCGAGCGCGACCGGCGTCAACGCCCTCGCGTTAGGCGGGAACGCCCATGCCAACGGAGACGCAGCAAGCTCCATTGGCGTCAACTCGGTTGCAGCCGCGGGCGCGGCGGCCTTCGGCCTGAACGCGCGTGCCGACGGATTGGAGTCTACAGCGATCGGCTATGTCACCCGGGCGACCGGGCTGCGCGCGACGGCGCTCGGGCATGGGGCAACAGCATCCGGAGTGGATTCGCTTGCCCAAGGTAGCAGCGCCGTCGCAAGCAACCAGAATGCCATCGCCATTGGATTCCAGGCGACCGCGACCGCGATCAACGCCATCAATCTTGGCAACCGAACTGTTGCGGGAAGGGGCGCCCTTCAAGAGAGCGCCATCGCCATCGGTACTGATGTGCTGGCGTCCCAGGTTGACACCACCGCGATCGGACGCGCGAGCAAGGCAACGGGAACGGGCGCCATGGCGATGGGCGCCACGGCCAGTGCGTGGGGCAACCAGTCCATCGCGCTCGGCCTTGGTGCGATTGCAGGCGTTCAGGCCAACACGGCCTTGCCCAACAGCATCGCCATCGGCACCAATTCTACCTCTTCCGGCGCGTTCGCCACCGCGATGGGCGCTACCTCAATTGCGAGCGGCGACGCTAGTACGGCCGTCGGCAACACAGCCGCTGCCAGCGGTGCAAACGCTTCCGCATTCGGGTCTGGAGCGAATGCCGCGGGCGATAATTCTCTCGCTGCCGGCGTCAGCGCCACGGCTAGCGGAATCGGCAGCACCGCGCTCGGCATCGGCGCCGTAACCAGCGCCACGAATGCCGTCGCCATCGGCAATACGGCGAGCGCGTCCGGGGTGAACTCCATCTATCTCGGCGCGCGCACCTTTGGAGCCGGGGCCAGCGCACAGAGCGCCATCGGCATCGGCACGGATGTGTCGGCGTCCGCAACCAACGCCATCGCGGTCGGTCTCCAGTCCACTGCGAGTTCCGCCGATGCCGTCGCCATCGGCACCAGGGCGAATGCAAGCGGCGGCAAGGCCGTCGCCATCGGCGCCGACAACGTCGCTTATGGCGACGGCGCGGTCTCGATCGGCGATCCGAGCTACGCCAGCGGTACCGGCGCCTTCACCGGCGGCGCCAACAACATCGCCAACAGCGACGGCACGACGACCGCCACGGCAGCGAACATGGCGGCCGGCGCCGTCGCCATCGGCAACAACAACAAGGCGATCGGGCAAGGCTCGGTGGCGTTGGGCAACGGCTCGACAGCGGGTGCCGCCGGCCTTGCCGGCAATGTCGCGCTGGGCGACGGCGCGACGGCGGCGGCAAGCTCCGGCGACGTCGCGCTGGGCTCGGGCTCGGTGACCACCACGGCCGTCGGCACGGCCAGTGGGGTGGTCAACGGCACGACCTATGCCTTCCAGGGCATCAACCCGACCTCGACAGTCAGCATCGGGGCGCCCGGCGCGGAGCGCACGCTCACCAATCTGGCGGCGGGGCGGATCAGCGCGCTCTCGACCGATGCGATTAACGGCTCGCAACTCTTCGCCACCAACCAGGCGGTGGACGCCATCGGCACCACGCTCAACAACATCAATGTCGGAGGCGGCATCAAATATTTCCACGCCAACTCGGCCCTGCCGGACTCGCAGGCTCTTGGAGCCGATTCCGTCGCGGTCGGCCCCAATGCGGTAGCCAACAATGCCGGCGACGTGGCGATCGGCCTGAATTCGACGTCGGGCGCGACGACCAATGTCGGCGGCACGACGATCGGCGGCGTCAACTACACCTTCGCCGGCGGCACGCCGGCCGGCGCCTTTTCGGTCGGCTCGGCCGGCGCCGAACGCCAGATCCAGAATGTCGCCGCCGGACAGTTGAACGGCGGTTCGACCGATGCGGTCAACGGCTCGCAGCTCTTCGCCACCAACCAGCAGGTGACGCAGAACACGACCGACATCGCCAATATCGGCACTGGCGTGACCGATCTCGGCAACACGATCAACAACATCGCCGGCGACACCTCGACCGCCTATACCGACGCCAACGGCATCGGCATCCGCTACGCCCGCACCAACGAAGCCGGCCTGGCGCAGACCGATTCCTTCGCACAGGGCGTCGGCTCCACGGCTGTCGGCTACCAGGCGACCGCAACCGGGGACAGCGCGCTGTCGCTTGGCCGCGACACCCTGGCCAGCACCGACGGCAGCGTGGCGCTCGGCTCGGGTTCGCTCTCCGATCGCCCGATTGCTCCGGCTACCGGGCAACTGCCCGCCGGCCCGTCGAACTTCATCCAGTACAACACCACCGACAAGGCGCTGCTCGGAGCGGTGTCGGTCGGCAACGCCACTTCGTACCGCCAGATCACCAACGTGGCCGACGGCACGCAGGACCAGGACGCGGTGACGGTGCGCCAGCTCGCCGGCGCCATCGCTGCCGTATCGGCGACCTCGACCAAGTATTTCCATGCCAATTCGGTGGCTGCCGACTCGCTGGCGGTCGGCGCGGAATCGGTCGCGGTCGGTCCGACCACGGTCGTCAACGGCGATAACGGCATCGGCATCGGCAACGGCGCCGTCGTCGACCAGACAGCGCCCGGCGGAACGGCCATCGGCCAGAACGCGCATGTGATGCTGGCCGACGGCCTGGCGTTCGGCACCAATTCGCTCGCCTCCGGCATCCAGTCGGTGGCGCTCGGCGCCGGCGCCCAAAGCACCTTCATCAACAGCGTGGCGCTGGGCGCGCAGTCCATCACCTCGGTCGGCGCGCAGGCCGGCTACACGGCTTTTGCACTGACCGCCCCGCAGACCTCGGTCGGCGAAGTGTCGATCGGCGGCGCCGGGGCTGAACGCAAGCTCACCAATGTCGCGGCGGGCTCGGCCGACACCGACGGCGTCAACGTCTCGCAGCTGCGCGGCGTGTCGCAAAACGTGACCAACCTGTTCGGCGGCAGCACCACGCTCAATCCCGACGGCTCGATCACCGGTCCGACCTACACCGTCCAGGGCAACACCTACACGACTGTCTATGACGGCCTCACGGCGGTCGACAATGCCTTGACCACCATCAGCAATGGCGGCGGCATCAAGTACTTCCACGCCAATTCGTCGCTGGCCGACAGTATCGCCGGCGGGACCGACGCCGTGGCGATCGGCCCCGAAAGCGTGGCGAGCGGCAACGACAGCCTGGCCGCCGGCCATGGCTCTACGGCTACCGGGGCGGGCGCCGTCGCGCTCGGCCAGGGCGCGCAGGCCAACAACGCCAATGATGTGGCGCTCGGCTCCGGCTCGGTGACGCAGACCGCCGTCGGCACCTCCAGCACCGTCATCAACGGCAAGACCTACGCCTTTGCCGGCACCACGCCGACCGGAACAGTCAGCGTCGGCGATGCCGGCGCGGAGAGGACGATCACCAATGTCGCAGCCGGACGGATTGCCGCCGACAGCACCGACGCGATCAACGGTTCACAGCTCTTCGCCTCCAACCAGGCGATCGAGGCCCTGCAAACCGGCGTCGGAAATCTCAACCAGAATGCGGTGACCTATGACACGCAGGGCGGCGCCAAGACGAACACCATCACGCTGCAAGGCGGAGACGTCAACGCGCCGGTCGTCATCTCCAATGTCGGACCCGGCGTGGCCGGCACCGACGCGGTCAATGTCAACCAGCTGACCAAGGGCCTGGACACCGCTATCAGCACATCCAACAGCTATACCGACAAGGTGGCGGCCACGACCCTGCAACAGGCCAACGACTATACCGACCAGAAACTCGGCCAGCTCAACTCCGACATCAGCGGCATCAGGGACGAAGCGCGGCAGGCCGCGGCCATCGGTCTTGCAGCTGCCTCGCTGCGCTACGATGACCGGCCCGGCAAGCTGAGCGTGGCGGTCGGCGGCGGCTTCTGGCGGGATGCGAGCGCCTTCGCCTTCGGCGCCGGCTACACCAGCGAGGACGGCCGTATCCGCGGCAATGTCTCGGGCACGGCGGCGGGCGGAAATGTCGGTGTCGGCGCCGGCCTGAGCCTCACGTTGAACTGAGGCGGGAATGAACGGGGCAACCAGCCATCATGCCCGGCTCTTCCTCCTGACCTGCCTGGCGGTTGCCGGCGGCCTTTCCCTCGCCGCCGGGCCGGCCGCCGCGCAAGCGACCGCGCCCTACAGGATCAAGCCGTCCGACGTGGTGGTGCCGCCCGAGGTGAAGATGGGCCAATACCAGCGCACCATCCGGCCCTTCGAGAACTGGACGCTGATCTGCGACGAGAACCTCAAGGCGCGCAAGAAGGTCTGCAACGTCTCGCAGGTGATCGAGGACGGGGCCGGCAAGATGGCCTTCAGCTGGTCGCTCGCCGCCACGCAGGACGGCAAGCCTTACATGATCCTGCGCACCGCGCCGAACGCGAAGAGGGACGGCCTGGTATCGGTGAAGTTCGACGGCCGCGACCCGATCGGCGTTCGCTTGAATGGCTGCAACGAAATGGTCTGCGTCGGCATGCTGCCGGTGGGGCCTATCATGCGCCAGGAGATAGTGCAGAAAGCGACGCCGGCGATTTCCTACAAGACCGTCGACGGCCAGACGATTACAGTGACCGCAACGCTCAAGGGGCTGTCCGAGGCCCTTGCGCCAGTCAAATAACCGAGGCAGCACCGTGAGCCACCAAGACCCGTTCATCTCCCCAGCGCGCGGCCCGAGCGTGGAGCCGGACCGCAAGAGGATCGTCGAGCCCGATCGCAAGAGGGTCGCCGAGCCGCAGCGGCGGTGGCCGCGCGTCCTGGGCTTCTCGCTGCTGGGGCTGGCCATGATCGGCATCGGCTTCGCTGCGGCGAACTATGCCGCGATCGCCGGCCTCGTCGGCACCCCGACGGCCGCGCAGGCCGGGACGGCGCCGCCCGCATTGCCGGACTCACCTTTCCTCGAACATGTCAAACAGGCCGGCGTTCAGGCCTGCTCGACAATCTTCCCCGTGCTCGGACAGGTCCTGACGACTGGTTCGAAATACAGCGTCAAATCCTTGTGGAACGATCAGGCCGCCGACAAGCACGCCGTGCAGGCCCTCGTCGGCATGGATTATGCGACGGAAAAATACAGCGGACCGGCCGCCGGCATGGTTTTCGCATCGCCCACCGCTTCCGGCTGCGAAGGCGCGATGGTGCGGGTGGCACCGTTCGCCAGCCCGTGTTCGGAGATCCCGTCCGTTCTTCCGCAAGGCAGCAAGATCACCGACCATCTCGGCCAGGTCGAAGTGTACGAGCTCGGCGGCAATTCGGGTGAAGCGCTTCTGCTGCCGACCGGTAATAGCTGCGTCGTGATCTCCATCGCGTCGGCGTCGAAGTGAGACACGGGATAGGCGAATGGGCGAGGGCTCCTGGAAAGGATTGCAGACCATGAAATCGCGACGTCTGGCAGTTTTGTGCATGGCCCTGCTGTGGAGCGGGCAGGTTGTCTCGGCCGACCTTGTGGCGCCGCCGGAGCCGGAGCCGAAGGAGGAAAAGGGCATCTGGGGGGCGATCGCCTATTCCAGCGTTGATACCAAGCACGGCTTCTTCTGGGGCGCCGACAAGCGCCAGGAGGCGAAGGACGCCGCGATGAAATATTGCGAGAACGCCGGCGGCAAGGGCTGCACTGTTGTCACGGTATTCCGCAATCACCGCCATTGGACAGACGACGACGAGACGGGCTTTCCCTACAAGCACTGCGGCGCCCTGGCTGTGGCCGAGAAGAAGCAGACCGACCGGCTGACGCCGTGGGGCGCGAACTCCGCCGAGACCCGCAAGGACGCGGAAGACCTCGCTCTGCATGCCTGCGAGGCGGCGGGAACCGAATGCAAGATCCGCGAGTGGGTCTGTACCTGAAGCGCGTCGGCCGAAACGGATTCGGGCGAGGCGCTTTGGAATTGCTTTTGCACCCTGCGTGAGGCAGATGACGGTGGCCCGCGGGTCCCGAAGATCGCACCGGTTTTCGGGGGCCATGCGCGTAAAAACCCGAAAGAGAAAGTCGCAATCGTTGTTTGACAGATTTGTTCTTCTGAAGGCGGCCGCACTCTGCGCGGCGGCCCTGGCCGCATCGAGTGCGGGTGCGCAACAGCAGCAGGCGGCCACGCTTCCAAACGGCGCGTCGTCGCTCCAGGAGACCTATCAGGACTGGAGCCTGGCCTGCACCATCCAGGACAATGCACGCGCCTGCTCGGTTTCGCAGGACCAGACGCAGAAGAACGGCCAGAGGCTGCTGGCGGTGGAGCTGCGCACGGGGCCGAAGGCTGGATTGACCGGAACCCTGCTTCTGCCGTTCGGCATCCTGTTCGACCCAGGCGTGACGATCCAGATCGACGACCAGCCGCCCCTCGGCCAGTTGCGGTTCCGTACCTGCCTGCCGAACGGATGCGTGGCGCAGTTTCCGATCGACCGGGCGCTGGCGCAGAAGCTGAAGGCGGGCGGGGTCTTGACGCTCAACGTCATCACCGACGCCGAGACCAAGCTCAGCTTCCCCGTCTCTCTGAAAGGCCTCGGCGCCGCCCTCGATCGCGTCGCGGGGCTGAGCGGGCGCTGAGGAGGGACGAAGTCGGTTTAGTCCAGATCACGCGGCCTCTGGACCGGAGTGCCGGAGCCCCACAGGGCGCGCCCGAGCAAGTTCCGTCTGCCCTTGCGCGGGCCAAGATCGATATCGCTGACAAGCTTCGCGCCGCCCTCGCGCCGCTCCAGCGTGATCTTGCGGCTGTGGAAGGCCTCCAACTCGGCGCGATGCGCGACGCTTATGATCGTCACCTTCGGCAGTTCATGGATGACGGTCTCCATCATCTTGTCCTGGCTCTTCTCGTCGAGGGCCGACGTCGCTTCATCCAGCACGATGATGTCGGGATGGTGCAGCAGGAGGCGCGCGAATGCGAGGCGCTGCTTTTCGCCACCCGACAAGGTCTGGTCCCAAGGCGCGTCTTCCTCGATCCTGCCGGTCAGGTAGTCGAGCCCCACCTTGTCGAGGGCGGCGTTGATCTTCTTCAGCGTCCAGTTGTCGGCGGCGGCCGGATAGGCGACTGCGCGCCGCAGCGTCCCGGAAGGGATGTAGGGACGTTGCGGCAACATGAACAGCCGCCTGCCGGGGTGGAAATCGACGCTGCCGCCACCCCACGGCCACAGACCCGCGACGGCTCGCACCAGCGTGCTCTTGCCGGAACCGGATTCGCCTGATACCAGCACCCGCTCGCCGGGCTCGACCACGACCTCGGTTTCCTTGACCACGCCGGTGCCGTCGTCCAGCGACACCGAGAGATTGTCCAGGCTGAGCATCGCACCGTCTTCGGTTTCGCCGTGCTTGATGCGTCCCAGCGCATCGCTCTGCTCGGCGCGCTCCAGCCCGTCGAGCGACATCATCAGCGAGGCGATACGCCGTGCCGAGGCGTTCCAATCGGCGAGACGCGGGTAGTTGTCGACCAGCCACCCGAACGCGCCCTGCACGATGGCAAAGGCGGAGGCAGCCTGCATGACCTGTCCAAGGGTCATGCTGCCTTCGAGAAATTTTGGAGCGCAAAGCAGGATCGGCACGACCGGCGCAAACAGGCTCGACCCCTGCGACACCAGCGCGGTGCGCATGTGCTGGCCTGTCAGCAGCGCCCATTGCCGGAGCACCGTGCCGAACGTCTTTTCGATGCCGCTGCGCTCCTCCTCCTCGCCGCCGAGCAAAGCGATGCTCTCGCCGTTTTCGCGCACGCGCGTCAGCGTGTAGCGGAAATCGGCTTCCGCCTGGTTCTTCTGCTCGGAGAGCCGCACGAAATGGCGGCCAATGACCACCATCGAGGTGGAGGTGATGGCGGCATAGATCACCGCGGTGACAACGAGGAAGCCGGGAATGGTGACGCTCGCACTTCCGATAGGCAAAGTCAGCGCCCCGCCGATCGTCCACAGCACCAGGATGAAGGTCGAGGCCGACAGAAACGCGTTGATCACACCGGAAATGAAATCGACGGGCGATTCCGTGGCAATCCGCAAATCCTCCGCGATTCGGGCCTCGGGGTTCGTGTGGTCGCCGCCCACGAGGTTCAGTTGATAGTAGCGGCCGCCTGCGAGCCAGCGCGCGATGGTCGCCGTGGTGAGCCAGGAACGCCAGCGGCGCTGGATCGTCATGCGGAGATAGACCTGTGTAACGACAAGGCTTGCGCTTCCGACCACGAGCGGCGGGAATACGGCGCTGAGCACATAGACGGTGTGGGCGTCGCGTTTCTCGATGGCGTCGAAGATAGAGCGGTTCCAGATGTTGATCCCATACTGGAAGCCGACATTGATGCATATCAGCATCAAGAGCCCGATCGTGAACGGCCAGGCCAACTTGTCGCCGCGCCGGCTCCAGTAGCCGCGCGCGCTGATCCAGAAGCGCCTCAGCAGGTAGCGCTTGCGCGCCTGCTCGGCCGCCTCCGGCGTCAGTTCCGGACCGGGTTCGATGGCGCCGGGCGGCGGCGCGGCCTCGCCGACGACCTCGGACGCAGCTTCGACAGTCGAGGCCTTCTCCTGGCGGCGCGACTTCTCTGCCTTGCGCCGTTTGGCGCCGTCGATCGATTTCGCCATGAGTTTAGCCTCGGATGTAACGGCGACAACGGCCTAAAAATCAAAAGGTTTCACCAGGCCCGCTTCAGACGGCGCCATGGCTCTTCCCGTGCTCCCATGCTCAATCCGCGATGCCGCCAGCAGCCGCTGGACAATTCGCCAGCCGCCGGGCCCGTTTCGCGACGGTCTCCTCGCAGCCGGAGCGAGACGGTGTACTTGGAACCAATGATGGGCGAGACTGTTTAGCCATGAACTTCGATGCGACGCCGACGTCCCGGCCCGGCCGGTAGGCGGCAATCTTGAGGAGCGCTTCGTCATGAATATTTCGTCCAGATTTCGTTCAGTCGCGATTGCCGTCATCACCGCCGCGGGCGTTGGCTTTGCCAGTGCCGCGCAGGCCGACACCGGAACGATCCGCTTCTCCATCTACAAGGCGGCTTTCTTCGTCGGTGGCTCCGGAGGCGAGGGCACGCTGACCTTCCACGGCCGCCGATATCCGATCTCGGTCGGCGGCATCTCGGGCGGCCTCGCCTTCGGTGCCTCCAAGACCTATTTCCGGGGCACTGTGCGTCATATCAAGCGCGCCCGGGACGTGACGGGGGTCTATGGCGCGGCCGGCGGCGGCGGCGCGCTCGGCAAGGGCGCCCAGGTGATCGTCATGACCAACGACAAGGGCGCCCAGCTCGAGCTCACGGGCAGGCAGGTAGGGCTGCAAGTCAACGCCGATCTCAGCGGCATGAGCATCACGGTGAAGTGAGCCCCGTCACTGCGTTAGCCTTTTCGAGGGATGGGCCGGCGGCCCCTCCCTACCGCTCCTCCACGATCCTCAGATAGGCCGCGGTCACGAACAGCACGATCAGGCCGAACAGGATCCTTCTTGCCCCCTCCGGCATCTGTAAAATCGTCAGCAGCGTCGTCAGCACGGTCAGGATCAGCGCACCGATGATGGTGCCGGCATAGCCGCCGCGGCCGCCGAAGATGGAGGTGCCGCCGATGACGGCGGCGGCCACGGAGGGCAGCACGAGCGGTTCGGCAAGGGACAGGGAAGGTGCCTTGATCAAGCCGATATAGAGCAGGCCGGTGATGCCGGCGAGCAGGCTGGAGAGAACGTAGAGCGCGGTGATGACCTGCCAGTAGCGCACGCCGGAAAGGCGGGTCGCGCGCTCATTGTCGCCGACGGCATAGAGCAGGCGGCCGAAGCCGGTGCGGTTGAGGCCGAAGACGATCAGCACCGCGACGGGGACGAACAGAAGCAGCGCGTTGGGAAACCCTGCGGTCACGCCGGTGCCGAGCCAGGCGAGGAAATCGGGGATCTTGGCGCCCGAGGCGATCACCGTGCGTTGATAGACCTGCAGGAAGCCGGTGCCGATCAGGCTGGTGCCCAGCGTCATGATCAGCGGGTGGACGCGGAAGACGCCGACGCCGATGCCGTTGACCAGGCCGATCAGCACCGCCGGCATCATCGCCAGGAGGAAGGCCACGGCCGGGTCCTGGTTGACGGCTTGCGTAGCCATGATGAAGGCGCTCATCGTCGCCACCGTGCCGACCGAAAGGTCTATGCCGCCGGTCAGCATCGTCATGGTCTGGCAGCCGGCAAGGATCGCCAAGGGGATGGCGAATTTGACGGTGTTGGCGATCCAGCGCTCGTTGACGATGCCGGGGCGCAGGATCTGCAAGATCACAACCAGGATGACCAGCAGGATGATCAGCGGGATCAGCGGCCGGTCGGCCATGAAGCGTTTGACGCGGCGGCCGAGGGGGACAGGGGTGATCGCGGTGGTGCTCATGAGGTGGCTCGTGCTTGGGTTGGGCCGGTGCCGAGGCTGGGGAGGAATGGCGCTCTACGGCGCGCCCCTCTGGCCTGCCGGACATCTCCCCCACGAGGGGGGAGATTGGCTGTCATCGCGGCTTTCGCCAATCTCCGACGTTGCAGAAATGAGAGGGGCGCCGAAACTGCCAATCTCCCCCCTTGTGGGGGAGATGTCCGGCAGGACAGAGGGGGGCGCGAAGGAACGCTAACATCCAGCTCCGTCAGCCTCACGGCACCACTCACGACTGCCGCCCCCGCATCGTAATAAACGCGCCGAACATCACCACGGCGACCATGATCAAACCCTCGATGATGGCGGTGACGTTGGGGTCGATGGCAAGCAGGGTGAGGTCGGTGCGCACCAGGCGCAGCACGAAGACGGCGACGATGGGGCCGAGCAGGCCGCCCTTGCCACCGCCCAGCGCCACGCCGCCCAGCACCACGGCCGCGACGCTGGCGAGCAGATAGGGGCCGGGAATGGGCGCGCCGATGCCGGTGCTCATGGTCAGCGCCAGGCCGCCCATGGCCGCGAACAGGCCCGACAGCGCATAGGCGATGATGCGGGTGCGCTTGACCGGCACGCCGCTGCGGAACGCTGCCAGCTCACTCGAGCCGATGGCGTAGATAGACAGGCCGAGGCGCGAGCGCCTCAGCGGTATCCAGACGATACAGAGACAGATGATCAGCACCAGCAGCGCCTTCGGCAGCCAGGCGTCGATGCTCTGCGGCAGGCCCGGTATCGGCACGGTGCCTGAAATCATCGCCTTCAGCCATTCGGCGGCGGCGCCGCCCGGCGCGCCAAGCACCAGAAGGGCCGCCCCTTGCAGCACGAACAGCATGGCGAGCGTCACCACGATGTCGGGGACGCGGGTGACGACAATGAGCAGGCCGTTGAGTGCGCCAAGCACAAAACCCATGGCCAGCACGAAAGGCACCACGAACAGCGCGTATTCTTCCGAGGCGCCGGCCATCATCGAGGCGGCAGTGACGCTGGTCAGCGCCATCATGGCGGCGACCGACAGATCGATGCCGCCGGCGATGACGACGACGGTCTGCGCGGCCACGGCAAAGGCGTAGGGCAAGACGGCCCGCGCCAGCGAGCCGAAATCGCCGCTGCCATAGCCAGGCTGGATCAGCTTGGTGACGACGAACAGCACGATGAGGAGGCCGAACAGGCCGGCGACCCAGCCCTGGCGGCGCAGGAGATGGCTCATGGCGTCGCCTCCGGTGCATCGGGGGCATTTGCTGTGGGGTCCGCCAAGATGCCGACATCGGCCTTGGCGCCGCGCCGCAGGCCGTAGGCGGCGCGCATCAGTGCCGGCTCGTCCGCCTCCTCGACCGGGAAGATATCGACGACGCGGCCGCCGAAGATGACGATGACGCGATCGCAGACGCGCTGCACCTCTTCGAGTTCCGAGGTGTAGAACAGCACCGACTTGCCGTGGCCGGCGAGCTCACGCAGCAATTTATAGATTTCCTGCTTGGTGCCGACATCGATGCCGCGCGTCGGGTCGAAGCACAGGATGGTGCGGGCATCCGCCGCGATCCAGCGGGCGATGGTCACTTTCTGCTGGTTGCCGCCGGACAGGCGCTGCACCTCGCCTTGTGCTCGGGTGTCGATCTGGAGGCGCGCGATGGCGCTCGCCACCGTGGCGCGCTCCTTGCGCATGGCGATCGGCCCCCAGTTGCGCAAGGCGGCGCTGAAGGGCAGCGCGATGTTCTCGCGCACCGAGCGCTGCATGGCGAGGGCTTCGGAGCGGTCGCCCGGCACATAGGCGATGCCGGCGCGGATGGCGTCGATCGGATGGGTGAATTTCGCCGGCTGGGCGTCGACCTCGATGGTGCCGCCGGACGGTTTGATCGAGCCGGCAAGGGCGGCGAACAATTCATCTTGGCCCTGGCCTTCGAGCGCGACGACGCCGGCGACCTCGCCATCGGCGAGATCGAAGGAGACGTCGTTGAGCTTGGTGCCGACGCGCAGATTGCGCACGGCGAGACGCGGGCGGGCAGGGGCCGACGTGGCGGCCTGGCCGGCGGCGCGTGCGGCCATCTTGGTCTTCTCGATGCGGGCGCCGAGCATCAGCTCGACGATCTTTTCCTCCACGCCGGGCTCGATGTCGAGAACGCCGACGGTCGCGCCGTCGCGCAGCACGGTGGCGCGGTCGCAGAGCGCCGAGATCTCGACGAAACGGTGCGAGATGAAGATCACGGCGCGGCCGCTGTCGCCCTGGCGACGCACGACTTCCAGCACCTTTTCGGCAAGATTGGCGGGGAGCGCCGCGGTCATCTCGTCGAGCAGCAGCACGTCGGGCTCGACGGCGAGCGCCCGCGCCAGGTCGAGCACGCGCAGCACCGCCAGCGGAATGTCGCGCGCGGTGTCGCGCAGGTCGAGGTCTGATATGCCGAGTTCGCGCACCCAGGCACGGAACGGCTCGACGGGCGTACCGGTCAGCCGCAGATTGGACAGTATGTCTAGATCGGGGATCAGCGACGGTTCCTGGTAGACCGGCAAAAGGCCAGCGCGGCGCGCGGCGGCGGGCGAGCGTATGTCGCGCGCCTCGCCACGGATCAGGACGCGCCCGGCCGAGGCAGGAACCGCGCCGGTCAGGATCTTCACCAGCGTTGACTTGCCGGCGCCATTGGCGCCCATCAGGGCATGCACCTCACCCGGCAGCACGGACAGCGACGCGTCGCGCAGCGCGGCAACCGCGCCGTAATTCTTGGCGACGCCGGAGGCGTCGAGGAGGGGGCTTTTCGGCAACGGGTTTGATGTCAAAACGTGTTGTTCTCGGGTGAATCTGTTCAAGAATTTTATAGAGCCGATAATTCGGGTGAGTTGGCGCTCTACGGCGCCCCCCTCTGTCCTGCCGGACATCTCCCCTCAAGGGGAGAGATTGGCAGTTCCGGCGGCGGCCTTCCCTTCTCTTGTGGGAGAAGGTGGCCTGGCGAAGCGAGGTCGGATGAGGGGTGCTCCAGGGAACGCTAACGTCTCACTGCGCTGGAACACCCCTCATCCGTCTCGGCGCTGCGCGCCGATCCACCTTCTCCCACAAGGGAGAAGGAAGAAGGGCGTCTCGTCCAGCTTACTCGCCCGGGCCCTTACAGGCCACGATCTGCTCCTTGGTGTACGTCGTCCAGTCCGGGATCGAGATCGAGACCGGCCATTCCGGGCTGAGCGACGGATCGGCGGCGGCTTTCAGCTTGGCCTTGCCTTCCTCGGTGGCGTTTTCCCAGAGCTGCGGCTCGACCAGAACGGTCTGCTGCGCCGGCTTCTTGCCGTCGAGGATCTGGAGCGCGAGCGTCACGCCGGCGCCGCCGATCGAGCCGGGATTGGTCACGGCTGCCCCGACGAGGTCCTTGACCGAATTCAGCTGGCCGACGAAACCGGCATTGTCGGCGCCGACGACCGGCACCATCGGCGCCTGCGATTCCACCAGCGCGTCGACGATGACGTTGTCGATGCCCGAGGTCCACACGCCGTTGAAGGGCGTGCCGGTGGCGAGGAAGGACAGCATCTGCTGCTTGGCCTGGTCCTGCTGCCAGCCGGTGAACACTTCCTGTGCGACCTTCACGTCGGGGAATTCGGCCAGCGCCTTCTTGAAGCCCTTGTCGCGGTCGCTGTCGGCCGAGGCGCCGGCGGCGCCGCGCATGTAAAACACCTCACCCTTGCCGCCCATCTGCTGGAACAGCCATTTGGCGCCGAGATAGGCATATTGTTCCTGGTTGTTGGAGATGATGTAGGCCGAGGGTTCGGTGACCGCCTGGTCGACGGCGACGACAACGATGCCGGCCTTGGTGGCTTCCTCCAGCCCCGCCTTGATGCCGGCGGGATCAGCCGGATTGACGACGATGGCGTCGACCTTGGCGCTGATAAGGTTGCGGATGTCCTCGAGCTGCCCGGCGGCGTCGGTGTTGCGGTGGGCGATGTTGAGCTTGGTCACTTCGCCGGAGGCCAGCGCCTGCGCCTTCATGGCGCAGACCATCTCCTCGCGCCAGCCATTGCCCTGCACGGTGTTGGAGATGCCGATCGTGTATTTGCCCTCGGCGGACGAGGCGCCCATCGAGGCCAGCAAGGCAGCGCCGGCAAGGAGTGGAACAATGGGCAGCGGCGCCATGGTCAGGTATTTCTTCATTTCAGATTTCCTCCACTTTGATTTTCATTTCAATTCCAAGTCGTTACACCGCGCCGCGCAGAAAGAGATTCAGGTGGCGTAATTCAAGTTTCCGTTTCAGTTTTCCGCCGTCATTTCACGAAAGGTCGCAACACGTCCCGCGCGAGCAGGAAACCGCGCTTGACCTTATCGTCGCTGCCCTCGAACCACCGGTCCTCGTGCTCGATGATGATCGGGCCGTCATAGCCGGCACGGTAAAGGCCGGAGAAGAAGCCGTTCCAGCCGACATCGCCCAGCCCCGGCATGCGCGGCACCTGCCAGCCTATGCCAGACGAAAGGATTCCGCGCTCGTACAAACCATCATGATCGATCATCAGGTCCTTGGCGTGGACATGCAGCATGTAGGGGCCGAATTCCCTGATGAAGCGGGCCTGGTCGATCATCTGCCAGACAAGGTGCGAAGGATCGAAATTCATGCCGACATCGCCGCCCCAGGTTTCGAGAATGCGGCGCCAAACCAGCGGCGAATAGGCGATGTTGTGGCCGCCCGGCCATTCGTCATAGCTGAAGATCATCGGGCAGTTCTCGAAAGCGAGCTTGACGCCGTGGTCGCGCGCATGGGCGACGATGTCGGGCCAGACCTCGAGCGCGTGCTGCCAGTTGACGTCGACGGTCTTCGAGGCATCACCGCCGCAGAAGGTGTTGACCAAGGGCACGCCCATATTCGCGGCCAGCACGATCACCTGCTTCAGGTGGTCGATCACCGTCTTGCGGTGGGCGGCATCGGGATGCAGCGGGTTGGGATAGTAGCCGAGACCGGAAATGGTCAGCCCCTTGCCGGCAAGGTTTGCCGCGATGTCCCTGGCTTGCGCCGGCGAGGTCGCGGCGGCGTCGATATGGCTTGTACCGGCATAGCGGCGGGTGGCGCCCGAGGCTTTCGGCCAGCAGGCGATTTCCAGCGCCTCGAAGCCGGCCGAGCTTGCCCAGTCGGCGACCGCGTCGAGCGGCGTCTCCGCGAACGGTGCGGTGAGCAGTCCAAGCCTCATAGTGCCTCCCCTGGTCGTGAATTCACGACCGATTCCTACTATGCAGATCGTGCCGGCTGCTTCAACCGCTCATCTGCCGGTTGCGCGCATGCATGCCTGACGGTTGCCATCGGATCGTCCGACAACAGCCCGTCGAGCGCCGATGTGACGGCCTTGCGAAACATGTCGTTGGCCGCGAGGGCGGGATCGAAGATGGCGTCGATCGCCAGGATGCCCGCGGCCAGCGCCGGGACGTCACGTCCGCTTGCCTCCGCTATGCCAGCAATCTTGCCGGCATAGGGGTCCGACACCGGCCAGCGCCGGCCGAACCGGGATGAAGCCTGGATCAGATAGGCCATCCAGCCGGCGACGGACACCGACAGCAGCGCAATGCTTTTTTCCTCGCGCAGCCGATCACGGATCGGGTTGAGCAGGCGCTGCACGATCTTTTGCGAGCCGTCGGTGGCGATCTGGTGATTGCGGTGGCGGATCGCGGTATTCTGCAGACGGCCAAGGCTCTGCTCGACATAGGCTGACGGGTCCATGCCCGGCACCGGCTTCAACGTTGGCAGCGTCTCCTCGACGAGCATGCGGCGCACGAAGGCTGACAGCAGCGGGTCCGCAATCGCGTCGAAAGTGTGTTCGAGGCCGGCCAGCACGCCGAGATAGCTGAGCGTCGTCTGAGCGCCGTTCAGCACACGCATCTTGAGATGCTCGAATGGCGTGACGTCGTCGACGAAGGTTGCCCCCACCAGGTCCCAGTGCGGCGCGCACCCTGCGAATTTCTGTTCGATCACCCATTGCCGGAACGGCTCACCGGCGACGACGGCTCCATCGCGGTAGCCGAAAAGCTGCTCGACACCGTCGAGATCGGCCTGCGTGCTCGCGGGCACGATGCGGTCGACCATGGCGCAGGGGAAGGCGGCATTGGCCGCGATCCAGCCGGCAAGGCCGTTGCCGCGCCGTTCGGCAAAAGTCCGCACGACATTTTCCAGGATGGTGCCGTTCGCCGGGATGTTGTCGCAGGAGAGCAGCGTCAGCGGCCGGCCGTGCGCGGCCATGCGTTGCTCCAGCGCCCGCGCCAGAATGCCGGGCACGCTGCGCGGCGTCAGCGGGTTTGCGAGATCGTGGACGATGTCGGGATGGTCGAGGTCGAGCGCGCCGCTGGCCGGTATATGGCAGTAGCCCTTTTCGGTCACGGTCAGCGTCACGAATTCGATGTCCGGGGAGGAGAGCACTTCGAGCGCGGGCATGGCGCTCGCCTGGCTGTCGACAACGCGCACGATGCTGCCGATGACGCGGGCCTCGACACGGGAATCCTGGCGGATGAGCCTGGTGTAGAGCCCGTCCTGACGGCCGAGCGTATCGGCGAGCGCCGGCGGACGGATGTTGATGCCGACCACGCCCCAGCGGCCGAAGCTCCGCGCCAGGAGGTCGTCGGTGTATTCGGCCTGGTGGCAGCGGTGGAAGGCACCGACGCCGAGGTGCGCCATGCCTGCCTGGAGCAAGGCACGGTCGTAGTCGGGCTTTTGCACCGTCGCCGGCAGGCGGCCGAGCAAGGCCGGACCGAGCGTCTCGGGCGCGGCTGTGCTCACCGGTTGGCTCCAATCACCCACTGTTCCTGGTCGATCAGCGCGCCGGTCATCGGTCCCGCAGCGTCGGAGAGAAGGAAGACGGCGAGCCTGGCCACATCCTCCGCCGAGAACAGCCGGCCGAAGGGCTGCGCGGCGTTGGCGGCATCGAGCCAGCCGGCGCCGTGGCCGAGCGTCTCGGCCTGCATGACGCGCTCGGCGGGCGTATCGGTCCAGCCGACATTGATGCCGTTGACGCGGATGCGGTCGAAGCGGTGGGCGTTGGCAGCGTTCCTGGTCAGTGTCGCCAGCGCGCCCTTGGTGGCGGAATAGACGGCGAGCTCGGGCGAGCCGCAATGGGCATTGATCGACAGGATGTTGACGATCGCGCCGCCCTGGCCCCGCTTCCGCATGTCGGCAATCGCCGCCTGCATGAGGAAGAAAGGGGCGCGGGCATTGACGGCAAACAGCGAGGCCCAGTCGTCGGGGGTCGCATCGAGGAAGGAGGCCCGGTCGGTCAGGCCGGCAGCGTTGACCAGGCCGTCGATGCCACCGAAGTGGTCGATGCAGGCCTGCGCCACAAGGGCAGGGGCTTGCGGATCGGCGAGATCGGCGGCAACGAAGGCGGTGGGCGTGCCCATGGCCGACAAGTCCGCCGCCACCGCATCGCCGCGCTTCGCATCGCGGCCGGTGATCAGCAGGCCGCCGGCGCCGGCACGCGCCAGCGTTTCGGCGACCGCCCGGCCGATGCCTTGCGTCGCGCCGGTGACCAGCACCATCTTGCCGTCGAGCTGAAGCTCCATTCCTCCTCCCGGAACAAAGTTTCTATTTCTGGAAATATGGAATGTCAGTTCCCGTTAGTCAATCGCGCAATCATTCTGCCCGTTGGGCCACGACGCCATGGACCAAAGCCATGCCGACGGCGAGCGACGCCGCCAGCGAGCGGAAGCCTGCGAAGTCCTGTTCCACCACTTCCAGCCAGGTGTCCGAGAACTTGACCAGCGGAGAAAAAGTGCTGTCGGTGATGGTGACGATCCGCGCGCGCCGCTCATGGGCGACCGCGACGAGGTCGGGCGTGATCGAATTGTAGGGGCTGAAGGAGACCGCTAACACCACATCGCGTCTGTCGATGCAGCCGACCTGGTCGAGCGCGGTGGAGCCGACATTGTCGACCAGCACATTGCGCACGCCTTGCTGCGACAACGTCAGCGAGAGATAGCTGGTGACGGGAAAGGCGCGCTTGGAGCCGATGACGTAGATCAGCTCGGCGGCCGAAAGCAGCGCCACCATTTTCTCGAAGCTCTCGATATCGAAGCCGGCTTCGATGCGGCCGAGCGAGGCCTGCGAGGCGCCGACCAGGCCGCGCAGGAAATGCAGATCGGCATTGGCTTCGGGCGCCGTGCGTTCCTGGCCGCGCCCTTCCGGCCACGACGCCTTGACATGGTCCTTGAACAAGCCCTGGAAATCGGAAAAGCCGGCATAGCCGAAGATCTGGGCGAAGCGCACCAGCGTCGAAGGCTGCACGCCCGCTTGCGCGGCCACCTGCGCGATGGTGCCGAGCGCGACGTCGCTCGGATGCTGCCAGAGGAAGATGGCGACCTGGCGCAGCCGCTTGGGGAAATGCACCGTGCCGGAGGACAGCACCGCGCGCAATTCCTCATAGGTCCGCGGCTGGATGTAGCCGAGCGTCGCCAGCGAGCGCCCGCGCTTGCGGGTCGCCGCCTCGTCGGCAACCGGCGGTCCGGATGATTTGCGCGCCCCGCTCATGATTTCAGGCTAGCGCGATACGATCGTTTTACAATATGGAAATTGGAAATCGTGTTCGATTGGAGGGGCCGGTGGAGTGATGACGGTTGAAGAGCTGCGGCTGGCGCTATGGATTGTTCGCTGCGACGGTAGACGATTGGCCGGAGCCTCCGCCACTTCGTCATCCCAGGGCGAAGCAGCCGCGCAGCGGCGTCGCGGAGACCCTGGGATCCATGCCGCGACATCCATCGAAGGGATGCAGCGGAGCAAAATTCTGTACCGTGGCAGCGCTTTGAGATCACGGAATGGATCCTATGGTCTTCGGCGCGTCGCTTCGCTCCTTGCTTCGCCATAGGATGACGACGCGACAGGTGATCCGCAGGAGGAGAAAACATGGTCTACGCAACATCGGACGGATCGACGCGCCAGCGTCTGAGGGTCGGCATGGTAGGGGGCGGGCAGGGCGCTTTCATCGGCGCCGTGCATCGCCTCGCCATGCGGCTCGACGACCAGATTGCGCTGGTGGCCGGGGCGCTGTCGTCCGACCCCGAGAACGCCGCCGCCTCGGCCGCCGAGATCGGCATCGCGCCGGAGCGCAGCTATGCCGATTATCGCATGATGGCAAAAACGGAGGCGGCGCGCCCGGACGGCATCGAGGCGGTCGTCATCGTCACGCCCAACCACCTGCACGCGCCGGTCGCGACAGCCTTTCTCGAAGCCGGCATTGATGTGATCTGCGACAAGCCGCTGTCGACGACGCTGGGCGAGGCGCAAGCCCTGGTGGCGCTGGCGCGGGAGAAAAATCGCCGCTTCGTCGTCACCCTCAACAACACCGGCTACGCCATGGTGCGCCAGGCGCGCGAGATGGTCGCGGCGGGCGAGCTCGGCCGCATCGTCTCCGTGCACGGCGCCTATATCCAGGACTGGCTGACCAGGCCGATCGACGCCGACGGCCAGAAGCAGGCGGAATGGCGCACCGACCCGGCGCGCGCCGGACAATCGGCCGTGCTGGCCGATATCGGCGTGCATGCGTTCAACCTGGCGAGTTTCATCAGCGGCCGCGAGGCCGAGACCGTGTCGGCCGACCTGTTCACCGCCGTGCCGGGACGCCGGCTCGACGACAACGCGCATGTGCTGGTGCGCTGGGCGGGCGGGGCACGCGGGACGATCCTGGCCAGCCAGACGTCGCCCGGCCACTATAATGATCTCTCCGTGCGCATCTATGGCGACAAGGCCGGGCTCGAATGGTCGGGCACGCGGCCGGAAGAACTGCGCTTCTCCAGATATGGCGAGGAAACCCGCACGCTGGTGCGCGGCGGCCATGGGTCTACGGAAGAGAGCCGGCGCGTGTCGCGCATGCCGGCGGCCCACCCCGAGGGCTATATCGAGGCCTTCGCCAATTTCTACCGCGACGCCGCCGACATCATCCGCGCGCATCGTTCGGGCGCTGCCGTCGATGCGGCTCGGGCGGCGCAGGTGCCCGATGTGGTCGACGGCGCGCGGGGCGTGAAGTTCGTGGCTGCGGCGGTGGAGTCCAACGCGGCGGGTGGGGCGTGGACAGCGGCGCGGTTCGCGTGAGGGCGTGCTCAGCATTTCCTGCATCATCGAATGTGAAGCACGCCGTCGCGGCCACGCCGACGGTGCCGCGCTGTTGACGGCGATCGAGAGACTGCGCTGCGTTCCGCCATTTTTCAGCTCGTTGCGAGGCTGGTTTCGAGGGGCAACAGCCGGCTGACTGCTTCCAAATCGTTGCCGCCGACCTTGCGCGAGGTGATTGCGACGCTATGTCAGGCGCATCCGCGGTGCTCCCCGCCCGCGCGTTCGGCAATCTATCGCTTCGGCGTTGAAGGCTTGCTCCGATGGAACTAGGTCTCATTGGATACTACAGCGACTTCGTGGTTTACCCGCTGGCGATCGCCGTGCTGGCGGTGGCCGGGCTTATCGAGGCCGGCGAAGAGAGCGCGCCAGGCTGGCTGGCGACAGCGCTGGCGTGCCTGTGCCTGTGGACGCTGATCGAATATGTCATGCACCGGTTCGTCCTTCACCACATTCCCTGGATCAGGGATCTGCACGCCCGCCATCATGTCGAGGAGCGCAGTCCGGTGGGCACGCCGACCTGGCTTAGCCTCGGCGTGCATGCGCTTGTCGCGTTCTTGCCCCTATGGATGATCTCGGATTTCGCGGTCGCCAGCGCGGCGAGCTGCGGGCTGATGCTGGGCTACCTCTGGTACATCAGCATCCACCACATGATCCATCACTGGCATCCCACCCATCCGAGCTATCTCTACACGCTCAAGCGCCGCCACGCGCTGCATCATCATGTCGACGAAAACGTCAATTTCGGCGTGACGTCGATATTCTGGGATCGGGTTTTCGGCACGGCGCGGCTCTGAAGCCCGTAGGCGTGCGCAGCCGTTCCTGCTCACAGCTCCTTCTGCGCCAATTCCCTGAATTCGTCGGGCACGGAGCGGGCGGCCTCCAGCGCCACGGTGCCGTAGCCGACGGCGTGCCTGCCCAAGCGCTCACGGATCCTGTCGATGGCACGATCAGCGCCGAAGCGGGCCAGCCAAGAGCGCTATCCCTTGCAAGTGCATGAGCGGACAGCGCGGCATTATCCAATTCGAGATCGGGGTCCGCAGAGCTATTTTCCGAATCTTGCCCGCTAGGCCATGTTCATCAAGTCGCGGCGCAGCTTGCCCGTCAGTCCGCGCCGCCATCCGCGGCAAGCCGACCTGTCCGCGGGCGCTCGCCCACCGAGGAGGCGAGCCCGTCCAGCACCAGGCTCCGGAACATGGAATCGATCTGAGACGGCGGCAGTTTCGGCTTGCGCTCGAACCACCAATTGAGGGTCGTGATGAAAGCGCCGACGATGAATTGCACGACGAAGTCGCGCGGAATGGAATCGCCGTAGAGGACAGGGGGCAGCTCTTGCCGCACCATTTCTGACAAGGCCTGGCGAATTTCGTTCTCCGCCACGGCGCCGCCCCGCCCGCCAATCATTGTCCGGTAGTGGTCGGCGTAGCGGGCCGCGTGTTCGAACATGGTCCCGCTGAGGCTCAGCGTATCGTTCGGCACCCGGGCGCTCGCGTCCACCTGCGCTTGTGCTTCCTTGAGTTCCTCCCGAAGCCTCTGGAACCCGCTGCGCAGCAGGTCCTCCTTGCCGGTATAATGCGCGTAGAACGTCGAGCGGCCGACATCGGCTTCGTCGATGATGTCCTGGACCAGGATGGCCTCGTAGCCCTTGCGCAGCATGAGCCTCAGCAGCGCTTCGTGAAGAGCCCTGCGCGTTCGGGCGGCCCGCCGGTCAATCCTTTGTGGCATGCTCCCTCCGTTGCCAGGTCGCACACCTGGAGCGCTCTCCAGGCAAGCTTTTCCGGGACGATGGATGCGGATTGTCCGGTAATGGATGTTCCGTCCGCATCGTCCGTCGAAATCCCGGACAGCATGTCCATTATCATACTTATTGTTTCGAAGTTTCGCCAGTTCGGCAGACGCTGTCACGGCGTTGGCCGGTCCCGGCACCGTTGAAGGAAAGGACGACGGACATGCACCATCTGCGAAGCGAAGCGCACATTGCTCGGGCCCAGGGCGCAGGCGGCCCGCAAGCAAACAAGGGCATCGGCTTTCCGCGCCTCTATGACCTGTTGCTTCTCATCCTCACGCGCGGGCGGGACCGGGCCTATCGGGAAGATCTGCTCGACCTGGCCGGTTTGGCGCCGGGTTTCCAATTGCTCGATGTCGGATGCGGCACCGGCACGCAGGCGATTTCAGCCTGGCGCCGGGTGCAACCTGGTGGATCGGTGGTTGGCCTCGACGTTTCCGAAAAGATGCTTGCCGCGGCTCGTCGCAAGGCGAGCCGGGCGGGCCTCGAGATCCCGTTTCACCATTCCGATGCGGCCAAGCTGCCGTTCGAGGACGGGCGCTTCGATGTGGTTACCTTCACGACCGTGCTGCACATGGTGCCTGAGGCGAGGCGCGGCCTCTGCCTGCGCGAAGCAGCGCGTGTCCTGCCCCCGGGCGGACGGCTGTTGCTGATCGACTATGCAGGGCCGGTAAGCGAGCGCAGACATGCGTCGGCAAGGCACGGCCGGCATGGCCAGTTCGACCTGGACCACCTTCGCGGACCACTGGCGGAAGCAGGGTTCGAGCGCATCGAAGGCGGCCCGCTCAACTGGCTCGGCCTGCATTTCCTGCGCGCCATCAGAGTGTGAAGAACGCCATGGCGTCGCGCCGGCGGCGCAGCGATGCGACCGCCGTCGCAATGAAATTTTAGCCTCTCTGTGACGAGCGCGCTGCGCCAGTGCGATAGTATTTTAACATCGCGGACCCCGGCGGTGCCGGACGGCGATGGAGCCACGCCTGGCATCTTACTCCAGCCGCTCACAGCTCCTTCTGCGCCAATTCCCTGAATTCGTCGGGCACGGAGCGGGCGGCCTCCAGCGCCACGGTGCCGTAGCCGACGGCCCGTTTGCCGAAGCGCTCGCGGATCTTGTCGATGGCGCGGTCGGCGTCGAAGCGCGCGAGCCCCTTTTTGGTGCCGGGGCGGCGCTTTTCGTCGGCGAGGCCGAGCGGCAGTTCGAGCTGCAGCTCGGCGCTTTCCTCCAGATGCGAGACCGAGATCGCCAGCAGTGAAATCGTCCTGTCATGGGGATGGTCGGCAAGCACGCCGCGCACCAGGTTTATCGCGATTTCGGCCAGCATCACCGTCGCCGAGATCGGCTGGTCTGATGTGATCGAGCGGGTGACGGCGCTGAGGTCGGCGAAGCGCACGCGCACCGTCACCGTGCGGCCGGGGCGCGCCTTGGCGCGCAGCCGGCTGGCGACGCGGTCGGCCAGATGCAGCAGGACAGGGATGTAGACGCGTTCCAGTGCCGGCTTGCGGCCAAGCGCCGACTGGGCACCGGCCGAATGGGCGCGGCGATGTGTTTCCAACTTGCGCGGGTCGCGGTTCCACGACAGAGCGGCGAGCTTTTCGCCGGCGGCGGGGCCGAGCAGCCGCGCCAGCGCGCCGCTGTGCGTCCTGGCCAGTTCGCCGATGGTCTCGATGCCGATCTCGGCCAGCCGCGCCTTGGTCGCCGGGCCGACGCCCCACATCAGGGAGACAGGCAAATCGTGCAGGAAGGCGATCTCGGTGCCGGGCTCGACCACCACCAGTCCGTCGGGCTTGGCCACCTGCGAGGCGATCTTGGCCAGGTGCTTGGTGCGCGCCACGCCGATCGAGATCGGCAGGCCGAGTTCGCTTCGCACGCGTCGGCGAATGGTCGAGGCGATCTCCCGCGGCTGTCCGAACAGATGCGTGCAACCGGCGACATCGGCGAAGGCCTCGTCGATGGAAATGCGCTCGACCAGCGGCGTGAAATCGTCGAGCACCTTCATCGCGGCGTCGCCGAGCCGCTGGTAGTCGCGGAAATTGCCGCCGACGAAGATCAACTGCGGGCAGAGCTCGCGCGCCTTGCGCCCCGGCATGCCGCCGCGCACGCCGAAGGCCCGGGCCTCGTAGGAGGCGGCGAGCACGACGCCGCCGCCGACCGCGATCGGCTTGCCGCGCAGCGACGGATCGAGAAGCTGCTCGACCGAGGCATAGAAAGCGTCGAGATCGGCATGCAGGATGGTGGGCTCCATCCCCGGTTCCTTGCCACGTTGTAGAATATCGAACATAAAGAGAACAAACGTTGCTCTCTGTCAAGCGAGGTCGCGATCCGCCGGAACATTGTCGCTCACAATCGCGTTGACGGGCCGAAGGGCGCCGCGTGCGGAGGCTGGCATGGGCAACTTTGAAATGATCGATCTGGTTTGCGTCGTCAACGCCTGCTCGACCGACCGCGCCGCGGGGCGGCTGGTTTCGATGGCCAGGGCCGTGGAGGAATTGCGGGTGCTGACCGGCGATTTCGTCTCGGCCGACGAAACGGTCGCGAATGCGCTGAGTGAAGTCGCGCTGCAATGCGGCTGCGCCGTGCTGTTCGATGAGCAGGCGGGCGCCGACATATTGCGCACGCCATAGCTCGTCGCCGGCGTGGTGCAATGCATCACGCAACCGCTCCAATTGCTTGTTTTTGCGCTATTCCGGACAGAGGGCCGTCACACGCTTTCCAACGCGCGTATGCGTGTCGCTGTTCCCGAGTCCGCTTTGGCGACATCCACTAACCGAGATGCTCCGCCCGCAGCGCCTGCTTCAGGCGCTCCAGCGCCGGCTCGCCGCCGGCAGCGAGCGTATCGGCGATCCTTGCCAGATGATCGTCGGCCTTGCGGTGCTTGCTGCCCCAGGCGCCGAGCGCGGCCAGCACGGGCACAAGGTCGATGCCGGCCTCGGTCAGGCGATAGATCGCCTTCAGCCCGTGCGTGGGATCACCGCTGCGGGTGAGGATGCCTTCGTCCTGCAATGTCTGGAGGCGCTCGGCCAGCGTGCGCGAGGAGATGCCCTCATCGGATTGCAGGAATTCGCGAAAGTGCTTTTTTCCGGCGAAGACCAGATCGCGGATGATGAGCAGCGTCCAGCGGTCGCCGAGCAGTTCGAGCGACAGGTTGATGGGGCAGCCGGACCGGTCCCGTGTCGACATGTATATGGTTCCATTTTTAAATCGCTTTACTATTGACATCATTTTCATCTCAGGTCAATAGTTCCAAATGTAAATCATCGACAGCCGTGCCAGCCGGGCGGGTAAAATGAGCCGCTCGGCCCTTTGACCGGGAGAACCATGATGAAAAAGCTGATCCTCCAGATGCAGATGTCGGTCGACGGTTTTGTCGGCGCCGACGCGGATCATCGCTGGCAGCTCTGGGAATGGGGCGACGACAGCGCCTGGGACGAGGAGCTGAAACGGGATTTCAACGCCGTCTTCGCCGGCGTCGATACCATCCTCTTGAGCCGCAAGATGGCCGAGGAAGGCTACCTCACCCATTGGGGCAATGCGGCGAAGAGATATCCGCGCGACCCGTTTTACGCTTTCGCCCAGCGCATCGTCGAGGCGAAGAAGGTGGTGCCGAGCGACAGGCTCAAGGCCTCGCGATGGGAGCGCACGACAGTGGTCAGCGGCGACCTGCCGCGGGAGGTCGGCGCGCTTAAGGCCGGCGAGGGCGGCGACATCGCGGTGTTCGGCGGCGCCGGCTTCGCCTCGGCGCTGATCGCGACCGGGCTGGTCGACGAGTTCCAGCTGTTCATCAACCCCGCGGTGCTTGGCGCCGGACGCCGCATCTTCGACCAAGGCGGGTTCCGGACATTGCGGCTGCTCGGCTCGAAATCCTATGCCTGCGGCATGGTGGTGAGCCGATATGCGCCAGCGGGGTGACAGGGTGGCGTAAGCCCTGCGCCGCCAAAAAGACGTGCGGATGGAATCCTTTGCCCGGCTCTCTTCGTCTTCAGCGTGCGGTCCGCCGGCAGGGCGGCTCGCATCAACGCTGAACGGAGAGACAAGACCATGATCCTGGTGACAGGTGCCACGGGCCTGAACGGAAAAGCCATCATGCGCGAATTCGCGAGGCACAAACATGCGGCGAGGGCGCTGCTGCGTGATCCCGCGCGGGCCTCGGCGTCAGGGCTGGACCGACTCGCCGGCGTCGAACTGGTCGAAGGCGACATGCGCCGGGCCGAAACGCTTGGCGCCGCGCTCGACGGCGTCGAGCGCGTGCTGATGATTTCGACCGCAGCCGAGGATATGACGGAGACGCAGTGTCGTTTCATCGACGCCTGCAGAAAGGCCGGCGTCGCGCATGTGGTGAAGTTTTCCGGCGCGGAATCCAACATCGGCTATGACGCGACGAAATTCCGCTTCACTCGCATGCATGAGGAAATCGAGCGCTATCTGGAAGGCGCCGGCATGGTCTGGACGCATTTGCGCCCCAGCCAATTCATGCAGGTCTATCTGCGCGATGCGCCGACCATCGCCGCCGAGGGCGCTTTTTACCTCGCGCTCGGCGAGACCGAACTGTCGCCGGTCGATGTCGAGGACATAGCCAAGGTGGCGTTCCGGCTGTTGCGCGATGGCGGACACGCCGACGAGCGGCTCGACATGACGGGGCCGGAGGCGCTGACCATGAGCGACATCGCGGCGCGGATATCGCAGGCGACCGGCAAGCCGATCCGCTATGTCGACATCAGCCCGGAGCAGCGGCGGTGCAATCTTTTGGCGGCCGGCATTCCAGCCGAGTTCGCCGATGCGCTGGATGAGCAGTTGGCCGAGCGGCGGCGGCGGCCGAAATCGCGGGTGCATCTGGCCACGCATGAGATGTTCGGCGTGCGCCCGACGCCCTTCCTCGAATTCGCCCGGCGCCACGTGGCGATGTTCAGCGGCGCGGCTTGAGCCGCCCGGCAAAAAACATCGCCGTCAGGTATCCTTTTTGGCCGCTCGTCCGTCTCTGCTTCCGATGGCCGCGCACCGCGCGACCTGCAACCGGCAAGAAGACCATCATGGCGAGCGCCGAGCGAGGCAAACAAGAACCACTGCGCGGCGCTTGCCGCCAATGCCGGCAAGCGGACCAGTCCGCAGGTGCGGCCGGGTGCGATCGGCGCGGAGTTGGTGCTGGTGCTGGAAAGGCCGCATGGCGACGTCTGGCGGCCCGCACATCTGGTGCGGATCCATGCCGATGGCGGAGTGATCGACGGCATCGGCAAGCATTATGCCTGTCCGTGGATAATGGAGATGATATCCGCCGATACGGCTCCCCGACCGGGCTCACTTCGCATCATGAAAAATAATGCCCGCCGTGTGCCGCATGCCCGAGCGTAGGCGGCTGACGCCGTGGCGCAAATTGACCCGGTAATTGCCCTTGGTGCCCTGCACCGGCCGGTTGTGGACGGCGAAGGCGACGGCATCGCCCTGGCGCAAGGGCACCACTTCCACCCGGCTCTGCATGCGCGGTCGCTGTTCGGTCAGGGCGAACTCGCCGCCGGTGAAATCCTCGCCGGGTTCTGAAAGCAGAATCGCCACCTGCAGCGGAAAGGCGAGGTCGCCATAGAGGTCCTGGTGCAGGCAGTTGAAGTCGCCGGGCACGTATTGCAGCAGAAGCGGCGTCGGCCTGACCTGGCCGGCGGCGTGGCACTGTTCGAGAAAGGCGGCATGCGTTTCGGGATAGCGCATGGCGATGCCCATGCGCTCGTTCCACCGGTTGGCGACCTCGGCGAGCCTGGGATAGAGCGCCGTGCGCAGCCCGCCGATCAGGTCCGGCAAGGGGTAGCGGAAATAGCGGTATTCGCCCTTGCCGAAGCCGTGCCTGGCCATGTGGACATGACTGCGGAAATGCTGTTCGTCCGAATAGAGCCCGGCGATCTGCCGGCACTCCTGCGGCGTGAGCAGCTTTTCCATCACCGCACAGCCGAAGCCGTCGAGTTCGGCGGCTAGGGCTGGCCAGTCGTAAGTAGCAACGCGTCCCTCGGCGGCTTTCACCACCGATGCCGCAACCTTGGCTTGGGCATTCATATCGCGGCCTCCCTGTCGAGCAGGGCGCGCTTGCGCTCAGTGCCCCAGCGGTAGCCGGAGGGCGTGCCATCGGCGCGGACGACGCGGTGGCAGGGAATGCCGAGCGCGATCGCGTTGGCGGCGCAGGCGGTCGCCACGGCGCGGGCGCCGTTCGATTGGCCGAGGCGTTGAGCTAGGGCGGTATAAGTGATCGTGGCACCGCACGGAATCGCGCGCAGCATCTCCCAGACCCGCTGCTGGAACGGTGTGCCGTGGCTGATGTCGAGCGGCAGCTCGAGACCGGCGGCGGGCGTTTCGATGAAGCGTGCTATCGCCGCGAGATCGTGTTGCAAGGCGGTCTCGTCCTCGACCAGCATCCTACCGGGGAAGCGGCTGGCGAGGTCCTGCTCCAGCGCCTCGGCGTCGGAGCCGATCAGAATGGCGCAGACGCCGATATGGCTGCGCGCCGCCAGGATGTTGCCGATCGCGGATTGGCCGATGGCATAGGCGATGGTGCCGAGGGCGGCAGCGTTGGAGGCTGTTGCCGGGATATTGGCTTGCATGAGGTTCATTGTTTTCACTCCTTGATCTGTGCCTGAACCTACAGCGATGGTTCGCCGCGCTCACTCCGGTGCTTGCTTTCAAATTCAAATCCAGGATCTGAACGGCGAAAGTCGGCGGGGCGCGGCGTAGAGCGCTGAGTGTACTCAGGCGACACGGGTGACCGCGACCTCGCCCAGCAGGAACACCTCGCCTGATTCCAGCCTCAGTTCGATCTCACCGGTCGCCGTGCGGCTCCACTCGGCCTTGCTCCCATCGACAAGTCTGCCGATGGCTGCCATCACCAGCGACTTGGCATCTTCGGCGCGTCTGACGGCGGCGCCGTTGGGGAGCTGGATGTTCGCACCGGTAGTGGAAGACCTTGCCGTCGCGCGCATTGCCGGTCCTCCTCAGGCCTCGCGGCCGAGCAGCGCGCGCTTGCGCTCGGCGCCCCAGGCGTAGCCGGACAGGGCGCCGTCCTTGCGGATCACGCGGTGGCAGGGAATGGCGACCGCGAGCGCGTTGGCGGCGCAGGCGCCGGCAACGGCGCGGATCGCTTTCGGCGCACCGATGCGCCCTGCTATCTCGGCATAGGAGACGGTGCGGCCGGCCGGGATATCGCGCAGGGCCTGCCAGACCCGCTGCCGGAACGCGGTGCCGCGCAGGTCCAGCGGCAGGTCGAGACCGAGCCTTGGAGCCTCGACGAAGCCGACGACGCGGGCGACGAGCGCCTCATAGTCGCGGTCGGCGCCGATCAGGCGCGCCTTGGGGAAACGGTCCTGCAGGTCGCGCACCAGCGCGTCCGGTTCGTCGCCGAGCAGGATCGCGGCGACGCCCTTCCTGCTCGACGCGACAAGGATGGCGCCGAGCGAGCATTCGCCGACGGCGAAGCGGATCTCCTCGCTGGCGCCGCCGGCACGGTAACGCGTCGGCGTCATCCCGAGCATGCCGGTCGACTTCTCATAGAAGCGGCCGCTCGAATTGAAGCCGGCATCGTAGATCGCCATTGTCACGCTGGCGCCGTCTTCCAGGCCCCGGCGCACCCTTTCGGCGCGCCGGGCGGCCGCGTAGTCCTTCGGCGTCAGGCCGGTAACGGCCTTGAAGGTGCGGTGGAAATAGCCGGCGCTGCGGCCGGCGGCGGCGGCCAGTTCACCGAGCGACGGTTCTTCCTCGCTCTGTTCGATCCTGCGGCAGGCCTCGGCCACCATCGCGGCGTTGCCAGCCTCGAGCGAAGGTCCGTCGGGATTGCAGCGCCGGCAGGCGCGAAAGCCGGTCGCCCTGGCCTCGTCCAGAGTGTCGTGGAGCTGCACGTTCTTCGGGTTGGCGCGCCGCGACGGGCAGGAGGGCCGGCAATAGACGCCGGTCGTGGCCACCGAATACCAGAAGCTGCCATCAGCCGATTTGTCGCGCGCCACGACTTGCGTCCAGCGCGGATCGTCGGCCACCGGCAGCGGCGCGGGTTTGAGATTCTTGGCAAGGGTGATGAACATGCCGGCATTGAAGCCGCAGACGACCCGCGTCGCCACCCGTTTCCTGCCACTGACAGGGACCTTGATTTCCCAATTTGGGAAATTCCCCTTGTTCCCATTTTGGGAAATTGCTATATTTGGCCATGCAGATCATCGCCAGGAAGGCGCTGAAGGACTTTTGGGCCAAACACAATCAAGCCGAAACTCCTTTGACGGCTTGGTATGTGGCGGTGAGCAATGCTGATTGGAAGGCCCCGGCCGACATCAAGGATATGTTTGGAGCGACGGTCGATTTCGTCGGCGACAATCGCGTTATTTTCGACATCGGAGGCAACAAGTACCGCCTGGTTGTCCATGTCGCCTACAAGTTTCACCGGGTTCTGATCAAATTCGTCGGGACACACAAAGAATATGACAAGATTGATCCGGAGAAGGTGTGATGGAAAACATTCGACCCCTTAAGACCGAAGCCGATTACGATTGGGCGATTGCCGAAATCACCCAATATTTCGAGAACGAGCCGGAAATCGGCTCTCCCGATGGCGACCGATTTGATGTTCTCGCGACCCTGATCGAGGCCTATGAAGACAAGCACTATCCCATTGAAGCACCCGATCCCGTTGAAGCAATTCAGTCCCACATGGAGTTGTTCAACTTGTCGCGAAAGGCTCTGGCCGAGGTGATCGGATCATCACCGCGGGCAACGGAGGTGCTGAACAGGAAGCGGGCCTTGACCCTGGACATGGTCTTCAAACTGAACAAGGAATGGAACATTCCCGCCGAAATCCTCGTGAAACCCTATCATCTTGCAAATGATGGGGGTCGAAAGCGCGCCTAACGGGCTCCAGACTCCTACGCCGCCCGCTTGGGCTCGACCGCGAACGGGCTCAGCCCTAGCCATGTTTGCATCTTCCTTGCGATGTGCTGATCTCCGGTCAAGGCGACCTTTGCACCTGCCTTCTCGACCGTGATCAATCCCATCCAGATCGCCGTCATCGTGTGCAGGTCGGTCGAGACATAGAGATCGACGTCGAAGCCTGGATCGTACCAGCACAGATCGACCTCCCCATGCTTTTCGACGATCAGCCACCACGACCGTTTGGACGCCGGCAGGTCCTGGTACAGGAATTGTATCACGGTGCGCCCCTCGGGCAGCGGCGAAGGGTTCAGGTTGCGCCGCATGTCCCACATCAGCAGCGACGGATCGAGGTTCTTGAGAGACAGCCGGGACTCGACCCATTTCTGTCCCCAAAAGCCCATCGCCTCGACGACGGGGCGCAAATCCCGGCCGGCCTCCGTCAGCCGGTATTCGAAGATGCCCTTCTCGCCCGGAATCCCCTTGCGCTCGACGATCCCCGCGAGCTCGAGCTCCTTCAGCCGTTGCGACAGAAGGGTGGGCGACATTTTGGGGACGCCGCGGCGCAGGTCGTTGAAGCGGGTCGAACCCGCCACCAATTCGCGCATCAGCACCATCGTCCAGCGGGTGCACAGCACCTCGGCGGCCATCGATAGTGGGCAGAACTGCTTGTATCCGTGCTGGGCCATGATCCGACGTCCTCCCTCGAAACTGGCCTGAACATTAGACTTTCATGAAGGAAGCGGCCAGTACGGAAACTGTACCGGCCCGGTACAGATCGCGGACTGGCTGGCGCCGGCCCTGCCATGCGAGCCCTTTGACCGGCCGCGGGGATCTCCCCTGTGCGCCGTAACAGGGAGACGACCATGACCACATATGTCATCGCAGACATCAAGGTGAAGAACCCGCAGTGGATGCCGGCCTACGCCGCATCGGTGCACGACCTCGTCCACAAGCATGGCGGCAGGTATCTGTCGCGCAGCGGCAATGTGAAGACGCTTGAAGGCAAGCCGCTCGACACCACGCTGATCGCGCTGATGGCGTTCCCGTCGGAAGCGGCGGCGCGCGCCTTCGCCAACGATCCGGCCTACGCGCCCTTCGTCTCGGCCCGTCAGGATGGCAGCGATAGCCGCTTCCAGATGATCGACAACACCGACCTGGCGGGGACGATCCCGTATCTGCCGAAGGGATGAACCTTCCCTCCATGGGCCTGGAAGGGCAATCCGACCGGCATCTTCGCCGACATGAACCCGAAAGTCTCGTGCGAACACGCGGTGGCGCCCAGCCAATAGTCAACGAGGCCAGGCGGCGAGGGCCGCCTGGCCGAACGATCGTTCCGCGTGGCTGCCCTATGCGGCCTTGATCAGGCCGAGCTGGGTCAACGCCGCGACGCCGTCGTCGAGGCCGATCTCCTCGACGATCCTGCCGTCGATCACCTTCAGCACCGTGGTGCCGGTGAAGCGCATGGTGCGGCCGGTGGCGGCGGGCAGCGAACCGACGAGGAAATCGCTGAAGGCCGGGCCGGTATGCGTGCCGCCGCCTTCCCACTGGCCGACGACATAGTCGCCCTCGGCGATGAGGTCGGCGGTGGCCCAGAAGTTGAGATCCGGGAAGGCGGCGCGGAAATCGGTCATGAAGGCCTTGATGTCCTCGCGGCCGCGGCGCGGTTCATGCAGCGAATATTTGAGCAGCATGTCGGGCGCGGCGATGGCGTCGACGACGGAAAGATCGCAGGTTTCACCCCAGAAATCGGTGAACCATCTGACGACGACGGCCTTGTTGTCTTCCTGTTTGGTCATGGGGAAAGTCCTCTTCCTGTTTGCACGAGATCACCAGGGCGGGTGGCGACCCCGCGCAACCACTAGGAGGATCGGCGGGCGGGCAAACTCCGCTTCTTGCCCGCCAATCGAAAGTCGGGGCCGCAAGCAAGGAACGCGGCGGAGCCACCGGCGTGGTAACGCTTTCTTCTCTGGTTTTGCCGCAGATTGCCCCGGGCGGGGTTGGACGAAACGGAAGATGGCGGGTCAGGACAAGAAAGGCCGTGATGGAACGTTCTGGGAGAAGGCCCTGGAGCGCGCCCAACTTGGCGTCTGGGATTGGGACCTTCGGACAGGCGAGTGTTTCTATTCCGCCACCTGGGCGCGGATGCTGGGCTATGACGAGGACGAGCTCGCCAACAGCAGCGACCTCTGGCTGCGGCTTACCCATCCCGACGATCGCGAGCAGGCGCTGGCCAGCGGCGACCGTCACATCGCCGGCCTGACCGACACCATCGAGACCGAGCTCAGGCTCCGGCACAAGCAAGGCCATTGGGTCTGGGTGCTCGACCGCGGCGGCATCGTCGAACGCGACGGCGACGGCCAACCGATCCGGCTGATGGGCGTGCAGACCGATATTTCGAAACAGAAGGCGGCAGAGGCCGCGCTGGAACAAGTCAACATCCGCTTCCGCCTGGCGCTCGCGGCCAGCGGCACCGGCATCTGGCACTACGACATCGCCAGCAACAAAAGCTATTGGGATTTCCGCACCAGGGAAATTTTCGGCCTTGTGGCCGTTACCGACGAGGTGACCGCCGACCTATGGCACAGTTACCTGCATCCCGACGACAAGCAGGCGGCCGAAAGCGCCCACAGGGCGCCGCTGGAAACCGACGGCGTCATTGCCGCGCAATATCGCATCATCAGGCGCGACGGCGATATCCGTCATGTCGAATCGCTGGTGCGTTTCGTCGCTGCCGCCGGTGCCGCCGGCCAGATCCTCGGCACGGTGCGCGACATCACCGAGGACAAGCTGCGCGAACAGGAACTGGCCTATGCCGCCCGCCACGACGCGCTGACCGGCCTGTGGAACCGCGCCGCCTTCGACAGGCTGCTTGGCGAGCATATTGCGGTGGGGGCGCCGCTGGCGGTGTTCTATGTCGATCTCGATTACTTCAAGGCGCTCAATGACTTCGCCGGGCATGCCGCCGGCGATCTGGCGCTGAAGAGCGTCGCCGGGGGCATACGCGGCTGCCTGCCGTCGTCGGCGCATGCGGCGCGCCTGGGCGGTGACGAGTTCGCGCTGCTGGTGCCGCATTGCGACGCGGTGCAGGCCGAGCGGATCGCCGGCGCCGTACTTGGAGCGGTGCGCGAGGCCGACCTCGGCCCGGCCGCGTCATCGCGCCGACTGGCGGCCTCGATCGGCATCGCCTTCATCGATGACGCCACGACCTCCGTGGCCGATGCGCTGGCTTGCGCCGACGACGCCTGCTACGCGGCCAAGGCGGCGGGGCGCAACCGCTTCGCGGTGTTTTCGGCCGCGGCGCGATCGGGGGCCGCCGGCCTCAATGCGGCGCGCATCGCAGCCGACACCGTCGATGCCATGGACGACGGGCGGCTGAAACTGTTCGGCCAGGAAATCCATCTCCTGGGAAAGCCATGGCAAGAGTGCCGGCACGTCGAAGTGCTGGCAAGGCTCGCCGCGCGCAACGGGCGGCTGGTGCCGCCGGGCGAATTCATCCCGGTGGCCGAGCGTTTCGGCATCGCCTCGAAACTCGACCGCTGGATCATCCGCACGGCGCTGGTGCGGCACGGGCCGGCGCTGCGTGCCGGGGCGCTGACGCTCGGCTTCAACCTGTCGGCTCAGACATTGAGCGATCCGGGGCTGTGGAATTTCGTCGACAACACCATCGAGGAAACCGGAGCGCCGCATTCCGGCATCGGATTCGAGATCACCGAAACCGCGGCCGTCACCAATTTCGACGCCGCCGAGGACTTCGTGCGCAAGGCGCGCGAGCGGCGGTGTCGGGTCAGCCTCGACGATTTCGGCGCCGGCATGAGCTCGTTCGAGTATCTCAGGCGCTTTCCCGTCGATGCGATCAAGATCGACGGCTCATTCATCGAACATATCACCGATAGCCGCTTCGACCGCGAGATCGTGCTGGCGATGACCGGCATTGCCAGGAGCCTCGACTTCGCCGTCGTGGGCGAGAAGATCGAACGGCACGATACGCTGGCCATGCTCCAGGACATGGGCGTTGCCTACGGCCAAGGCTTCTTTCTGCATCGTCCCGAGCCGCTGGAGGCGATCGTTTCGCGCGCGACGGCCGGAACGCCCGACAGGCGGCGCGCCTGAAGCAGCACGCTGCCCGCCAGAATCGCCGAGCCACGCCAACACTCCATTAGGCAATCCCGAAGAGCTGTTGAGCACGGCCCCTGGAACGGCTCCGGGCGGTCGGCCGGGCGCGGCGGAACGATCACTGGCGGTCGGCGAACCGTGCCGATCGCGGAAACTCCAACACCTCTGCCTCCGATCGCCTGTGCTGGGCCTCCGCGACCGCTTCGATCAGCAGGTCGAGGGCTTCGCATGCCGAGCGGCTTGTCTCGTCATCGCCGCGCAAATAGTGGTAGGCGCGCTCGAGATGCACCCGGGCGGCTGAAAAATCGCTGGTCAATGATCCCTCCATTACCTCGCCCTAATATATCTTGGCCGGTCTGGCGGAACGCAGGGTAAATATCCACAGGCGGATTTTATTCAAATGCCGGGGGATTCCGGCAAGAAGGGCGAGGCCGGCGCTGTCAGGAGAGACAACGCCCAACTCTTTGCCATGCCTTGCCACGCAGCTAGAATGCTACCTCCCTTGTCCGAGGATGGCAGCCATGATCGTCCAGGCCTGCATCAATGGCGCACGACCGCGCGATTTTCATCCGAAATTGCCGCTGACGGCACAGGCGATGGCGAGCGATGCGGCCGCTTGCGTCGCCGCGGGCGCGGCCGAGCTGCACATCCATCCGCGCAGCGCGGACGGGCGCGAGAGCCTGGCCGCCGTGGACGCGACCGTGCTGGCGGTGCGTCGGGCCTGTCCCGGCACGCTGATCGGCGTGTCGACAGGCGCCTGGATCGAGAATGACGTCGAGCGCACCCGCGCGGCGATCGCCGGCTGGCGCGAACTGCCCGATTATGCCTCGGTCAATCTTTCGGAGGCCGATGCGCCTGCCGTGATGGAGCTTTTGCGCCAGCGCGGCGTCCGCATCGAGGCCGGCCTCGCCACAACGGAAGATGCCGAGCGGTTCGTCAGTCATGCCGATCACGGCCGGGTGCTGCGCATCCTGATCGAGATCGACATACAGGAATTGCCCGCCGCGCTCGCCGAGGCGCACGGCATCGTCGCCGCGCTGGACCGCGCCGGGGTGCGGCGGCCGATGCTGCTGCACGGCGCCGACGCCACGGTCTGGCCGTTCGTGGAGCTGGCGCGTCGAAGGCGCTGGTCGACGCGGGTCGGACTGGAAGACGGCAGGACGCTTCCCGATGGAAAGGTGGCGCAGGACAATGCGGAGATCGTTTCGGCGGCGGCGGCGGTGTTTTGGTCGAAAACCTGAAGGGTCTCAAGCGCCTTGGCTGTGCAGCCGACAAGCCGACCCGACCTGCTCCGCCATAAATCGTTCTCACTCGAGGCGCAGCTAAATAAAGGCAAATTCGGCCGGGCGCGGGGAGCCTTGTGCAACTGCCGCGGAGTTCCTGCATGTCACTGTCCGGTACCACAACTCGCTACGGAAGCCTTGCCCAGGCATTCCACTGGTTGACGGCACTGCTCGTGCTCATCGCCTTCCTGGTCTCGGCAGGCGGCCCTCCTACGCGCGTTTATTCAGCGCCCAGGGCTTCGATGCTGCTGCTTCATGAATCGCTCGGCTTCGCGGTTTTCTGGCTGCTGGTGATCCGCCTGGCCTGGCGGCTGTTCGATCGCATTCCCGACGCTCCGTCCATGCCCGCCTGGATGTATGTCGGGTCGAAGGCGGTACATTGGGCGCTCTACGCGTTGATGTTCGCTGTGCCGGTGACCGCCATGCTCGGAGCATGGTTTGGCGGCCATCCGGTCATGGTGTACGGCTTCGGTCCGATCGGTCCGCTTTTCGCCCCATGGGACGTCGGCGCTTCGCTGGCGGAAATCCACGGCACGCTTGGGGACATCCTCATGTGGCTGGCCGGCCTGCACGCCGCGGCGGCCGTCTTCCACCACGTTCTTCTGCGAGATCGCGTGCTCAGCCAGATGCTGCCCGGCTTGGCTGCTCCAGAATGATCCGGATCGCCTGATCCACCACGGGATGCAGGCCGCTGGCCTGGAAGGACAGGCGGTTGCCGGAGCCGACATTGCTGGTCATGGCGATGGTAAGACCGGTCGCCGGATCATGCAGCATGACCGCGACATAGCCCGGAATGCTGCCCTGATGGCCGTAGAAGGCGCGGTCGGCATAGGCGCTCTGGAACATGCCGGCGCCCGTCTCGCGCATGCGGGTGCCCGGGAAGCTCGCCGGCACGCGGCGTTCGAACATCTCGGCGAAGAAAGGCGGCGACAAGAGCTTGCCGGAGAACAGACCGCGCATGAAGCTCACCATGTCGGACGGCGTCGACACCATGTCGCCGCAGCCATAGGCGGCGCCGAACGGGAAGGAATCGGAAGAATCCTGCAATTCGCCAGAGTAGGGCAGCACGCCGTCCATGCGCCACATCTCGCCGCCGGAAGCGATGTCTGTCGGCGCGCCCGGCGCGGGCGGCGGCCGGTGGTAATAGCCACGCACCATCGACTTTTCCGGAAATGCTTCGGTGGCCGGCGACCAGGTGTTTTCCAGGGCGAGCGGCTGCAGGACCGCGCTTCTGACATAGGCGCCGAGCGACTGGCCGGTGACGGCCTCGATCACCATGCCGGCCAGCACGTAGCCGGTGTTGTTGTAGACAGCGGGTCCGCCCGATGCCTTCTGCTTGTCGGAGGCGAAGGCGATGTCGACCAGCTGCTGCGGCGTCCATTGCCGGCCCGGATCCATCGGAATGTAATATTCGAATTCCGGCAGGCCGCTGCGATGGTTGATCAGCTGTCGCACCGAAATATTCCCCGCACCCGGCAGATCCGGGAACCAGGAGGAGATCGGCGCGCCGAGCTCGAGCTTGCCGGTCTCGGCGAGCTTGACCAGGGCGGCGGCGACGAAGGTCTTGGTGCAGCTGCCGATCTTGAACAGCTGGTCTGATCTAACTGATGTGCCATGCGCACGATCGGCGAGGCCCGCGGTGAGGGCGATCGGCGAGGCGCCTGTCGAATAGGCCAGCGAGGCACCCACCGCGCCGTCGGCGAGGTAGCTGTTGAGGAGGGAGGTCAGGTCTTTCGGCATCGATGGTCTCGCTTTTTTTGGGGCAAAGGATCTTCGCAAAATCGCCTGGCGTTGTGGCTTAGGAGAGGCCCCTTATCCGGCCCTTCGGGCCCTCTTCTCCCCGTGGGGGGAAGAGGGGGCCATGCTTTGTCAGCTTCTTCCGACTCCGCTGTTGAAAGAGGGGCCGACGCTGAAAATCTCTTCTCCCCACCGGGGAGAAGGTGGCCGCGTAGCGGCCGGATGAGGGGGCGGCGCCTGCCCTCACTCAGCCACATCGACCGCGGCGAAATTCTGCCGGCCAAAGGGGTCGAGCACGTAGTTGAGCACGCTCTTGCGGATCGGGATCGCCACCATCGAATGGGCGATCGGCGCCACCGGCACCTCGGCCTTCAGGATCGCCTGCGCCTTCCCATAGATCGCGGCGCGCTCTTTCGGGTCGGCGGCGACGCGGCCTTCATCCAGCAGCTTCTCGAAGTCCTTGTCGCACCAGCGCGAGCGGTTGGAGCCGCCCTTCACGCCGTCGCAGGACAAGAGATAGCTCAGCATGTTGTCGGGATCGCCATTGTCGCTGCTGCCGCCGAGCAGGAAAGCGTCCTGCTCGCCCGCGGCGGTGCGCTTGAGATATTCGCCCCATTCGAAGCTGACGATCTCGGACTGCACGCCGACCTTCGCCCAGTCGGCCTGGATCATCTCGGCCATGCGCTTGGCGTTGGGGTTGTAGGGGCGCGACACCGGCATCGCCCAGAGGCTGATCTTGAGGCCGCTTTCGTGGCCTGCTTCCTTCAGCAGTTTCCTCGCGCCGTCGGGATCATAGTCGATGCCGGCATCGGTGACGGCGCCGAGCTGCGCCGGCGGCACGACGCTGCCGGCAACGGTGCCGGCGCCGGCATAGACGGCATCGACAATCGCCTTGCGGTCGACGGCCTTGGCGAGCGCGGTGCGCACGCGGGCATCGCCGAGCGGCTGATGCTCGACGTTGAAGCCGAGGATTCCGATGTTCTGGCCCTTGAGGTCGAGGACCGTAATGTCTGGATCGGCGCGCAGTTCGGCGACGGCACTGGGCGGGGGCGGGGCCGCCACCTGGCATTCATTGGCCTTGAGGCGCTCGACGCGTGTGGTCGGCTCGGGCGTGACGGCGAAGACCAGCGTGTCGGTCTTCGGCGCGCCGCGCCAGTAGTCCTTGTTGGCGGCGTAGCGGACCTGGCTGTCGGGCACATAGGCCTCGAGCACGAACGGGCCGGTGCCGACCGGCTGGCTGTCGATCAGCTCCGGCGTGCCGGCGGCCACCATCTTTTCGGTCTGCTCCAGCGACAAGATCGAGAGGTAGTCGAGCCCCAGCCCGGCCAGGAAGGTGACGTTGGCCGCCGTCAGCGTGAAGCGCACGGTGTGGTCGTCGACCTTGTCAATCTTGTCGATCAAGGTGCCCATGCCCAGCGCGTTGAAGTACTCGTAAGCGCCGCCGCCGAGCTTGTGATAGGGATTGTTGGCGTCGCGCTGGCGATTGAACGTGTAAAGGACGTCGTCCGCGTTGAACTCGCGCGTCGGCGTGAAATGCTCGCTCGACTGGAATTTCACGCCTTGGCGCAGGTGGAATGTATAGGTCTTGCCGTCCGGCGAAACATCCCAGCTCTCGGCCAGCGCCGGTCCGACTTCGGTCGTGCCCGGCTTGAACTCGACCAGCCGGTTGAAGATCGTCTTGGCGGCGGCATCCATGGTGGAGTCGGCGATGCCGATCGCCGGGTTGAAGGTCTCGGGATTGGCCTCCGAGCAATAGACGAGCGTCTTGGCATGAGCCTGCCCGCCGAGAAGGACGGACGAGGCCAGAAGGGTCGAGCCAAGCACTGTGCGCAGAACGGTGGATTTCATCGCAAACGCTCCTGATGACACTTTTTCTGGTTGAGGGAAGGGCATGAACTTCATGGCGTCGCCGCCGGGGCCAGGAAGCGGTCGGGCGCCAACGCCGCGGCGGTGACGCCAAGTGCTGCGACATCGTCGGGCAAGGGTTGGCCGCGCATCAGCGCCGAGCCAAGCCGCGCCAATGTCAGCGACACCTGGAAACCGTAGCCGCCCTGGCCGCCGAGCCAGAAGAAGCCGGGCAGGCGCGGGTCGAAGCCGGCGACCGGCGTCCGGTCGGGCGCGAAGGTGCGCAGGCCGGCCCAGGGCGTCGACGGGCGGCCGATGCGCATGGACGTTGCCTGCTCGATGCGGTCGACGGCTATGGCGACGTCGATGTCTTCCGGCCAGGCGTCGCAAGGCTCGGAATCGGTTTCGTCGGCCAGCGAGCCGATCAGCCTGCCGGCGTCTGGCTTGAAGTAGAATTGTTCGTGCAGATCGACCACCAGCGGCCAGCCGGCAATGTCGACGCCCGCGGGCGGATCGAACAGGAAGGCGGTGCGCCGCTTGGGCTGGAAGCCGAGGCCGGTGAGCCCCGCCAGGCCGGCCACGACGTCGACCCAGGCGCCGGCGGCGTTGACGACGATGTCGGCGGGATAGGCGCCGGCACTGGTGGCGACGCGCAGGCCGTTGCCGGTGTGCACGATCTCGCGCACCTCTTCGCCCGTGCGCATGATGCCGCCCTTGGCCTTCAGTGCCGAAGCGCAGGCCGCAAGCATCTTGCCGGTATCGACGTCCACCGCACCCGGTTCATAGACGCCGCCGCATGTGGTTTGCGGATCGATGACGGGAACCAGCGCCTGCAGCTCAGCGGCGGAAAGGCGGCGTACGCTCGGCACCATGGCCTGCAATTCGTCTCCCAGCCGGTCGACGGCCGCGCCGTCATCGGCGCGGCCGAGATGCAGCGCGCCACGTTGATGCGCGACGAAGCCGCCGTCGAAGAGCGCCCGGCGGCTCGCCAGCGTCAGCGCTCGCACCACGCGGTTGCCATAAGTCTCGGTGAACAGGGCAGCCGAGCGGCCGCTGGCATGATAGCCGGGCTGGCTCTCGCGCTCGATCAGGGTGACATCAGCCCAGTCCGCCACCTCGGCGGCAAGCGAGAGGCCGGCAATGCCGCCGCCGATGACGACGATTTTCGGGAGGGAATTCGACTGCATCGATCAGTCGTAAAAATAATTTCTTATCCAGTCAATATTTAGCGTATAAGAAAATTGTTGGCATTGTTGATGGCGGCGGGGAGTTCAATTACCTAGGGATGGAGCGGCGCGATCCCGCGGCATGGAGCTGATATGTCGGAGCAACCGAACCTGGGTGATTGCCTGCGCGGCTTGAGGAAGACGCATGGCTGGACCCTCCAGGAGGTGAGCAGGCTCACCGGTGTCGCAGTGTCGACGCTGTCCAAGGTCGAGAACGACCAGATGTCGCTAAGTTACGACAAGCTGCTGCAGATCTGCGAAGGGCTCGGCATCCATGTAACGGAACTGCTCAGCGGCGACCGCAAGCAGGCGGCGTCGCGCACGCGCCGCTCCGTGACGTCACCGTCCAACACACTGCGCCAGCTGACCCGCAATTACGACTACCGTTATCTGGCCACCGACCTGGTGCGCAAGCGCATGGTGCCGATCCACGCCTATGCGCGCGCCCGCACGCCGCAGGAGTTCGGCCCGCTGACGAAACATGCCGGCGAGGAATTTTTGATCGTGCTCAAGGGCGAGATCGAGCTGCACACCGACCAGTACGCGCCGGTGCGGCTGAAACAGGGCGACAGCGTCTACATCGATTCCACCATGGGCCACGCCTACCTCTCGGTGGGCGAGGGCGACGCCGAGATGCTGTGCGTCTGCTCCGGCGACGAACCCGACATGGAAGGCACGCTGCTGAGCGTGCTGGAGACGGTGGAAGGATAGCGGCGACAGGCTCCGGCGAAGCTGCACGACCTTCTCCCTCCTTCGCCGCAGACCGCTATAGCGAAACGGTTTGCCCCAATCCCTGCCGCACCGCCTCGCGATAGGCGAGGTCGGCTGCCACCATGTCCTCCATGGCCACACCCATGGCCTTGTAGATGGTGATCTGTTCGGCGCTGACCCGCCCTGGCCTGAGCCCCAGCAGCATCTCGCCGAGTTCGGTTCCGGTTTGCGGATCGAGGCCGTCAAGTTCGCAAGAGCCGACCGGAGTAGGGGCGAAGGCATCGGCCGTCTCGACGAACAGACTGCCCCTGCCGATGAGCGAAACAGGCAGTTCGCCGCCGGGCGGGGCGACGCCGACCGACGAGACATGGGTGCCCGGCCGCACCCAGTCGGCCGCGATCACCGGCTCGTAGGAGTGCGTTGCCAGGCAGACGACATCCGATGAGCGTATCGCGGCCTCGAGATCGTCGACAGCGACGACGCCGACATGCCGGGCGGCAAGCGCCTGCGCATCGGCGAATTCCTTCGAGACCACGCGGATCTCGGCGAAGTCGCGCACCAGCGGCAGGAGATTGAGGTGTTGGCCGGCCTGCACACCGGCGCCGACCACGGTCGCGATCCTTGCGTCGGGGCGGGCGAGTTCGCGCACCGAAAGCACGGCTGAGCCGGAAGTGCGAACGGCGGTGATGTAGGTGCCGTCCATCACACAGACCGGCATGCCCGTCGCAGGGTCGAACAGATGGATGGTGGCGAGGTGACTTGGGATGCCGCCGGCGATATTGCCCTCGAACACGTTGACGATCTTCACCGTCAGATGCATGCCCGCCATCCAGGCGGGCATCGCCAGCGAATAGCCGGCCTGCGGAATGTCGAGCTGCGGCCGGGCCGGATTGACGACCTTGCCGCCGGACAGCGCTTTGAAGCCGCTGGCCAGCGCGTCGAGAAGCTGGCGAAGGTCGAGGCATGTCTTCACCTCGGCCTCGCTCAGGATGAGCACCGGCGTGTCGCCCTTGGCCTGGGCGCTGCGGGAGATCGATAGGACTGTCGTCATGGGATACGCTTTCGTTGGTGGCGGGAGTGCACCGCAACGGTATTGCGATCCATGGGCGTGATGAAATATGCTGTTTTGGCTATTTCGGCGTGATTATCACGTTTGCCCCCGTTCAAAAGTGTGAATCCTGAAATGGACGATCTCGACCGCATCGACCGCTCGCTGCTGCGCTTGTTGCAGGAGGATGGCCGCCGCACGACGCTCGATCTGGCCCGCCGCGTCGGCCTGTCGCCGACGGGAGCGGCGCAGCGCGTCAAGCGGCTGTTCGCCGAAGGGTTCATCCGCGCGGTGCGAGCCGTTCTCGATCCGGCCAGGATCGGGCAGGCACAGCTCGTCTTCATCGAGGTGCGGCTCGACCACACGGCGCCGCATGTCTTCGACCGCTTCGCCGAAGCCGTGTTGCGTGCGCCCGAGATCATCGAGTGCCACATGGTGGTTGGTGGTTTCGACTATCTGGTCAAGGCGCGGATCGCCGACATGGCGATGTTCCAGGATTTCCTGCAGCGGGTCATCCTGCCGCTGCCCGGCGTTCGGGAAACGCACACCTACGCCTCGATCGCCAATGTGAAGCCGGATGCTTTGTTGCCCGTCGCTCCTTGAAGCCGAGTGTGTTCGCATTTTCTGCAGGTCGGTTCAGCCTTTCTGGTTCGAAGCGGCCGACGAAACCGGCTATATGACCGCTGAACCGCAACTCCCGCCAACCCTTGAGAGGAAAACCCAATGAGTTCAGAAAAAGTGGCTGTCATCGTGGCCGGCGGCAGCGGCATGGGGGCGGCGGCGGCGAAGCGGCTGGCGGCGGACGGGTTCAAGGTCGCCATCCTGTCTTCATCCGGCAAGGGCGAGGCGCTGGCCAAGGAGCTGGGCGGCATCGGCGTCACCGGCTCCAACCAGTCGAACGAGGATCTGCGGCGCCTCGCCGACCTGACGCTGGAGCGCTATGGCCGCATCGACGTTCTGGTCAACAGCGGCGGCCACGGGCCGCGTGCGCCGATCCTGGAGATCACGGACGAACAGTGGCACACCGGCATGGACGTCTACCTGCTCAACGTCATCCGGCCGGTGCGCATCGTGGCGCCGCAGATGGTCAAGCAGAAGGGCGGCGCCATCATCAACATCTCGACCGCCTGGGTGGTGGAGCCGAGCCCGATGTTCCCGACCTCGGCGGTGTTCCGCGCCGGCCTCGCCGCCTACACCAAGATCTTCGCCAACACCTATGCAGCGGACAATGTGCGCATGAACAATGTGCTGCCCGGCTGGATCGACAGCCTGCCGGCGACGGAAGAACGCCGCGACTCGGTGCCGATGCAGCGCTACGGCACGTCGGAGGAGATCGCCGCGACCATCGCCTTCCTGGCCTCGGAAGGCGCCGGCTACATCACCGGCCAGAACATCCGCGTCGACGGCGGGATCATTCGCGCTATTTGAGGCGCGGGCCGGGAGGGGAGGCCTGTCCGACGCGCGCCGCGGAGGGGATCCGGCATCCCGCCTGGCGCGATGACATCTCGCACCAAGGAGGAAAAATGCGGCTTCTGATACTTGGCACCGGCTGGATGGCGCAGGAACATGCACGGCAATTCAGCGCCGTCGGTGGCGTCGACATTGTCGGGGCCGTCGACCTCGATCCGGCGCGCGTCGGCGAATTCGCCGACGGCTTCAACATCCCCAACCGCTTCACCGCGCTGGAGGAGGCGCTGCAATGGGGCGCTTTCGACGCCGTGGCCAATGTCACGCCGGACCGCATCCACCACCCGACCACCATGAAGCTGATTGCCGCCGGCAAGCCGGTGCTGTGCGAGAAGCCGCTGGCCGAGAATTTCGGCAAGGCGATCGAGATGGCCGAGGCCGCCGAGAAGGCCGGCATCGTCAACATGGTGAACCTCACCTACCGCAATGTCGCGGCGCTGCAGAAGGCACGCCGGATGGTGCAGGCCGGCGAGATCGGCACGGTCCGGCATGTCGAGGCGTCTTATCTGCAGAGTTGGCTGGTGTCGAAATTCTGGGGCGACTGGCGCAGCGACCCGAAATGGCTGTGGCGCCTGTCGCGCGGCCACGGCTCCAACGGCGTGCTTGGCGATGTCGGGATCCACATCCTCGATTTTGCCAGCTATGGCGCGGCCCTCGGCATCGACCATGTGTTCTGCCGGCTGCGTTCCTTCGACAAGGCGCCCGGCAACCGCATCGGCGACTATGGGCTCGACGCCAATGACAGCTTCGCCATGACGGTGGATTTCTCCAACGGCGCCTTCGGCGTGGTGCATGCCAGCCGCTGGGCGACCGGCCATCTCAACGAATTGCGCCTGCGCATCTATGGCGACAGAGGCGGTCTCGAAGTGGTGCACAATCTCGACGGCTCGTCGCTCAAGGCCTGCCTCGGCGAAAATGTCGATGACGGGATATGGGAAGAGCTCGACGCCGGCACGGTGGCCACCAACTATCAGCGTTTCGCCGACGCGGTGCGGACCGGCGTGCAGGCCGAACCATCCTTCCGCCACGCCGCCGAACTGCAGAAGGTGCTGGATCTGGCCGTGGTGTCGGACGAGAAGCGGGCGGAGCTCGCGGCGAGCGCGCAGACGCGGTGAGGGTCGCGCCTTCCCTCTCAGGGACCGGTCACGAGGTCAAAAACCAGTTTTTGCAAATTGCCGCCATTGCCGAATTCGACGCGGTCGAAATCGCGGCTTGCCTGTCGCTGCGCCTGCGACAGTCCGGAGAGACGCCTGGTCATCTCGGTCCGGATCTTGGCGCATTTGGGATCGTCGGCAACGCTGAGGCCGACGGTCGCCGCCTCGATCTTGCGCACCATGGCAATGATATCGGCGCCATGCACCTTCTCATGGGCGGTGACGCCGGCGATGAAGCTGTCCCAGCTCTTCTGCACGGCCGGCGGCAGAGAGCCTGACGGCTTCGGCAAGGCATAGGTGATGATCAGCTTCGGCCTGGCCGATGCCAGCACGCAATCGCCGTCTTTGTTCTGGTAGTCCCTGGTCCAGGTCAGCTTGAAATTGGTATAGGCGATGGTGCGCGTTTTGGCGCCGCGGATCAGCGGTCCGTTCTCGCCGATCGACCGGTAGAGCTCCTGTCCGGTCCGGCCCGAGATAGCGTAGGGCTCGATCGTCTCGACCGGCTTCCATTGGGCATGGGCGGCAAGCGGCAAGACGAGCACCGCGACCAGCGACAGGCACAGACGAACACACGCTCTCAACACCGCTCTCCGCGAAACCAGGACCGGCGCCGACGCCAATGCCATCTTGTGGCTTTCCTATATGCTGCCGACGGGTGCTGCAAATACCTTTGGAGGGCCATCGCTGGGTGCTGGCGCAGTGCCGCAAGGCCAGGATGGGGATGGGGTTGAAGAAGTTCCCTCGGTTCGTCATTCTAGGGCGGAGCAAGGAGCGAAGCGACGCGGCGCAGACCCTAGGATCCATGCCGTGACACCTGCCGAAGAATGCAGCGAATCAGGATGTTCTCCCGACGCATGGCCCGATAGCCCTGACATATGACCGGCTATGTCTACATGACCGCCAGCCAGAAGGGCGGCACCATTTACATCGGCGTCACAAACGATCTCGGTCGTCGTATGCCAGAACACAAGTCGGGCCAGGGTTCGCGCTTCACCAGCCAATATGGTGTGCGGCGACTGGTCTGGTACGAGGAGTATTTCGATATTACGGACGCCATCCAGCGCGAGAAATCGCTCAAGCGCTGGCGACGCCAGTGGAAAATCGAATTGATTGAAAAAGCCAACCCGGAATGGTTCGAGCTGTTTCGTGGAACAGGATGGTAGCCACGGCCACTTCGTCGTCCTCGGGTTTGACTCGAGGCATGTCGCGGTGCGCGGTGATCGGAATTCCGCACCGTAGCGGCGCTCCCATGTCACGGCATGGATCCTAGGGTCTCCGCGACGGAGCTTCGCTCCTGCTTCGCCCTAGGATGACGAAGAGAGGGTGAGGCTTCCAAACCAACGGCCTTGCCGGCGCCGGCGTGTCGCCGTAAGTCGTGCTCATGATCACCTTCCGCAAGGCCCTGGCCTCCGACCTGCCTGCCCTCGTCGCCATGCTGGCGGACGATCCGCTTGGCGCGGCCAGAGAGGATGCCTCGCTGCCGCTGGCGCAGGGCTATGTCGATGCCTTCGATGCCATCGACGCCGACCCCAACCAGTTGCTGGCGGTGGCGGTCGATGGCGCCGACGTGGTCGGCACCTTGCAGATCAGCTTCCTTGCCGGGCTGTCGCGCAAGGGCGCCTGGCGCGGTCAGATCGAGGCGGTGCGGGTGGCCGGGCACCGCCGTTCCGAAGGCATAGGCAGGCTGATGATCGAATGGGCTGTTGATCAATGCCGGGCGCGCGGTTGCGGCCTCGTCCAACTCACCACCGACAGGACCAGAGCGGACGCGCACCGCTTCTATGAAAGCCTCGGCTTCACCGGCACCCATCTCGGCTACAAGAAGATCTTGTAGCGCAGGCGGGGCCGTCGCTTTCCGCCAAGGCGGGCGGCTGGCGCATGCGGGAAGGCCTGCAGGCCCTATTCAATTTGCGGCGAGACCAGATATAGGTCAGCTAAGTTGACCTATATTTCGATGCGTCCGGGGAGGCGTGCTTGACCCTTATGAACCTGTTGGCGTCGCGTTCGTCACGTATGAAGGCCTCGGAAATCCGCGAGCTCCTGAAGCTGCTCGACCAGCCGGACATCATCTCCTTCGCCGGCGGCATTCCCGATCCGGCGCTGTTTCCGGCCGAGGCGATCCGCGACGCCTATGCCGACGTGCTCGGCGGCGGCGAGGCGGGGGCCGCGCTTCAGTACCAGGTGAGCGAGGGCTATCTGCCGCTGCGGCGGTGGATTGCCGGGCAGATGGGCAAGCTCGGCGTCGCCTGCGAGGAAGCCAACATCTTCATCACTTCGGGCTCGCAGCAGGCGCTCGACTATGTCGGCAAGCTGCTGCTGTCGCCCGGCGACACGGCGCTTGTGACATGGCCGACCTATCTCGGTGCGCTGCAGGCCTTCAACGCCTATGAACCGCGCTACGACCGGCTGCGGCCGGAAGGCGGCAACATGACGCCGGATGCCTATCGCGCGGCGGCGGCGGCGAATGGCGGCCGGGTCAAGTTCACCTATCTGGTGCCGGATTTCGCCAACCCGACCGGCAACACGCTGGACAGGCAGCAGCGCGAGGCGGTGCTCGATCTTGCCGGCGAGCTCGACATCGCAATCGTCGAGGACGCCGCCTACCGGGCGCTGCGCTATGATGGCGAAAGCGTGCCACCGATCCTGGCGCTCGACTGCGCGCGCTCCGGCGGCATCGACAAGGCGCGCACGCTCTATTGCGGCTCGTTCTCGAAGATCCTGTCGCCGGGCATGCGCGTCGGCTGGGTCTGCGCGCCGCGTCATGTCGTGGAGAAGCTGGTGCTGATGAAGCAGGCTTCCGACCTGCACAGCCCGTCGATCAACCAGATGGTGATGCACCGGGCGGCCGAAGCGGTGTTCGAGGCCCAGGTCGAAAAACTGATCGGCGCCTATCGCGAACGCCGCGACGGTTTGCTCGGCGCCCTCGAAGCCCATATGCCCGAGGGCGTGGCGTGGAGCCGCCCGGAAGGCGGCATGTTCGTCTGGGTGACGTTGCCCGAAGGCGCTGACGCCACCGCGCTCCTGGCGCGCTCGGTGAAGGAGGCGCGTGTCGCCTTCGTGCCCGGCAGCGCCTTCTTCGCCGATGGCACCGGGCGCAACACGCTGCGGCTGTCCTTCACGCTCGCCGACCGGCGCGCGGTGAGCGAGGGGATCCCGCGGCTGGCGGCGCTGCTCAAGACTTAAGGCGCCGGCCAGACGACGGTGCATCGCCCTAGCGGCGATCAAACCCGGGTTGTCCTGACGTGTCGCGGGTGCAAAATGGCCTTGTGTCCACGAACGCGGGTTCATGCGCCATGACCGACCTTTCCGGTATCTACCGCGACTACATTGCCTGCCTCAACCGGCAGGACTGGCCGAACCTCGGGCAGTTCGTCGACGACGACGTGTCCCACAATGGCAGGCGGATCGGTCTCTCCGGCTACCGCGCGATGCTGGAGAAGGATTTCGACGACATTCCGGATCTTCGTTTCGACATCCGGCTGCTGGTCTGCGATCCGCCTCATGTCGCGAGCAGGTTGATGTTCGACTGCACGCCCAGGGGAAATTTCCTCGGGCTTGCCGTAGACGGCAGGAAAGTGTCCTTCGCCGAGAACGTCTTCTATGAGTTTCGCGGCCCGAAGATCCGGCTCGTGTGGTCCATCATCGACAAGGCCGCCATCGAAGCCCAGCTTTGAAACACGAATCTCTCCTGGCGCGCTCGGTAAAGGAAGCGTCCGTCCCCTTCGTGCCCGGCAGCGCATTCCAGCGATTCCCACCAACAGTTCGCACCATTGCCCAATTTCGGGCCGCTTTTCGGCTAAACTCGTCGGCATCTTGGCTGGAAGTGGAGGAAGCCATGAGCTTGCGCCTCGGTTTCGCCGTGCTGGTGCTGTTCGGCCTCGCCAATCAGGCGGCTGCTTTCGAGATTTCAAGCCCGTCGGTTTCCAACGGCAAATGGGCCGAAAAATATCTCGGCGACAAGGCCGGCGGCTGCAGCGGGCAAAGCGTATCGATCGCCTTGAGATGGAAGGACCCGCCGGTCGGCACCAAGAGCTACGCGCTCACCATGTTCGACCCCGACGCCGGCGGCGGCAAGGGTTTCTGGCACTGGCTGGCCTGGAACATCCCGGCAAGCGCGAAGGGCTTGGCCGAAGGGGCGGGCTCGAAGCGCGGCAAAGGCTTGCCCAAGGGTACGGTGCTCGGCAAGGGCGGCATCGGCCGCGCAGGCTATTTCGGGCCATGCCCGCCGCCCGGCAGCGGCACGCATCACTATGTCTTCACGCTCTATGCGCTCGGCGCGCCGAAGTTGCGCGCGCCGGAAAATCCCTCTCCGGAAATGGTGGCAGTGGCCGCGAAGAGCCAGGCGCTCGGCGAGGCCAGCGTGACGTACACCTACGGGAGGTAGGCAAGACCGGTTCAGGCAATCGCCGTGACCCACCAGTGTATTGACAGCGCTGTTGGCAAACACATTCCAAGAGATCGTTTGAATTCCGTTCCGGTGGCCATCTGGCGGCTTGCGCGCGTAGTCTCGGCCGGCGCGTCAGCGCGTCCAGAAATCGCGGTGCGGCGCGATCAGCTCGTCCTCGATCTCGGGGAAGGGGCCAAAGACCTCGATCTTCTTCTGGCCCGAGGCGAGGACTGTGCGCGAGGGCAGGCTCATCGTCGGATTCTCGGCGTGATCGCCGGTGAGTGCCAGGAGCTTCGTCTCCTCGAACCCGTAGACCAGGCGGCCAATATTGGCCCAGTAGAGCGTTCCGGCGCACATCGCACAGGGTTCGCCGGTCGAGACCAGCGTGCAGGACCAGAGGAAATCCGGCTCGTAGGCAGCCGCCGCGCGCCGGGCGAGTTCCGTCTCGGCATGGCGCACCGTGTCGAGGTTTCCCTGGCGCATAAGGACGCGATCGTCCGGCCCGACCAGCACACAGCCGAACGGATGATGGCCGTGCGCAGCCGCCTCGCGAGCGACGGCGTCGGCGGCGCGGAGGTGGGCGAGCATCTGGTCGCGGGTCATTGCGCAATCCTAACACGATGGGCGAGGAGACGAATCGCACCCGACGACCGGCTTCGTAGGGCTGAGAGTGCGCCGATCGGCGGGCATTGGCAAGCTTCGCCCGGCGGGCAAAACCCGAGCGCGGACCATCACCTGATCAGGCGAATGAGGTTTGAAGCACTGTTCTCCGCTCTCGTATCCCTGTATACGAAATTGAAATGGTCTGTTTGAGGAATCGATGAGTCCACCGCCAGAGACCGTGCCGTTTTTCAGCCAGTGGGAGACGCCCGACATGACCTTGGCCGTGCTTGCCGATGGTGCCGAGGTGGCGCTGCGGCGCGATGCGCTGTGGGAGAATTCGGGCGCGCGCACACTCGACGAATACGCGCTGTGGGCCACCAATATCTGCGGCATGGCATGCCTCAAGATGATCCTGGCGGCGCGCGGCCAGATCGTGCCGACCATCGAACTGGCCAGGCGCTGCACCGGATATGGCGGCTATGTCGTCACCGAGGAATCGATCAAGGGCCTGATCTACGCCCCGTTCGTCAGCTTCGTGAAAGCGGAATTCGGCCTCGAGGCAGAGGTGATGACCAGTGTCGCGACATCGGATATTCCGACGATCCTCAGGCGGTCGCGCTTCTTCACCGCCTCGGTCAGCAGCTTGATCCGCTGGCCCGAGCGCGAGCCCCCGTCCAAGGGCGGCCATCTGGTGCTGGTCATGTCGGCATCGGACGAGGGTTTTCGCTTTCACAATCCGTCCGGCCATACCGGCGCCACACAGGCAAATGCAGTGTTGGCGCCGGCCGATTTCGACCGCTTCTTTGCCAATCGCGGCATTGCCGTCAGCATTTGATCTCGAGGGATTTCGATGAAGGACAAGGCTTTTCAATGAAGAACAAGATTAAGGTCGCCGTCCTCTATGGCGGACGATCGGCCGAGCATGACGTGTCGCGCCTTTCAGCCGCCAACGTGCTGAAGGCCATCGACCGGACGCGCTATGAGGTGGTGCCGATCGCCATTTCCAGGGACGGTCGATGGCTGCTGCAATCTTCATCCGAAGCCGGCGACGACAGAGCCGGGGCGCCGGTGTCTGAGGACGGCGTGGAGGTCGCATTGTTGCCCGGTGGCAGAGGCAGGCTGGTGGCCGCACCGGGCGGCGGAGCAGAGCGCGACCTGCCACCGGTCGACGTCGTCTTTCCCGTGCTGCACGGTCCTTTCGGGGAGGACGGCTCGGTGCAGGGCTATGCCGAGGTCGCCGACGTCGCCTATGTCGGCTGCGGCATTCTCGCCTCGGCCGCCGCCATGGACAAGGATGTCGCCAAGCGGCTGCTGCGCGAGGCCGGGCTGCCGGTTGCCCGTTCCGTCACCGTGCATCGAAACGATGTCGGGCCGTTCCAGGAGATTGCCGGCGCGCTCGGCCTGCCTTTCTTCGCCAAGCCGGCGCGCCAGGGCTCGTCCTTCGGCGTCAGCAAGGTGAACGACCGGGACGGCTTCGAACGGGCCGTCGAGACGGCCTTCCGCTACGACGGCAAGGTCCTGATCGAAGAGTTCGTCGACGGCCGCGAGATCGAATGCTCGGTGCTGGAGCGGGCCGACGGAACGCTGACCGTGTCGCTGCCCGGCGAGATCATCCCGGCCGGCAAGCACGGCTTCTACACCTATGAAGCCAAATATCTCGACGCCGACGGCGCCGTGGTGAACGTGCCCGCCAATGTCCCGTCCGCCGTCGCCGACAAGGCAAGGGAGATGGCCTCGCGGGCTTTCCAGGCGCTGGGCTGCGAGGCGATGGCCCGGGTCGACTTCTTCCTGCGCGCCGACGGTTCGCTGTTGGTCAACGAGGTCAACACGCTGCCCGGCTTCACCGACATCTCGATGTATGCCAAGGCGCTGGCGGCGATCGGCATCGGCTACAGCCAGGTCATCGACGTGCTGATCGAGCACGCACTGGCGCGGCATGCCGCGCGAAAGTCCTGAGGTTCGGCGCGGCATTGACGGCGGATCACGCGAAGCTAGTTAGAGTCGATCCCTTGGCGAGAGGAGAGCTTGCATGGAAGAACTGCATCGCGGCCGGCTTATCGATCATATCCAGCTGGTGGTCAGAGACATCGCCGCCAGCCGCCGCTTTTACGAAGCGGTATTTCGAGTGCTCGACATTCCGATCGGCGGCAGCGCTGCCGATTATTTCTGGGCCGACGAGCTATTCATTTCCACCGCCGACAGCCGCGCGGCTCGGGGAGAGTTGACCGGTCGCCATCACCTGGCATTCCAGGCGAAAGACCGCGCCATGGTCGATGCGTTCTACAAGGCCGGGCTGGACGGCGGCGGCAGGGACAATGGCGGGCCGGGCGAACGCCGGTACCACCCCGGCTACTACGCCGCTTTCCTTCTCGACCCGGACGGCAACAACATCGAAGCGGTGTATCACGGGCCGGCCAACCGCAGTGCCGCCTCGGTGAAGATCACGTTCTAGAATGCGCCGACTAGAATGCGCCGAAGAGGCGGGTGGTTTGCCTTGATGCGGCGGTCCCGGCTTGATCCCGATCCGGTGGAGGGAGCTCGATCGATGCCAAGGCGACCCCGCCGCGGGGCGGGTCTTGAAGGCCATGTGAGGCATAGTTACATCAACCATTAAGCGTGCGTTTGCACGCGAATACAACGCTTTGGCCAAGCTTCATCTATGGAGGTTGTCATGGCAAATACACTCATGGAAGGAAAGAAAGGCCAGGACTGGCTCAATCTGGTCCTTGCCGTCTGCCTGTTCATCTCACCCTGGATAATCGGCTTCGCTGCTGAAACCGCTCCCGCATGGAACGCCTGGATTGTCGGCGTCGTGCTGGGCGCGGTGGCCGTGGCGGCGCTTGCCGCCTTCGCCGAGTGGGAGGAATGGGTAGGTGTCGTTCTCGGCCTCTGGCTCGTCGTGTCGCCCTGGCTGCTCGGCTTCATGGCGAACACGCATGCGATGGCCACCCACGTCATTCTCGGCGTGCTGGTGGTTGCCGTATCGGGTTGGGCCGTCTGGGACGTCCGTCACCCGCACGCACATGCGTGACCGCTGACCAAGGATGGGGCCGGCGCGCGAGCGGGGCCCCTCCGGCTTCGAAAGTCTGCCCCATTGCGTTTGCCGCTGGCTGCGAAGAGCCGGGTCGCGGGCTTGCAATCTGAGACCGGGCCATGGATTTCGGCGGATCGAACGCCATATCCTGCGTTATCCAGGGAGTTTTGAACGTGACCCTCGCGCGGATGGCGGTTCTGGCAGTGGCCTTGATGGCCGCCGCGGCCGCCAGTCACTCTTCCGTGGCCGCGGAGGCTATGGAGAAGGTCGCGTTGCGCATCGTGATCGAGGGCGCCATCGGCCCGGCGAGCGCCAGGCAGCTCAATGAAGCGCTGGCGAAAGCCGCCGAACGGCACGCCGAAGCCGTTGTCCTCGAGATCGATACACCGGGCGGGCTGGTCACCTCGATGCGTGAGATGATCGCCGATATCCTTGCCTCGCCGGTTCCCGTCATCGGCTATGTCGCGCCCGCCGGCGCGCATGCGGCAAGTGCCGGAACCTATATCCTTTATGCCACCCATGTCGCGGCGATGGCCCCCGGCACCAATCTGGGCGCCGCAACGCCGGTCGAGCTTGGCGGGCTGCCGTCCGTTCCCGGTGGCGGCGACCAGAAGGACAAGGGCGACCAGAAGAATGCCGCCGCGCCTCCGGCGGGCGACGCGATGATGACCAAGGTCACGAACGACGCGGTCGCCTTGATCCGGTCGCTCGCCGAACTGCGCGGGCGCAATGCCGACTGGGGTGAAAAGGCCGTGCGCGAGGCGGCCAGCCTTTCCGCCAACGCAGCACTTCAGGCGCATGTAGTGGACCTCGTCGCCCGCGACACGGCCGAACTGCTCCAGCTTGCCGACGGCCGCACGGTCGAGGTGGCCGGCAAGCAACAGGTGCTGGCGACCAAGGGCGTGGCGGTCGAGACGCTCGATCCCGGCTGGCTGATCCGGCTTCTCTCTGTCATCACCGATCCCAACATCGCCGTCGTCCTGATGCTGGCCGGCGTCTACGGCCTCGTCTTCGAATTCACCAGCCCAGGCGCCGTGGCGCCCGGCGTGATCGGCACCATCTGCCTGCTGCTCGGGCTCTATGCCCTCAATTTGCTGCCGATCAGCTATGCCGGCCTCGCCCTGATGCTGCTTGGCATCGCCTTCCTCGTCATCGAGGCCTTCAACCCGACCGTGGTGCTCGGGCTCGGAGGCGTCGCCGCCTTCCTGCTCGGCGCCGCCATGCTGCTCAAGGTCGAGGGCCCCGGCTTCGAGATGTCGTGGGCGCTCATCGGCACCGCCGCGGCGCTGACGCTTGGCCTGGCGCTGCTGGCCGGCAGCTATCTGTGGACGGCGCGCAAGAGCCTGCCGCGAGTCGGCGCGCAGGCCATGCACGGGCTGCCGGCCAGGATCCTCGACTGGTCGGGCAGCGAGGGCCATGTGCTCGCGCAGGGCGAGCGCTGGCGGGCGAAAGCCGACGAACCGCTCGCCCCCGGCGACAGCGTCGAGGTGGCCGATGTCAGGGATCTCGTGCTGACGGTCCGGCGCAGGAACAATGGAGCAAGGCAATGATCATCGGTTACGTCGCCTATCTGGTGCTCGCCCTCATCGTGCTGGTCTTCCTGTCCTCCGCCATTCGCATCCTGCGGGAATATGAGCGCGGCGTGGTCTTCACGCTCGGCCGCTTCACCGGGGTGAAGGGCCCCGGCCTCATCCTTCTCGTCCCCTTCGTCCAGCAGATGGTGCGGGTCGACCTGCGCGTGGTGGTCCAGGACGTGCCGCCGCAGGACGTGATCTCGCGCGACAATGTCTCGGTGAAGGTGAACGCGGTGCTGTATTTCCGCATCGTCGACGCCGAGCGGGCCGTCATCCAGGTCGAGGACTTCATGGCCGCGACAAACCAGCTGGCGCAGACCACGTTGCGCTCGGTTCTCGGCAAGCACGAACTCGACGAGATGCTGGCCGAGCGCGACAAGTTGAACAGCGACATCCAGGAGATTCTGGACCAGCGGACCGACGCATGGGGCATCAAGGTGTCCAATGTCGAGATCAAGCATGTCGACCTCAACGAGAACATGGTCCGCGCCATCGCCAAGCAGGCCGAGGCTGAAAGGCTGCGGCGCGCGAAGGTGATCAATGCCGATGGCGAGCAGCAGGCGGCGGCAAAGCTGGTCGAGGCCGGCAAGATGCTGGCGCAGGAGCCGCAGGCCATGCAACTGCGCTATTTCGAGGCGCTGCACGACATCGCCGGCGAGCGCTCGTCGACGGTGGTGTTTCCGCTGCCGATGGACCTGCTCACGATCTTCAACAAGCAGCCGGGCGCCGCGAAATAAGCCTGGTTGGGGGCGTGTCAGTCCGGCACGGTTTCGAGCCGGAACTGGCACGATCACCCCGCGATTCCCCGAAGTTGCGATCTCCACGCCAGGCGCGCTGCCGGTCCTTTGCTGTCAATTTTAGGAGTTTTATTCAGAATTCGGCAATATATAGCAGGCTTTTTAGCGGATTCATTGTTTTTAATCAGCTTAAGCTTTCGCTATGAATTCTCGACTAGGGTGAAGGCGAAACAATCGAGAGCCTGACGGCGTGCCGGCTTGCCCGGCCTGTCAGGTAATCGCTTCCTACAAGTCAAGCTTCGGTTGCATAAATGAGTGGACCCATGTCGATTGCCGGCATCATCGAAAGGATCCTGGACAAGTTGTCCGGCTCCAGCCTGCTTGCGGCCGGCCTTCTGCTGCTGACCGCGCTGGGAAGCGCCCTGATCGCCTATTGGCGGACGGCGGAGCGCAAGAGCTTCAGGGAATTCTTCGATTTCGTCTTCCCCAACGAGATCGTCACGCATCCCTCGGCGCGGGCGGACTTGCTTTTCTGGATCACCCGCAAGGCGATTATGCCCTTCCTGATGCTGCCCGCGGGCGTGACCTTCGTCGTGGGCGTCGGTTACGCGACGAATCGGACGCTGGCGGCACTCCTCCAAATCGAGCCGCCGCTGCTGCCGGGACCGCCGGGAGCGGTGACGATCGTCATCTTCACGGTGACGATGCTGATCGCCTACGACATATCCTATTACCTCTACCACGTGGCCCAGCACCGCTTCCCGTTCCTGTGGGAACTGCACAAGGTGCATCACTCGGCGGAGGTGATGGTCGGGATCACCAAGGACAGGGTTCATCCGCTCGACGAGCTCATGAACCGCGCCTGGGACGGCGTTATACCCGGGATCTGCTTCGGCATCTGGACCCTTTTGTCGCTTAACCTCGTCGAAGTGACGATCTTCGGCGTCAACGTCTACGTAATGCGCAATATCCTGATGATGGATTTCGTCAGGCACACCCATTTCAAGATATCGTTCGGGCCGCTCAACAACATCGTCTTGTGCCCGCATTGGCACCAGCTGCACCACAGCGTCGATCCAAGGCACTACGACAAGAATTTCGGCTTGCTGTTCTCGTTCTGGGACCGGCTGTTCGGAACATTGTGCGTGCCGAAGCCCGATGAGGATTTCAGGTTCGGATTGATGGAACGCGGCGCGCGCGACTATCAATCGCTGTCCGGGCTTTACGTGCTGCCGCTCAAGAAGATGTGGGGGCACATCGCCCGGCGGTTCCGCCGCCGCGCTTCGTCCGAGCCGACACGGAGCCCGCAGCCATGAACGCTCATGCCGCGATCGCGGGCTTGAAGTCGGGCGCTTTGGAGATCGTCACCTCCGAGGAGCGCCTCGCGTCGGTCGGGCCGGCCTGGACGGAGCTGTGGCGCCGGGCGGAGGGGCTGATCTTTCAAAGCCACGCCTGGGTCACGGCGTGGTGGCAGACGGCCCCGGACCGGGAGCTGCGCGGTCTCAGGATCGGCCTCATCTGGAACGGTGATCGGATCGACGCCGTCATCCCGCTGGCGACGGTGCGACGCAAGGGCGTCAACGTCCTGGAATGGGCTGCCAAGGACCACAGCGACTATGGCGACGTGCTGGTCGCGCCGGACTGCGATCCGGCGGCGGTCGCGGCGCTATGGCAGGAAATTTCGGCGGCAGGCGGCTTCGATCTCGTCTATCTGAACCGCCTGCTGCCAGACGCCGCGATGCGCACGTTGCTTGCTCCCGCTTCGGCGCCCAAGATGGCGCTCCGCCCGAACCGCCGCAGCGAAACCAGCTTCCGGGTCGCGGGGCCATGGCGCACGGGCGCGGACTGGTTCGGGGAACAAACGAAGAAGATGCGCCAGAATTATCGCCGTGGCCGCAAATTCCTCGAGGAGGGCGGCGAAGTGCGGTTCCGCCTCATGTCGCCGGACGAGCCGATGCAGCCCGTTCTCGACAGGCTCGCCGAGTTCAAGCGCAAATGGCTCGCCGCGCGCGGACACGAATCCAACCTGTTCGATGAGGGGTCGCCGGCCCTGGCCGCGCTGGTCGCCGTGCTGGCCAGGGAAGGGCTCCTGCATGTCTTCGTGCTGGAATGCGCCGGGATGGTGGTGGCGGTCTCGATCAATTTCGTCCAGCGCAACACGATGATGGCCTTCGTCACGACCTACGATCCGGATGTCGAGCGGGCGTCTCCCGGCATGGTGCTGATGATGGACTACATCCAGTGGTCGATCGACAGGGGGCTGACGATGGTCGACTTCCTGTGCGGCGGCGAGGACTTCAAGCGGCGCTTCGCGACCCAGTCGGTGACGCTGGATTCGGTGCTGGGAACAAGGACCTTGCGCGGAACACTTGCCGCGCTGGCGGACCGGACCCTGCACGCCGGCAGGGAGCTGCACCAGCGGTTGCGGCCCGATCCTCGCCAAAAGCCGGCGCCGGTGGAATAGGCCGATTCACCAGCGGCGTGCCAATCGAGATTTGACGCTGCTGGCAGGACGGACCTGCCCGAAACCGGCAGCCTATCGGTCGATCATTACCATGGTGCGGTCGCCGTAGCGCGGGCCGGAGACCTTCCCCGGGGCCAGCGCGTCGTCGAGCGCCGCGATCTCGGCGGCCTCCAGTTTCAGCGACGCCGCGGCGACATTTTCTTCCAGATATTTGATCCGCTTGGTGCCGGGGATCGGCACGATGTCGACACCGAAGACGTTGCCCTTCTCCAGGAGCCAGGCCAGCGCGATCTGCCCTGGCTTGACGCCTTTGGCGACGGCGATGTCGCGGACCTTCGCGGCGGCCTCGACATTGGCGTCGTAGTTCGCGCCCTGGTAACGCGGGTCGCCGCGGCGGTAATCGCCTTCCGGATAGTCCTCGGCGCGCTTGGCGCCGCCGGTCAGGAAGCCTCGGCCGAGCGGTGAGAACGGCACCAGGCCGATGCCGGTTTGCCGCAGCAGGGGAATGATTTCCGGCTCGAGATTGCGCTCCCACAGCGAGTACTCGCTCTGCAGCGCCGAGACCGGAAACACGGCGTGCGCCCGCTGGATGGTGGCGGCTCCCGCCTCCGACAGGCCGAAGAAGCGGACCTTGCCCTGTTTGACCAGCTCGCCGACCGTGCCGGCGACATCCTCGGCCGGCACGGCCGGATCGACACGGTGCTGGTAGAGAAGGTCGATATGGTCGGTGGCGAGCCGCTTCAACGACCCTTCAACCGCCGCCCTGATGGTTTGCGGCCTGCTGTCGCGTTCGGTGCCGACCTGCCGGCCATTTTCGATGCGAAAGCCGAATTTGGTGGCGATGGTCACCTGGTCGCGCTTGCCCCTCAAGGCGCGGCCGAGCAGCGCCTCGTTGGCGTAAGGGCCATACACCTCGGCGGTGTCGAGGAAGGTGCAGCCGAGTTCGATCGCGCGGTGCAGCGTGGCGGTGGATTCGGCTTCGTCGGCCGGGCCGTAGGACTGGCTCATGCCCATGCAGCCGAGGCCGATGGCAGAGACCCGCAGCCCCTGGCTGCCGAGCTTGCGAATGTCGAGCGTCATGGCGTGTTCTCCGGAGGGGATCTCACGAAAGCATATAGGGCGCTCGCTCAATTCCCACAGCCACTGGCGGACCGGGGGCATGGGACATGACGCCGGCGTCTGTGTACGGCGTCGTGGCTCCGACCCTAGGACAGGAGCTCGCCTTGGGACCGGCCGTTGACGGGACCACCCGGCCGTTCCTCGATCACGGCCAGGCCCTCGAATTCGATTGCAGCGCCAAGCATTTGGGCCGCCTGCATGACCAGGTGCTCGACGTCCTCGAGGGCGACGTTCTCGTCGAGGTTCCTGAGCCTGACCTGTTCGGCAACGGTGGTGATCCTGACGATACCCGCCGTCCTGAAAGCTGTATGGACGGCGGATTGAACGTCATCACGCAAGCGCATCGAGTAGTCGTACCGCATGGAAACCTCCTCGGCGAAACCGCTTTGCCCTTCATTGCGCAGCATGCGCCGAATGTTGGTTCCTGGCAAGCGAAATATGGGAAATAGATATATATACCAGTGGGTTAGCGGAATTACACGAAGCAGCGGCCGGCGGTTGAGGCATACTATGAGCGGAATGAGCAGACGGCTTGTCTGGCGGCCTTGACGCTGCATGAGAGCAACACTAGTTGTTAGTTGAACAAGGCAAATACTAATTCAGGCATTGGGGTCTGTGCGAGGAGGTGCGATGGCTGAGCTGGAACGTCCTGAACGCTTGCAGGTCATGCTGACCGCCGACGAACTGGCGGCACTGGAAAACTGGCGCTTCGACAAGCGTATGCCGAGCCGCTCGGCCGCGGTCAGGGAGCTTTTGCGGCGTGGCCTCGCCTCGGACGGGTTCCTGGCGGCGGAGCAGGGCGTCAAGTCCCAGGACTTCGGACTGCTGTCCACCCCAGGCGGCAATGGCAATGTGGGCGACGGCCACTCTGACTGAGGTGTGGTGACATTCAGATATGCCGGCTTGCAAGGACGGGTTCCGCGCTTCCGGCGCCCATCGAATGTCCGCTCCGTTCTGGTTCTCGAAAACCATTTTGTCTGGTCGTTGGCGTTTTCGATGCCGGGCTCGGCCTGATCTGTGGAACCGCCTTCGCCTCGATTATATTAGCCGGCGAGGCGATTTCGATGAAGTTGAAGCAGGCAGGCCGCTTCAAGGTGATTGCCTTGTCCGGCGCACGCGTTATCTAGTGGCGATAGGCTGACACCTGGCGGGGCAATGGCTGACATAGCAAGGAATGAAAAACAGGATGCAACAGCGGATGCGCAGCTGGCGGCGATTGTCGATTCCTCCTTCGACGCCATCATCAGCAAGGACCTGAACAGCATCATCAAGAGCTGGAATCAGGCGGCCGAACGCATGTTCGGTTACAGCGCGGAGGAAGCGTTGGGGCAGTCGATCCTGATGCTCATCCCCGACCACCTCAAGAACGAGGAAACCGAGATCATCGCGAAGGTCCGCCGCGGCGAACGCCTGGCGAGCTATGAGACGACGCGAAAGCGCAAGGACGGCACCTTCATTGCCGTTTCGCTGACGGTGTCGCCGATCAGGAACGCCAGCGGCGACATCGTCGGCGCCTCGAAGATCGCCCGCGACATCAGCGCCAGCAGGGAGAACGAGCGCCGGATCAAGATGCTGATGCGGGAAGTCAACCACCGCGTCAAGAACCAGTTCGCGGTGATCCTGTCGATGGTCAGGGAAACCAGCAAGCGCTCGGAGGACCCGCGCGAGTTCGAGGAGATGATCCGCGCCCGCATCATGGCGCTGTCACGGTCGCACGATCTGCTGGTCACCTCGAACTGGGTGGGAGCCAGCCTGTTCGACCTGGTCCAGGAACATCTCAAACCGTTCGGCCGCGAGGAGCAGATACTGCTTTCGGGACCGCTGCTGACCTTGCAGTCGAATGCGGTGCAGAATCTCGGCATGGCTTTCCATGAGCTTGGCACCAATTCGTCCAAGTATGGAGCGCTCGCCAGCGATTCCGGCCGGGTCGAGGTGACCTGGAGCATGGGCGACGACGCTCTGGCCGAACGCGAATTCCAACTTGTCTGGGAGGAGCGGTCGCCCCCCTATAGCGGCGGCGACGAGCGCGACGACACCACGCGCAAGGGGTTCGGCACCGTTGTCCTGCAAAGGGTGGCGCCGCAGTCGCTCGGCGGGTCCGCCGTGATCGAGCGCTCGCCCGGCTATTTCAGATGGACGCTGCACGCGCCGCTGGCATCGATCATCGTGCCGCAGCACCCTATGGAAGACGCCGGCCAGACGACCGGCTTAGGCATCTGAAAGCTACCGCCGTGGCCAAGGCGCGCCGCATTCGCGGATTAAGGCGACTACAGGATGTTGGCCGTCACCTCGACGATGATCGCAGCCCCTTCTAGCGAGCCGTCGGGCACATGCACGACACGCGAAACGCGCAGGTCCTGGGCGTTTCCGTCGACGGACAGCGAAACGCTCTCGCCGATCCGGGGCACGGCCTGGAACACGGCCTCGATGGATTGAGGCCGGTTGTCGATGGATACGCGGCAGTTGACGGTCATGGGCATCTCCTGTGGCGGCCACCCCACGCGTCAACGCGGCCCCCTCGGATTGGTTTCAGGCAGGGGTGCGGCAATCCCCGAAACAACGATTGCCCGCGCCAACCGACCCGTCAATTCGGGAAATTGTTGACCGGCTCCTCGCAGCGGTAGACCGGACAGTGCCCGTCGCGGGCCGGGATATAGGCCGACATCGGCACTTCGGGCCAATCGCATTCATTGCCGAACTGCCTGACATAGCGGTCATAGGTATTAGGGCCGGTGGTCAGCACGACGGCGCGGTGGCTCTGGATCATGGCGCGGATCTGCGCGCAGCTCATGGCGCGGCTGTCGGGCCGGGCTTCGGCCAGGCCGGTGGCGGCAAGCATGGCGGCCACGGTCGGCAACAGGATTCGAACGGACATGGCGGTCTCTCCAAGGCGTGATCCGCAACGCCGGGCGATTACGCCTGGTTGCGGGATGCCGGGGAGATTCGCATTTTGTCTGGCGGTTGCGCAACAGCCGGCGTGTTCGCTTGCGAGGGACGGCGCGGGCGCGCAACCAAATCGCGCCTCGCGCATTGCTGGGCATGCTCGGCAGGAAGCCTTACCAGACCCCGCGATGGCCGCCCGGGAACAGGGATCGCGAAGCCATGTGCTGTTCGTTCTGCGGCGGCCGCGACCACGGCTACGAGGACTGTCCGCAAAGGCCGCCGTCCGACAATCCGGCCGAGCCCAACTTCGACGATCCGCGGGGCGACGATCTGATCAAGAGCGGCCCGGGCGAGGGCAGGCAAGGCGCATAGGAATTTCGCGATCCGGTCGCCCCGCGCATCAATGGGCGTGCGCTTCGTTGCGCTTGCGGGTCGCGGCTGCCTTCCTGGCCGATGCCGACCGGCTTGCGGCCGAACGCGAGGCAGACGCCTTGCCGCCCTTTTCGCCGCCCTTGTGCGCGGCGGGATGGCCGGTGTGCTTGCCGCGGCCGGAGCCGCCCTCCTTCTTGCCGCCGCCATCATCCTTGTTGACGGTGGCCCAGGCGCGGCGCTCGGCTTCCTTCTCGGACACGCCGCGATGCTCGTAGCCCTCTGCGATGTGGTCTGCCTTGCGCTCCTGCTTGTCGGTGTATTTGGATTTTTCTCCGCGTGGCATGGTTCTGCTCCCGGTTTTCACTCGATGCCCACGCAACTGCGCAGCCAGGATGTGGTTCCAATCCCTTGGCCGTGGTTAACTGTCGGTGGCTTCAGGCCCGGCGAAGAAAGCGGTCAATTCGGCCGCGATTTGCGCGGGTGCTTCCTCGGGGAAGAAATGCCCGCCCTGGACCGCATGGCCGCGCAGATCGTCGGCCCAGCCGCGCCACAAGGCCAGCGGTCCGCCTTCGCCGGCGTACCATTCGGCGAGCGCGCCTTGCCCGCTCCACAGCGCCAGCACCGGGCAAGCGATGCGCCGGCCGGCGGCGCGGTCGGCATGGTCGTGCTCGCGGTCGAGCATCGCGGCCGCCCGGTACTCCTCGCAGATCGCATGGGCATGGGCGGGATCGCGCAGCGCCTCGACATAGGCCTGGCGCACGCCGGCGGAAAACGCCTTTGGCGACGAGCCCCAGCCGCCCAGGGCGTCATCGACGATCGCGTCGGCCGCGCCGGCCAGGAGCTTTTCCGGCAGCGGCTCCGGCTGCGCCAGCAACGACCACGGCCAATAGCCGAGCGCCAGCCTGGCGTCGGCCCGGTCCCAGGCGTCGGCGGTGGGCACGATGTCGAGCACGGCAAGCCTTTCGACGCGGTCGGGATGGTCGAGCGCGAGGCGGTAGGCGACACGCCCGCCGCGATCATGGCCGGCGACCATGAAGCTGGAAAAGCCGAGCTCGGCCATCAGCGCCACCATGTCGCGGGCCATGGCGCGCTTGGCGTAAGGGGCGTGATCGGCGCTCGAGGCCGGGCATGAGCTGGCGCCGTAGCCGCGCAGGTCGGCGCATATGACGGTGAACCGGTCCGCCAGGCGCGGCGCCACGTCGCGCCACATCAGATGTGTCTGCGGAAAGCCGTGCAGCAAAAGGACGGCGGGTTCGTCGCCGGCGCGCCGGGCGAAGATGCGGGCATCCCCGCAGTCGACCTCGAGGGTCTGAAAACCTTCGAACATGATTGCCTCCGGCAGGCGAAACGGCGGGAGGATGCGAGGGTTGCAACGCGCGCCTGCGAAAGCCGCCAACTTTTTCCGCCGACATGCGTTGTCCCTGCGAGCAACGCGTTTGGACCGGAGACATCGCGAACAGTTGTGCGCGTTGCGCGAGAAGGTTCGTGATGTCTCCGGTCCAAACACAGAGGAGATGACCATGCCGACCAGCACCCAGAGCGACAGTTCGAAAGCAACCAGCAAGCAGCGCAGCATCCAGCGCAAGGTCGACGCCAAGGACCGCGCCAAGACCAAACCCAAGGGCGACGGCGCCATGCAGGCCGGCGCGCGAAAATATCCCGTGCCGCCTTTTCCCGCCCAGCATCATGCCAAACCCGGCGAGGAATGGGCGATCGAGCCGGCGCCGTTCTATGATGCGCCGTTCTGGCGCGGTTCGGGAAAGCTGGAGGGCAAGGCGGCGTTGATTACCGGCGGTGATTCCGGCATCGGCCGGGCCGTGGCGGTGCTGTTCGCGCGCGAAGGTGCCGATATCGCCATCGTCTATCTCAGCGAGGACCGCGACGCGGAGGCGACCAAGCAAGCGGTCGAGGCGGAGGGCCGCCGCTGCCTCGTCTTACGCGGCGATGTCGGCAATCGCGCCTTCTGCGCCAAGGCCGTGGCAAGGGTCGTGAAGGAACTGGGGCGGCTGGACATACTGGTCAACAACGCCGCCTTCCAGATCCATTCCACCGATTTCGCCGATCTGACCGAGGAGCATTTCGACACCACGCTGAAGACCAACCTCTACGGCTACTTCCATATGGCGCAAGAGGCGGTGGCGCACATGAAGCCGGGTTCGGCCATCATCAACACCGGTTCGGTCACCGGCATCGAGGGATCGAAGGACCTGGTCGACTACTCCATGACCAAGGGCGGCATCCATGCCTTCACCCGGGCGCTGTCGGGCAACCTCGTCGGCAAGGGCATCCGCGTCAACGCCGTGGCGCCGGGGCCTGTGTGGACGCCGCTCAATCCGTCGGAGAAGGAGGCGCAGGACGTGTCGCAGTTCGGCGCCAAGACGCCGATGAAGCGGCCCGCCCAGCCGGAGGAAATCGCGCCGGCCTATGTGTTCCTGGCCTCGCCGCAATGCTCCAGCTACATCACCGGCGAAATCCTGCCGATCGTCGGCGGCTATTGAGGCAAGCCTATCAAGGCAAGCCATCGACTATCGGCGGCCGGTGAGGGCGGCCCAACCCGGAAAGGAGGCCGAGATGAGACTTCTCGCCATCATGTCTGTCAGCCTGATGCTCGCCGCGCCCGCCGCGGCGCTGGCACAGGCCGAGCAGCAGAACCCCGACAAGCAGGCGCCCAGCGAAAAATGCCGGGCCAAGCCCGACGGCAACCAGCAGCCGACCGACAACACGCTGACCGAGACGCTGAACGATTGCGGCGGCGTGCTGAAGCCGCCGCCGACAGGCGACCAAGGCATGGCCGCGCCGGCGCCCAACGAAGGCAAGACGCCGGTGATCAAACCGGATGAAGTGCCGCCGCAGCCGCCGAAACAGTAGCCGGCGCCTTGCCGTTCCGGACGCCCCGTGGGGAGGCAGGCTGTCAGGGCTTGCCGTTGCCGGGCAGGAATTCCGCCTCGCGCCCGGCATCGATCATGGCTCGCATCGCCTTCTCGGCCGGGGTCCAGCCATCGAGGGCATCGCGGCAGCTGCGCCATGCGGCGCGGTAGCGCCGGCCATGCTTGCCGGGCCAGTCGCGCAGGCATTCCAGGCCTTCCCAGGCGCTGCGCACCACCCGCTCGCGGGCCGGTCCGACCTTCAGCCTGACCGGACGGGGAAAGAACTTGTCGTTCACGGGGATCTCCATTGAAACTGAGGCGCCCGATAACGCCGGCCGATGTCCCGGGGTTCCGTCGCGGCCGCTCAACTTTTCGACTAATTTTCAATCGCGGGGAGCGGCGTCCGACAGCAGCTTCGGCGGCGGGGGGCCGGGAGCCTGCGCGGCGGGGCGGTCGTGCTCGAACTGCTCAGTATCCGGCAAGGCATGCAGCCAGGATTCGCGCCGGCCGATCCACAATTCGTACTCCGGCACCAGCTCGGTCGGCACCACGTCCAGGCTGCCGATCATCACCTCGGCTTCCTCGTCGGTGAGCGAGGCGACACGGCTGCCGCAGGTCGGGCAGAAGCTGCGGCCGGCATAGGCTTCGAGAATGCCCGATGCTTCGAAGGCCTGGCGCGGCCAGATGGCGTAGGCGGCAAAGGCGGAGCCGCTGGTCTTGCGGCAATCCTTGCAATGGCAAAGGCCCACCCGCAGGGGCGGGCCGCTGACGGTGAAATGCACGCCGCCGCAAAGGCAGCTGCCGGTTCTGCGCGCGGTGTCGGGCATGGTCGTTGCCTCCAACCATTCGGTTCCGCAATGCGCCCGGGGTCTTGCCCCGGGCAACGCTTCCAACGCCGGTCGCGCCGAGCTATCCGCGCGCGGCCATGTGGTTGTCGAGCTTCTTCCTCGAGGGCCCGTAGCGCTTGATGATGGTCTGGGCCTCGCTCTGCGGGATGCCGTATTTGCGGGCGAAAGCGGCAACCTCATAGGTTTCCTCGCTCGAAACCAGTTTGCGATCCTGCTTGATCTTCGATTTGTCGTCCGCCATGCCGAGCCTCACTTTCCACCCCCGGCGCGCCACCGTCGCGGCGCGACCCTGCGGTCATACATAACAGCATTTGACGCCGCTGGTTCCATAGCGGCTTTCGCAGGCTTTGGCGAACACGGACCGGAATATCGGCTCCGCTGCCTCAGGCCGGCTCCAGGCGCATGGCGGCGAGATACATCAGGACCGATGCGGCCCACTCTATCAAGGAGCCGGCAAACCGGGATCCGGGTTTTGCGGCAGCGGGCCCGATCGAGCGGCGCCGATCGCGACATCCGGAAAAAACTTCGGCGGATATGTCGGATGCGCGGTGCGTGGCGCGTCCTAGGAGCAATTCCAGGAAAGCTCCGTAGCGGTTTCCAGCCGGAATCGGGTAAACAAGCAAACGAAACGGGAGAACAACCATGCCGTCGCCAACCGTCCAATCGCCGTGGCAGACCGCCGCCTTGCTCATAGGCCGCCTGATCTTCGCAGCCGTCTTCCTGATGGCGGTGACGTTCAAGTTCATGGGCATGGGCGCCACCGCCGGCTATATCGCCGCCGCCGGCTTTCCGTTTCCGCTGTTCCTGGCCTGGTGCGCGGCGATACTGGAGGTGCTGCTGGTGATCGCTTTCCTCACCGGCGCCTTCTTCACGCCGGCCGCACTGGTCGCGGCGGTTTACGTGCTGTTCCTCGGCTTCGCCTTCCACGGACCGAGCCACTGGGCCGGCAACCAGGCGGAATTCGGCTTCTTCGTCGACCATTTTTCCTTCCTGGCCGGACTGCTGTTCGCCGCCGTGCACGGGCCGGGCCGCGTGCTTTCGCTCAATCCGGGATGGCCGGGCAGGGCGTAGCTACATCTGGTCGTTATAGGGTTCCTTCATCTGGCCGACCATGCGCGCCAGCTTCGAAAAGGACGGCATGTCAGCTTCCGGCTGGCACTGGTTGGCGAGCTCGAGCAACCGGATCGGGAAATTGACGGCGTCGCGGCTCGACGCCGACATGCCCTCGGACCGCTCCTCGCTGGTTTCGCCGGCTTCGGCCTTGCGCAGGGCGATGTCGATCTCCTCTGATGTCAGCACGCCCTTCCTGACCAGGACGTGGTTGATCGATGCGACGGCCATCAGCAGGCCCTCGAGTTGCAGGTTGGCGACGTTCATGGCGGTTGCTCCCATCGGTGAGGCGCGTCACGCTGAACAGGGCCCGTGCGACGCACTTGCAGGTATCGGCCTACGCATGTCGCCCAAAACCGAGGTCGCTTTGAGGCAGCGTGCATAGGCGTTCAGAACGCGCGGGCATCCATTCGCGATCCGCGCCCGGCAAGGAAAATAGTTCAAGACCGATGTCGGGCTGCCGCAGAGGCTTGTTCGTCATCGCCAGGAAGCCGGGAAACAGGCAAGGAAGCGGATGCGATGACAATTACCATCACGGCATTCAAACGGTCGCCCGACGGCGGCAAGGGACTGGCGCGCGACACGCGCGTTCGCTGGGCGCTCGAAGAAGTGGGCCAGCCCTACGAGGTTCGTCTTGTTTCTCATGCTGACATGAAGGCGCCCGACCATCTGGCCATCCAGCCCTTTGGCCAGATCCCCACCTACGAGGACGGTTCGCTCTGCCTGTTCGAGACCGGCTCGATCGTCTTTCATCTTGCCGAGCGGTATCCGGGCCTGTTGCCGGAGGATCGCGACGCCCGCGCCCGCGCCATCACCTGGATGTTTGCCGCGCTCAACACCGTCGAGCTGCCGATCCTCGAACTGACGACGGCAAGACTATTCGAGGCCGACAAGCCCTGGAGCGAGGAGCGCCTGCCATTGGTGTAGGACCGCGTTCGCGCCCGGCTGGACAGGCTCTCGGCCCATCTGGGCGGCGCCGACTGGCTCGACGGCGCGTTCAGCGCGGGCGATCTGTTGATGGTATCAGTGCTGCTGCGGCTCAGAATGTCGGGCCTTCTGGACGAATATCAAAACCTGGCTGCCTATGTGGCCCGCGGCGAAGCCCGGCCCGCCTATGCCAGGGCGTTCGCCGCGCAATTCGCGGTCAATGCTCCAACAACCAACTGATAAAGCCGGGCGGGCCGGGGAGGATCACGCTGGGACCGACGAGATAGGATTTTTTTCTTAAAAGCTGTTGACGGGGTGAAGGCAACTATGCTATGTTTTTATCTATGGTGCTGAGTTGCGCCGATGACCCGCCCCCGAGGCGGGTTTTTGATTCTGGCGGGTGCTGTGCTCCAGGCCTGTTCAGGCCATGCGCACATTTCTTCTCCTGATCAATTCTCGGCCCTTCGCGATCTCCACAGCAAGGCTCCGGTTCGTAAGTTCGACCGACCCTGCCTGCCCATTTGCCGTGACGGCGGCGTTCGCTGCGCCGGGAATGCCGAAAAGTCTATAAGGAATTTTTTCCTAAAAGCTGTTGACGGGGTGAAGGCAACTATGCTATGTTTCTATCTATGGTGCTGAGTTGCGCCGATGACCCGCCCCCGAGGCGGGTTTTGTGTTTTTGGTTTTGCCCTTCTCCTCGAACGATGGCGCCCTACGGCGTTTCGAGCCTGACGACTATCCGCGAGAAATCCCATGCCACGCTATGCCACCATCATCACCGGGGATGACGGCCTTGAGGTCGTCAGCGCCATTGGCGAATTCGAGGGTGCGGCACCGCAGACGCGGCTCGGCCGGATCGAGCCGGTCGCAACCGGCGTGCTGATCGGCATGGTGCGGGACGCGGCCGGCGGCTTCGCTTTCCCGCAGCCAGCGATTCATAGCGGCGCCATCGGCCTCGCGATGGCGGGCCTGAAGGGCCTGCCGGGCGCCGCAAAGCTTGCCGGGCGGCCGAAGGGCGGCACGAATGCCAGGAAGAAATCCGCCCGCTCGAAGAAGAAACGGGTCCGGTCGGTCAAGTCCGTGCCGTCGAAGACCAAGGCCGGCGACGCCGACGCGGTGACGGGCCATGGCTGACGAAACCGCCGCAGTGCCGGCGCGCGGAAAGGGGCGCAAGCCGGCCGCCGGCCGGAGCGCCGCGCCGGAGACCCGCCGCAAACGCCCGAAGAAAACATTGGGCGACGATTTTCTCGCCGCCGTGCGCGCCGATTTCCGCGCCCATGGCGCCGGCGTCATCGCCGAGGTGCGGGCCGACAAGCCGGACCAGTATCTGAAGATCGTGCTTTCGGTGCTGCCCAAGGATTTCGATGCCGCCGTCAACCATCTGGATGCCCTCTCGGATATCGTATTCGAGGTCGTGGTGCGCAGGTTCAGGCCTGGGGAGTGACGCCGCGCGCCCGTGGTGATCGGCAGCAGGACGCGCCCGTCGACTGGACGAAGCCGACGACAATGCCCATCTATGGGAAATCCTGGAGCGGCTGTCATAGCGCCGGGCCTCCAGTTTTATCGTGCGCAATTCCGGACGGAAACGGCTACAACCTTTCCCGGAGCTGCTTTGGGGAGATTTGATATGGCGACTTCAAGCGAACGCGCGGTGCTTGCCGGCGGCTGTTTCTGGGGCATGCAGGATCTGATCCGACGCATCCCGGGCGTCCTGTCCACGCGCGTCGGCTACAGCGGCGGCGACGTGCCTGATGCCACCTACCGAAACCACGGCACCCATGCCGAAGCCATCGAGATCAATTTCGATCCCGCCAGGGTGAGCTACCGTACGCTGCTGGAGTTCTTCTTCCAGATTCATGATCCGACGACACGCAACCGCCAGGGCAACGATGTGGGGATGAGCTACCGTTCGGCGATCTACTACACCAGCGATGAGCAGAAGCGCGTCGCCGAAGACACCATCGCCGACGTCGACGCCTCAGGCCTGTGGCCCGGCAAGGTGGTCACCGAGGTGGCTCCGGCCGGCGCGTTCTGGGAAGCCGAACCCGAGCATCAGGACTATCTGGAGAAATACCCGAACGGCTATACCTGTCATTTCGTCAGGCCGGGCTGGAAGCTGCCGGTTCGCGAAAAGGCTGTTTCGTAGGCGCCGGATCGAACAAAGCCCGGTTCCTGCCAGGCTCGGCCGATGACGGGTTGCATTTCAGGCGCCAGCCTGTTCGGCGAGGGTGATACATCCAGAGACGGAAACGCCACGGAACAGGCGCCCCGTGGCGTTCTCCAGCAGTTCCGGCCAATGGCTACTTGCCGCAATGCTTGTCATTGACGGTCGGCGAAGCCGTGCCCGGAGCGGTGTGGCTGGCATCCGGCTGAGCACCTTGTGGGCTGGCCGGACAGTTCCGGTCCGCGTTCGAATTCATGCCGTCGGGCATGACGGTCGTGCTGCCGGTCGTGCCAGGATCCACCGTGTTCGGCGATGCCGGCGTGTTCGGGTCGACTGTGACCGACTGGCCGCTGCCGGGCCCATTATTGGCGCCGTTTCCGCCAGCACTTTGCGCCATCGCCGAAGTCGCGAGACCAATTGTAAGAGCCGAAGCTGCGAGGATTTTCATGAACATGGTTTGTCTCCATTTCTGTGAAGTCTTCGCTCGTTTCTACGAAGTTCGTCGCGTCTGCGACTATAGGGACAACCCCTCGTAGTGGCGAAGGTTCCGGACAAATTTTGCCCTTATGGCCGGGCCCGACGGAACCGCCACAATCAGCCCTGGCGCAATGCATTTCCGGCGATGGCCCTGAAAAAACAGCTTTCATAGCTACCCGATTGGTGCTTTAACGCGCCCATCCACAGGGGTGCTCCGTACGGTCGGGGCTGAGACGGGGGCGGCAAGCCCACAGACCCTAGAAGCTGATCTGGGTAATACCAGCGGAGCGAGGCGGGCGATGTTTTCAGGCGCACAGATTTCCCTATATCCGATGTCCGGCGATTTTGTCGGCGTCATCCTTGGCGCGCTCGGGGCACTGGACCCCTATCGTGATCGACTGCGGATCGAGACCGACGATATCTCGACCTTGCTGGTCGGGCCGCCCGAGGTGCTGTTTCCTGCCATGCGCGACCTGTTCGTGGCGGCAGCGCGCAGCGGCAAGCATTGCGTGCTTTCGGCCGCCATCTCGCGCGGCTGCCCGGGCGAGCCGGACGATCCGATCTGCCGCTCCGACGCGTTTGGCGGACCTGCCGGGCCGCTCGGCCCGCGCAAGGAAGCCGCTATCGCCGCCGTGCGCGGCGTAGCCGCCACCGGCCAGCCGGCGGCGGCGCAGTTCTCGCTTTATGTCATGGGCACCGACGACCACATGGACGAGATCTATGGCTGCATCGACTTCCTGAAGCAGTCGGGCGTATATGAGCGCTCCAAGCATTTCTGCACAAAGTTGCGCGGCGACGCAGGCGCCATTTTTACCGCACTCAACGAGGCCTTTTGCCGCTTCGGGCCGGGTGCCGGCCACGTAACGCTCGACGTCACCGTCTCGGCCAACAGCCCCACCGCCGTCTGACGGCGCGCCCCGCGCCATCCGCTCCAGGTACCTGCGTGTCCTCCCCGTCCGCCCCTTCGCGTCCGATCGTGGACCTCATCGCCAGAACCGCTCCGGCGATGCTTTCGGTGGGGCTGCTGCTGGCCGCGTGGGAACTCTATGCGCGCTTTGGTGGCATCAAGCCGACAATCCTCCCGGCGCCATCGCGCGTCTTCGCTCAGGCAATGCTCAACCGGCACGCGCTGGCCGATAACGCCGTGCCAACCCTCCGTGCCACGCTCGCCGGCTTTGCCTGTTCGCTCGGCGCTGCCTTTGTGCTGTCGATATTGATCGACTTCTTCCAGCCATTGCGGCGCGCCCTTTTTCCGGTCTTCGTGGTCAGTCAGACCTTGCCGCTGGTGGCGATTGCACCGCTGGTGGTGCTGTGGTTCGGCTTTGGGCTGATGCCCAAGATCTTGCTGGTGGCGCTGGTCACCTTCTTTCCGATGTTGGTGGCTTTGGCCGAAGGCTATGAGGCGACGGAGGCTGAGATCGGCCAAATGCTGCGCGCCCTTGGGGCAGGGCGCTGGCGTGTCTTCGTCCTGGCGCGGCTGCCCTCGGCGCTGCCCTACTTCTTCGCCGGTGTCAGGATCTCGATCACCTATGCCGTCGTTGGCGCCATCTTCGCCGAATATGCGGGCGCGGCGAAGGGCCTCGGCATCTACATGCTCAACGCTAAGAACAACTTCCGCCCGGACCTGGTGCTGGCCGCCGTCGCCGTCAGCGCCGTGCTGACGCTCATCCTGTTCGGGCTGACGGTGCTGGTCCAGCGCCTTGCCATGCCATGGGAACGGGCCGCCGGCGGGCGGGCCGCAGGAAGGGAGCCTTGGCGATGAACCGGCTCGAACTGCGGCATGTGCGCAAGGCCTTCCAGGGGCTCGACGTGCTTGCCGACATTTCGCTCAGCGTCGGCGCCGGCGAATTCGTCTCCATTCTGGGCCCCTCCGGAGCCGGCAAGTCGACGCTGTTCCAGCTTCTGATCGGCGCGCTTCACGGCGAGGGCGAGATATTCTTCGACGGCAAGCCGCTCGACGACCACGGCCGGCATTTCGCTTTCATGCCGCAGCGAGACGCGTTGATGCCTTGGCGGCGCATTCTCGACAACGCCACGCTCGGGCTTGAGGTGCAAGGCGTCCGGCGCAAGGCTGCCCGCGCTCGCGTTGCGCCGCTGTTCGACAAATTCGGGCTTGCCGGTTTCGAACGGCATTTTCCGGCGCAGCTTTCCGGCGGCATGCGCCAGCGCGCGGCCTTGCTGCGCACCGTGGTGCAGGAACGCGATATGCTGCTGCTCGACGAGCCGTTCGGCGCGCTCGATGCGCTGACCCGCGCCGCCATGCAGCGCTGGTTGGAACAGATGTGGCGGCGCCACTGCTGGACGGCGCTGCTGATCACCCACGACGTGCGCGAAGCTGTGTTCCTGTCCGACCGCATCTATGTGCTGTCGGCGCGGCCGGCGCGCGTCGTCGCTGAGATCAACGTGCCGCTGCCGCGTCCACGCGAACTGGCCGGCGGCGCTGCACGGCAGGCCGGCACCCTCGAAGCCGAGATCCTCGACATCCTCCTCAACCCGAGCCACCACAAGGACATGGACCATGACTGACCTGACGCGCCGGCAAGCCTTGCTGCTCACTGCCGCTGCTGGCCTTCCCCTTGTAGCCCGGCCAGGCCGATCTCTTGCCCAGGCGGCCGCCCGGAAAGTAACGGTGGCGCTGGACTGGACGGTCAACACCAACCATATCGGCCTGTTCGTCGCCCGCGACAAAGGGTTTTACAGCGAGGCCGGCCTAGAGGTCGACATCCTGCCCTACAGCGATACCGGTGCAGGCACGCTGGTTGCCAACCGCGTTGCCGATTTCGGCATCAACGGCTCCATTGGCCTCTTCACCCAGAAAACCGCCGGCGCCGATCTCAAGGCGGTCTATGCCGTGGTGCAGTCCGAGACCGGGCGGCTGGTGTTCAATGCAGCGCGCGACGAGATCAAAAGCCCCAGGGATCTTGACGGCCTGACCTATGGCGGTTTCGGCAGTGCCTGGGAAAACGCGCTGATCTCGACCATCATCCGTCACGACGGCGGCAAGGGGGCTTTCGAAACGGTGACGCTCGGCACGTCCGCCTATGAGGCGCTGGCCAACGGTTCGGTCGACTTCACGTTGGAGGTCTCGACCTGGGAAGGCGTCGAGGCAGAACTGAAAGGCATAAAGCAGCGCAGCTTCGTCTATGCCGATTACGGCGTGCCCGACGAGCATACGACGCTGATCTCGTCGAGCGAAGCCTATCTGTCGGCAAACCCGGAACTGGCGTCGGCCTTCATCCAGGCGACGCGGCGCGGCTATCAATTCGCCGTCGATCGTCCCGAAGAAGCCGCCATGCTGCTCATCGCCGCCAACAAGGATGCCCTGACCAGTCCGGCATTAATCCACGCCTCGCTGAAAGCGCTGATCGACGGGCACTATCTGCGCGGGCAAAACGGCGCCATCGGCAGCATGGACCCGGCCAAGATGGAAGCGATCGGTTCCTATCTCGTGGCGGCCGGCATTCTGCGCGATGGCGATGGTAAGATTCTGACGCAAAGCCCGAATTTCGCTGAATATTTCAGCAACGCGCATCTGGGAGGAAGCTAATCTCTTCGTTTTGACGGGGACAGCTTTCGCGATCTGATAGAGCAGGGCGGTTTTGATATGCCGCCCCGGCTCGCCTTGCAGCGACAAAGCGGCCGCGTAGAGTTTCGCCACGGCCGGACAGAGGCCCTCGAATTCCCGGCTGACATTAGTTTGCCCCGAGGCTCAGCGCCTTCTTGCGGTCGGCCCGAGCACGCTTGTGGTTGCCCTTGGCTTCCCACGCCCGGCTCCGCGCCTCGTAGAGGCCGGCAAAGTTGGGGTCGAGCTTGATGGCCCTGTTGAGATCGGCGATGGCCCCGTCGTAGTTCGCCTTGGTCGTCCGGATCACGCCTCGGCCATAGTATCCGCGGACGTTGTTGCGATCGAGGCTTAGCGCCTTTTCGAAATCACTATAGGCGCCGGCGCTATCGTGATTTGCCATCCGCACCATCCCTCGATCGGCGTAGACCTTTGCTTCGGTGGGGGCGAAGCTGATGGCCTTGTCGTAGTCCGCGAGTGCGCGGCCGTAATCTTGTTTCAAGGTATAATTCTGTGCGCGGCCGTAGTAGGTCGGGGCATAGTTCGGATCGAGCGCTATCGCCTTGCCGTAATCCGCGATGGAGCGATCGTATTCGTGCTTGGCATTCCAGGCCAAGGCGCGGGCGAAATAGGCGTCGCGGGATGCCGGGGCAATCGCAATCGCCTTATCCAACTGAGCGATGGCGCCGTCGTAGTCGCCCTTTTCATGCAACGTGTGAGCTTCGGTGAAAAACGCCTTGGCGGCCGGACGGGTATCGCCCGGTGCGGCCGAACCGGCGGTTGAACTAGCCGCGGTCGCCGCATCACGCTCTTTGCGGGCATCGGCATAGTTTGAATCGAGGCGTAGGGCTTCGTCGAGATCGGCGATGGCGCGGTCGTATTTCCCCTTCTTGTTCCAGCAGAAACCACGATTGTACCATGCCTCTGCGTCGGTCGGACGCAGACCAATCGCCTTTGTGGAATCGGCAATGATGCGATCGCAATCATGTTTGGCGGCCCAGCCGCGGCTGCGTAATATATAGGCGTCCGCATTGTCGGGTTGTAATGAAATGATCGCGCTCAGATCCGCGATGGCGCGGTCGATGTTGCCCTTCTGCTGCCAAAGCAAGGCACGATAGAAATAGCTGTCGATGAAATTCGGGTCGAGTTCTATTGCTTTAGTATGATCCGCCATCGCCCGGTTCGGATCGCCCTTCAGCGCGAAGGTGAAGCCGCGCAAACTATAGGCGCGGGCATTGGATGGGTCGGCGGCAACGGCGATGTCGTATTGCTCGATGGCGCGGTCGAACTGATTTTGAGAGCGCCAGATCGTGCCCAGGTCGATGGCATCTTCAGCCACCTTGTTTCGAACCCGACCGGTCGGCGCGGAGACGGGCGTTTTCGCCCTTGCCGCAACCGCCTGCTTGCGGCCTTTGCGGGCGATGGCCAGCTTTGGATCGAGCTTGAGCGCTTGGTCGTAGTCGGCAATGGCTCTGTTATAGTCGCCCTTGGCGAACCAGGCGCTGCCGCGCCCGAAATAGACAGGCGCGTAGGCGGGCTCTATTTCGGCAGCGCGATCGTAGTCGGCGATGGCGCGATCCAATTGGTCTTTCTTGCCCAAGGCAATGGCGCGGCCGAGGTAAGCGTCGAAATAAGCCGGATAGAGCTCGATCACCTTGCTGTAGTCCTCGATGGCTCCATCATAATCACCCCTCTCGGTGCGCGACACGCCCCGCCCGACATAGGCGGACGCCTTCCTTGGGTCGAGCGCGATCGCGCGGCTGTACTCGGCAATGGCGCGATCGTATTTGCGCTTGCTGTGGAATGCCTCGCCGCGATCCAGGAGCGCCTTGAGGTTCTTCGGATCCGAGCCGATGGCACCGAGCGTAGCGGCCGCCATATCGCCCTGTCCCTTCGCAGCCACAGCCGCCTTACGGGCGACCGCGTAATCGCGATTGTCGGGATCGAGCTTGATCGCCTGGCCGAAGTCGACGATTGCCTTGTCATAGTCCTTCCTGTCAGCACGCGCCATGCCGCGCCCGTAATGGCTGGCGTCGTCTTTCGGATCGATCTCGATGGCTACCGAATAGGCGGCAATCGCGCGCCCCGCGTCGCCCTTGGCGTGCCAGGCCATGCCCATGCAGAAGTAGGCGTCGCGCGCTTTTGGATCGAGTGTTGAAGCCCGGCTGCAATCGGCAAGAGCGCCTTCGGCATCGCCTGACGTGATCTTGGCGAGGCCCCGGCGAGAATGAGCCGCAGCAAAATTGGGGGCAAGCTGGATGACCGTGTCGTAATCGGCGATCGCTTGCTCGTAAACGCGTTTGGCGGCCTGGGCCTTGCCGCGGCCGTAATAGGCGAACCGGTTGTTCGGATCGAGCGCAATCGCTTTGTTGTAGGCGCCGATCGCCTGATCGTACTTGCCCATGTCCAGGAAAGCATCGCCGCCAAGGATCGCTTCGAGGGCGCGCGGGTCGGTCGCTTCCAGAGCCCTTGCGGTCAGCGTGTCTTGGGTGGCAGTGATATCCGGAACGACGGCTCGCTGCTTTTGCTGTTGGGTGTCCGGCAACAGCGCCGGCTTGCTTTGGTCGGCGGCAAGCTGAGCGCCGCAGCTTCCTGCCCGCGTCGGGTCAAGCTCGATGGCGCGCAGGCAATCCGCCGCCGCTCCGGCGCTGTCTCCCTTGAGTGTCCTTGCGCGGCTGCGCCCGAGATAGGCGTCCGCATTGTCGGGATCGAGGCTAATCGCCTTGTCGAAATCGAGAAGCGCGCCCTCGAGGCCATATTTCGACAGCCGCATCCCGGCGCGCTCGATCAGGGTCTTTGCGGCTGTGCGATCCCTGGTCGTATCCTTGGCGGCGGATAAATCCTCGCCGGGCGCCTGTTCAGCATCGTCACCGGTGACAGTGGGATCGAACTCACTCTCGGCGGCGCGGGCGATGCCGCGTTTGACATTGGCCAATATGTTGTTGGGATCGATACGGACCGCCTCGTCATACTCGGCCAGGGCCTGCTTCGAGTAGCCCTTCCTGTCCCAGGCGATGCCCAGGCCCGCATGCGCCTTGCCATTCTGAGGGTCCGCCTCGATTGCCTGTTGGAAATCGATGATGGCCGCGTCGGTCTTGCCCTTGTGCAGGAAGGCGAGGCCACGGTTGCTGTAGGCATCGCTGGAGGACGGCTCCAGACTGATGGCGATGTTGAAGTCCGTGATCGCGCGGTCGTCGTCTCCATTGCTGAACCAGTCGGCGCCGCGGTTGAGATATGCGGAAGCGTCGTTCGGATCGAGCGCGATCGCCTCGCTGTAGTCGGCGATCGATCGGTCGTATTGCTTCTGGTCGCCGAGAGCGACGCCCCGTTGGAAATAGGCTGTGGCGCGGCTGCGTGCCGGCTCTGCGGCGTCCTCCGCAATCGCGGAGCAGGCAACAATGCGCTTGTCCGGCTCGATGTCCTCGCCGAAGCAGGTTGCATAATCCTTCTCGGCTGCGAGCGCAGGCATGATCCGGGCGAGAGCGGCACCAAGCCCGGCTGAGGGCCACCAGTCGGGCGCAAGGCTCGTCAGCGCAATCGCGGCGGCGAGGAGCCCCGCATCCTTCCACCTCATCATATCGCTGGTCCCCCAAAACTTTAATCCGCCTTGGCAGCTCGGTTCTCTACTGTTCCTTATTTGTTCCAGAAATGCAAGCATGAATTGCAAATCCGCTTTCACAGATCTGACAACGCAAGATCGAAGATAAGTCGAAGTCGATCCGATCTTGACGGTTACCCCCGTTTTTGCTGTCGGCTTTTTCCTTAGAATCTCCCCGTTTACGCCGCAATCACGTTCCTTCAGCTTTATCGTATCCTGCGCGTCGGCCGGTCGGAAAGCCCCGCCGTTGCGGCAAGACTGCTGCAGAAATTGCGCCGTCGCCTTCTCGACGTCCTGCATTAGGTGGAACGCGAACGCGTTCAAAGCGTTGTCTGTGAGCAACATTCTCAACCCAGAAGTGCCGGAATCGGCGCGCAAGTGCCTGCGGGAGTGGAAGCCATGAGTCTTGGAACCATCCTTATCATCATCCTTATCCTCGCCCTGCTCGGCGGCTTCAGCGGCCTGGGCGGCGGTCCGTTCTACGGAACCGGTTATTATGGCGGCGGCGGGCTGGGGCTCGTGCTGCTGATCGTCATTATTCTGGTCGTGCTCGGACGCATTTAAGCGCGTCGTGCACGTCGTTCTCACAAGGCGAGATCCGCTTCGGGCGACATGCACTGGCCGCTGCTCGCGATCCCGTGACCATGTCGATGCCGGTCCGCACCGGATCGTGATGCAGGCAAACAGGCTTGTGATCGGGTCTCCGACGAAACTCCCGTAAGGTGATTTCGGTCCACACCCCCCGTGGAAAGCAAGAGGAGAGGTCCCACCCCTTGTCCTCCTCCAAGGCCCGCCCCGGTTCCCGGAGCGGGCTTTCTTTCTTCTGCCGATAGGATCACCACCGCAAGACGTCCAGAGTGGCGAATCCTTCTTCGTCGCCTGCAGCCAGCTGATCTTGGAAAGCAGTGCACCGCGCACATCCCGTCCTGCCATTGACAAGCTCGAGACATCAAGAGATCCTAAACAGGATTAGACAGGTTCACTATACAGGTACTTATATGAAGCGGAGCGCGATCAAACTGTCTCCCGGCACGGGCAAGCCCGAGCAGATCGCCACCGTCCTCGAACACGAGATCCGTTCCGGCGTGCTGGGTTTCGGCGACCGTCTGCAAAGCGAAAATGAACTCGTCCAGCGCTTTTCCGTCAGCCGCAACACGGTGCGCAAGGGGCTGGAGGAACTGTCCAGCCGCGGGCTGATCACCACAAAGGTCGGCATCGGGTCCTTCGTCACCTTTGACGGCAAGCCGGTCGATGATGCGATCGGATGGTCGCGCGCGCTGGCCAATGCCGGCGCCAACGCCGATACACGGACGCTGCGACTGGAGGTGATCGAGGACGCCGACCTTGCCGTGCTGCTAGGCATCGAAAGCCCGCTCTTCATCGCCGTCGACCGGGTCCGCACCAATGCCAGCGACGGCCATGCCATCTCCATCGAACGCAGCCGCCTGCCGCTGTCGCCCGAGCTGGAGGACGTGCCGCTGCGGGGTCTGCGCGAAGGCTCGCTGCACCAGACGCTGCGCGAAGCGGGGCTTGTACCCGACCATGGCGAGGAGTGGGTCGACATCGAGATGTTGAACGCCCATGACGCCGCTATCCTAGGCTGCCCGCAAGGCACACCCTTCCTGCGTGGCCGTCGCCTGACGCGCGCGGCCGATGAGCGGCCGGTCGAATATGTCACCAGCCTGCTCAATCCCGCCCATTTCGCGCTGCATATGAGGTTCTGAGCGATGCCGGACAACGAGCTTGAGATGGACCGCGCCATGGGTGCGCTCGTCGGCGGGGCGCTGGGCGACGCGCTCGGCATGCCGACGCAGCTTCTGTCGCCTCAGCGCATCGCCGAACTCTACGGCCATGTTGCGGATTTCGTCGCACCCTTCGCCGATCATCCGGTGTCGAAGGGGCTGCCGGCCGGGACTATCACCGACGATACCGAACAGGCGCTGCTGCTCGGCCGCATCCTGGTTGCTTCAGGCGACCGCTTCGAGCATGCGCGCTGGGTCAACGCGCTGCTCGGCTGGGAGCGCGAGGTCAAGGCGCGCGGCAGCTACGACCTTTTGGGACCGTCGACCAAGCGCGCCATCGACGCCATCAACAAGGGCGTGCCAGCCGAGGAGGCTGGGCGCGGCGGCGACACCAATGGCGCGGCCATGCGCATCGCACCGGTCGGCATCATGATGCAGCCGGAGCCGCTGGATGCGTTAGTCGACAAGGTGGCCGAGACCTGCCGGGCGACGCACAACACCTCGATCGCCATTGCTTCCGCCGCAGCGGTCGCGGCCGCCGTCAGCCGCGGCATCGCCGGCGGCGACTGGCGCGCCGCGTCCGACAGTGCCGTCGTAGCGGCGAGGCGAGGGGCGACGCACGGCCATTGGGTGACCGGCGGCGATATCGCCGCGCGCGTCGCCTGGGCGCAGGATCTGGTTCGCGGCAAGACCCCGCGAGATGCGGTCCGGCTGATCACCGATCTGGTCGGCACCGGCGTCGCCAGCCAGGAGTCCGTTCCGGCCGCCTTTGCGGTGCTGGAGGTCGCCAGCGGCGATCCCTGGCAAGCGGCGGTCATCAGCGCCAATCTCGGCGGCGACACCGACACGATCGGCGCCATCGCCGCCGGCATGGCCGGTGCCTGCACAGGTTTTGCGCGCCTGCCTCAGGAGCGCATCGCGAGCCTCAAGGGCATCGACATGTCGCAAGTGCGGGCGCTCGCCGCCGACCTCGTGGCGGCGCGGATGTCGAAGGGCCGCCCGGAGCGGACCGGACCCGGCAAGGACGCCGCAGCATGAGCGCGCGTCTCGTCCATATCGGCAGCGCGGTGGTCGATTATGTCTACCGCATCGATGCCTTGCCGGCGCCGGGCACGGAGAAGACGGCGTCGAGCTATGCGCAGGTCGCCGGTGGCGGTTTCAACATGATGGTCGCGGCAATCCGCACCGGCATGAAGGTGGTATTCGCAGGCCAGCTCGGCAGCGGACCCAATGGCGACTTCCTGCGCGCCGCCTTCGCCGCCGAAGATATCAACATTCTGACGCAGCCTTCTCCTCTGATGGACAGCGGCAACTGCGTCGCCATGATCTCCAGCGATGCCGAACGCACCTTCGTGTCGTGGCCGGGAGCGGAGAGCGTGCTCAGCCTCGACATGATGGCGCCGGTGCTGGTCTCGACCGAGGATTGGGTGTTCACGTCAGGCTATACGCTGAGCTATCCCGGCAGCCGCGACGCGCTCACCGACTGGATCGAGACGCTGCCGGCGGACATTCCACTTGTCCTCGACCCGACGCCGGTCGTTTCGGACATTTCGCGCGCCACCCTATCGCGGGTGCTCGCCCGCACGACCTGGCTGAGCTGCAACGCGACGGAAGCCACCGACATTGCGGGCCCGGGCGATGCCGACGCCCTTGCGGCGCGATTGCTTGCCGATCATTGTCCCAACGCCGACGGCGTCGTCATCCGCTGCGGCGCCAAGGGCTGCCATATCCGACTGGCGGGCGGCTCCGCCCGGACCATTCCCGCTTTCAAGGTGGCGGCGATCGACACCAACGGCGCCGGCGACACTCATATTGGCGCCTTCGTAAGTGCGCTCGCGCGCGGCATGCCGCCTTTCGAGGCGGCGCGCTACGCCAATGCGGCGGCGGCCATTTCGGTCACCCGCCATGGCGGTTCATCCGCGCCCACCGACGCGGAAATCCAGACTTTCCTGAGCCATGCCGACGGTCACTCGACCGGCGCGCGAGGCCAGGACCGGAAGGCCCATCAGACAGCCTGACAAAGCCCGGGAAGCGGGCAAACAAAGAGAGGAACGAACATGCGCATGCCTGACCTGACTGCTCTTTTGACGGCGACGGCCGTCTTCACCTCCGCACTTACCTTTGCCGCCAAGGCCGATGAAGTGCACGTGCTCAACTGGAAAGGCTACGGCGCCGACGAGCCATGGGCGGTTGCAGCCTTCGAGAAAGCGACCGGCCACAAGGTGGTCAACGACTTCTTCAACTCCGAACAGGAAATGCTGACCAAGATCCGGACCAACCCGGGCCTCTACGACGTCGTCATGATCAACGCCGCCTTCAACGACCAGGCGATGGCGGAAAAGCTGATCCAGCCCATCGACGTCTCAAAGCTTTCCAACTATGCCGACATCAGCAAGGACAAGGCGAGCTCGCCGATGCTCAACCATGACGGCAAGGTCTATGGCGTGCCGTGGGTGTGGGGGCTGACGGCGCTCGCCATCAACGAGAAATCCTTCGACAAGCCGCCGACATCGATCGCGGAAATGTGGGATCCCGCCCATAAGGGCCGCGTCGTCATCCGCGACGATGCCGTTGAGGCCGTGCAGTTCGGCGCCATCGCCACAGGCCAGAACATCAACGACATCAAGGATATGGATGCGGTCAAGACGAAGCTCACCTCGCTGATGCCGCATATCAAGACCTTCTGGAGCTCGGAGAACGACTGGAACCAAATGGTGGCTTCCAATCAGATCGACATCGGCACCTATTGGAGCGGTTCGGCCGACCGCGCCAAGACCCATTTCAAGCTGCCGGTCTCGCTCGTGATCCCGGAGGAAGGCGCCGTCGCCTGGCTGGACGCCTTCTCCATCCCGGTCGGCTCCAAGAATGTCGCGGGCGCCGAAGCCTTCATCAACTACATGATCGACCCGAAATTCTATGTGGAATGGGTCACCAAGGTCGGTGCACCGGTGTCGGCCAACGCCAAGGCGGTGGAAGCGCTGCCCGAGGATGCCTTCAACCGCAAGGTGATGGGTGATCCCGCAGTCGCCAAGCGCATCCAGTTCCAGGCGCCGATCACCGATGCCCAGCGCGAAGCTTATCTTACGCTCTGGCAGCAGCTGAAGGTCGACGTGAAATAAAACGCGTGTCGGGGCTCCGGTGTTCGCGCCGGTTGGTCCTTCCAATCCGGGGGAGGAGGATAGCATGGCAGCAGAGGGCGCGGTCGCAGCGCGCGGCGGGCTGAGATCGGCGCTGCCGCTGCTGGCGCCCGCCTATCTCTGGCTGACGGTGGCGATCTTCCTGCCATTGTCGGCCATGGTGTTCTTCTCGTTCATGACCGACCTGCCGCTGACGGGAAAGCCGTGGGCGTTCACGCTTGGCAACTACGCCGCCTTCTTCTCGCAAAGCCTCTACCTGACACTGCTGCTTGCCTCGCTGCGCCTCGGCCTCGAGGTGACCTTGTGGTGCATCGTCATCGGCTATCCCGCGGCTTACGTGCTGGCCAAGGTGCTGAAGGGGCGCAGCCGCGAGGCGATCTTCCTGCTCGTCATCCTGCCGTTCTGGTCGAACGGGCTGGTGCGCATCTTCTCCTGGGCGATGGTTTTGCGCGAGGGCGGCATTCTTGACACCGCGCTCAACGCCGTGCTGCCGTTCAAGATCAACATCGATCTCATGTATTCCTATCCGGCGATCATCATCGGACTGGTGCACTCCTATGTACCGTATATGGTGCTGACCTGTTATCTCACTTTGCAGGCGATCGACGATTCCTTGATCGAGGCCGGACGCTCGCTCGGCGCCTCGCGGTTGCAGGTGCTGAAGCGCGTCATCATCCCGCTGTCCATGCCGGGCCTGGTGGCGGGAGCTGCCCTCATCTTCGTGCCGGTTGTCGGCTCCTTCATGGAGCCGCGCATCCTCGGTGGCCGCAGCGGCACCTTTTACGGCACGGTGATCGAGGACCAGTTCGTGGCCGTGTTCAACTGGCCGCTTGGGGCGGCACTCTCCTTCATCCTGCTGGCAGTGGTGCTGGTCATTCTGGCGCTGGCCGCACCGGTGCTGCGGAGGGCCGCGTGATGGCGACGACGCGTATCCTGGAGTGGCTCGGCCGCCTCTATATCGCGGTGCTGCTCGCCTTCCTGTACTTGCCCATCCTCATCATGGCGCTGATGTCGTTCAACGTCTCGCCCTTCTACCAGCTGCCGTTCGAGTGGACGACGGAATGGTACGCCTCGCTGTGGCAGAACGACCAGCTCATCGCCGCCACCTGGAACAGCATCGAGATCGCCATGATTACGACCGTCATCTCGACCGTGCTCGGCTCGGCGGCGTCCCTGGCGCTCTACCGCAATGAGTTCCGCGGCAAGAAATTCCTGCAAGCGCTGCTGTTCCCACCGATCGCCATTCCATGGCTGATCACCGGCACGGCGATGCTGATCTTTTTCTTTGGCATCGGCATTGGACGCGGGCTGTTCGCCATCCTGCTCGGCCATGTCGCGCTGGCATTGCCCTATGTCATCGTCGTGGTCTCGGCCCGGCTGCAAACTTTCGCACCGGAGCTGGAAGAGGCGGCGCGCTCGCTCGGGGCCAACCAGTGGCAGGTGACGAACCGCGTTACGCTGCCCTGGATCATGCCGGGTGTGATCGCCGGCGGGCTGTTTGCGTTCGCCGTCTCGTTTGACCAGTTCGTGGTGTCCTACTTCCTGGCGACGCCGGGACAGACGACGCTGCCGGTCGAGATCTACGCCGCGATCCGCAAGGGTTTCACGCCCGAGATCAACGCGGTCTCGACGATCATCATCGTGGTGTCGATGGCGCTGATGCTGCTCACGGCGCGCTTCTTCAAATTCGGCGGAGAGAAATAATGGCCGGCGTCCAGGTATCCAACGTCTCGCGCAGTTTCGGCGCGCACAAGGCGCTGGACGACGTCTCCATCGATTTCGCCGATGGCGGCTTTTACGCGCTGCTCGGGCCATCGGGCAGCGGCAAGACCACGCTGCTGCGCCAGATCGCCGGCTTCGATTTTCCCGACAGCGGCCGCATAGCCATCGGCGGCGAAAGCGTCGAGCGGGTGCCGGTCGAAAAGCGGCGCATCGGCATGGTGTTCCAGAACTACGCGCTGTTCCCCAATATGAGCGTCGCCGACAATGTCGCCTTCGGCCTGTCGGTGCGCGGCGAGGCCAAGGCGGCGATTGCCACCGAAGTGCAACGCGCGCTCCACCTCGTTCAGCTCAGCTCGCTCGGCGGTCGCAAGCCGCATCAGCTCTCCGGCGGCCAGCGCCAGCGGGTCGCGCTGGCGCGCGCCATCGTCACCAAGCCACGCGTGCTTTTGCTCGACGAGCCGCTCGGCGCCCTCGACAAGGCCCTGCGCGTCGACATGCAGATCGAGCTCAAGCGCATCCAGCGCGAGATCGGCATCACCACCATTTTCGTCACCCACGACCAGGAAGAGGCGCTGACGATGAGCGACCGCATCGGCATCTTGCGCGACGGCCGGCTGGTGCAGGAAGGGCCGCCGGAGGAGATCTACGACCGGCCGAAAAGCGAATTCGCCGCCACCTTCCTCGGGGATGCCAACATCTTTCGCGGCGATACCACCGGCAACGGCATCCGCTTGCCGGACGGCACGACGATCGCCGCCCAGGCCGGCGCCAGGCTTGCCGCCGGGGCCAAGGCAAGCTGCGCCGTACGCCCGGAGCGCATTCGGATTGCCCTTGATGCCGGGACTTCGGACGGTGATGCCAACATACTCAAGGGCCGGGTTTCCAAACGCATCTTCGCCGGCAACAACAGCACCTACTTTGTCGAGCGTGCCGGCCAGACGCTGAAGGTCATCGTCCAGAACACCGGCGCTGACAGGCTGGCGGAAGGTCAGCATGTCGTACTACGCTGGTCGCCGGAGAGCACGGTGTTGATCGCGGCGGGGTAGTTCACTGGACTGTTGGCGTTCCTGCGCGCCATAAGACGAGCACGGGCCGGAGCGCCAATGACGTTGGAATTGACTGCCGAGGACCAATCCATGCTCGATGGCGAGCAAGGGCCGTCGGCGGCCGCGGCCATGAAGATCCTTGTCGCCTTTTCCAAAGCCATCGGAGCAGAGAGCCTCCTCGACATTGCCGGCGCCCATATTGATGGCTGCCTCTATCACGGCAAGGCAGGGCTCGATTTCGTCGAACGGCTGGTCGAAGGCGGCGGCCGCGTTCAGGTGCCGACGACGCTCAATGTCGGTTCGTTCGATCTCATCCATCCCGGTCTGGTGAAGATGCCGGCGGCGGAGGAAGCGCCGGCGCGGCGGCTGATGAAGGCGCATATCGAGCTCGGCTGCCAGGCGACCTTTACCTGCGCGCCCTACCAGACGCAGTTCCGGCCCGGTTTCGGCCAGCAGATCGCCTGGGGCGAATCCAACGCCATCGTTTTTGCCAATTCGGTGATCGGCGCGCGCACCAACCGTTATGGCGATTTCATCGACCTGTGCTGCGCCATCACGGGCCGCGCGCCGGCCTGGGGCCTGCATCTGAGCGAGAACCGGCGCGGCCGCATCCTGTTCGATCTGGACTTTGCCGAGCCAGAGCCGAGCGACGCCCTGTTCGTCGGCGTCGGGCTGATCATCGGGCAAGCCAGCGGCGATCGCGTTCCGGTTATTACAGGCCTGCCGCGGCCGCGCGACGAGGACCAGCTGAAGGCGCTGGGCGCGGCAGCCGCGACTACCGGCGCCGTGGCGCTGTTCCATGCGGTCGGCATCACCCCGGAAGCGGGAACGCTTGACGAGGCGTTCCATGGTGAAGCGCCGGAAGAGACGATCCGCATCACGCGCGCCGATATCGATCATGCACTGGCCAGGCTGTCGCGCGTACCCGACGGGGCGCCGCTGGCGGCCGTGTCGCTGGGCACTCCGCATTTCTCGCATGCGGAATGGATGCGCCTGCTGCCGTTGCTGCGCGCCGTCGCGCCGGGCAGGGGAATCCCGATCTATGTCAACACCGGTCGCGCGACGCTGACGCGATTGCAGGAGGAGGGCGCGCTTGATGGCACACAGGCGTTCGGCCTGATCCCCGTCGCAGACACCTGCACCTATGTCACCGCGATTCTGGAACGGCTCGACGGCGTGGTGATGACCAATTCCGGCAAATGGGCGCATTACGCGCCGGGCAATATCGGCGTGACGGTTGCGTTCGCGGATATGACGGATTGCATCCGCTCCGCCGCGGTGGGGCATGTCGTGCGAGGCGCGTCATGACCGCGCCGGTCGAAACGGGCGTCGAGCGATCCGGCACCTTCCAACTGGCCGGCAGTGCCGAGGGCCGGGCGCTGGTGTTTTCGCAGCCGCTGAGCTTCTGGGGCGGCATTGACGCGGGGACCGGGGACATAACGGATCACTCGCATCCGGGTCTCGGCCAGAACGTCGCCGGGAAAATCCTGGTCATGCCGAGCGGGCGCGGCTCCTCGTCCTCATCCTCGGTGCTGGCCGAGGCGATCCGCAGGGGCACGGCGCCTGCCGGCATCCTGCTGGAACGGCCGGACCCGATCCTGGCGGTGGGCGCCATCGTCGCGGAATTTCTCTACGGGATCGGCATGCCGCTGGTGGTCTGCGACATTGGGGGCATTATCTCGGGAGAGCGGATTGCGATCGATGTTAGCGAGGATGGCGGGGCGGTTGTTCGCAACGTCCAGGGGACGAGCGCTCGCTGACAGCGTGAGCGCTGCATCCTGCTGGCCGACCAGGCGTGTCACTACCCAAGTGACTCAACTGACACGCCTGAATCTTTGTTTTTGTGCATACGGCGCCAACTGCCGCGCGCCCTTCAGATCTCCGGGATGTTCTCCTTGAAGATCACCTGCAGCCTCGGCTGGTGTAGTTCGTAGGGCAGTGCCCGGACCGCATGGGTCAAGGTGTTGAGCGTTTCGCGCGCCTCAACGCGCGGGTTCTGGTCGATGACCGCGTCAAGCGTGCCGTCGAGCAGAAGCTCCTTGGTACCCTCGGTTACCTCATGGCCGAGGAAAACCATCGACTGCGCGCGGCCGCGCTCCTTGAGCGCGCGGGCAATGCCGGTATTGCCCGCGCCTACATTGTAGATCGCGGCCAGATCGGGGTGTCGCTCCAGAAGGGCTGATGCCTCCGAATAGGCCTTCTCGCGGTCGTCAAGCATCTCGCGCATCTCGACGATCTCCAGATTGGGCGATTCCTCGGCCAATATGTGGCGAAATCCCATCTCGCGTTCCTCATGGCCGCGATAGGATAGCGAGCCGGCGAACAGCGCCACCTTGCCAGGACGTTCCGAGCCCATGAAACGGTTGAGCAGGTAGCCGGCCAGCCGCCCGGCGGCCCGGTTGTCGATGCCGATATACGCGACCCTTGGCACATGCAGGATGTCGGAGGCGATGGTCACCACCTTGACGTCGTTGGCCGATAGCGAGCGGATCGCCTCGCGCACCGTCGGATGGTCGAGCGCGATGACGCCGACGCCCTGCGTCTGGCCGCGCAGATCCTGCAAAAGGCGTGCGAGCCGGTCGGGATTGAAGCCCTCAATCGTGGCGATATGGACATCGAGATCCGGCCGCGCCAAGGCTTGGGCTTCGATGTGGCGATGCAGCATCTTGATGAAGGAATTGGTGCCGGCCGGCAGCGCGAAGTCGAGCCGGATGACATCGCCGGACAAGGGCTTGAGAGGCGCCCCGCCTTCGGCGATGTAGCCAAGACGCTGCGCCATTTCGAGCACGATTTCGCGCGTGCGCGCCCGCACACCCGGACGGTTGTTGAGAACACGGTCGACGGTGGCGGCGGAAACGCCGGCTTCCCGGGCTATGTCAGTCAGGGTGGAACGCACCGTCTTTCATCTCCTCAATGCATCAGGATCACGCAATGCCGACGGCCGGCCGGGTGGCGACTGCTCTTCGCCAACCGCGATTCTGATGGGAAATGATGTGTCCGGCCTTGGCCGATGCGCAAGCCGTCGGGCTAAATCAGATCGCCCGGCAGGATCGCATCGGCGTGGCAGGATAGATTTCCCATCAAATCGAGGCATCAGGAGCGGTGTATGGATTCCGGTATGGCGCATTCCTTCGCCTTTCTGCTAGATTATGAGGTGTTTTGATTATTCATGATGTTGACAGCCTTCCGTGACTGCCGTCAATATCCCTCAAGGGCTCGTGGAGGAACATTGGCCCGAGGGAGGGAATTCCAATGCCTGATCCGATCCGCATGCCGCGGCTCCGGTTGCTAGCATCTGGAAGCGCGTTGGCGAGATGACGACGGCCGCGAAGACAGAATTCTGGGAGGAAGACATGGCAGGCAAAGGCTTCGAGCCGGACGTGAAGGTTCGCACCAGGGAATTCAGGATCGGCTGCGTCGGCGCCGGCATGATCATGGCCGAATGCCATCTCGCGGCCTATAAGGAAGCAGGCTTTCCTGTCGTGGCGATCGCTTCGCGTACGAAGGCGAATGCGCAGAAGGTCGCCACGCGCTGGGGCATTCCGACGGTCCACGACACGCCGGAACGACTGATCGAGGATCCGCAAGTCGAGATCATCGACCTGGCTTTCCCGCCGGACCAGCAGCCGACGCTGATCCGCCACGCGCTGAAACAGAAGCACATCAAGGCGATCCTGGCGCAGAAACCGCTGGCGCTGTCGGTCGAGGAAGCGGTGAAGCTGCGCGACGAGGCGGCGAAGGCGGGCAAGATCCTCTCGGTCAACCAGAACATGCGCTACGATCAGTCGATGCGCGTGCTGAAGCAGATCATCGACAGCGGCGCGCTCGGCGACGTCGTCTTCGCGCAGATCGACATGCATGCGATCCCGCACTGGCAAGGTTTCCTCGAGGAGTACGACCGGCTGACGCTTGCCAATATGAGCGTGCATCATCTCGACGTGCTGCGTTTCCTGTTCGGCGATCCCGATGAGATCACCACGCTGACGCGCAAGGATCCGCGCACGACTTTCGAACACACCGACGGCATCACCGTCTCGACGCTGCGCTTCCCGTCCGGCGTGCTCGCCGTGTCAGTGGAGGATGTCTGGTCCGGCCCACGCCAGGAAGGCTACAAGGACGACCAGCACATCAACTGGCGCGTCGACGGCACCAAAGGCGTCGCCAAGGGCACGATCGGCTGGCCGAGAGGTGCGGCCTCGACGCTGACCTATGCCTCGGCCGAGACGACGGGCGGCGAGTGGGTCAGCCCAAGCTGGGACACGATGTGGTTCCCGCATGCCTTCATCGGCGTGATGGAGCAGCTCCAGCATGCGGTGAAAACAGGCATGCCACCGGCGCTTTCCGTCGCCGACAACGTCAAGACCATGGCGCTGGTGGAAGCGGGCTACCGCTCGATCGCTTCCGGCCGCACGGTCAAGCTTTCCGAAATCTCGACAAACCCGATCAATTGAAATCGCTGGCAACTGAATCGCTTACAGGGAGGAATTCACACCATGATGCAGGCAGGTATTTTCACGGGCTATTTCCCGTACGGCCTTGAAGAGACAGCGAAGAAGATTCGTGGGCTCGGTTTCAACACGGTGCAGCTCGACCTGCATTTCAGGGATATCGACCTGTCGGCCGGGCAGATCACGAAAGATAAGGCCAAGACCGTGCGCGATGTCTTCCGCGACCACAACCTGCCGGTCTGCTGCGTGTCGGGCTACACCAACATCATCCATCCCGACAAGGCAGAGCGCGAGAAGCGCGTCGGCTACCTCAAGGAGATCATCCGCAACGCCCGCCATTTCGGCTCGCCTTACGTGATCTCGGAAACCGGCACTTACAACACCGAATCCGACTGGGTGCACCACCCCAAGAACAAGACCGAGGAGGGGTTCGAGGAATGCCGCAAGGTGATCGCTGACCTCGCCCAGACCGCCTATGACCATGGCGCGGTGTTCCTGCTTGAAACCTATGTCAACAACGTCGTCGGCTCGGTCGAGGAGACGGTCAAGATGTTCGCGCAGGTCGATCACCCCGGCCTTGGCCTGCTGATGGACCCGACCAACTATTTCGAGACGCACAACATCGATCGGATGGACCAGATCCTGAACCAGGTGTTCGACACGTTGACGGACAAGATCAGGATAGCGCATGCCAAGGACGTCAAGCGCTCGGGCAGCGACAAGTCGGAAAAGCACGCCGACATCGGCGATGAGGATGCCATGGAAAGCCACACCTTCCGCGGCGTCGGCGAGATCGAACTGCCGGCGCCCGGCCTCGGCTCGCTCAACTACGACCTTTATCTTCAGCGGCTTGCCGAGAAGCACCCGAACATTCCGGTCATCATCGAGCACCTGTCGGAAGACGACGTGCCGCGCGCCAAGACATTCCTCGACGGGAAGTTCCGCGCCAACGGCCTGTGACGGCCGGCCGCGCCGCCGGTGCATGGCGGCTTCAAACAAGGAGGAAAAGCATGTTGAAATTTGCATTGAAATTGGCGGCCGCCGCGACTGTTCTTGCCGGCGTCGCGTTCGGGTCGGCCGCACAGGCACAGGACGGCCAGAAGACCTTTTATCTGCTGTCGCATGGCGGTCCGTCGGACGCTTTCTGGATCGACTGGAACGCCGGCGCCACCAAGGCCTGCGACCAGCTCAAGGTGACCTGCAAGATCTCCTTCAGCGGCGGCGACATGGCGGCGCAGAAGGAAGCCTTTAATTCCGCGCTTGCCGCCAAGCCCGACGGCATCGCCACAACCTCGGCGCAGCCCGGCCTGTGGACCGAGGAGGTCAAGGCGGCGAAGGCCGCCGGCATCCCGATCGTGTTCTTCAACACCGACGACCCGGCGACGGGGCGGCAGGCCTATGTCGGCGCCGACCTGAAGGAGGCCGGCACCATCTGGGCAAAGTATCTTGTCGACCACAAAATGGTGAAGCAGGGTGACAAGGTCTTTCTGCCGGTCGAAGTCCCCGGCGCAAGCTACCAGCAGCTCGAGACCGAAGGCATCGCCAGCGTCTTCGATCCGCTCGGCATCAAATATGACGTGGTCGATTGCGGCACCGATCCGGCCGGCATCATCGCCAAGATGACCGACTATATGGTTGCCAACAATCCGCCGGCGATCATCGCGCTCGGCGATTCCGTGGCGGCCAGCGTCAAGCGGGTCTTCGACGGCGCCGGCGTGCCGGCAGGCAAAATCCCGGTCGTCGGCTGGGGCAATTCGAAGGAGACGGCGCAAGCCGTCAAGGACGGTTTCGTCAACGCGGCGGCCTGGCAGTACCCATCGGCGCAGGGCTTCATGCCGGTAGCACTGCTCGGGCTTGCCGCCTCGGGCGAGCCAATCGGCTACGACATCCACACTTTCGGTCTCTACGATGCTTCGAGCGTCGAGCCGATCCTCAAACTCTACGACAAGAAGTGAAGATGGACGCCCGCCGCGCCGGCGGCGGGCGCCTTGCAAGCAGCATGGTTCAGAACGTTATGGCAGTCACCGCGGAAGAAGGCGCAACAAGCGCCAGGAGCAGGTCGAGGCTGATGCGCTCGCCGCAATTTTCCTCATTCATCATCCTCGTCGTCCTTCTCGTGGTATTTGCGATCGCGGACGGCAATTTCCTGTCGCCGCTCAACATCTCCAACATGATGGCGTTCCTGCCCGAGCTCGGCATCATTGCCCTCGGCATGACGCTGCTTCTGACGGCCGGCGAGTTCGACCTGTCGGTCGGTGCCGTATTCGGCCTGGCGCCGGTGGTGGTGATGCTTCTGGTGCAGAACGGCGGGGTGGATATCGGCGTCGCCCTTCTGGCTGGACTTTTACTGTGCATCGCGATTGGGGCGATCAATGGGGTGATCGTCACCAAGATCGGCATCTCGTCGTTCCTGGTGACCCTGTCCATGCTGCTGATCGTGCGCGGCGCGGCCCTCTACATCACCCAGGGTTTCCCGCTGAAGTCGTGGGACCAGCCTGGCTTCTTCGTGACGCTGCTTGCCGGCAGCTTCAATATCGGCTCGTTCCGCTTCTACACCTCGCTGTGGTGGTTCGTCGGCCTGTCGCTGCTGGCAATCTACGTCCTGCGCTATGCCAAGCTCGGCAACTGGATCAGCGCCATTGGTTCCAACCGCAACGCGGCAGTAGCCCGCGGCGTGCCGGCGGACGCCGTCAAGATCTGGCTGTTCATCGCCACCTCGGTGCTGGCCGGGCTTGCCGGCATGATCAGCGCCTTTCGTATTTCGGCCGCTTCGCCGGTGGCCGGCACAGGCTATGAGCTCGAAGTGATCGCCATGGTGGTGGTCGGCGGCACGGCGCTGACCGGCGGACGCGGCACCATCCTGGGCACCATCGTCGGCGCGCTGATGCTGCGCGCCATCCGCAACGGCATCGTGCTCGTCGGCGTGCCCGGCCTCGCCTACAACATCTTCGTCGGCGTGATCATTCTCGCCATGCTCATCCTGCACGCTTTGCTGCAGAAAAACGCGGCAAGGAGCTGACGATGATGCAAGAAGTGCTTCGGCTGCAGAACCTGCAAAAATCCTTCGGCAGCGTGCGCGCGCTGAAGAATGCCTCGCTGACGCTGAGAGAAGGCGAGATAGTGGCCCTGCTCGGCGACAATGGCGCCGGCAAATCGACGCTGATCAAGGCGATCTCCGGCGTCTTCCCGGTCGATCGCGGTGACATCTATGTGCGCGGGCAGAAGGTTTCGATCCGCTCGACGCGCGACGCGATGGATCTCGGCATCGAGACCATCCACCAGGATACGTCGCTGGCGCCGGATCTCAGTATCGCGCGCAACCTCTTCCTCGGCCGCGAACCGGTCAATTTCAAATGGTTGGGCGTGTTTGCGCCGCTCGATCTCGCCAAGCTGCGCGATGCTGCCTCCTCCCTGCTGAAGCGCGTCGGCATCTCGAAGAAACTCGACGCCGACGCGCTGGTCTCGACGCTGTCGGGCGGCGAGCGCCAGTCGATCGCCATTTCGCGGGCCATGCAGTTCGCCGCCAAGGTGATCATCCTCGACGAGCCGACCAACAATCTCGGCGTCGAGGAAACCCACGGCGTGCTGCGCTTCGTCAGGGAGATGCGTCAGGCCGGCCATTCGGTGCTGCTCATCACCCACAACATCCATCACGTGTTCGAGGTTGCCGACCGCATCATCGTCATGCGCCGCGGCGAGATCGTTGCCGAGCAGACGGTCGCCGATACCGATCTGCTGACCGTGGAAAGCATCATCACCGGCGCCGACCTATCGGCCCTGATGAAGAGGGCGCAGTGACGGCATGGTAGAGCTTTACGGCAAGACGCTCTCGCGCCGGCAGGTCTCGGAACGCTCCGGCATGCTGTCGCAGTTCGCTGGCGTGCGGCTGATGACGCTCGGCGACGGGGTGGAGCGCGGTATCCGCATGCTGGAGTTCCGTACGGGCTCCGGCCTGCGCTTCACCGCACTCGTCGACCGCGCGCTCGATATCGCCGATTGCGACTTCAAGGGCCAGGCGATCGGCTGGCACTCGCCGGGCGGTTTTCGCCACCCCGGTCTTCACGACTATGAGGGGGAAGGGGGGCTGGCCTGGGCACGCTCCTTCTCCGGCTTGCTGGTCACCTGCGGCCTCGACCATATACTGGGCCGGGAAGAGGTGCCGGCCGAGAACTACAATTATCCCGGCAAGAAGACCGTGATCCATTCGCTGCATGGCCGTGTCGGCACCATCCCGGCGCGGCTGACAGGCTATGGTGAGGCGTGGGACGGCGACCGCTGCGTGCTGTGGGCCGAAGGCATCGTGCAGCAATCGGCGGTGTTCGGCGAGGATCTGCATCTGATCCGGCGGATCGAGGCGGATGTCGGCGGCAACGAGATCCGGCTGTCCGACCGCGTCGTGAACCATGGCTTCAATCGCACGCCGCATATGTATTTCTACCATGTGAATGTCAGTCATCCCCTGCTTGACGAGGGCTCGCGCTACCTCGCGCCAATCCGCGACGTGGTGTGGGCCGGCCATGCCGGCGAGCGCTATGAGGCGCAGAAGGTCGGCTACCGCACGGTGCCGGAACCGCGGATGGAGTTCAGCGAACAGGTCTGGCAGCATGAAATGGACGCCGATGGAAAGGGCGAGGTACCAGTCGCGGTGGTCAACGACCGGCTCGGCCTCGGCTTCGAAATGGTGACGCGGAAAGACCAGCTGCCTTGCGCCTATCAATGGCAGAATTTCCAGGCCGGACAGTATGCGCTGGGCATCGAGCCATCGACGCATCATGTGCTCGGCGATCTCGCCGCGCGCGAACGCGGCGAGATGATCTGGCTGGAGCATGACGAAGGCCGCGCCTACGACGCCGTGTTCCGGGTCCTGGACGGCAGGGAAGCGATCGCCGGCGCCGAAGCCAGGATTGCGGCGATCGCCCGCCAGCCCGAACAGGATTATCCTCGGCCTTCCGGCAATTTCCGGAGACTGGCGGGCCCGGCATGAGCGCGACATGTATTCAAAGCAAGCCCTCCGGCCGGCGGACCGGATTGCGAGCGGTGCGAGAAGTTTGGAGGCCCGTGTGAAGACGATGGCAAAAAAGCGGGATTACAGCCTGGTCGGTGAAAGCACCAGGGCCGCGATCGAGACCGGCCTGGCCTCCGCCGAATGGTATCACACCGATGTCCCCCGCAAGGTGATGAAGGAGCTGATGCAGCGTTCCGACGGGCCGGCGATCCGCGACACCATCATCTGGATTGTTGCGATCCTAGCCTCGGCCGCCGGCATCATCTGGTTCTGGGGCTCATGGTGGGTGGTGCCGTTCCTGTTCGTCTACGGCGTGCTCTACGGCTCGTCGAGTGACTCGCGCTGGCACGAATGCGGCCATGGCACGGCCTTCCGCACGCGCTGGATGAACGATGTCGTCTACCACATTGCTTCCTTCATGCTGATGCGCAATCCAGTGCAATGGCGCTGGAGCCATGCCCGCCACCACACCGATACCATCATCGTCGGCCGCGACGCCGAGATCGCCGTCATGCGGCCGCCGGACCTGTTGAAGGCGGCGCTGGCCTTCACCGGCATCCTCGATTTCCGCTATTCGCTGCCGACGCTGGTGCGCCAGGCTTTCGGCAAGCTGTCCGACGAGGAGAAGAGCTACGTTCCGGAAATGGAATGGGCAAAGGCGGTGACGGCCGCGCGGTGGCATGTTGCCGTGTATATTGCGACGATCGCTGTCGCGGTCGCGCTGAGGTCATGGATACCGGTTGTGCTGATTGGTTTGCCGCGCCTCTACGGCACCTGGCACATGGTGATGACCGGCCTGCTGCAGCATATCGGGCTGGCCGACAATGTCGTCGACCACCGGCTCAACACGCGCACCGTCTACATGAACCCGATCAGCCGGTTCATCTACTGGAACATGAACTACCATGTGGAGCACCACATGTTTCCGATGGTGCCCTATCATGCGCTGCCCAGGCTGCATGAGCTGATCAAGCACGACCTGCCCGTGCCGAACCCGTCGATGTGGCATGCCTATCGCGAGGTCTGGCCGGTCCTGCTCAGGCAGCTGAAATACGAGGACTACTACCTCAAGCGCGAGCTGCCGCCGACGGCCAGGCCCTATCGCGGCGAATTCCATGAGATCGACATGTCGGCGGCGGCTGAATAAGGATCGCGAGTGGTTGCGGGAGACAGAGATGGCCGATTGGATTGAAGCGTGTGCGGTGGACGATGTCGAGGAAGAGGATGTCATCCGCTTCGACCACGGTGGCCGAACCTTCGCGATCTATCGCTCCCCGGACAATGAATTCTTCGCCACCGACGGTTTCTGCACGCATGAGAAGGCACATCTCGCCGACGGGCTGGTGATGGACGACATCATCGAATGTCCCAAGCACAATGGCCGCTTCAACTATAAGACGGGCCAGGCCAAGGGCGCGCCGGTCTGCGTCAATCTTGCGACCTATCCGGTGAAGATCGAAGCTGGCAAGGTGATGATCGAGATCTGAAGCGCGGCAAACCGATCCGGCACCGCGGCAAGCAAAAGAGGGACGTTTAATGAGCCGAAAGAGACCGACCGTCGCCGACCTGCGCGCCATGAAAGGCAAGCGTCAGCTGACCATGCTGCGCGTGCTGACCCTGGACGAGGCGGAAGCTGCCGAGCGGGCAGGGGTCGATATCGTCTCCGTGCCGCCGGAACTCGTGCTCAACCCGCAATACCGCGATGCGGCACCGAGCCTGTTCACCATGCCGGGAGACAATTTCTACGAAATCGGCACATCGGATGATTTCCTGCGTTGGGCTTTCCGGCTCTACAAGGCCGGCGCCGACGCGGTCTATTGCAGCGCGGGCTACGCCACCATCAAGCGGATGGCGGACGATGCCATCCCCGTCATCGGCCATGTCGGCCTCATTCCCTCCCGCGCGACGTGGACCGGCGGCTTCAAGGCGGTCGGCAAGACCGCCGACACCGCCATGCAGGTGTTCGAAGCGGTGAAACAGCTCGAGGCCGCCGGCGCCATCGGCGCCGAAATCGAAGTGGTGCCGGTCGAGGTCGCCAAGGCAATCTCGGAGCGCACCTCGCTGATCATGCTGTCGATGGGCGCGGGCACCGGTTGCGACGCGCAATATCTGTTCGCCGAAGATATCCTTGGGCAGAATCGGGGCCACATGCCGCGCCATTCCAAGGTCTATCGCAATTTCGCCGCTGAATATGATCGGTTGCAGGTGGAGCGGGTGGCGGCGTTCTCCGAATATGTCGCCGACGTCAACAGCGGCGCCTATCCCGAGGACAGGCATGTGGTGCACATGGATCCGGCCGAGCTACACCTGTTCCTCGACAAAGTCGGCCGGGGCTAAGATCGGCTGCCATCTGTCGCTGGCGAGCGCGGCATGAAGCGCGTCGGCTTCGATGCCGAGCGGCCGATCCTCCCTAAGCGCCGGCACCAGCGCGCGTATCGCCGTATGGATAGCGGCTGTGCCCGGCGCCAGCGTCAGCCCGTCGCGCAGGTCAACGGCCTGGGCGGCCGCCATCAGTTCGAAAGCGATCAACCGTCGCCACAGCACAACCATAGCGGCGCATTTAGCGATCACTAGCGGCGTCTGCGTGGCATGGTCCTCGACGCCCTCGGAGACGGACAGGAAATCGAGCATCACGGGATTGGCCTTGTGGCGGATGGCGGCCAGGATCGATGTTACCGTCTTCTGCAGCGGGACGAAGCCGGCCGATGCGCCACCGACCGGCGACAGATATTTCGGCAGGCCGTTGCGGCCCGAGCCGGTGAGCTGGATGAAGCGCGCCGCGCTTGCCGCGGCGCATTGCGCGATTGCCAGGCCAAGCGTTTCGAAGACAAGCGACAGCGAGGCGGTGTGGAAATTGCCGGTCGACAGCACCAGCTCGTCCTCAGCCAGTACGAGCGGGTTGTCGGCGGCGGCGTTGAGCTCGATCTCGACGGCACGTCTCGCCTGATCGATCGCCTCGATCACCGCGCCATGGATCGATGGCATGCAGCGGATCGACAGCGGATCCTGCAAGGTGATCGGCGCCGGCGCCTCGTCACGGGCCAGCAGATCCTGCAGCGCCTTGGCGGCCTCGGCCTGACCTGCTGCCGGCCGCGCCAGATGCAGGCGGGGATCGAGAATGGTGCGGTTCGCGCCGATGCCTTCCATGGTCAGCGCGCCGGCCTGCTGCTGTTGGGCCAGGGCGGATAGCGCATCCGTCACCACAAGTGCGCCGCTGCCGGCGGAAACGGCGGACGCGTTGATCAGCGACAGCCCATCCTTCGGGGCCAGGCCGATGGGGGCCAGGCGGGCCATCATCAGCGCCTTGGCCGCGGACATGCGCCGGCCCTGATAGTCGGCCTCGCCTTCGCCGATCAGCACGCGGGCGATAGCGGTCATCAGCACGAGATCGCCGGCGCCGATCGAGCCCAGCGACGGCATCACCGGATGGATGCCGGCATTGAGCGTGTCGACCAAGGCGACGAACACTGCGGGCGAAAGGCCGGAGCCGCCGGCCGACAGCATCGTCAGGCGGGCAAGCATGGTCGCCCGCACGGTTTCCACCGGCAGCGCTTCTCCGACGGCGCCGCTGCGTCCTTCCAGCAATTGGCGCTGGAAGGCGCTGGCGTCGCCTCCGACCGTTGTGCCGAGATTGGCGCCGAGACCCGTATTGAGCCCGTAGATCTGCTGGCCGGACGCGGCGGCCTTGTCGAGCACTTTCCGCGCCTTCTCCAGCCTGCCGATAACATCGGGCCCGATTTCCACCTTGCGTGCCTCGCGGGCAACGACGGCGACATCGCCGACGCTGACGTCGGCTCCGGTGAGGATCAGAGCGCTCATGCGAAGCGCAGCCTTTGACCGATGCCTTGTGCCTGCGCCTTGGCCAGCATTGCCTTGCCGAGCGCGATATCGGACAGCGACAGACCGCGATGCCAGAACAGGATTGTTTCGTCATCGCTTTCGCGCCCTGTTTTCAAGCCGGCGGCGATCTGGCCGAGCTCGGCATGCAGCGTCTTTTCGCTCAGCCGACCGGTTTCGACATGAGCGCGCAGCGAACCGAACTTGCCGCCCTTGCACTGGCCCCAGTCGTCGACGACCATTTTCTGCATGATGTCGGTCAGCGAGAGCTCGACCGCGCTCATCGTGCCATAGGGCACGACCAGCGCACCACGCTTGATCCAATCGGTCTTCAGCAGCGGCTGCGGCTCCGGCAGCCGCGAGGCCTCGACGACGATGTCGGCGCCCTCGACGCAGCTTTGCCAGTTAGCCACAGGCTTGACCGGCTTGCCGAGGTCGGCGGAGAGCCTGGCGGCAAAGCCGTCGCGGCTTTCCGGCCGGCGCGAATGGACGCGGATCTCGTCGAAGTCGAAGAGGTGGTCGAGCAGCCGCACGTTCCAGTAGGCCGTGCCGCGCGCGCCGATATGGGCAAGCACCTTCGAATTCCTGCGCGCCAGATGCCTGGCGCCGATCGCAGTGACGGCGCCGGTGCGCATGTCGGTGATGACGGTGGCGTCGAGGATGGCGCGCGGCGCGCCGGTGCGCGGATCGAACAGATTGAGGATGCCGAATTCGGAGGGCAGGCCGTGCAGGTAGTTATCGACATAGTCGCCAACGATTTTCACGCCCGCCGCATCGAGCGGCGCCACGTAGCCGCGCAAAACATTGAAATGGCCGTGGAAGGCGGGATCTGGCTCGAGATGAACGCGCGGCTCGATCACCGTCTGGCCGTCGCCTTGTGCGACCAGGCCGGCCTCCACGGCGTCGAGGATTTCGGCGTCGGTCATGGCAAGGGCATCGATGTCGAGGGCGTTGAGATAGTCGATATAGATAGGCTTCATGCGTGCGCGTTCCTCGGCCGCCCCGTTCATCCATAACAGGCCACGCCGCGACACGAAAGTTTGTTGGCCCTTGCCTGGACGTCGCCGGCCAAATGCTGTTCAAAGCGGTCCGTCATGACTGCCATCCCCGAGACTGAAGTTTTAGCCGACCCAGCCAGCAATTCGCGGCGTGTGGCGCTGATCGTCGCCATTGCCTTCTTCATGCAGCTCTTGGATTCGACGATCATCTCGACGTCGCTGCCGCAGATGGGTGCCTCCTTCGGCGTGCCGGCGGTGGCGATGAGCATCGGCATCACCATCTATATGCTGACCATGGCGGTGTTCGTGCCGCTGTCGGGCTGGCTCGCCGACCGGTTCGGCGCGCGCAACATCTTCCTGGTGGCGATCGCACTGTTCACGCTGGCTTCGCTCGCCTGCGGCTTCTCCGAGAATCTCACCGAGTTCGTCGCGGCGCGCGCCGCGCAAGGGCTGGGCAGCGCATTGATGACGCCGATCGGCCGCATCCTGGTGCTGCGCAACGCGTCAAAATCGGAACTGCTCAACGCAACCGCGCTCATCACCTGGCCGGCGCTGTTCGCGCCTGTCGTTGGTCCGGTGCTTGGCGGTTTCATCACCACCTATCTCTCCTGGCACTGGAATTTCTTCATCAACATCCCGCTTGGGCTGATCGGGCTGGCGCTGGTCGCCCGCTTCATCCCCGGTGACCGTGAAGCCGATCCCAAGCCACTCGACTGGCCGGGTTTCTTTCTGACATCGGCGGGACTTGCTTGCCTTCTCTGCGGCCTCGAGCGTATCGCGCATCCCGACGACGGCGTGCTGCCGACGGTGCTGCTGGTCGCGGCAGGGATCGTCATCGGCTGGTTGGCGGTGCGGCATCTCCGGCGCGCGCCCCATCCGCTGCTCGACCTGTCCTCGTTCAAGGTGCTGACCTTCGCCATCTCGACACTTGCGGCCGGCACCATATTCCGCGTCGCGATCAACGCCACGCCGTTCCTGCTGCCGCTTTTGTTCCAGGTCGGCTTTGGCATGAGCCCGGTCGATGCCGGCATGATGATCCTGGCCTATTTCCTCGGCAATCTCGGGATGAAGACGGTGACGACGCCGATGCTGCGCCACTTCGGCTTTCGTTCGGTGATGGTCGTCAACGGCGTCATTGCATCCGCATCGATCATGGCCTGCGCGGCGATCTCGCCGCAGACGCCGCAGGCGCTCGTGGCGGGGCTGATGCTGATCGCCGGCCTGTCGCGTTCCATGCAGTTCACGGCGCTGAACACTCTGGCCTTCGCCGATATCGCCGCGGCGCAGCGCAGCTCGGCGGCGACGCTGTCCTCGATGCTGCAGCAGGTGGCAATGCTGTTCGGTGTGGCGATAGCGGCGGCGATCCTCAACCTGTCGCAGATCGCCAGGGCCCAACCGGCCCTGGACCTCGTCGATTTTCGAGTCACCTTCCTGGTGATCGGCGTCATCGGGCTGGTGGCGTCGTTCCGTTTCCTGGTGTTGCCGAGGACCGCCGGCGCCGAGGTTTCCGGCCACATGGCCGGGAACTGAAATCGAATTTTCCCATCCACCGCAGGGTTAAATTCCATCTTCGCCTTGCGCCTTGGTGTTGTGCTTGCGCAAGACGCAGGGGATGGCGCAAACAATTGCCAAAAGTGCTGGAGTTTCCGGGCATTGCGCCAGCTTCAGCAATCAATGCGTCCACATCGCGAGTCTCGTCGGCAGTCCGTGTTTTGAACGCGGATTCATTTGACGAACCGACGTTGAGCCGATTAGCTTTCTTTCCCAGGGGCGGCAGCGCTGCCGCCGGGGTGAAGACAGACAATGAACGCGATGGGTCGGCCGAGTTTCAAGAGCCTGAACCAGGAAGGCATTGTCTTTGCCATAGCGGTGATGCTGTTCATTGCCGCGGCCATAGGCCTGCCGGGCTTCATCGCTCCGAACAATCTCGTTGCCATCGTTCGTTCGGTCTCGGTACTGGGCATATTGGCGTTGGGCATGGCGGTCGTGATCATCGGCCGCGGCATCGACCTGTCGGCGGTGGCGATCATGGCGATGTCGGTCGCCTGGTATCTGCAGTTGATGAATTCAGGAACGCCTGACGGGCTCGCCTTCGCCTATGTGCTGGCCGGCGTGCTCGCAATCGGCCTGCTCAATGGTTTTCTTGTTGCCTATGCCGACGTCCCGGCGATCTTCGTGACGCTGGCGACCGGCTCCTTCGTCTTCGGCTATGTGCGCTCGCAACTGATCACGCAGGATGCCGTTCCGGTGCCGCAGGGCCATTGGGTGGAACTGCTCGGCGGCATGCGCTTCCTCGACATTCCCATCGAGGTGTTCGTCTTCGCCGCACTCGCTTTCCTGTTCTTCCTGTTCCTGCGCTACACCAAATGGGGCCGTTACATCTATTTCGCCGGCGACAATCCGGTAGCGGCCCGCAACATCGGCATTCCGGTGCGGCCGATGCTGGTGCTGCGCTATGTGCTTTCCGCCTGCGTCGCGCTGATTGCCGGCCTGCTGACGGCGGCCAGCCTGCATTCGATCAACACCCGCGTCGTCAACTCGACGCTGCTCTACGACATCGTGCTGGTGGCGGTGATCGGCGGCATCGGGCTTTCGGGCGGGCGAGGCGGGGTGCGAAACGTGCTGGTCGGTGCAGCGCTGATCGGCATTCTCTTGAACGCCATGACCATCATCGACATTCCGCTGCTTTACCAGAACCTGATCAAGGCGGCGATCCTGCTCGGCGCCATCATCGTCGACGGCATCATCAATCCGCGTGACGAACAGACGGCGCAGCAGGGCGACATCTAGAGCATGATCCCGAAAAGTGGGAACCGGTTTTCGGAAAAGATCATGCTCAAACAGGAAGACTAAACCAAAGCGGACGGTTTGGGGCCGGCCGCAGATAACCATGACCAACCAGAGGATGTGACATGAAACTGATCAGAACATTGATGGCCGCGGCGACAGCGCTTGCGGTCACCGCCTTCGCGGCGCCGAGCTTCGCTGCCGACGATCCGGGACCTGCCGCCTATGCACAGGCGCTGAAAGGCAAGCGTGTCATGCTGGTGCCGCTGGCGATGGGCTTCGATCTGGCGCAGGGCTGGGCGCATTACCTGAAAAAGGAAGTCGAGGCGTGGGGCGGCACTTTCGAGACGCGCGATCCCAACTGGGTGGTCGACGCCGGCGCGCAGGCGATTACCGACGCCATCTCGTCAGACACCAGGCCTGATGTGCTGATCATCCACGCCCCGGATCTCAACTCCTACTCCAAGCTGATGAAGAAGGCGCAGGCAGCCGGCACCTATGTGATCCTGGTCGACAATCCCGCCAATTTCCCGGCCGATGCCTTTGTCGGCAGCGATTGGGACCGGCTCGGCCAACTCGAGGCGGAAGCCGCGATCAAGGGCTGCGGCGAGAACTCGTCCAAAAAGATCGGGCTGGTGCAGGGCGACCAGGCGAACTCCTCCAGCCTCTACCAGTACGCCGGCATCATGAAGGTGCTGGAGAAGCATCCCGACTTCCAGGTCGTCGCCAAGCCGGACTCCAACTGGGACGCCACCACCTCGCGCAATGTGACCACAACGATGCTGCAGCAGCATCCCGACATCTGCTCCATCATCGACTTCTGGGACGGCGACGCCACCGGCGCGTCCGCTGCGATCCGCGACGCCAAGCTCGACGGGAAGGTTTTTCTCGTCACCACTGGCGGCGGCGAAAAGGCGGCCGACTGCGACAAGCTGCAGGACGGCACCTATGGCGCGGTTGTCATGACCGACCTTGCCCGGCAGTCGGGGGACATGAACGCCATCATAAAGTTCCTGCTGCAGAGCGGCCAGCCGGCCGGCACGTCGCACACCTACATCTACACGCTGGAGAAGGCGACGACCAAGGCCGACCTCAAGCCCGACAGCTGCTGGGACCTGAAGGCGCTCCAGGCCGAAGCGGCGGCGAAGTAACCGGTTCTCGTGAAACCGATAGCTGTGGGGTGGCCGGACCGTCCGGCCACCTCTTTCTCTTTCCTTTTGCTTTTTCTCTCGCGGCAGCAGTGAGCCGATGTCCTTTCGCGAACGCCTCCAGTCCTGGCGCTACAATCTCGTTCCTGACCATCTGGTCGGCGAAATCCTGACCAAGCGCTGGACCGACAACGCCATTCCCTTCCTGGCGCTGGTGGCGACACTCAGCGTGTTCGGTTCGATCATTCCGGGCTTCTTCAAACTGACCTCGCTGCAGGAATCGACCCGCCAGCTCGGCGAATTCTCGATGGTCGTCACCGGCATGACGGTGGTGATGCTGGGCGGCGGCATCGACCTGTCGGTCGGCTCGATCTTTGCGCTGTCCTGCTTTTCCGCCGTCTATGTCTTCTTCATCCTCGAACAGTCGATCTGGCTGGCGCTGGCCGCTTCGCTCGCCGCCGGCCTCGTCTTCGGCGCCGTCAACGGCTATCTCGTCGGTTATCTCAGGCTGCGCGCCTTCCTCACCACGCTGGTCACCTTCATCTTCGGGCGGGCGCTGTTCGACATTCTCGTCACTACCTATGCCGCGGACGTGCAGCTTTCCCAGGCCACGTCCGATGTGCTCGACTTCATCGGCGACGGCACCTTCTGGGGCCTGTCGGTCTCGGTGTGGCTGGCCATTATCCTCGCCATCGTCACTCATATTGCGCTGACGCGCTCGCGGCCCGGCTGGCATGTGCTGGCGGTCGGCGGCTCCAGGCGGTCGGCCCACAATGCCGGCATTCGCGTGCGCCGCACGGTGTTCATGACCTATGTCTTTTCCGGCTTCTGCGCCTCGATCGGCGGCTTTCTCATCGCCTGCCGGCTGAGCGGCGCAGGGCCGGGCACCGGCCTCAACCTCGAGATCATGGCGCTGACCGCGGCGGTGGTCGGCGGCGTCAGCCTGGGCGGCGGGCGCGGCTCGGTGATCAAGGGACTGATGGGCGCGATCATCGTTTTGACCATGACCAATGGCCTGATCCGACTGGGCTACGGCACCGGCACTAACCAGATGGTGCTGGGCATCATGCTGGCGGTGGCGGTGACGATCGACATCCGCTGGTTGAAGAATCGCCACAAGGTGCTGAACGAGGTCTATGTCGCGCCGGTCTATCTCAGGATGGGCGAGACGCAGTCGGCGGCGCCCGGCTCCGGCACATCCTACGAACTCGACAATCGGCTGTCGGGTGCAGACCATATCGGGCTCGGCGAACTGGAAGGACCGGAAGATGTCATTCTCGACCGTGACGACCACCTCTATTGCGGCACTCGCCATGGCGAGATCGTCCGCTTCTTCGCGCCGGACTATGTGAAGTCGGAAGTGTTCGCTCATATCGGCGGCTTTCCGCTTGGCCTTGCCTTCGACAAATCAGGCAATCTGATCAGTTGTGTCGGCGCCATGGGGCTCTATTCCGTCTCGCCCGATCGCGAGGTGAAACGGCTGTCGGCGGAGACTGCGCGCTCCTGGACATCGGTTGTCGACGACGCACGGCTGCGCGATCCCAACGACTGCGACATAGCGCCGGACGGCCGCATCTATTTCACCGACTCGACCAAGCGCTACGACGCGCATGACTGGGCGCTGGATTCGATCGAGAATCGCGCCACCGGCCGCCTGCTGGTCTACGACCCGAAGGACGGATCGACCAGGACGCTGCTCGACGGCTACCGCTACACCAACGGCGTGTGCATGGCGCATGACGGCAAGTCGCTGTTCTTCGCCGAGAGCTGGGCCTGCCGTGTGCATCGCTACTGGCTGGAAGGGCCGAAGGCCGGCACCGCCGAATGCGTTATCCGCGACATGCCGGGCTATCCTGATAACATCAACCGCGCTTCCGACGGCAACTACTGGATGGCGTGGCTCGGCATGCGCACGCCGAGCTTCGACCTGTCGCTGCGCCATCCCGACATGCGCAAGCGCATGACCCGCCGGCTGCCGCAGGACGAGTGGCTGTTCCCCAACATCAACACCGGGGGCGTGGTGAAATTCACGGAGGAGGGCGACATCGTCGAAGCGATGGGCGACCTCTCGGGCGGCGCGCATCCGATGGTAACCTCAATGCGCGAGCATAAGGGATATCTTTTCGTCGGCGGCATCCTCAACAACCGCATCGGCCGCTACAAGATTGCTGGCGCCGACCCGAATTGGACCAGCCCGGCTTCCTATTGGGGAGCAAAGTAATGATCCTCGATCCCATCCTGGATTTATTTCGCGGCAAGGCGGTGACGATCCCGCCGCTGGATGGCGCTTTCCGACCCAACACCCAGCTTGACGATGCGCCGGCGTTTGCCGAACTGACCGAGCCGGACAATCTGCTGGTGGCTGGCGACAAGCTGCTCGTTTCCAGCGGCAACGCCGTCTATTCGATCGCTGCCGGAACCGCGCCTAAGCTGGTCGAGACCTTTTCGTCCACCGTTTCCGCGCTGGCGCTCTCGCCATCGGGCGAGCTGACGGTCGGATTGGAAAGCGGCAAGCTGCTGGTCGGCGGCAGGGATGTTTCGCTGCCGGCCGGTGTCAGCTGCATCACCGCGCTCGCCTATGCCGATGACGGCGCGCTGTGGCTGGCCAATGGTTCGGCCGAATTCGCACCATCACAATGGGCGGCCGACCTGATGAGGAAAGGTGCGTCCGGATCGCTTTGGAAGCAGGATGCGGCAGGCGGGGACTTCCGCAAGCTGGCCGGCGCCATCGCCTTTCCGTATGGGCTCCATCCCGTCCGTGGGGATGTCCTGGTCAGCGAGAGCTGGCGCCATCAGCTCATCCGCTTCCATGGGGCAAGCGGCAGCCGCTCGACGGTTCTGACGCATCTCCCCGGCCATCCCGCGCGGCTGTCGCCATCCGCCGATGGCGGCGCCTGGCTGACCCTGTTTGCGCCGCGCAACCGGCTGATCGAATTCGTGCTGCAGGAGACGCATTACCGTCAGGACATGATCGAGCAGGTGCCGCCGGCCTACTGGATCGCACCGGCGCTGGCCTCAAGCCGCAGCTTCCTCGAACCGCTGCAATGCGGCGGCATCCGCACCATGGGCATCCACAAGCCCTGGTCGCCGAGCCGCTCCTACGGTCTGGTGGTCAGGCTCGACCAGAACATGCAGCCTCGGTTCAGCCTGCACAGCCGCGCCAGCGGCATACGTCACGGCATTTGCAGCGTGGTTGAAAAAGATGGCGAACTGTTCGTCGCCTCGAAGGGCGGCGACTGCATGTTGGCTGTCGCTTCGGGAGGCTTTTGATGGAACCGATCGTGCGCCTGGAGAACGTCACCAAAAATTATCGCGGCGTGCCCGCGGTCAGACAAGTCAGCTTCGAATTGCGCAAGGGCGAGATCCATGCGCTGCTCGGCGAAAACGGCGCGGGGAAATCGACGCTGACCAAGATCATCGCCGGAGTGGTCGACGCCAGTTCGGGCAAGATGTTCCACAAGGGACGCGAGATCGCTTACGCCTCTCCGCATGCGGCGCTCGAGGCGGGCATCGCAATGGTGTTCCAGGAGACCAGCCTGGTGCCGTCGATGACGGTGGCGCAGAACCTCTATCTCGGCACCGAGAAATTCCTCAACCGGCTGCGCGGCACCTACATTTCGGCGCAGCAGTTCCTGCAGTCGCTGAATTTTCCGGTCGACCCGAACGCGATGGTGGCGACGCTTGGCGCGGCCAAGCGCCAGATGGTCGAGATCGCGCGCGCCGTGCACCACAATGCCGAGATCATCATCTTCGACGAGCCGACCGCGACGTTGACGCCGGAGGAGAAGCGGCACTTCTTCGCGCTGATCCGGCGGCTCCAGGCGCGCGGCGTCTCCATCGTCTTCATCAGCCATGCGCTGGAAGAGGCACTGCTGATTGCCGACCGCATCACCATCCTGCGCGATGGCGAGTTGGTCATCACCGACGATACGTCGGCCTTCGATCGCGACCGGATCGTTGCCGCCATGGTCGGGCGCACGCTATCGGGGCAGATCTATCGCCAGCGCGACGAGGCCAAGCTGCGCAAGGCGGGCAAGAAAGTTCTGTCGGTGCAGGACATCTCAATGAGCAATGTCGTGCGCAACAATTCGTTCTCGATCTTCGAAGGCCAGATCACCGGCGTGTTCGGGCTGATCGGCTCCGGCCGCACCGAGACGTTCAAAATCGTGTCAGGGATCTACAAACGCGATTTCCTGCGCGGAGGGGCGATCGAGCTGGACGACAGGCCGGTGCGCTACCTCGTCCCGAGCGAAGCGGTGGCGGACGGCATCGTCTACGTCACGGAGGACCGCAAGAGCGAAGGCATTTTCGAGACGATGGGCATTGCCGAGAACCTGTTCGGCGGGCTGCTGGCGGCCGGCCGCGAAAAAGGCTGGGTGATCAATCAGCAGGAGATGCGCGCGCTCTCCGCAGAATGGACCAAGACGCTGAACATCAGGGCGATCAACGACAATGCGCGCGTGGTCGAGCTTTCGGGCGGCAACCAGCAGAAGGTGGTGATCGGCAAGGGGTTGGTGCAGAAGCCGCGCGTCGTCATCTTCGACGAGCCGACGCGCGGCGTCGATGTCGGCGCCATCGCCGAGATCCACCAGATCATCAACCGGCTGGCCGACGAGGGGCTCGCCGTCGTGGTCATCTCGTCTTACCTGCCGGAAATCCTGAACCTGTCCGACCGGATCCTGGTCTGCCGCCAAGGCCGCATCGTCGAGGAGTTTTCGCCGGCGGAGGCGACGGAGGAGAAGATCATGTATGCGGCGGTGCATTAGGTTTATGGCCAGTGCGGACTTCGACAACTAGCTGGGATGCTGCTCCATTCGTCATCCTAGGGTCACCGCGGCGGAGCTTCGCTCCTGCTTCGCCCTAGAATGACGAAGTCGTAGGCCACACGCCAAGGTTCTACGTTACATCGGAAACTGAATCATCCGAAGTAATTAGCTGCATTTGCTCTTTACCCGATTCAATTCACGCCACGATTCAAACGAAAGGAAACACCATGGCCACGACAAAACTCCTGAGCGATGCCGAGGTGGAGAAAATCCCGGCGGTGAAGGCGGTGTTCGACGACATCAGGGCAACGCGAAAATCGGATTTTGTCAACAATTTCTGGCGCGGGCTGGCCAATGATCCTGCCGCCCTGAAGCGCGTCTGGGAGCAACTCAAGGCGGTGATGGTCGCCGACAGCGCCATCGATCCGCTGACCAAGGAGATGATCTACATCGCGGTGTCGACCGCCAATGGTTGCTCCTACTGCGTCCATTCGCACACGGCGGCGGCGCGTGCCAAGGGCATGACCGATGCACAGCATGGCGAGCTGGTGTCGATCATCGGTCTCGCAGGCCAGACCAACCATCTGGTGACGGCGATGCAGATCCCGGTCGATCCACAATTTGAGGTGAAGTGAGGAGAAAAGATACGGGCTATACCGGCCTGTAGACCCGCTCCGCCGTGTTCCAGAAAATGTCGGCTTCGGCCGCCGCGCCATGCTTTTCCGCTGCATGGCGGTGCGCCTTCATCAGTTCGGCGTGGCTGGTCCAGAGCTTCTCGATCGGAAAGTTCGAGCCGAACATCAGATGATCGCTGCCCAGAATGTCGATCGCATTGTCGATGATGTAGGCGATCAGCGCCGGGTCGTTGCGGTGAACGAAGGTGCCGAGGCCGGAAAGCTTGGCGTAGAGGTTGGGCGCGGCCGACAGCGTGCGCAGGCCGGCCTTCCAGGTTTCGGTGGTTTCCGGTTCCATGCCGGTCAGCATGCCGGCATGGGTTAGGATGAAATTCGTCTCCGGGTTTTCGCCGACCAGCGTCAGCCCATCCTTCATCTGGGCGGGGAAAAGCTGCAGGTCGAAGGACAGGCCATAATCCTTCAGCCGTGCGACGTTGGCGCGGACCTTGGAGTCGATCACCTGATCGGCCGAGGCGGCGAAGCGAAAGGCCGGGGTTTCGTGCCAGTGCAGCTGCATGCGCACGCCGCGCAGCAGCCTGTATTTCATCAACCGGTCGATCTGCGGCCTGACATCGTCCACCGTCATGTCGGCATAGCCGACGATGGCGTGCGGCCAGCCGGTCTCGTCAGCGGTCTTCTGCAGGAAAGCGACCTCGTTCTCGAAATCTTCCTTGGCCCAGTTGGTCTGGACATAGACAGCTTTTTCGACGCCCGACCCTTTTTGGTCGGCCAGAAATTCACCGATCGGATAGTCGCGGCGGATCGGTTCGTAGGGGCCGAAGATGCGCGGCACCATCGGGCCGACCAGCCATGGTTGGTCCTTCTGGCGCCAGATGTGGAAATGCGCGTCGATGGCTTTCTGCATCACGATACCCTTTTCCAGATGGTCGCGGCCGCCGGGGCGGGGCGTGCGAGCGACAGGATGAAATCGGTGAGGCCGGCCAGCGACGAGCCGTCGACCAGGTCGTCGAGGTCGGGCAGGATGGCGCGCAGCGCCGCTGTCGCCGGGCGGAAGCGCGGATCGCCGGCCAGCGGGGTCGCCAGGGATAGCCGGAAGGCGCGGGCGCTAAGCCTGCGCATTGCCGTCCCCAATTCGGCATGAACGCCGCGTTCCAGGGCGTCCGACAGGATGACAACTGCCGCTCCGCGTGCGAAGGCGGAAAAACGTGGCACCGAGAGGAAGGCGAGCAGTGCTGGCCCCATGCGGGTGCCGCCATCCCAATCGTCGACCTGGCTTGCTGCCCGCGCCAGCGCCTGGTCGCGGTCGCGGATGCGCAATGCGGTAGTGATACGGGTGAGCCGCGTGCCAAAGGTGAAGATCTCGGCGCGGTCCGCACCCTGCACGGCGGCATGCGCCAGCTTGAGATAGTCGGCGGTGTGCAGCTTCATCGAGCCGGAGACATCGATCAAGAGCAGCAGTTTGCGGGGCACGATCTGGCGGCGACGCAGCAGCGGCGAGGGGACATCGCCATCGGCGCCGACAATTTCCCTGAGCGAGCGGCGCAGGTCGAGCTTGCCGCGCGAGTGGGTGCGCACGGTGCGGAAGGAACGTCGGGCGGGCAGGGCCGATGACAGCTTTCGGCGAAAGGCGGTCAGTCGGTCGTGGTCGCGCTTGAAGTCGCGCGAGCTCAACTGCTCCAGGGCCGAAAACAACTCGCCGCCTTCCTGTCTCTGCTCGGCCTCGATCCGTTCGTCGTCGGCACCGCCATCATCCTTGATGCGCGTTTCCTCGTCGGCGTCGCCTTCGACCATGGCTGACGCGTTGCCATAGAAATGGCTCTGGAAATGCGCCTCGAATTCGTCCCGGCGGTCAGGCGGCGGCGCTAGTGTGGCGAGTGCGGCCTCACGGATGTCCGCCATCGAGCGTGGGCCCAGCAGGGTCACGGCCTGCATGAAGCCGGAGACTTGTTCCGGGGCAATAGCGAAGCCGTAGCGGCGCAGCAGGCGAGCGAAGCTGAGCAAGGGCGTTGCGGCGCGGGGGAGATGCCCGGCAGGACAGAGGGGGGCGCTGTTCCGCCAGCGTTGCTGAATGACGTCTCGGCTCACGCCAGCGCCTCGTCCACGATACGGCCAAGCTCGGGCGCGATGTAGGACAGATCCTCCTCGTCCTTGATCAGCACGCCGATGGCGCGGCGGAACGCCTCCGGCCATGGACTGCCACCTTTTTCGAGAATGGTCGCGGCATTGGCCCATTCGACCGCCTCGGCGATGCCGGGCGGTTTGGCGAGTGGACGCGCGCGGATGGTCTGCACGGCTGTGGCCACGGCGCGTGCCGTTGCCTGTGCGACATCGCCGGCGCGCAGCATGATGATGGACGCCTCGCGCTCGGCATCGGGATAGCCAATCCAGTGATAGACGCAACGCCGCCGGAGAGCTTCGGCGAGTTCGCGGGTGCGGTTGGAGGTCAGGATGACGATCGGCTGTGCGGTGGCGCGGATGGTGCCGCGCTCGGGAATGCTGATCTGGAAGTCGGAAAGAAACTCCAACAGCAGCGCCTCGAATTCGTGGTCGGAACGGTCGATCTCGTCGACCAGCAGGATACGCTGCTCCGGCGCCTTCAGGACCTGCAGCAGCGGGCGGGCGATCAGAAAGCGGTCGTCGTAGATATCGACTTCTTGCTCGCCGGCATGGCGGATGGCGAGCAGCTGGCGCTGGTAGTTCCACTCATAGAGCGCATGCGCGGCGTCTATGCCTTCATAGCATTGCAACCGCACCAGATCGCGGCCGAGCAGCTCGGCGATTGCCTTGGCCGCTTCCGTCTTGCCGACGCCGGGAGCGCCTTCGAGCAGCAGCGGCTTGCCCAGCCGGATCGCCAGGAAGATGGCCGTCGCCAGGCTTTCATCAGCCAGATAATGCGAGACAGCGAGGCGCTCGGCGACCGCTTCTGGCGAGGTCGCGATCGTTTCGGCGTTTACCTCGGGCATGTCGGTCCTCAGGTCGTCGCTTGCGCCTTGAGCGCGCGCAAAATGCGTTCCGGCGTGATCGGCAACGTGTCGATGCGCACGCCGACAGCGTCGAAGACGGCATTAGCGACCGCCGGAATCTGTGGATTGGCGCACATTTCGCCGGGCCCCTTGGCGCCGTAAGGACCATCTGCCGAGGGCCGCTCCAGCACAATGATCTCGGTTTCGGCCAGGTCGCCGGGACCTGGCATCAGATACTGGTTGAAGTCGGTGCCGCCGTGGTCACGGTTGGGATAATAGGGCTCGGTCGTTTCGTAGAGCGCGTGGCTGATGCCCATCCAGGAGCCGCCGACCAGCTGCTGCTCGACCATTTTGGGATTCAGCGCACGGCCGATCTCGAACACGTTCTTCACTGTCAGCACCGTCACCTCGCCGGTCTCGTCATCGACCTCGACCTCGGCCACCGTGCAGGCATGCGCGTAGCAGGTCGACGGCTTCATCGCGCCGGTCTCCTTCTCCGGATAGGAGCGCGGGATCAGGAACATGCCGCGTCCCGAGATCGAGCGGCCGCGCTTGAAATGCGCCGACAGCGCGACGTCGAAGATCGAGATCGATTTCTGCGGCGCGCCTTTCACCAATATGTTGCCTTGGCCGTCGGTCTCGAGGTCCGACGCGTTCACCTCCAGTTCCTCCGCCGCCACTTCGAGCATAACCTGGCGGGCTTCCTTGGCCGCCTGGATGACGGCGTTGCCGGCGCGGTGTGTGCCGCGCGAGGCGAAAGTGCCCATGCAGTGCGGGCCGGTGTCGGTATCGGCGGTGTCGACGACGACGCGGTCGGTCGGCACGCCGATCGTCTCGGCGCAGATCTGCGCCATGATCTGCTTCATGCCTTGGCCGAGATCGACCGATGATAGGGTCACCATGAAATTGCCGGTCGGTGTCGAATGCACCAGCGCCTGGGTGGGGTCGCCGCCGAGGTTCATGCCCGTGGGATAATTGATCGCGGCAACGCCGCGTCCCCGCCTGATCGCCATCTCAAGCTCCCTTCGCGTAGGAGGACATCGCCATGAACTTCTCCGCCACGGGCCAGTTGGCGGCGCGCGAGGCTTCCTGCATGCACTCGATAAGGGCCGCCCCTTCGGTCGGCTGGCGATGCGCCTTCATATCGCCGTCGCGATAGGCATTGATGAAACGGAATTCGAGCGGATCCATGCCGATCAGCCGTGCCAGCTTGTCCATCTGCACCTCCAGTGCGAAGTCGCCGATGGTGACGCCGAAGCCGCGCATGGCCGATGACGGGGTGCGGTTGGTGTAGACGCAGTACGTATCGATCCAGACATTGGGGATGGTGTAGGGGCCGGGATAGTGCCCCGCGCCCTTCTGGGCGCCATAGGGCGAATGGCGGGAGTAGGCGCCGGCGTCCGTGTAGCCGGTAACTTTGCGCGCGACGATGCGGCCATCCTTCATCACGCCGTCCTTGATGACGACCTTTTCGGCCGCGCGAGGTGACGAGATCTGCATCTCCTCCTCGCGGCTGTAGGTAAAACAGACCGGTCGCCCTGTTAGCTTGGCGCCGAGGATCGCGATCGGTTCGACGATGACATCGACCTTGCCGCCGAAACCACCGCCGACCGTGCCGCCGACGAAATGCAGCTTACTGCCCGGCATCTGCAAAATGATCGACGTGTTGTCGAGGGTGAAGAACATTGCCTGCGTGTTGGTATAGCAGGTGAAGCGGTCATTGCCCTCCGGTGCCACGATACAGCCGGTCGTCTCGGTCGGCGCATGCTCGATCGGCGAGGACTGGTAGCTTTGTTCGAGGACATAGTCGGCCTCGGCAAAGCCCGCCTCGACATCGCCGAAGCGCACCTTGCGGCACTCGCCGCTGTCATAGAGATAGTAGTTCTGGCCGTGATACTCGTTGACGAGGGGCGCGCCGGCCTTCAGCGCTTCCTCCATGTCGAAGACGGCCGGCAGCACCTCGTAGTCGACCTTGACCTTGGCCGCGGCCTCCTGTGCGGCGCGTTCGGTCTCGGCCAGCACCGCCACCACGGCCTCGCCCTTCCAGCGCACCTTGCCGTCGGCCAGAACCGTCTCGTCCTCCGGCCCGATCTGGATCAGGATCAGGATGGTGTAGACATTGTGCGGGACGTCCCTGGCGGTGAGAATTTTCACCACGCCCGGATGTTTTTCCGCTTCGGACGTATCGATGGACCGGATGCGGGCATGGTGGTGCGGGCTGCGCACCATCTTCAGATGCAGCATGCCGGGAAAGTTGCGGTCGGCGAAATAGGCTGTCTTGCCGGTGACATGGCCGGGCGAATCCGAGCGGGGCCTGGGCTGGCCGATCTCGTTGAGGTCATCCTTGCGGACGTCCGAAAAATAGCTTTTGCGCAATTCCATCTTGCTTCCCTCAGGCCGCGTTCTGCGAGTTGGCGCGAGCGGCGGTGAGCACCGCCTGGATGATAGGCTCGTAGCCCGTGCAGCGGCATATGTTGCCCGACAGCGCTTCGACGACGTCGTCGCGGCTGGGATCGGGCGTGTGGTCGAGCAACACCTTGGCCGCCATGAGCATGCCCGGCGTGCAGAAGCCGCATTGCGTGGCGAAGGCGTCGAGGAAGGCGCGCTGCAGCGGATGCAGCACGCCGCCTTCGGCAAGACCCGACGTGGTGGTGATGGCAGCGCCATTGCAGGTCTCGGCGAGCGTCAGACAGGACAGCCGGAGCTCACCGTCGACGATCACCGAGCAGGCGCCGCAAGTGCCCTGATGGCACCCGCCCTTTGGCGAGGTGTCGCCGATCTTGTCGCGCAAGGCGTTGAGCAGCGTGGCGCCGCTTTCGACGAATTCGGCCTTCTCAGAACCGTTGAGCGTGAACTGGACGGGAACCTTTGCCATTCTTCCTCCTTGCGCGCCTGCCCCGCAGGGCAAGCGCGCGCCCCCGAAATGTGACTAGCTGAGCAGCAGCCGACCGAGATGAACCGGCAGCACTTGCGCGCGATACCAGGCGCTGGCGATCGGGTCGGTAATAGGTGCGATGCCGTCGTTGGCGGCAGCCAGAGCCAAAGCAATGCCGTCCGCGTCCAGCGTCCTGCCGAGCAGCGCTTTCTCGGCTGTCTTGGCTCGCATCGGCCGGTCGGCCATGCAGCCGAGCGCGATCCGCACCGAGGATATCGTGCCGTTGCCGGCCTGTTCCAGGATAGCGGCGATACTGAGCACCGAGACGCCCTTGGGCTTTACCCGCGAGACCTTCACGAATCGAAAACTCCCCTGTGCCGGCCGCGTGAAGCTGACGGAGGTGACGATCGCGCGGCTCCCGTCCCGCTTGGCCAGAAACGCTTCCATCGGCGTTTCGCCGTCATTGGTGCTCACGATGGCGTCCAGCGCCAGCAGGGCGACTGCGAAATCGCCATAGGGACTTGGCGCAAACAGATTGCCGCCGACGGTCGCCATGTTGCGGATCGCCGGACCGCCAACGGCACGCGCGGCCTTGGCAAGCTGGCTGAGCTCGGGATGGCGGGCGATCGCCGCCATGGTCACCGAAGCGCCGATGCGGATCGTGCCGCCGGAGACCGCGATGGCCGACAAGGCGGGGTCGGTTGACCTGACAAGGCCGGAGACCGAAACATCGCCTTCATTGGCGGCGCGCAAGACGAGCGTGCCGCCGCCGAGATAGCGCGTGCCGGCGGCTTTCAGCGCCGCGCTGGCGTCTTTCACCGTTGCAAAACTCTGCAATGCCAGCGCCATGGCCCGCTCCTCAACCCTGGCCGGCGAAATGGCTCTTCAGGGCGTTGAAGCCGCCCTGGAAGACATTGGTGCCCATGCCCTCGGCCAGCTTGTCGGCTTCTTCGGGTGCTGCGTCGAAGCTGGCGGTCCATTCGGCATAGGTGCGGTCGCCGTCGGTGACGCGCCGCAATTGCAGCGTAGCCTTGTGGTTGGTGAGCGGCTGCGGCGTTTCCAGGATCGAATAGCTGACGAGGAAATTCTCATCGGAGAAATCGAGCAGCTTTTCGCGCAGCCGTGCGCCGCTGGCCAGCTGGAAGTTGCGCACGCAGCCGATCGTGGTGGGGTCCTTGCCGTCCTCGATATGGCTTTCGACCATGCGCGGATGCCAGCTCGGCAGTCCGTTGAAGTCGCGGATCCGCGCCCAGACCTTTTCGACCGGCGCGTCGATGACGCTGGAGATGGTGACATCAGCCATATGCTCTTTCCCTTGCAAACGTTCTGCTTGGGATGGTAGGCCGACCGCGGTCGCGGTGCTTATCAATGCGTCTTGGGCACGTATCAACCAGTCTGAAAATAGCCGGTTTCCGCTCCGTCAGGACACTGCTCGCGCCGCTTCGCGATAGAGCGTCGGCGGCACGCCGACATGGTCGCGGAAGAAACGCGAGAAATTGCCCTGGGTGGTGAAGCCGAGATTGCAGGCGACCGATATCAGCGGCTCATGCGACCACTGGAGCTGGCGCACCGCTTCCTCCATGCGCAGCGTGTTCCAGTAGACGTTGGGCGTCAAACTGGTCTGTTCCTTGAACAGAGCGAAGAAATGCGGCCGCGAGAGGCCGACGCTGCGCGCCACGTCATCGAAGGAGATACGCTCGCAGACATTGGCTTTCATCAGCTGGATCGCCTTGCGGACGCGGAAATCCTGCATGGTGTTCACGCGGCCGCGCGGTTCCTGCGGAGCTGAAGCTTCGGCGGCATCGAGCACCGAATCGATGAAGCGCTCGATCTCGTAATTGGCGACATCGTCGATGCTCTCATTGTCGGTCAGACGATCGAGCAGGCCGGCGGCAGCCTGGTGCAGCCAGGGTTCGAGCGTGATTGACGCCTGCGCGAAAAGCGGCGCGGACGATGGCAGGTCACGGCGCCGCCGTGCCCAGTCCGGGTCGATGTAGAAGGCGAGGAACAGGCCAGGCGTGCCGTCCTGCGACAGCACATGGCTGTGCGGCTGCAACGAGTTGATGCCGGCAGCCGTGCCAGGCCCAAGCAGGACCGTCTCACGACCGATGGTCATCTCGCCGGCGGTGCCTTCCAGCCAGATGATGAGATGTGCCTCGACATGGGCATGGGTGACGAAGTCGCTCGCGACATTCAGGACAGAAACATGTCCGAACCGGCCCCAGTAGAGCCTGATCGCTTCCGTCATGGGTATATCCTCCCGCAGGCGACTGGCCTCCCTTCGCCTGCTTGGGGATTGTGCGGCCGGTTTTCCGTATCCGTCAAGGCATAGCCGCACGGCCGGTATTCGCGGCAGGCCGCTTCAGCCGATTTTCAGACTGAGCGATAGGACCGGGATGAACGCCACTTCGGCGAAGACAGGCTTTTAATCGCTGCGCCTGAAGTTGCGGATGCGGTCGAACAGCACCGCAAGCAGGATGGCGCCGCCGATGAAGGTGCCCTGCCAGAAGGCGTTGATACCGAGCAGGCCGAGGCTGTTGCGGATCACCTCGATGAGGGCGGCACCCACGATGGCGCCGAAGGCGGTGCCGACGCCGCCGGCGAGATTGGCGCCGCCGATGACGGTGGCGGCGATGACCTGCAGCTCCATGCCGTTGCCGAGATTGGTGGTGACTGCGCCCAGCCAGCCTGTCTGGATGATGCCGGCAATTCCCGCCGACAGCGCCGAGATCATGTAGACGGCGACCTTGATCTGGCGCACCGGAACGCCGGTCAGCGTCGCAGCATGCTCGTTGCCGCCAATGGCGAAGATATGCCGGCCGAATTTGGTCCAGCGCAGGACGAAGCCGGTGATCAGCGCCAAAAGGATCATGTAGAGCACCGGATTGGCGATGCCGAAGAGCCAGGCGCCGCCGCCCAGCGCCAGTAGCTTGTCGTGATCGGGCCCGAACTGGAAGACGACGGTGTTGTTGGAGGCGACCATGGCGAGGCTGCGGGCGATCGACAGCATGCCGAGCGTCACCACGAAGGACGGAAAGCCGAGATAGGCGATCAGAATGCCGTTGAAGCCGCCGATGACGAGTGCGGTGGCGATCGAGGCCAGGATGCCGACTTCGATCGAAAACCCGGCATGCATGGTAACGGCCAGCACCATCGAGCAGAGGCACAGCACCGAACCGACCGAGAGGTCGATGCCGCCGGTGATGATGACGAAGGTCATGCCCAGCGCGACAATGGCGACGAAGGTGACGTTGCGGGTGATGTTGAAGAGGTTCTTCGGGGTGGCGAAGGCATCCGTGGCAAAGGACAGGAAGATACAGGCGAGGATGACGGCGATCACCACCCAGAACGTCTGGCTGGAGAGCAGCCGCGACAGAAAGCTGTGCTGTTTCTGCGCGATCGTCTGATCAAGGGTGACTGCCATTATCGACCTTTCCTGCCGGCAGCGAAACGCGCCAGCGCAATGAAATCCGGTTTTGCCGCTCTCACACCACCTGCTCGATGGCGCCGGTGATCAGCCCTGTCACCTCCTCGGGCGAACTCGAGGCGATCGCCTTGTCGGCGACTTTCCTGCCGCGCCGCATGACGATGACGCGGTCGGCGACGTCGAAAACGTCGGGCATGCGGTGGCTGATCAGCACCACGGCGATGCCCTGGTCGCGCAGATGGCGGATCAGGTTGAGGACCTCCGCCACCTGGCGAACCGAAATCGCCGCCGTCGGCTCGTCCATCAGCACGATCTTGGCCTGCGACAGCATGGTGCGGGCGATCGCCACCGCCTGGCGCTGACCGCCGGACATCTGTTTGACGAGGTCGCGCGGGCGCGTCTCGGATTTGAGCTCGGCGAATATCTGGCCGGCGCGCTTGTACATGGCGGCATAGTCGAGGATACGGAAGGGCCCGACGCCGCGGCGCAGTTCGCGGCCGAGATAGACATTGGCCGCCGCCGTCAAATTATTGCACAGCGCCAGATCCTGGTGGACGATCTCGATGCCGTGCTGGCGGGCCTCGACCGGCTTGTGGAGGATCAGATCCTCGCCGTCCATCTGCATGGTGCCGTGGCTCGGGCGGAAATTGCCGGCGATCATCTTGACCAGCGTCGACTTGCCGGCGCCGTTGTCGCCCATCAGGCCGACGACCTGGCCGGGCTCGATCGACAGCGACACGTCGTTCACCGCCTGGATGGCGCCGAAATGCTTCGAGATGTTGGTGAGTTCGAGAACCGCCACCAGCCTTTTGCCTCCCATGTCTGGCCGTCTGTCCCCGGAAGGGGCGACGGCTTCGGTTCGCTCCCCCAGCTCCTCCCGGAAGCAGCGACGCGGTCATTTACGCAAATGCCTGCACGGGCGTCAATTGTCTGACGAATAAGATTTGGGCAATTGTCGGACGAATGAGATCCTGCTTTTCTGGAAAAATCCGTTTTGTAGGACAAATAGCAATTGACGTTGGCGGCAAGCCGTTATTAGTTGAGCGTCGGAGGAAGATATGCCGGCTTTGACGACGTCGTTTGGCGGCGCAACCGGTGGAGGATTACCGATCGTGCCGGCATCGTTGCCGGCCTGGTCGCATCTGAAAATGCTTATCGGCCTGGCCTGACGGCACGAGCGCTTGCTTCTGTCATCTCGCATCAGGACGATCTGTGTGGCGGGCACGCCGTGTCCGTCTGTTTCCAAGGGAGGACTGACATGAGGAAAACAGTTTTGCTCGCCGCCGTCGCCGCCATGGCGTTGGGCGCCGGGCCGGCTTTGGCCAAGAAGCAGCTCGTCATCGTGGTGAAAGGTCTCGACAATCCGTTCTTCGAGGCCATCCACCAGGGCTGCGAGAAATGGAACAAGGAAAACGCCAGCTCGGAATATGAGTGCTTCTACACCGGTCCGGCGTCGACTTCCGACGAGGCCGGCGAGGCGCAGATCGTGCAGGATATGCTGAGCAAGCCGGACACGGTGGCGATGGCGATTTCGCCGTCCAACGCGCCGCTGATCGCGCAAACGATCAAGAGCGCCAACCCGTCGATCCCGATCATGACCGTCGATGCCGACCTTGCCAAGGAGGACGCAGCACTTCGCAAGACCTATCTCGGCACCGACAACTATCTGATGGGCAAGAAGATCGGCGAATACATCAAGAAGGCCAAGCCGAATGGCGGCACGATCTGCACCATCGAGGGCAATCCGGCGGCCGACAACATCCTACGCCGCGCGCAAGGCATGCGTGACGCGCTGTCGGGCAAGGAAGGACTTGCAGCCCTTGCCGGCGAAGGCGGCTGGACGGAAGTGGCTGGCTGCCCGGTGTTCACAAATGACGACGGCGCCAAGGGCGTGCAGGCGATGACCGACATCCTTGCCGCCAACCCCAAGCTCGATGCGTTCGGCATCATGGGCGGCTGGCCGCTGTTCGGCGCGCCGCAGCCCTATCGCGATCTGGTCGGACCGCTGAAGGACAAGCTGGCCAGCAACGACTTCGTCATCGGCGCCGCCGACACGATCGGCGACGAGGTGGCGATCGCGCGGGATGGCCTTGTCACCGCGCTGGTCGGCCAGCGGCCGTTCGAGATGGGCTACAAGGCGCCGTCCGTGATGATCGACCTGATCGAAGGCAAGAAGGTCGACGATCCGGTGTTCACCGGCCTCGACGAATGCACCAAGGATACGGTCGACACCTGCATCCAGAAGTAGGCGTCTCGATCGGGGCGCTCGCCAGCGGGCGCCCCGCCAGCTCTGCTGACGAACGGGGACACGCATTTCAGGGGCAGCGGCTCCGGCTTTGGCGCGCCCGAGGTTCGAATTTTCGGCAATGGCATCGGCGGACCGACAGTTCCTGACCGGAACAGGTACGGCCGACGCATTGGAACGTGGATGCCGGACGAAAAGTCAAACAAGCGAGCCATTCGGACCAAGGCACAGGCCGGCCGCCGTCCGGCCGCCATGCGCCGGCCCGATGCGGCGCACTTTCCCGGTGCCAGCGTGCACGCTTCGCTGGCCAGCGAGATCGGGCTCAGGATCGTGCGCGGCGACTATCCGCCCGGCACCATACTGCCCAACGAAGCCCAATGGTCGCAAACGTTCAATGTCAGCCGCTCGGCGGTGCGCGAGGCGATCAAGATGCTGATGGCCAAGAGCCTGTTGGCGTCCCGCCCCAAGATCGGCAGTTGGGTCGAACCGAAGGAGCGCTGGAACCTGCTGGATCGCGACGTGCTCGCCTGGTACGCGACCGCGCCGGACCGGGAGGTGTTCCTGCGGACCGTGCAGGAGTTCCGTCACATCATCGAGCCGGAAGCGAGCGCCTTTGCCGCGGTGCGGCGCAGCGACGAGCAGATGGCCGAGATCAGCCAGGCCTGCCGCGAGATGGGCGAGGCGGCAAGTCTGCAGGAGCGCATCCGGGCCGATACGCGCTTTCATCTCGCCATCCTGCGAGCCTCTGGCAACGACCTGCTGGTGCCGCTCGGCGTGCTGATCGAATCGGCGCTCGATCACCTCTTCGTCTTCACGACACAGCAGGTCGGCGACCAGCGGCGGGCACAGAAGCTGCACGAGGCGATCGAGAAGAATATTCGTTTGCAGCGACCCGCGGCGGCGCGCAACGCCGTGCACAAGCTGCTCGCCGATACCGATGAGAGGGTCGGAAGGGGGCGAGGGTGACCGGCGCTGGCGCTTGGTGATCGCCTTTCCCTGGGCAATGCGTAGCCTTCGTCGGCTCTTCGCAGGCGTTCGAAGCTCGAAAAGCCCAGCTATTGGCCTTTCATCCGCTGCGGACCGCTTCTCACTCTTAAATCGTCTGTTTCTTTCCATCCTTCATCGGCATCAGGTCGACACCGTTGACCTTGCCGATATGGGTGGCCAGCATCGGCACATACTGCTCGGCCGGCCCGGTGGCGAAGGCCCCGGCGAAGGCGTTCTTGGTGGCGTTGCCGAGCGGGTTGGCGATGCCGGCAGAACCCGCCATCGATTCGAGGTAGGTCAGGTCCTTGAAGGCGTTGGCGACGGTGAATTTGTGGGCATCGCGGTCACCCTCCAGCGTCCAGCGCATGAAGGTCTGGTAGAAGCCGCAATCCATGCGGCCGTTGCGGATGACGCTGTCGAAGCGCCGGCGATATGCCGACTTTCTCGGCCAGGGCCAATGCCTCGGAATAGATCGCGGCATAGCCCAGCGAGACGAAATTGTTGAGCAATTTCATGCGGTGGCCGTCACCTGTGTCGCCGATATGGACGATACGGCCGGCCCAGGTTTCGATCACCGGTTTGACCCTGGCAAAGACGGCCTCGGGTGCGCCGACCATGGCGTCGAGCGTGCCTTCCCAGGCCTCCTTCGGCGTCCGGCTGAGCGGCGCGTCGACATAGTCGACGCCGAGCGCCTTGAGTTCGGCGGCCAGCGCAACGGTCGAGACCGGGTCGGAGGTCGAGCAGTCGACGACGACCGAGCCTTTTCTCAATCCTTCCTTGAGACCGCCGGGGCCGCGAATGATGGCTTCGACCTCGCGTGAACCGGTGACGCAGATGAAGACGATTGTCGATGCCGCCGCCACGTCGCGGGAGGTCGCGGCTTCGTGGGCGCCCCGGCTAGCCAGATCCTCCGCCGGCTTGCGGTTCTTGCGGCCGAGGAAGGTCAGGTGATAGCCTTTGTCGACGATGTTCTTGGCGATGCCATAACCCATCAGGCCAAGGCCGATGAAGCCGATCTTCTCGCTCGCTGCGGTCGTGTTCATGCTGTCTGTCCTGTTTTACGATTATCGATAATGTCGCTGCTGTTTTAGCCGTATGCGGTTGCAGAAAGCAATATTGTCTGACAATACACATAATCCCAGGGCTTTCGTGGAGACCAGAATGACGAAGCGGATCATGTTCACCGGCGGCAGCGGCAAGGCTGGGCGCCATGTCGTGCAATATCTGGTGGAGCAGGGCTGCCAGGTGCTCAACATCGACACCAAGCCGCTCGACAATCCCAAGGTGCGCACGCTGATTACCGACATCACCGATAGCGGGCAGGTGTTCAACGCGCTGTCGAGCTATGCGGGCCTGCATGAATTCGACCCGTCGCTGCGCCCCCAGCCCGTCGACGCCGTGGTGCATTTCGCCGCGATCCCGCGCATCATGATCACGCCCGACAACGAAGTGTTCCGCATCAACGCGATGGGCACCTACAATGTCATCGAGGCGGCGGTGAAGCTCGGCATCCGCAAGGTGATCATCGCCTCCAGCGAGACCACCTACGGGCTGGTCTTCGCCAACGAGCCGCGCGCGCCGAAATATTTCCCGCTCGACGAAGAATACGACGTCGATCCGATGGACAGCTATGCCCTTTCCAAGGTCGTCAACGAGAAGACGGCACGGGCCTTTGCGCAGCGCGACGGTACCGACATCTATGCATTGCGCATCGGCAACGTTATCGAACCGCACGAATATTCCCTGTTTCCGAAATGGTTCGCCGATCCCGGTTTCCGCAAGCGCATCGCCTGGAGCTATGTCGATGCGCGCGACCTCGGCCAGATCACGCTGCGCGCCATCGAGAAGGACGGGCTCGGCTACCAGGTGTTCAACGCTGCCAATGACGACACTTCGTCCGACTTGCCGACCGCGGAACTGCTGAAGCGCTTCTATCCCGGTGTGCCGGTCAAGGGTGAGCTCGGCGAATTCGAGACGCTGTTGTCCAATCGCAAGGCGCGCGACATGTTGGGCTTTCGGCCGGAACACAGCTGGCGCAAATACGTGAAGATCGCTTGAAAACACGCCCCGCAGGGGTTTTGAGTTGTGCACAGAAGCCGGCTTTGCGGGTGAACCCGCTTGCCGTGCTTGACACCCTGCTCAATCCGGACTTTCTGGAGCGTATGCGGGACGCGAAGCCGAACAAGGAAAAATCGCCGGCAAAAGCGGTATCGGCCGAGCGTCAGGCCGGCGTTCGCCGCACCGATGCGGCGCGCATTCCGGGCTCCAGCGTGCACACCTCGCTGGCCAGCGAGATCGGGCTCAGGATCGTGCGTGGCGACTATCCGCCGGGCACCATCCTGCCCAACGAAGCCAAATGGTCGGAGACCTTCAGCGTCAGCCGCTCGGCGGTACGCGAGGCGATCAAGATGCTGATGGCCAAGAGCCTGCTCGCCTCGCGCCCCAAGATCGGCAGCTGGGTCGAGCCGAAGGAGCGCTGGAACCTGCTCGATCGCGATGTGCTGGCCTGGTACGCGACGTCGCCCGACCGAGAGGTGTTCCTGAAGACGGTGCAGGAGTTCCGCCACATCATCGAGCCGGAAGCGACCGCCTTTGCCGCCATGCGGCGGACCGACGAGCAGATGGCGGAGATCAGCGAGGCCTGCCGGGATATGGGCGAGGCGAAAAGCTTGCAGGAACGGACCCGCGCCGACACGCGCTTTCATCTCGCGATCCTGCGGGCGTCTGGCAACGATCTGCTGGTGCCGCTCGGGGTGCTGATCGAATCCGCCTTCGACCATCTCTTCACCTACACGACGCGGGAACTCGACGATTTGCAGCACGCACAGAAGATGCACGAGGCGATCGAGAAGAACATCCGCCTGCAGCGGCCGGACGCGGCGCGTGCCGCGGTACGCAAGCTGCTCGCCAACACAGACGGCGTGATCAGGTCACGATAAGACGTTCCAGGAACCCGTTACGCGGCTTTCTGCCTACCCTTCCTTCTCACGTCCGAACGCCGCGCGCAGTTCGTCCTTGGCGTCATCGAGCACCTTCTTCTGCTTCGCCGGCAGGTTCTTGCCGGCACGGTTGATGTAGAAGTTCAGCATCGACATGGCGGACTGGAACGGTTCGGCCTTGCGCCGGTCGCTGTGTTCGGCCGACCGCTTGAGCGAAGCCGCGATCTTCTTCGGGTCATGGGATTCGAAGACATGGTCTTCGAGATCCATGGCATTGCTGTGCTCGGTCACCTCAGCCGACCATTTCCGTTTTGCGGTCATGGCAATCTCCTTCGCGTTGAGCTGATTGCAGAACGTCCTTCGTCGTCGCACGTTCCGGTGAGCCCGGAACCGACGAACTCTGGAACCATGGAATTACCCATGTGGCGCTGCTCGGCGCGGCGAATGCGCCGATAGTGGCGAAAGGACCGTCGGCCGCTAGGCCGCATGACCGCGACAATGGTCAATGTCGATGACGGAATGGGAAACAGCTTGGCCTCGATCTTCTCCTCACCAGCAGCCGGTAGTGCCGTCGTCGACAGCTCGCATGCATGGATACGGCTGGCGGTATCGACGCTTCTATCGACAGTCGGCGGCGTCGGCATGTGGGCCGTGGTCGTGGTGCTGCCGGCCGTGCAGGCCGAGTTCGGCGTCGACAGGGCCGACGCCGCTCTGCCCTATACTGCGACGATGGTCGGCTTTGCCGCCGGAAACGTTCTGGTCGGGCGCGCTATCGACCGTGTCGGCTACTGGATCCCGGCGCTTGCTTCCTCGATGGCGCTGGTTGCCGGCTTCCTGCTGGCGGCGCTGTCGACCTCGATCCTGCAATTCACGCTCGCCCAGGGCCTGCTGATCGGGGTCGGTACATCGGCGATCTTCGGGCCGCTGATCGCTGACATCTCGCACTGGTTCAACCGCCGGCGCGGTGTCGCCGTGGCGGCGGCCGCGGCCGGCAGCTATCTCGCCGGAACGATCTGGCCTACCGTCATGCCGCCCCTGATGAAAGCGGAAGGCTGGCGCTTCACCTATGTGGCCATCGGCCTCTTCTGCCTGGCGACCATGGTGCCGCTGGTGCTGATGCTGCGGCGCGGCGCGCCGATCGCGGTTGCCGGTTCCGCAGGCAGCCGGCTGGTGCAGCCGATCTCGCTGTCGCCGACGGCACTCCAGGTGCTGCTTGTCATTGCCGGTCTCGGCTGCTGCGTGGCGATGTCGATGCCGCAGGTGCATATCGTGGCCTACTGCATGGATCTTGGCTACGGCGTCGCGCATGGCGCCGACATGCTGTCGATCATGATGGCGGCCGGCGTGGTCAGCCGCGTGGCTTCGGGCTTCGTCGCCGACCGCATCGGCGGGGTGAAGACCCTGCTTATCGGCTCGGTGCTGCAATGCCTGTCACTGTTCTTTTACATTCCTTTCGACGGGCTTGCCTCGCTCTACATCGTTTCGCTGGTCTTCGGCCTGTCGCAGGGTGGCATCGTGCCCTGCTATGCGATCATCGTGCGGGAATACATGCCCGCCAGGGAGGCCGGCCAACGCGTCGGCATCGTCATCATGGCGACCATTTTCGGCATGGCGATCGGCGGCTGGATGTCGGGCTGGATCTACGACCTGACCGGCTCCTACGCCGCCGCATTCCTGAACGGCATCGCCTGGAACCTGCTGAACATCCTGATGATGGTGCTGGTGCTTTGGAAGGCAAGACGCGGCGCGACGGCAATGGCCTGAGGCAGAGCGGAAGCACTCGCCCGCAAGCGCCTCGGCTTGACAACGGGCCGGGGCTGCGCGACGCCAGAGGCGAGTGGTGCGGCACAGGCTGGTGAAATGGCGACAGCAACGTCGATCGTATTGCGGCAGCGCCTTGGCGGCCACGCACCGCATGGAGCCTGTCCTTGATCAAGCCGCGCTCGCGCCGAGGCGGCGGCCGCCCGACCATATCCGACGTCGCGCGCAAGGCCGGCGTAGGCGCAATCACCGTGTCTCGCGCCTTGCGCGAGCCGGAGCGGGTCTCCGAGGACCTGCGTCGCCAGATCCACGCCGCCGTCGACGAACTGGGCTACGTGCCGGATCCCAACGCACGGGCGCTGGCCTCGGCCCGGGCCGAGGTGTTCGGCGTGCTGGTGCCGTCGCTTACCAACAGCGTCTTTGCGGAGGTGGTGCGTGGCATCTATGACAGCCTGTCTGACAGCGCCTTCCGCATCCAGCTCGGCAACACCCACTATTCCGGACTTGAAGAAGAGCGGCTGCTGCAGGTGTTCGGGCCGCAAAGGCCGGCGGCGCTGATCGTGGCCGGCATCGACCAGACGCCGGCCTCGCGAAAATTGCTGGAGAACGCAGGCTGCCCGGTGGTGCAGGTCATGGAAACCGGCCCCGATCCGGTGGATATGATGGTCGGCTTCTCGCATCTGGACGGCGGCAGGGCGGCGACCGAGCATCTGATCGAGGCGGGCTACCGTCGCATCGGATTCATCGGCGCGCGCATGGATCCGCGCTCGCAGCGACGCCTGGCAGGATACCGCATGGCGGTGGAGAAAGCCGGCCTGTTCGATCCACGCCTGATCACCACCACGCCGGTGCCGTCCAGCGTAACGCTGGGGCGCGAACTTTTCCGCGGCGCGCTGGCCAAGATGCCGACGCTCGACGGCGTATTCTGCAACAATGACGACATCGCGCTAGGCGCGCTGTTCGAGTGTCATCGCGCTTCGATCAGTGTACCCAAGAGGGTCGGCATCGTCGGCTTCAACGATCTCGATATGATGCAGGTGGCGTTTCCCTCCGTCACCAGTATCCGCACGCCCCGCTACGAGATCGGACGGCGGGCGGTGGCTATGGCGCTGGCGGCGATAGCAGGCGAGCCTCCGCAGCAGCGCGTCGTGGATCTCGGTTTCGAACTCAAACGCCGCGAGAGCACGGCCCGCTGAACACACTTTCGCGATCAGGAGAAAGGGCGCTTTACACAGCACTCTTGGTAGCGCTACCATTCCTACCGGACAGGGAAGAGAATGCAACGGCACGGAGCCTGTCTATTATACATAAGCGACAACTAATTCTTGTTTATTATGGATAATATGCTATTTTCCCCAATAGCCTGGGAACAACGGGGAGGAGGCATCGCATAGGCCATTGGCCATCGGAAAGGCAGGTAGGACAAGGCAGGAGGGCCGGAGCCGACCGTACGAAATTCACATCGCGAAACGACATCAGAATTACAAAATGGGAGGATTATCGATGATCAAGTCACTGGTAGGTGGCATCATTGCCGCCAGCGCATTCGTCATGCTCAACTCGGCCGCCATGGCCGCCGGCCCCGAGATCGTGCCGGGCCCGGCCGCCCAAGCGGACTGCTTCGCGCCCTGGAGCGCGGACACGAAATTCTTCAAATATCCCAAGAAGGAAGGCCCATACCGTATCGCCTTCGCCAATGGCTATATCGCCAACACCTGGCGCATCCAGATGGTGCAGACCGCAAAGGCCTATGCCGCCCAGCCGGATGTCAAGGCCAAGATCAAGGAATTCAAGGTCGTCTCGACCGGAGAGGACGTGCCGGCGCAGATCTCGGCGATCAACAACTTCATCGATTCCGGCTATGACGCCATCGTCACCGACGCACAGAATCCGACCGCCTTCGGCCCGGTCATCAAGCGCGCCAAACAGGCAGGCATCGTGCTGGTCGCCTTCGACAACATTCTCGACACCAAGGACGCCATCAATGTCAATGTCGACCAGAAGGGCCTCGGCGAATTGTGGGCCAAGTGGCTGGTCGACAAGGTGCCGAATGGCGGCAAGATCCTCGAAGTGCGCGGTGTGGCCGGCACTTCCGTTGATACAGACCGCCACAACGGCATTCATGAGGTGCTCGACGCTTCCGGCAAGAAATGGGACGTCACCGAAGTCGCCGGCAAATGGGACGACGGCGTGGCACAGAAGGTGACCGCGGATGCGATCGCCACAAATGGTCCCTTCGACGGCATCACCGGTCAGGGCGGTGACACCGGTATCGTGCAGGCGATGATCGACGCCAAGCATCCCTTCGTGCCGTTCGGCGGCGAAACCGAGAACGGTTTCCGCAAGTTCTGCGCGGCGCATTCGGCCGACGGCCTGAAGTGCACCTCCGCCGGCTCGGGGCCGGCCCAGGTCGCCGTCGCCATCAAGGCGGCCATTGCGGCGCTGGAAGGCGAGGTGGTGCCGCAAGAGGTGAAGCTGCCGCTGGCTGTCGCCTCTGATCCGGGCATGAAGGAAGGCACGGATTACTTCCCGAAGGAGTCCGACAATTTCTTCGTCGGCAATTCCTTCCCGACCTGCGGCATCAACTTCAGCGCCCAGGAAATCATGGGCCAGACCAAGGAAAACCAGTAGTTCCGCCGGATGCCATTTCGGCGCTGCGGCCAACCCGCGGCGCCGGTCCCCGAATATACGAGCGCCCTGGGAGGGTTGATGGACGGTGCGGCTCCGCTCTTCCGCATGGAAGGCATATCGAAGCGCTATGGCGGCGTGCGGGCGCTGGAGAAGGCCGAGCTGTCGGTCGAGGCCGGCAGCATTCACGCCATCCTTGGCGAAAACGGCGCCGGCAAGTCGACGCTGATCAAGATCATGGCGGGGGTCGTTGCGCCCGACGAAGGCCGCATGCTGCTGGACGGGCGCGAGGCGACCTTCGCCTCGCCGGGCGCCGCGAACAAGGCCGGCATCGTCTGCATCTTCCAGGAGTTGTCGCTGATTCCCGAACTCAGCGTCGCCGACAACATCGTCATATCCGATCCGCCGAAGCGTTTCGGCATGATCGACCGCAAGGCGCAGCGGCGCATCGCCGAGGACGCCCTGGCGCGTGCGGGAGCATCCGACATTCATCCGCTGGCACTGGTCAAGGACCTGCCGCTGTCGCGCCGGCAGATGGTCGAGATCGCCAAGGCATTGGCCAGGAAGCCGCGCATACTGATCCTCGACGAGGCGACCTCGGCACTGACGGCGGCGGATGTGTCGAAGATCTTCGCCGTGCTGAAGCGGCTGCGTTCGGAAGGGCTGGCGCTGCTCTACATCTCGCACCGCATGAACGAGATCGCCGAATTGGCGGACCAGTGCACCGTGTTCCGTAACGGCCGCAATGTCGCCAGCTATCCCGCCGGCTCGAAGAGCGACAGTGAAGTCGTCGAACTGATGATCGGGCGCGAATACAGCCACATCTTCCCGCCCAAGCCGACATTTGCGCCGGCCGTCACCGCGCCTGTGCTCGAAGCCCGCAAGCTCTCCTGGACGGATCGCCTGCACAACATCTCGCTGTCGGTCAGGGCAGGCGAGGTGGTTGGCCTCGGCGGCCTCGACGGACAGGGCCAACGCGAATTGCTGCTCGCTTTCTTCGGTGTCCTGCGTGGCCTCAGCGGCCAGATCCTGGTCGACGGCAAGCCGGTCGGCATCGCCAGCCCCGCCGCTGCCCGCGAGAACGGCATCGGCATGGCGCTCATTCCCGAGGATCGCAAAACCGAAGGCCTGATGCTGCCGATGACGGTGCGCGAGAACCTGTCCTTCGCCGCGCTCGACCGGCTGTCGAAGGGCGGCATCATCGACCGCGCCGCGGAGCAGCGGCTTATCGACGACATGGTCGGCCTGCTGGCGATCAAGACGGCCGGCCTCGACATTCCGGTCGGCGCGCTGTCGGGCGGTAACCAGCAGAAGGTCGTCATCGCCAAATGGCTGATGCGCCAGCCGCGTATCATCCTGCTCAATGATCCGACGCGCGGCATCGATGTCGGCACCAAGCAGGAGCTGTATCAACTGATGCGCAAGCTGGCGGACGCGGGGGCGGCAATCCTGTTCTATTCGACCGACTATGACGAGCTGATCGGCTGCTGCGACCGGGTGCTGGTGCTCTACGACGGGGCGGTCAAGCGCGAACTGGTCGGCGCCGAAATCACCGAGCGGGCGCTGATATCGAGCGCGCTCAACATGCCTGGCGGGGATAGCCCGGTGAACCGGGGAGCGAATGCGTGAAAGGGATTTTGGCGTGAAGGATTGGCGCTACTGGCTGGCGGAGCAGCGCGGAACGCTGCTGGCGCTCGGCATCTTCATCGTCATGTTCGTCATCTACACCGCGAACCATCCGGCCGGCTTCACCGCCAATGTCGTGCAGACGGCGGCCAACAAGGGCGTGCTGCTGGCCTTCGTCGCCATGGCGCAGACGCTGGTGGTGATCACCGCCGGCATCGACCTTTCCGTCGGCATGATCTTCCTGTTGACCAACTGCCTGGCCTCTTGGCTGGTGGTGGGCACACCGATGCAGACGGCGCTTGGCGTGTTGGCGGTACTGGCCGTCGGACTGCTGTGCGGGGCGATCAATGGCGCCATCGTCATCTACGGGCGGCTACAGCCGATCGTCGCCACCATCGCCACCGGCGCGGTCTATTATGGCATCGGGCTGCTGCTGCGGCCGTTCCCGGGCGGCTCGGTCAATGAGGGCCTGGCCGACGCGCTGACGGGCCGTGTGTTTGACGTGGTGCCGGCCAGCATGGTTGTGCTCCTGGCCGTCGTGCTGGTGATCTGGGTGCCGTTCAGCCGCTCGGTGCTTGGCCGCGCGGCCTATGCGGCAGGGTCGTCGGAAATGGCGGCCTACATGTCAGGCGTGCCGATCCGGCGCGGCAAGTTCGCAGCCTATACGCTGGCGGGGCTGCTGGCCTCGATCGGCGGCCTGTTCCTGACGTTCTTCACCTATACGGGCGAAGCGGCCTATGCCAGCGGCAACTCCTACACGTTGTTTTCCATTGCCGCCGTGGTGCTGGGCGGCGTCTCGCTGTTCGGCGGCAAGGGAAGTGCCGTCGGCGCTATCTTCGGTGCGCTCGCCTTCCGCACCATCGGCGATCTGTTGTTCGTCTTCGATTTCGACCCGCTGTGGCAGCCGCTGTTCCAGGGCGTTATCCTGCTGATCGCCGTCAGCCTCGGCGCCTTCGCCCTGTTTAGGGTCCGAAACCGGCTGGAGTGGTTCCTGTGAGCGAGACGACATTGGGCGGCATCGCCGGACGCATGCCGAAATTCATCCGCCGCGCCGATCCCGCGGTGCTGACGGCCTTTGCCTGCATCGTGGTCCTGCTCCTGCTGGGCAGTCTTTATTCGCGCAGCTTCCTGTCGCCTGAATATCTCTTGCAGCAGCTCAAGGTGGCCTCTTTTCTCGGCGTCATCGCGACCGGCATGATGCTGGTCATCCTGCTCGGCCAGATCGACCTGTCGGTGCCGTGGTCGGTGGCGGCGGGCGCGATGATGGCTTGCGCCGCGGCCGCGTATGGCCCGGCCGGGGTTGCGTTGGCCATTCCATTCGGCGTCTTGTGCGGGGTGCTGATCGGCATCCTCAACGGCATCGGCGTCGCCTATCTGCGCATTCCCTCCATGATCATCACGCTCGCCACCAACGCCGTCGCGCAAGGGCTGATGGTGGTCTACACCGGCGGGTTCTCGCCCCAGGATTCGGCCACCGGCGCCATGCGCTACCTGGCCACCGGCTTTGCCATTCCGGGAGTTCCCAACGCGGTCATCATCTGGGCGCTGATCGGCGCTGCGATGGTGTTCGTTCTGACCCGCACGGGCTTTGGCCGCACCGTCTACGGCATCGGCAACCGCGAGCGTGCCGCTTATCTCTCGGGCATCGATACAAGGCGCGTGGTGATGATCGCCTTCGCCGTCTCCGGCGGGCTCTCCGCCTTCGGCGGCGTGCTCCTTGCCGGCTACGCCTCCAAGGCGGCGCAGTCGATGGGCGACGCCTATCTCCTGCCGTCGATCGCGGCTGTCGTGCTGGGCGGCACCTCGATCCTTGGCGGGCGCGGCTCCTATCTCGGCACTGTCGCCGGCGTCATCCTGATCACGCTCCTGCAATCCATACTGTCGGTCATGCAGATGCCGGAGGCGGGTAGGCAGATCATCTATGGCGTCGTCATCGTCGCCATGCTGCTGCTCTACGGCCGCGCGCCGGCAAGCCGCTAGACCATCGTGGCGGAAAGGACAGATCAATCGCCGACCGGTGCCAGCGGGCCGGCGCCGGTCATCGTGGCGATGGGCGTCGCCGGCTGCGGCAAGTCGGCCGTCGGCATGGCGCTGGCAGAGAGTCTGGGCGCCGTCTTCATCGAAGGCGACCGGCTGCATCCACCGGAAAACGTCGCCCGCATGACCAGAGGCGAGCCGCTGACGGACACTTTGCGCGAGGGATGGCTCGATGCGATTGGCGAGCGCATCGCGGCCTCGGCCGGCAAAGGGCAGGGCGTTGTCGCCGCCTGTTCGGCGCTGAAGCGAAGCTATCGTGAACGACTGCGCGGCTTCCGCCGTGACATCCTCTTCCTCTACCTGGAGATCGACCCGGCCACGGCGCGGCAGCGCGTCGGCAACCGCAAGGGTCATTTCATGCCGGCAAGCCTGGTCGACAGCCAGTTCGCGATTCTCGAGCCGCCGGCGGCGGACGAGCGGGCGCTGACGCTCGATGCGACGCACCCGATCGCCGAACTTGTTGCCGAGGCGGTGCACCTGGCGCGGTGGTTCTGAACCTTGATCGGCGCGATGCCGGCATTCGACTTGTGCCGGCAAATGCCGCGCATGCGCAGGGTCTAGATCTGCGACGTCAACTCGACCGGAAAATCATCATTGTCGGCGTCGCGCATGGCGGCAAGGCTGCGGTTGTCCAGTACCTCGGCGATTGCCTGGCGCACCTCGAGCATCATGTGCCGGACCTGGCACGTCGCTTCGTCGCAATCCTCGCAGCGCTGATATTGCGTGCGGCTGGCGCATGGGATCGGCGCCAGCGGCCCGTCCAGCACACGCACGACATGGCCGATCTTGATCTCCGAGGCCGGGCGGGCGAGGCGATAGCCGCCTTCCTTGCCTTTGCGGCTCTGGACGAAGCCGGCATTGCGCAACTCGCCCAGAATGGCATCGAGGAATTTCTTGGGGATGTTGTTGGCGACCGCGATGTCGTTGACGAAGGCCAATTGGCCAACCGGCAAGCCGGACAGATGCACGAGGGCCTTGAGGCCGTATTTGCCTTTTTTTGTCAGCATGCCCGAGTCAACCCATGAAGCCCCAACAACCCGCATCTGGCGGCTGTTTGTGTGCAAATGATGACGGGGCTTGTGGAGCGCTGCCGTTTCGCGAACAAGCCGATTTGCCGGCACATTAGGCGCAAACGCGTTGATTCTTCGTAACCTCGTGCGCGGCAGGCGTCGTATCTGCCAATGTTTGCCGCAAACGGAGAAAGCCGGCAAAGCGCCGGCTTTCCTGATTTGCTTATCCCAACCTGCTATCGCGCCGCGAAAACCTTATCGGTTGCCATAGGCCTGGTCGAGCAGGCCGCCGGCGGCGAAATGCTCTTTCTGGATGTTGCCCCAGCCGCCGAAGACGTTTTCCACCGTCAGCAGGCGCACGTCCGGGAAGTCGGCCTTGTGCTTGGCGGCGACAGCGGCATCGCGGGCGCGCAGGCCATTGTCAGCGGCGATGTCCTGGCCCTCGGGCGTATAGAGGAAATCGAGATAGCTTTTGGCCAGATCACGCGTGCCATGTTCGTCGGCGACCTTGTCGACGATCGCCACCGGGAATTCTGCCAGCAGGCTGACGGAAGGCGTGACCTGCTCGAATTTGTCGTCGCCATACTCCTTGCGGATGCCGCGGGTTTCTGATTCGAACGTGATCAGCACGTCACCGATCTCGCGCTGCACGAAAGTGGTGGTGGCTGCGCGCCCGCCCGTGTCGAAGATCGGCACGTTGTTGAACAACTTGGTGATGAATTCCTTCACCTTGGCGTCGTCGCCCTTGAAGGCCTCCTTGGCGTAGGCGGTAGCCGCCAGATAGGTGTAGCGCGCATTGCCCGAGGTCTTCGGGTTGGGGAAGATCACCTGCACGTCGTCGCGCACCAGGTCGCTCCAATCCTTGATGTGCTTGGGGTTGCCCGCCCGTACCAGGAAGGATGGCAGCGAATAGAAGGGCGAGGCGTTGTCGGGAAAATCCTTCTGCCAGTCGGCCGAGACGAGGCCCTTCTTGACCAGGAAGTCGATGTCGGTGACCTGGTTGAAGGTGACGACATCGGCGCCAAGCCCTTCGGCGATGGCACGCGCCTGCGCCGAGGTGCCGGCATGCGACTGGTCGATGCTCACGCCCGGGTGCTTCTCGGTAAAGGCCTTGTTGACCTGGACGAACAGTTCGCGGCCGACGTCATAGGAGGCGTTGAGCAGCTTGTCGGCAGACCAGGCTTGGGAAGATGCGAGGAACAGGCCGGCGACGGCGACGACGCCGAGGAGAAATCGCTTCATGAAATGAGACTCCGTCTAGTGCTTAATCGCCCGACCATAGCCCTGCGCCACGGGCCCGACGAGACACCTGCAATGGTTTCGCGGTGCCACCGTAAGAAAAAATGTCGTCACGAGCGCTATCATTAGAATTCTGTTCCGCCCAACGCTTTCTTACCCTTGCATTCCTGGGCCAGCATGCATATACAATATGCATATACAAAGGGAGGCAACCATGCCCCAACACCGCCATTCAACAACACGGCCGTCGAAGGAGGCGAAACTGTTTCGCAATAACCGCAGCCAGGCGGTGCGCATTCCTGTCGAGTTCGAGCTCCCCGGCGAGAAGGTCCTGATCAGCCGTGAAGGCGACCGCCTTGTCATTGAGCCGATCCGCAAAGCTGGGCTCGGCGCGTTGCTCGCCCAATGGGCAAACGAGCCGCCGCTCGGCCCCGAGGACGATTTTCCCGAAATCAATGATGCGCCGGTCGAATCCGAGGACATTTTTTGATGCGGTTTATGCTGGACACGAACATCATCAGTGACATGATCCGAAATCCGGCTGGCAAAGCCGCCAATGCAGTGGAGCGCGAGGGAGACGACGCCATTTGCACAAGTATCGTGGTGGCCTCGGAATTGCGATATGGCTGTGCCAGGAAGGGATCAGCCAGGCTGCTCAAAAAAGTCGAGCAATTGCTGGCCGAGATTCCGGTCTTGCCACTCGATCTTCCGGCGGATGCAGAGTATGGCGCCCTTCGTGCAGAACTGGAGGCCGCCGGCCAACCCATTGGCCATAACGACCTTTTTATTGCTGCGCACGCCTGCGCTATGGGCATCACTTTGGTAACGGCCAATACGGGCGAGTTCATCCGAATCCGCAACCTGAAGATCGAGAACTGGCTGGAGTAGTGCTCGGTCCAATATCAAGCAGCCGGAAACAGCTTCCAGCGGCCCGGGCGGAATGCTAGCCGGCTCTTCTGCGCGGCGGGATGGTCGACGGGCAGCTCGATCTCGACGCGCTGGCGTTCGCCGCCGATCTCGAGTTCCACCCGGCGGGTGCCGGCGACGCGGCGGCTGGCGACCACGGTGCCGGCGATGCAGCCAGAGCAGCCGCTCAGCAATTCGACGTCGTGCGGACGGAAGTAGAGCGTGGCATTGCCGCTGGCGGCGTCCGGCGCGGACAGCCCGATCGGGCGATCGGCGAGCCAGACCTCGCCATTCTCGACCTTGACGGGAAGCGAGCTCGATTCGCCGATGAAGCCATAGACGAAGGGCGAGTTCGGCCTGTCGTAGATGTCGTCGGCGGTGCCGACCTGTTCGATGCGGCCCTGGCTCATCACCACCACGCGGTCGGCAAGCTCCAGCGCCTCTTCCTGGTCGTGGGTGACGAAGACGGTGGTGTGGCCGGTGGCGTCATGGATGTCGCGCAGCCAGCGGCGCAGTTCCCGGCGCACCTGCGCGTCGAGCGCGCCGAACGGTTCGTCGAGCAGAAGCACTTTGGGTTCGATCGCCATGGCGCGGGCCAGTGCGACGCGCTGGCGCTGGCCGCCGGAAAGCTGCGCCGGATAGCGCTTTTCCAGGCCCGAGAGCTGCACCAGATCGAGCAGCTCGGAGGCGCGGCGGCGGATCTCGGCCGCCGGCGGCCGCGTCGAGCCCTGCCGGACCTTGAGGCCGAAGCCGATATTGTCCGAGACCGTCATGTGCCGGAACAGCGCGTAGTGCTGGAAGACGAAGCCGACATTGCGCTCCTGGATCGATTTCTGCGAGGCGTCCTCGTCGCCGAAGAAGATCTTGCCGCGCGTCGGCCGCTCCAGCCCGGCAATCAGCCTGAGCAGCGTCGTCTTGCCCGAGCCCGACGGCCCCAGCAACGCGATCAGCTCGCCCGACTTGATGTCGAGCGACACGTCATGGAGCGCGGGAAAGCGCTCGAACTCCTTGCGCACATTGGCAACGCGAACTTCCATCAACAGTCCCTTTGTAGTGGCTGCATGTCGTTATCCCAAAACCGGTTCCCACTTTTGGGCGACATGCTTTGTAGTGGCTGCATGCCGTTATCCCAAAACCGGGTCCCACTTTTGGGCGACATGCATCAATGTCCACGCGCCGCGGCGATCTCGGCGCCGTAACGCATCTCGAGCAGTGTCTTCAGGACCAGCGTCACCAGCGCCAGGCCGGCCAGCAAGGAGGCGACGGCGAAGGCGCCGACGGCGTTGTATTCATTGTAGAGGATCTCGACATGCAGCGGCATGGTGTTGGTGAGGCCGCGTATATGGCCCGACACCACCGAGACGGCGCCGAACTCGCCCATGGCGCGCGCATTGCACAAGAGCACGCCGTAAAGCAGCCCCCATTTGACGTTGGGCAGCGTCACATACCAGAAGGCCTGCCAGCCATTGGCGCCAAGCGACAGCGCGGCCTCCTCGTCGCCATTGCCCTGTTCCTGCATCAGCGGGATCAGCTCGCGGGCCACGAAGGGGAAGGTGACGAAGATGGTGGCCAGCACAATGCCGGGCACGGCGAACAGGATGACGATGCCGTGCGCCTTCAGCCAGGCGCCGAGCAGCCCCTGGGCGCCGAACAGAAGCACGTAGACCAGGCCCGAAATGACCGGCGAGACCGAGAACGGCAGGTCGATCAGCGTGGTCAGGAAGGCCTTGCCCTTGAACTCGAACTTGGCGATCGCCCAGGCGGCCGAGATGCCGAAGACGACATTGAGCGGCACCGAGATCGCCGCCACCAGCAGCGTCAGCCGGATCGCCGAGCGCGTGTCGGGATGGGCAAGCGCTTCGGTGTAGGCGCCGACGCCCTTGGCGAAGGCTTCGTTGAAGACGATGATCAGCGGCAACAGCAGGAAGATGCCGAGGAAGGCGAAGGCGATCGCCATCAGCACGGCCTGCGCCGGGCGGCTTTCCGTCACCGCCGCCGAGCGGCTGTCGTGATGCGGCTCGTAGGATTTGATCTCCGGATCAGCCATAGCGCTTGCGGCTCCATGTCTGCGCCAGGTTGACGATGAGCAGCATGAGGAATGACAAGGCCAGCATGATCGCGGCGATGGCGGTCGCCGCCGGGTAATTGTATTCCTCCAGCCGGATGACGATCAGGAGCGGCGCGATCTCGGACTTGTAGGGCAGGTTGCCGGCGATGAAGATGACCGAGCCGTATTCGCCGACGCCGCGCGCGAAGGCCAGCGCGAAACCGGTGACGATGGCCGGCGCCAGACCCGGGAACAGCACCCGGGTGACGATCTGGAAGCGGCTGGCGCCGAGCGTGGCGGCGGCCTCCTCCACCTCCTTGTCGATCTCCTCCATGATCGGCTGCACGGTGCGCACGACGAAGGGCAGGCCGATGAAGACCAGCGCGATGACGATGCCGAGCGGCGTGTAGGCGACCTTGAGCCCAAGCGGCAGCAACAGCTTGCCGATCCAGCCATTGGGCGCGTAGAGCGTGGTCAGCGCGATGCCGGCCACCGCCGTCGGCAGCGCGAAGGGCAGGTCGACCATGGCATCGACGATGCGGCGGCCGGGAAAGCGATAGCGCACCAGCACCCAGGCGACCAGCGTGCCGAAGACGACATTGACGGCGGCCGCGACAAAGGCGGTGCCGAAGCTGATGCGGAGCGCGTTGATGGTGCGCCGGTCGGTGGCGATCGCCCAGAAATCGGTCCAGCCCAGCGCCGCAGAGCGCCAGATCAGCCCCGACAGCGGAATGAGGATGATGAGGGTCAGGTAGGCAAGCGAGAAGCCGAGCGTCAATCCGAAACCCGGAATGACGCTCGGCTGTCGAAACCGCCAACCCGCCCGAGCGGGTGCTGTGATCATATCGTCCTGAATATCGAGTGCTTACTGGGGCTTGTAGATCTGGTCGAATATACCACCATCGCCGAAATGGTAAGGCTGTGCTTTCTTCCAGCCGCCGAATTGTGGGTCGTCGATGGTGACCAGCTTGATCGGCGGTAGCTTGGCCAGGTCCTCTGCCGGCACCAGATCGGGCTTGGCCGGACGATAGTGGTTCTTGGCGATGATCGTCTGCGCTTCCTTGGAATAGAGCCAGCCCAGATAGGCTTCGGCGACCTTGCGCGTGCCCTTGGCATCGACATTGGCGTCGACCAAAGCGACCGGCGGCTCGGCCAGGATCGAGGTCGGGGGATAGACGATATCGAAATTCTCGGCACCGAACTCGTCGAGCGCCAGATAGGCCTCGTTTTCCCAGGCAATCAGCACGTCGCCCAGGCCCTTTTGCGCGAAGGTCACCGTCGAGCCGCGCGCACCGGTATCGAGCACCGGGGCGTTGGCATAGAGCTTGCCGACGAACTCCTTCGTCTTGGCCTCGTCGCCGCCGTCATTGGCGTTGGCATAAGCCCAGGCGGCGAGATAATTCCAGCGCGCGCCGCCTGATGTCTTCGGGTTGGGCGTAATCACCTGGACGCCGTCCTTGACGAGGTCATTCCAGTCGTGGATGCCCTTGGGGTTTCCTTTGCGGACGAGGAAGATGATGGTCGAGGTGTAGGGCGCCGAATTGTTCTCGAATTTCGTGCGCCAGTCCGGATTGATCTTTTTCGACTTGGAGACGATGGCGTTGATATCGCCTTCGAGCGCCAGCGTCACCACGTCGGCGTCGAGGCCGTCGATCACGGCGCGGGCCTGGGCGCCCGATCCACCGTGCGACTGCTGTATGGTGACCGTTTCCCCTGTCTCGGCTTTCCAGTGAGCGGCGAAGGCCTCGTCATAAGCCTTGTAGAGCTCGCGTGTCGGATCGTACGACACGTTGAGAATGGTGGTATCGGCGAACGCGAAACCGAGCGTGCCGAACTGGACGGACGTGGCGACCAGTGCGCCGAGCAGTCTCCTGAAACGAGGTTTGGTCATTTCTGCCTCCGTTGAACCCACGTCAAATCTACCGAATTGGTAGAATTTAGATGCATTAAATGTTGCCTTTTTTGTCGTTTTGGAGAAAATCTTGGCCCGGATTTCGCGGTGAGGAGAAACTTTTTCCCTCAAACGTCCCCTGGCGAATCCCCACCGATCTATCTAGGAACAAGCGGTGCCGAAGCAAGGCTGTGCATTCGGTCGGCATGGTATCCGGCTGGTACTGGGAAATCGAAGCGCTGCTTGGCGAAGGGCTCGTGATTCAGCGTGAAGTGCCGCCATTCGCGTGCATAGTTCTTGAATCCGGCCGAGTGCATCGCGCCGAGCAGCAGCTTGCGGTACAGGAAAATTGTCCGCTCCGGCGTAACGGATATCCGGTGAAGGTCGGGCGCGAGGCGCTGTACCTCAGGCGAAGAAGCGCAATCCCCTGAATCGCTTGCGCAGTCTTATTCAACGAACACCTTCACGCTTGCCGCGCGTCCCGCCGCATCGATCACGGTCAAGGTCGAGTAGCCGGTGCCGTCCGGTTGCCAGGTCGCGGTGCGCCGGCGGTCTATGCCGGTCAGCGGCTTGCCGTTGGCCAGCCAGCGGAACGGCGCGCGCCCGCCTTGCAGCTTCAGTACCAGCGGCGAGGCGTCGGCCGAGTTGGTGGCGAGATCGACGCGGGCGCCGTCGGGCGGAAAGATGATGGTCGGCGCGGGCTCTGTGGGGGTCGAGGCCTGAACCAGGCCGTCGGACCCGGCCCCGAAGCGGGCAAGCGTCACAGGCAGGTCGCTACGTCGAGGAGTGAAGGCGCCGGGGGGCTTGCCCGGTAGCGGCACGGTGGCGAGACCCGAGCGGACAAAGCCTTCGAACAGGATCGGGGCGGCCGACACATAGCCGGACAGGCCGGGCACAGCGGCGGCATCCGCCCGGCCGACCCAGACGCCCAGCACGTAGCGGCCGTCGAAGCCGACCGACCAGGCGTCTCGGTAGCCGTAGGAGGTGCCGGTCTTGTAGGCGATGCCGCGCTGCAACGCACCCTCGGGCGGCTTGACGCCCGACAAAATGTCGATGATCTGCCAGTTCGCCTGGTCATTGAGGATGGTCGTGGTGGTGCGCTCGGCATCGGCCGGCTCGGTGCCATCGTGCAGCGTGTGCGTCTTGCCGCCATTGGCGAGCCCTGTATAGAGCTGGACGAGATCGCGCAGCGTAATTCCAACGCCGCCAAGGCCGATGGCCAGGCCCGGCGCCTCGTTGACCGGCAGGATCGGATTTACCCCAGTCTGGCGGAAGCGGGCCGTCAGCCGCGCGGGACCGACCGCGTCGAGCACGCGGATCGCCGGCACGTTGAGCGACAGTTGCAGCGCCTGCCGGATGCTGACGTCGCCCTGATAACCCATGTCGAAATTCTTCGGCCGGTAGCCGCCGAAATCGGCCGGGCTGTCCTCGATCAGTGTTTCCTGCGCCACCAGTCCCTGTTCGAAGGCAAGGCCGTAGATGAACGGCTTCAGCGTCGAGCCGGGCGAACGCACGACCTTTGTCATGTCGATCCAGCCGGAGCGGCTGGCGTCGAAGAAATTGGCCGAACCGACTTCGCCCAGAATGTCGCCGGTGCGGGAATCGGCCAGCACCATGGCGACGGAGAGACGCGGCCCAAGCTTGGCGGCGGCGTCGCGCGCGACCTGTTCCAGTCCTTCCTGGACGCTCTTGCGGATCGTCAGCTTGAGCGGCTGGCCGGGAACGGCCTTGGGCAGCATCGCATAGGCGGCGTGCGCGGCGAGCGCCGGCAATTTATGGCGCAGGCCAGACACATCGTCGAGCGCGGCGCGCGCAGCCTCGCGTTCGCCGAGCAGGCCAGCCGAGGCCATGCGGGTCAGCACGCGGTCGCGGGCGGCGTGCGCGATCGCGAGGTTGCGGTCGGGCCGGCGCTTCTCCGGCAGTTGCGGCAGGGCGACCAGAAGGGCGGCTTCCGAGACGGTGAGCCGCGTCGGCTCCTTGCCGAAATAGGCGAGCGAAGCGGCGCGTACGCCTTCGAGATTGCCGCCATAGGGCGCCAGCGTCAGGTAGCGTTCGAGGATCTCGCGCTTGGACAGCCGCCGCTCGATCTGGAAGGCGCGCAGCATCTGCTTGAGCTTGGAGCCGAGGCTGCGGCTCTCGCGCGGCTCGATCAGGCGGGCAAGCTGCATCGACAGCGTCGAGCCGCCGGAAACGATGTGGCCACTGGCGGCGAATTGGCCAGCGGCGCGGGCAAGCGCCAGCACATCGACGCCCTCGTGTTCCCAGAAGCGCTTGTCCTCATAGGTGACCAACATGTCGACGAACTGCTTGTCGACCTGATCGAGGCGGGTCTCAAGCCGCCAATAACCGTCAGGCGTGGCGAAGGCGCGCAAAAGCTGGCCGTCACGATCCTGGACTTCCGTCGAGACGGTGAGCTTTTCCGGAAGCGGAGGCGGAAAGGCGCGGTCGAGCTGCCACAGGGTGGCGGCGGAAAGAGCGATAACGGCCACCAAGGAGGTTCCAGCGATGGCTGACCGGCGCAGCAGTGTTGTTGAGAGCATGGCGCTGCCCTCATCCGCCTGCCGACACCTTCTTCCCGTATAGTGACGGGGAGAAGAGAGCGGTCGCGATCGTCGGCACCTTTTCTGCAACGTTGGACATTGGCGAAAGCGTCGATGCAATCCTCTTTCTCCCCGTCACTATACGGGGAGAAATGCCCGGCTGGGCAATAAGGGGCAGCGCAAACTTCACGTTCATGTCCGCCTCGACACCTTACGGCGCCTTGACCTCCATCATGCCGGTGGCGGTACGGGCCGAATATTGCGGCCGGTACATATCCTCCACCGTTGCGGCCGGATGGGCGTAGGTGCCCGGCGTCACGGCGCGCACGACATAGGCGAGCGTCAGATTGTGGTCGTGGTCGCCATCACTGGGGTTGAAGGCGGCGACGAAACGGTCGTCGCGGAATTCCAGATGCGCGGCGTCGGTCTGCGCCAGCCAGGAGAAGTTCGACAATTGGGCGCTGGAGACCAGGCCGGGATTATCGATCTCGAAGCCGGCCGGCAAAAGGTCGGTGATCAAAAGGCGCGAAGGCCAGTTGTTCTGTTCGTTGACCTTGAGCACGACGACATAGCGTTCGTTCTGGGTTGCCTCCGTCACATTGGCTTCGGTGCCGTCGAGCTTGTAATAGGTGCGCTCGATGGTGAACCCGTCACCCCCGGCCGGCAGGGGCTGCACCGGCGACGCCACGGTGGTGACGACGGCCTGCAGCGGGGTCTTGCCGGTGTTGGCGATGGTGAGCGGGCTGTCGACCAGATCGCTGCCGTCGATCCTGTCGGAATAGCCGCCGGAATGCGGCGCGCCATTGATGGTGAGTGTGATCGAGTCATTGCCCTTCTTCAGCGCGCGGGCAGCCAGCAGCATCCAGGATTCATCCTGGGTGCTGGTCCAGCGGACCTCGGCGCGTTCCCTGGTCACCAGCTTGATCAGCTCCGGTACGACCGATGGCACCGGCTTCGAGTCCGCCGCAAGCGCCAGCATTGCCGCCCCGTCGCGCAGCGCCGAGCCGTAGTCGGAGCGATAGTAGTCATAGGCGGTGCTCGACTTGGCGAGCTGCAGCGCGGTCTTGAACGTTGCTTCCGAACGTTGCGTGTCGCCATACAGCGCCAGGCTCGCCGCCAGCTGGGCAACGGCCATCGGGCTGGTGAAGGCCTCGAGCTGGGTGTCCGCGTAATAGCGCAGATCGCCGATCGACGCCTTCTTGTTGCGGGCGAGCACGTAGAGCGCGTAGGCGATCTCGCTGCCGCGGTCCTGTACACTCTGGTCGTAACCGAGCGAGTTCTGCAGATTGCCCAGCGCCTGGTTCATGGCGAGCGCGGGCACATCATATTTCTGCTCGCGCGCCCTGGTCAGGAAGTCGGTGACATAGGCGTCGAGCCATAGATCGCCGGAGCCCGGGCCCCACAGGCCGAAGCTGCCGCCCGAAGCCTGGTAGCTCAGCACCTTGTAGATCGCGTCCTGGATGCGGCCATGCAGCTCGGGATCGCTCTCCATGCCGACGCCCGAGGCCATTTCGTTGACATAGAGCAGAGGCATCGCCCGGCTGGTGGTTTGCTCCGCGCAGCCATAGGGGTAGCGATCGAGCGTCATCAGGAGCGAAGGCACATCGAAGGCCGCCGCCTGCGAAACGCCGACACTGACCGAAGCGCCGTCGAGCAGGCTTGCCGCCAAAAGCTCCTTGTCGACGCGCAGCGTGCCGCCATCCCCCTTGAGGTCGACCACCATGCGGGTGGTGACCGGCAGTTGTGCCGGACGGACCGGCACGTAGAGCGTCTGCTCGACCTTGGTGCCATCGGCGTGCGCCAGCTTGATGGTGAGCGAGGCATTGCCTGCCGTCTGGGCGATCAGCGGCACGGTCAGGGTTTGGCGCTTGCCCTGCGCCAGCGTCAGCTTCTGGGGCAGGGGCTTGTCGCCCGTCGAGAGACCGCCCGTCGTGTCGATCGACAGCGCATAGTCGCCGGCCGGGCCGTCGGTGTCCGCAATGTCGAGCCGCATGACGGCGGCGTCGCCGGGCGCCAGGAAGCGCGGGAGGCCGGCGGTGATCACCACCGGATCGCGCACGATCACATCCGATTGGGCGTGCCCGACCGCTTCCTTGGTCCAGGCGACGGCCATGACGCGAACCGTGCCGTTGAACTGCGGAATATCGAAGTCGACGCGTGCCTTGCCGTCGGCGTCGAGTTGCACCGGACCGGAAAAGAAGGCGACCAGCTTTTCGGTCGGCGGGCTGCCCTGCGCCTGCATGTTGGCGCCGTCGCCGCCGGTCCTGAGCTTGCCTATAGTGCCGAGAGAGCCGTCGATCAGGCGGCCGTAGAGATCACGGATTTCCATGCCCAGCATGCGCTGACCGAAGAACCAGTTGTCCGGGTCCGGCGCCTTGTAGCTGGTCAGGTTGAGGATGCCGACATCGACAGCGGCGACAGTGACATAGGCATTGCTGCCCGGCTCCATGCCGGCGACCGCGACCGGGATCGACAGTTGCTGGCGCGGCATGGTCTTGTCCGGCGGGGTGAGGGTGACGGCGAGCTTCTTCGAGCCCGGGTCGACCTTCAGCCATTTCACGCCGATAGCGCGGGCCGGCATGCGGCTTTCCTGCGCGTCGCCAGGCCGGAACAGGGTCGCCGTGACATAGGCGCCGGCACCCCAGTCGTCGCCGACCGGGATGTCGACCGTGCCGCCGCCGGCCGGCACCGACGCCGTGACGGTCTTCAACAGCTTGTCGGAACCGATGTTGACCAGAAGTTCGCCGGCAAAGTGCGGCGAGACTTTGAGCCTGGCCACTTCGCCGGCGGCATAATTGTCCTTGTCGAGGGCGATCTCGAGGCCATCAGGCGTTTCGGTGGTGGTGGAGGAGACATACCAGCCGCCATCGAACTCATAGCTGGTCGCGGGCCCTTCCGGATCCGCCGTCTCGACCTCGAGCCGATAGCGGCCCCAGTCGACCGGGATCGACACCGTCGCCTCGCCGTCGGCGCTAAGGTCGACCTGGCCATTGGCGATCGATTTGGTGAAGGTGACCGGTTCGTAATTCCATGAGTTGTTGGAGCGGTACCACTGGTAATTGCGCTCGACCTTGACCAGCGACCATTGCGCGCCTTTCAGTGCCTCGCGCTTGCCGTCGGGGTCGACGGCGATCAGGCTGAATTTCGCCGTGCCGCCTTGCGGCACTTCATCATCAGCGAAGTCCGGCCGGATGCCGATCATGTGGCCTTGCGGGCGGATGCCGATGTTGAGCGAGCGCTCGATGGCGCGGCCGCCGGTCTCGCGCATGCGAACCGTAACCTTGGCGTCGATGAGTTTCGTGGTCGACGGCAGTTGCTCGACGGAAACCGGGAAGGTTGCCTTGCCATCCTCGCCGACCACCGGAAGATCGGTGAACGGGGTGACGGTCGGTTCCGACGACTGCTCGTCGGCTAGGCCGAAGGAATAACCGTTGAAGCGGTCCCAGTCACGTGCGGTCGACAGGGTCAGTTCGCCTTCGAGCGCGAGGCCAGCAGCCGGTGCGCCATAGAGAAATCGGCCGTCGACGGTGATGTTGGCGGTTTCGCCCTGCGCGATCTCCTGCTTGTCGGCCTTCATGTCGAATTCGATGCGGTCCGGCACGAAATCTTCGACCAGGAACATCTGGCTGGCGACGGCCGGTTGTTTGGGATCGGTATAGATCGATACCGACCAGGTGCCGCGCATGGCGTTTGGCTGGAGCGGCAGATCGACGGCGTGCCCGCCGGCTGACGCGCCATCGCTGACGATGCGGCGATCCTCGACCCCGTCGGGGCGCGAAAAGATGAAGGTCAGCGGCAGGTTTTCGACCGCCTTGGCGGCGCCGTCACGGGCAAGAGCCGCGACATGCACCTCCTCGCCGGCGCGGTAGATGCCGCGCTCGGTCCAGGCGTAGACATCGAGCGCGCCCGGCGCTGCGCGACCGGTGACGCCGCGGTCGGACAGGTCGAAACCGGCGCGGGCCATGTCGAGGAAGACAAAGTCGTTGTCGCCCTGCCTGGCCATCAGCACGGCGGGCACCATGCCGCCGTCGCCGCGCGTCAGGCCGGGATTGAACACGGCGTGGCCCTCGGCATCCGAGGTCGCGGTGCCGAGGATCTCGTTGTTGCGGGCAACCAGTGTCAGTTCGGCGCCCGCTATCGGCTTGGCGCTGCCCAGCGAACGGGCAAAGACATTGAGCCCGTCCTGCCCGGTATAGGTCGAGAGGCCGATGTCGGAAACGACGAACCATTGCGTGGCCATCGCGTCGTAGTCGTCGCTCTTGTCGCTGACGGCCTGGGCAGTCAGCACATAGACGCCGGGCTTGCGCCGCGGCAGCGCCTCGTCGACCGGGAAGGAGGTGGTGACCTCCTTGTTCAGATCGTTGGCGATGTCGAGCTGGCCTTCCCAGACCGGCTCGCCCATCTGCTCGGAAATGTTTGAGATGTCGTAGCTGTCGAGCTGATGCAGGAATTGGTAGCCGGACAGGAGCTGGGCCAGCGAGCGGTCGCCGATGCGATAGAGCTTCATCTCGGCGGCGTTCATGTTGACGGTGACGACAGGGATGCCGCGGCGCGCGCCGGCCGGCAGCACGAAGCTGTCGCCGGTGAAGCGGGCCGAAGGCGCACGGTCCTGCACATAGATCGACAGCACGACGGGCGCGGCGGTCACTTCGCCGATGGCAGCCGGCAGGCCGGCGCGGAAGGTCACGTCATAATGCTGGCCGTGTTCCAACCCTTCGACGCAAATCTGCTTGTCCTTGGCTTCAACGCCTTTGGGAGGCTGGTTGTCGACGGTGACGAATTGTGCGTAATCGACGCCGGTCTTGACCAGTTCCTCGGAGAATTGGACGCAGATGCGCGGTGCGCTGGTGTCGGCATCGACGGTGTGGTCGATGACGCGGAAACCCTTGCGAGCCTTGAGATCGGAATAGTCGGCCTGGACCGCCGGCGAGGGCACCAGGGCAAGACTGGCTTCATAAGCCTGCAGAGCGGGGCGATAGAGGTCGCGCTTGTCGAGGCCGGAGCCGATGAGCGCCAGCGTCTCTGCGCGCGTCCTGGCTGTACGCAACAGCTTGTAGGCATTGAAGGCGGCAGACGTGCCGTTTGCCGGCAAGGTGGAGGCCTCTGATGTGTTGGCCGCCGGCTGCACGGCAAGCGTTTCGCGCGCCAGGTTGAGCCAGAGCTGGCCATCGTCGGGCATGACCGAGACCGCGGCCTCGTATTTCTGCATGGCAGTGCGATGATCGCCGGTGAGCACCGCCTGCTCGGCCGCCGTGGTCAGCGCCGCCATGCCCTCGGTCGGCCTGTCATAGGCCGGGCCGAGCAGCCGGTTGCGGTATTGCTGGGCCTGGTCAGCCATCCAGTTGGGGAAGAAGGCGAGTTCCGGCGGCGCGCCGATGTCGGGGTCGCCGTCGATATTGACGACCTTGCCCGCGACCGCGCCGTTGAAGGGCTTCAACTGGTTATAATCGGATTTGAGGAAGCACCATTTGGCCTTGGTGTTATAGGTGAAGGCGCGGCAGGCAGGATCGCCCAGGCAAGTGGTCTTGCATTGATCGAGCGTAACATTCTGGTCGGACCGGAGGTCGAAACCGAAATAGTCCGAATTGTCGGTCGTGGCGACTCGCCGTGCTTCAGCCGCTTGCGCGACGCTATCCCAGGCTAAGACATTGGCCCAGGCGAAGAAGAGAAGGATCAGGAGACCACGAGCCGCGCGCATTGCCATAACACCCTCCAGACAGTGCAGACGTCCGGGCATGTTCAAGCTTCACTCAGGCTTGTCAACATGAGGACGCGGCAGGGTTCCGCCTGCCGACGGTTTCCTTTCCGGCCAACAGCCGGTAGTACCTCCATAGGACAGGGGATCACGCATTCTTGCGGCAACGCAAAAGGTGTGAATTCCAAGCCCGTCCTATTTCAGACAATTGGATTGTGGCCCCTTTACGAGCGCTTCAGAACTTCATTCCAATTTTAGGTTTGTAAAGTAGGTTGTCGTAATGCCGGCGTATGAAAGGCAGATGTCAGGGGGTACCGCGCAAGGGCGCGTGCTTTCGCGCGCGCTGCTTCTGGCCATGATCTGCTGCTCGCTGATCGCCGGGGTGGGACCGGCGGCCGCCTTCGAAATCTTCGGCATCAAGCTGTGGGGCTCATCGAGCGATGAGGATGCCGACATCGTCGATCCGATGCGCTACGCCGTGACCATCTCCGCGCCCGACGCCGACAAGGACCTGTTAAAAAAGCTCGAGAACGCCTCGGCGCTGAAGAGCGACGAAGACCATCCCGTCTCCGGCTCGCTCGGTCTGATGGCCAAGGCGCGCAGCGATCGAGAACAGCTTGTGGCGGCGCTCTACGCTGATGCCCGCTACGAAGGCGTCGTCAACATCGCCATCGAGGGCAAGCCGCTGGACGAATTGCCGCCGGACGCCGAATTCAAGGGTCCGCAGCCCATTCCCGTGGTCGTCAACATCGCCGCGGGTCCCAAATTCACCCTCGGCGATATCCGGCTGGAGGGTGACGCCGCTGGACTGATGAGCGCCGACTACGGCCTGATATCAGGCGGCGACGCCGGGTCTGGCGCGGTGCTCAAGGCCGAGGCGCTGATCGTGCGCACGCTGAAGGAGCAGGGCAGGCCGCTGGCCGAGGTGACCAGCAGGCAGATCGTCGCCGACCATGCCACCTCGACCCTCGATGTGACGCTGACGGTCGCTGCCGGGCCAGTCGCTGGCTATGGCGCGACCACGGTGGAAGGCACCGAGAAGGTCGACCGCGACTTCACCGAATACATGACCGGACTGAAACGGGGCCGGCAATACTCGCCGCAGGAGATCGACGATGCGCGCGACAGATTGCTGGCGCTCGAGGTCTTCAACAGCGTGACTTTCAAGGAGGCCGACAAGCTCGATGCCGAGGGCAACATTCCGATCGGCGTCCAGGTCAGCGAGCGCAAGCCGCGTTATTTCGGGCTGGGCGGCACCTTCTCGAACACGGAAGGGCTGGGGCTGGAAGGATATTGGGGCCATCGCAACCTGTTCGGCCGGGCCGAGAAGCTGCGCATCGACGGCGCCATCAGTGGCATTGGCAGCAATGATCTGTCCGAATTGAACTACAATGCCGGCATCATGTTCGAGAAACCCGGCGTGATCGGGCCGGCATCTAAATTCTTCGCCGGCGTCAAGACCGTGCTCGAACATCCCGACGCCTACGACCATTTCTCGGTCAAGGGCAACACCGGCCTGTCCTATGAACTGACCAAGAAGCAGACCGTGTCGGCCGAGGTGGCGCTCGACTATTCACGCATCCACGATTCCTTTGGCAAACATAAATACCTGATCGCCAGCATCCCGCTGCAATATGTCTACGACGACAGGGACGTCAGGCTGAACCCGACCAAGGGCTTCAGGTTGTTGGCCTATGCCGAGCCGAGCTACGACACATTGAGCGGTGCCGCCTTCCTCAAGCTGAAGGGCGAGGGATCGGCCTATCAGTCGCTGGATACCGCTTCGAAATTCGTGCTGGCCGAACGTGTCGCCCTCGGCTCGATCGTCGGCACCAGCCTTCAGAACGTGCCTGCCGACCGGCGTTTCTATTCCGGCGGCGGCGGCTCGGTGCGCGGCTATGCTTATCAGGGCATCGGCCCGAAGGATTTCACCGGCCAGCCGATAGGCGGCCTGTCCTTCTTCGAGACCTCGGTTGAGATGCGTATTGCCATCACCGACACGATCGGCATCGTGCCGTTCGTCGATGCCGGCACGGTATCGACCAGGTCGTTCCCCGATTTTTCCGACGTCAAGGTGGGCGCCGGCGTCGGCTTGCGCTATGTGACGCCATTCGGGCCGCTGCGTATCGACGCCGCCGTGCCGCTCAACCGCGACCCAGGCGACCCTCATTTCGGCATCTATGCCGGCATTGGCCAAGCGTTTTGAACATGAATACGGTCTGGCGCATCCTTCGTATTTTTCTCTACACGCTGCTGATCGTGGTAGCAGGCGCCATCGGCGCGCTTTTCGTGCTGACCAAGACCGAGCGTGGACGCGACAATCTCGCCGGCATCATTTCGCGCGTGGCCTCGAGCGACGAGAGTAAGGTCACCGTCAGCGGCATCGACGGTATCTGGTCGGGCGCGCTCAGTGTCGACCATGTCGTGCTGGAGGACCGCGAGGGCGTCTGGCTGGTGGCACGCAGGGTGGCCATCGACTGGTCGCCGCTGACGCTGTTGTCCAAAAACTTCAGCGCCGACCGCATCGCAGCGGAGCGCATCGAACTTGCGCGTCTGCCGGTGGCCGGCACGCAGCAGCCGGCGCAAGGCGGCGCGACGACGCTGCCGGTTTCCATTGATATCAGGCAGATCGACTTGCCGGAAGTCGCGCTCGGCCAGCAACTGGCCGGCAGCGGCATCGCCGAACTCGCCGCCAAGGCCTCGGTGAAGGCCGACGCCGCACCGCTGTCGGTCGAGACGGTGCTCAACATTACCCGCCATGACGGCAAACAGGGCAACGTCGACGCGCAGATCCATTTCGCGCCAGCGGACAACAAGCTCGACCTCAACCTCAAGGCGTCGGAACCGGCCGGCGGCATCATCGCCAATCTGCTCAACCTGCCGGACACGCCGCCGGTCGACATCGTCGTCTCGGGCACCGGGCCGCTGGCCAACTGGAGTGGCGTCGGCACCTTCCTTGTCGATCACCGGATCGTCACACAGCTCACCGGTCGCCATCAGCTCACCGACAAAGGCAACTATCTCGAAGCCAAGGGGGACGGCGATTTCGCCCGCTTCCTGCCGGAGAACCTGAAACCATTGTTTGCCGGAAAGACCAGCTTCGATATGGCGGGCACCGCCACGTCAGCGGGCGGGATCAGTGTCGACCGGGCCAACATCGATAGCGATGCCATGCACGGCACCGCGACCGGTATCGTCGATCCTGCCGGAGCCAGCGATCTTTCGGTCGAACTCGCCGCCAAGGGGCCGCCCGTGGTCATCAGCGTCGGCAGCAAGGCGCAGCCGATCACGCTGGCGATCAAGAATGCCACCGCCCGGGCGTTCGGCGACGGCAAGGCGCCGATCGTCGACATCGGCGCCTCCTTCGTTTCGATCGTCGCCGGCGGCACGCGGCTGGACGACCTGGCGGCGCAGATACACTCCGACGGTTTCGACATCCAGAACCGCACCGGTCCGGTTGCCGTCAAGCTTGGGGCCGGCGGCCTGAAAACCGACGTCGCGACGCTGGCGCCCCTGGTCACTGGGAAGGTCGATGTCGGCCTGGCTGGTTCCCTCAGCAAGGACACCATTGTCATCGATCAGGGCACGCTTCGGTCCGATGCGCTCAATGCCTCGCTGACGGCGACCGTGGCACTCGCCGACCTGTCGATGCAGCTCAAGATGAATGCCGATGCCGTGGCGACCGCCTTCCCGCAGCAGATCGCCTCGGTGCTCGGCGGGCGGGTGAAGTTCTCGGCCACAGCGTCGCGCGATCCGCAGGGCTCGTTCGCCGCCAACTCGATCGAACTCACATCCGGTTCGCTCAGCGCCAGCGGTACCGCCAGCATGCAAGGTACCGACATACTGGCCGATATCAAAGGCAGGCTGGGTGATGTTTCGGTGCTGTCGCCAACGGTCGGCGTCCCGGTCGAGGGCGGTGTCGATTTTGCCCTGTCGGCAAGCGGCGCCATGACCGCGCCGGATTTCACTGTCTCCGCCGACAGCGATAGCCTGACGGCCTCGGGCCGCACGGTGAAGGCGATCAAGCTGACCGCCAGCGGCAAGGCCGACATTGCTAACCCTTCCGCCAATGTCTCGCTGACAGGCGCCGTCAACGACCAGCCGCTCGACATCAAGGCGGCGTTGGTGACGAGCGAAGGCAAGCGCTCGATCAACGGCTTTGCGGTGTCACTGGGCGACAACAAGGTGTCGGGCGATCTGGCGCTGGATGACAAGTTCATGCCGCTGGGCACGCTCGTTCTTGCTGCGCCTGCCATCGATCAGCTTGCGGCGCTGGCCGGCCAGGCGGTGACCGGCGACATCAACGGCACCATTCGCTTTGCCAAGAGTGGCGACGCGCCCTCGGTTGCCATTGACGCCACGAGCACGTCGATCGCGCGCGGCGAGGTGACGGCGAGCACAATCGCCGTCAATGCCCTGATTGCCAACTATCTCAAGGCGCCGGCGATTTCAGGCTCGATCAAGGCCGATGCTGTCACGTCGGGGACCACCCAAGTCGGCGGCATCGTCGTCGATCTGAAGCGCGACGGCGACTGGACGAATTTTGCCGGTGCCGCCACCGTATCAGGTATTCCAGCGAAGGCGGCGGGACGGGTGAAGATCGCCGGTGGCGTCACCAGCGTCGAGATCGCCTCGGGCGAGGCGACGGTTCGCGGCATCAAGGCGGCGATTGCCGAGCCGTCGACGCTCAGCATCGCCGACGGCACCACCAGCATCGAAAAATTGGCGCTCGATGTCGGCGGCGGCTCGGTGGCGCTGTCCGGCACCGCCGGCCAGACGCTCGATCTCGCGGCAAAGGTCTCCGCCTTGCCGGCTGCCCTTGCCGACGCCTTTTCGCCCGGCCTCGATGCCGCTGGAACGCTTGATGGCAGTGCCGAGATAACAGGCTCGCCGTCCGCTCCGGACGTCCGGTTCAACGTGCAACTGGCCGGCGCCGAAACCAGCCAGACCCGCCAGGCCGGGCTCGGGCAGCTCGCAGTCGACGCGGCCGGCAGCTACACCATGGCCGGCGGCGTCGTCCTCGACCACGCGACGCTCTCCGGTGACAAGGTTTCCGGTCAAGCCGCCGGCACGATCAATCCGAACGGCGCCAGCGATTTCGCCCTCGACCTCGTCTCGTCCGGTCCAAGCCTGCCGCTCACGGTCGGAAGCGCCGAGAGTCCTGTCAAGATCGAGGTCCGGTCGCTGTCGGCAAAGGTGGCGGGCGAGAGCACGCGGGCCCGACTGGATATGTCCGCGATCCTGCCCTCGATCGCCACGAGACCGGCGAAGGTGGACGGGCTGAGCCTGGCGTTGCACTCGGATGCGTTCGATCTGAAGAACCGCGCCGGGCCGGTTTCGGGCACGGTTTCGGTGGATAGGGTGGGGCTCGACAATCCCACCATCGCGCCGCTGATCGCCGGCAAGGTCACGGCCGCGCTCAGCGGGCGCCTGTCAGCCGACGCTGTCGCCATCGACAGCGGCTCGCTTAAAAGCGACGCGCTCAACAGCCAGGTCGCCGGCCTGGTGTCGTTGCGTGACGGCGCCATCGACCTCAAGCTGAAGGCGGATGCCCCATCGTCGGCCCTGCCGACCGCTGCGCGCGGCATGCTTGGCGAGCGGGCGCAACTGAGCGCCACGCTGAAGCGCGAGCCTAACGGCAATATCGCCATAAGCGGATTGACGCTGGCCTCCGGCGCGCTGACCGCACAGGGGCAGGCGAGTCTTGCCGGCAATACGCTGGCCGCCGACATAAAAGGCGCACTGGGCGACGTTTCGCTGCTGTCCAAGGATGCCAGAGGCGCTATCGCCTTTGCGCTGAATGCGCAGGGGCCGGCGACCGCGCCGGATCTGTCGCTGACTGTCGACAGCGACAAGCTTTCGGTGGCGTCGCGCGAGATCACCGGGCTCAGACTCACCGCCACCGGCAAGGCCGACGCGGCCAAGCCGGCGGCCAATGTGCAACTGACAGGCAATGTCGCGGGCCAACCCTTGCAAGGCAGTGCGGTGCTGGCGACTGCGGACGGCAAGAGCGCCATCAATGGCCTGCTTTTGTCGCTGGGCCAAAACAGGATTTCCGGCGACCTAGCGCTGGACGACAAATTCGTACCCGAAGGCACGATCTCGCTCGAGCTGCCCGATATCGGGCCGCTTGCCGCACTGGCGCTGGAAAAAGCGGAAGGCGACGTGCGCGGCACGATTGCATTCTCGAAGAACGGCGCCGCACCGCAAGTCGCCATCAAGGCGAGGACCGCCTCGGTCACGCGCGGCGACCTTCAGGCGAAGGCCGTGTCGATCGACGCCTTGATCGCCAATTACCTCGCCGCGCCAGTCATCTCCGGAAAAATCCATGCCGACACCGTCACATCGGGCGGCACGGTGATCCGCGGCATCGACGTCGACCTGAAGCGTGACGGCGACTGGACCGGCTTTTCCGGCGGCGCAACGGTGAAAGGAATACCGGCAAAGGCCGTGGGCCGCGTAAAAGCCGCCAACGGCACGGCGATCATAGAGCTTGCTTCCGGCGAGGCGACCGTCCAGGGCATAAAGGCCGCCATCGCGCAGGCTTCGACCGTCACCATCGCCAATGGCACGACAACGCTGGATAGGCTGGTGCTCAACCTGGGCGGCGGCACGGCGACGGTGACCGGCAAGATCGGGCAGGCGCTCGACATCAATGCGGCGCTGGCGCGGGTGCCGATCTCGCTTGCCAACAGTTTCTCGCGGGGTCTCGATGCCGCCGGTTCGATTTCGGGCACGGTGAAGGTCACCGGGGCGCCAGCCAGCCCCAGTGCGGCGTTCAACCTCGACGCGACCGGCGTGCAGACTTCGCAGACCCGCGGCGCGGGTGTCGGTGCAGTGAGTGTTTCTTCCTCGGGTACCTTTGCCGGCAACAAGCTGACCTTCAACGCCAATGTCAGCGATGGAGCCGGCCTTGGCCTCAAGGGGGGCGGCACGGTGACGACATCGGGCACGCCGGCGCTCGCGCTCGACTTCAATGGCGCCGTGCCGTTCGGCATCCTCAGTCAGAAGCTCGCCGCGCAAGGCCTGTCGCTGACGGGGACCGCCAATGTCAATGTGCAGGTGCGCGGCCCCGCGACATCGCCCGTTATCGGCGGCAGCATCAGCACGTCGGGCGCCCGCCTGCTCGACGCGCGTTCCGGGCTTGCCGTCAACGACATCGCAGCCGAAATCGCGATCGGCAATGGTGTCGCCAGGATCAACCGCCTGACCGGGACGTTGTCGACGCGCGGCAGCCTGTCGGCCAGCGGCACGGTCGGCATCAATCCGGCGCAGGGGTTCCCGGCCGACCTGTCGATCAAGCTCACCGACGGCCGCTACACCGATGGGCGGGTGGTCACCGCCAATCTTGGCGGCGACCTGACGATCAAGGGACCGCTGACGTCGGCGCCGGTGATTGCCGGCACCGTCAACCTCGCCAAGACCGTCATCACCGTTCCGGACAAATTACCGGGGTCGCTCTCGGCCCTCGACGTTAGGCACAAGAACGCGCCCGGCGCGGTGAGGGCGCAGGACAAGGCACTGCGCCCGGCCACGACCAGCGGCAAGAGCGGCGGCAGTGGCCTGGCGCTCGACGTCACCGTCAACGCCCCGAACCAGATCTTCATCCAGGGCAGAGGGGTGGACGCCGAACTCGGCGGCTCGCTCAGGCTGACCGGTCCGGCCTCCTCGCCGCAAGCGGTGGGCACTTTCACGCTGCAACGCGGGCGGCTGTCGATCCTCGGAAAGCGGCTGACCTTCACCGAGGGCACGGTCGGTTTTTCCGGCTCGCTGGTGCCTTATCTCAACCTGACCGCGACAACGACCACGAGCAGCGCCACCGTCACCATCGTGGTGTCGGGCGAGGCGACCAATCCGAAATTCACCTTCACCTCGGTGCCGGCGCTGCCCGAGGACGAGGTGCTGGCGCAGTTGATCTTCGGGCGCTCCATGTCGAACCTGTCGCCGCTGCAGATCGCGCAACTGGCCGAAGCCGCCGGACAGTTGGCCGGCGTCGGCGGCTCGACGTCGCTGCTCGAAAACCTGCGCAGCGCGATCGGCGTCGATGATCTCGATGTCACCGCGGACGAGAAGGGCGGCACGGCGGTTTCTGCCGGCAAGTACCTCAACGACCGCACCTATGTAACCATCCAGAAGGGCGACAAGCCGGGCTCGGGCAAGGCCATGATCGACCTCAATGTCGGGCGCGGCGTCAAACTGCGCGGCGAGGCAACGGACGCCGGCGAAGCCAAGGGCGGCATCTTCTACGAGAAGGAATATTGAAGCAGGGACATGGGCTGGCCCTCATCCCGGCGAGGGCTGGCACTGTCGCAAACCGCGTCAATGTCTCAGTTTAATCGCCCGAAGAGATTTAGGGGAAATCCGTCGCGCACTAGCAATTTTGCGCCAAGACTGTCGCTATCACGCGAACCGCTCCCCCTCCAAAGTTGCACATTCGTCGATATGTTCCCAATCCATGCCGTCTTTGACATCATGGCCTGGATGCGGAATGTTAATCGGCGGAAAGCCAACAATGGGAGTTAGTCATGACAATCTACAAGAGTAATGGCGACAGCGTTCCGGATCACATCCTGGCCATGGCCGAAGAAGCCAAGTCGGGTAAGGTCGATCGCCGCGAATTCCTCGCGCTTGCCAGCGTCTTCGGCGCTTCGACGGCCATGGCCTATGGCCTGCTGGGGCTCGCCGCCCCGACGCCGGCCAAGGCCGAGGAGGTGCAGGGAAAGAAAGGCGGCGTGCTCAAGGTGGCAATGTCGGTCAAGGATCCCAAGGATCCGCGCACGGCCGACTGGTCGGAAATCTCCAATGCCGAGCGGCAGGCGCTCGAGCCGCTGGTGAAATACACCCACCAGTACACATTCGCGCCCTATCTCCTGGAAAGCTGGGACATCAATGACGACGCCACCGAGTACACGCTGCATGTGCGGCCGGGCGTCGAGTGGAACAATGGCGACAAGTTCACCGCCGACGACGTGATCTACAATTTCACCCGCTGGGCCGACAAGGCCGCGGAAGGCAACTCCATGCCGGGCCGCCTCGGCAGCCTCGTCGACGACAGCACAAAGAAATTGCGCGAGGGGTCGGTCATCAAGGTCGACGACATGACCGTCAAGCTGAAGCTCACCAAACCCGATATCGCCATCATTCCCAACCTGACCGACTATCCGGCATTGGTGGTGCACAAGAGCTTCGACGAGAAGGGCGCCAACTTCAAGAACTGCCCGATCGGTACGGGTCCGTTCGAGCTGGTCTCCTATGACGTCGGCCAGAAAGTCGTCTACAAGCGCCGCGAGACCGGCAAGTGGTGGCAGGGGGAAGCCTTCCTCGATGGCGTCGAGTTCATCGACTACGGCACCGATCCGGCCGCAACGGTCTCGGCCTTCGAATCGGGCGAAGTTCAGACCAACCATGAGACGACCGCCGACTACGTCAAGATCATCGCAGACGTCGGCGCGCCGCCTTCCGAGGTCGTGACCGCCGCCACCGTGGTGTCGCGCTTCAATGTCAACGCCAAGCCTTATGGCGACCAGAAGGTGCGTCAGGCGATGTGCCTGGCCGTCGACAATTCGGTGGTGCTGCAGCTCGGCTACGGCAATGCCGGCACGCCGGCCGAGAACCACCATGTCGCGCCGATCCATCCCGAATATGTCGAGCTGCCCAAGATCAAGCGCGACATCGCCAAGGCCAAGCAGATGCTGACGGAAGCCGGCGTGATCGATTTCGAACACGAGCTGATCAGCAACGACGAGGACTACCACAAGAACACCACGGACGCGATCGCGGCCCAACTGCGCGAGGCCGGCATCAAGGTGAAGCGCACCGTGCTGCCGAGCTCGACCTTCTGGAACGACTGGACGAAATATCCGTTCTCGGAAACCAACTGGAACATGCGTCCGCTTGGCATCCAGGTCATCGCTATCGCCTACCGCTCGGGTGAAGCCTGGAACGAGACGGCCTACGCCAATCCGGACTTCGACAAGAAGGTCAACGAGGCGCTCGGGATCGCCGACGCGGAGAAGCGCAAGGTGGTGATGAAGGACATCGAGCAGATGCTGCAGGATTCCGGCATCATCATCCAGCCTTACTGGCGCAAGCTCTACATCAACATCAAGCCCGAGGTGAAGAACCACTCGATGCACCCCACCTACGAGCACGACTTCGGCAAGGTCTGGCTCGATCAGGCGTGACCCACAGCCTGCCGGGAGCGGGGCGCCAGCGCCTTTCGCTCCGCGGCATCGCCGCCGTTGCATTGGGTGCAGCGGCGGCGTGACGTCACAAGGTTTTTGATACAGGGTTGAACCTATCTGACCCCAACCCGGCCGGCAGGGGGGTACAATGTTCTCATTCATCGCCAGACGCATCGGCACGATACTGCTCACGATGCTGTGCCTGACGCTGGTCGTCTTCTTCCTCGTCAATCTGGAACCCAACCTGAAGAAGCTGGCGATCAGCCAGACCGAGATGCACACTTCGGCCGAACAGCTGGAAAGCTGGCTGGTCAATCATGGCTACCGGCAGAACTTCTTCGTGCGCTACGGCCAGTGGCTCGGCGTCCTGCCCAAGCAGCCGGTAACCGATCCGGCAACCGGCAAACCGGCGCAGCGCTTCTCCTTCTGCAACGATCCGGCCGAGCCGAAGTTCTCCGGCGTGCTCCAGGGTGATTTCGGCTGCTCGACCAAATTCAAGACCACGGTGGGGGCCAAGCTGTTCCCGGCACTCGGCGCCACAGGCGTCCTGATGTTCTGCGTGCTGGCGGTGATGGTGCCGGTCTCGCTGCTGATCGGCATCCTGGCCGGCATGCGCGAGGGGTCGCGCACCGACCGGGTGCTGTCGGTCGCCTCGATCGCCTCGACGGCGACGCCCGAATATGTATCGGGCGTCATCTTTACCGTCATCTTCGCCTCCTGGCTTGGCTGGCTGAACGGATCCGCCGCATCGGCAAGCCAGGGCATCACCTTCTATAACTTCACGCTGCCGGTGATCACGCTGGCCATCTACGGCATCGGCTACATCGCGCGCATGACGCGTGCCTCGATGGTCGAGGTGATGACGCAGCAATATATCCGCACCGCCCGGCTGAAGGGCCTTTCCTTCAAAAGCGTGGTGGTCAAGCATGCGCTGCGCAACGCTCTGATCGCGCCCTTCACGGTGATCATGCTGCAGTTTCCGTGGCTGCTCACCGGCGTCGTCATCGTCGAGGTGATGTTCCGCTATCAGGGCTTCGGCTACACGCTGGTCGAGGCCGCCGGCAACAATGACATCGACCTTTTGCTCGGTTGCTCGCTGGTCTCGGTTTTCATCGTCCTGATCACGCAGCTCATTTCCGATGTCGGCTACGCGTTCCTCAATCCGCGCATTCGGGTTCAGTAGGGGAGACGGCGCATGCAAGCCCAATATATCGGCGCCTCCACCGTCGTCCTCGAAGTGCTCTGGCGCTTCTGGCCGGTCTGGCTCGCGCTTCTCATCGTCATGGGCGCGAGCTTCCTCTACAAGAAGAAGCTAGCTCTCTACGGCCAACTGTTCGACAGCGGCGTCGGCATGGCGGGGGTGGCCATCTGCCTGTTCTGGCTGTTCACGGCGATCTTCGCCTCGACCATCTCGCCTTTCGATCCGCTCGGCCAGATTCCCATCATGAAGGATACGCTGCCCGGAGCCATCGAACCGCAATCGGGCCTCGCCTATCTGTTCGGTGGCGACAAGCTCGCCCGCGACGTCTTTTCACGCATGGTCTATGGCAGCCAGATCGTACTGATCATCGCGCCGGCGGCGACCGGCTTCGCGCTCATGGTCGGCATCACGCTCGGCCTGCCGGCCGGCTATTATGGCGGCAAGATCGATACCGTGCTGTCGTTCCTGGCCAATCTCGTGCTGGCCTTCCCAGTTATCCTGCTGTTTTACCTCCTGGTGACGCCGGGCATCATGGACACGCCGATCCCCTACGCGCTGGCCGGCGTCTTCTTCCTGTTCCCGATCATTTTCTTCTGCGTGCTGTTCTGGACGCGCTACAAGAACCGTTCCGACCGGATCTACATCCTGCTCGGACTGACGCTGGTGGTCGGCGGCTGGATCTATGCCGGCCTGGTGTTCGATGCCGACCCGCTGAAGATCGTGCACATCGATCCCAACCAGCTCAACATCTTCGTGGCGGTGGTGTTCGCCTCCAGCCCGGGCGTGTTCCGCATCGTTCGTGGCCTGACCATGGATATCAAGACGCGCGACTATGTGGCGGCGGCCCAGACGCGCGGTGAATCGCCATGGTACATCATGCTGTGGGAGATCCTGCCCAATGCACGCGGACCGCTGATCGTCGATGCCTGCCTGCGCATCGGCTACACCACCATCCTGCTCGGCACGCTGGGCTATTTCGGCCTCGGGCTGGCGCCGGAAAGTCCCGACTGGGGCACCGCGATCAAGGATGCCAGCCGGCTGCTGCGTTCCTTCATCCACCCGGCACTGCCGCCGACGATCGCGCTGATGTCGTTCGTACTGGGGCTAAACCTGCTCGCCGATTCCCTGCGCGAGCAATCGATGAAGGATTGATGGCGGGGTCCTCGACCCTACTTGCCCGGAAAAACCAAGGATTGGAGCGACCCATGAACGAGGCAGTTCGAAATCCGGCCAGGCCGAACAATGGGCCGATCATCGAGATCGAGAACCTGTCGATCTCCTTCTTCACCCGCAAGGGCGAGATACCGGCCGTGATGGATTTTTCCTGCACGGTCATGCCCGGCGAAGCGATGGGCATTGTCGGCGAATCCGGCTGCGGCAAGTCGACCGTGTCGCTCGGCATCATGCGTGATCTCTCCAACATCGGGAAGATCGTCGGCGGCAAGATCAAGTTCCAGGGCAAGGACATGGGCGAGCTCTCCGAGGAGGAGCTGCGCAGCATCCGCGGCAACAAGATCGCCATGATCTACCAGGAGCCGATGGCGAGCCTGAACCCGGCGATGAAGATCGGCCAGCAGCTAATGGAAGTGCCGCTGATCCACGACAAGGTGTCGAAGGAAGAGGCCTATAAACGTGCGCTCGAAATGGTGCGCTCGGTGAAGCTTCCCGATCCGGAACGCATGATGCGCTCCTATCCGCACCAGCTTTCGGGCGGCCAGCAGCAGCGCATCGTCATCGCCATGGCGCTGCTGTCGAAGCCGGCGTTGCTTCTCCTCGACGAGCCGACGACGGCGCTCGACGTAACGGTGGAGGCGGGCATCGTCGAACTGGTCAAGGGGCTGGGCGAGAAGTTCGGCACCTCGATGATCTTCGTGTCGCACAACCTTGGCCTGATCCTGGAGACCTGCGACCGCATTACGGTGATGTATTCGGGCGAGGCCGTCGAGACCGGCAAGATCAAGGACGTGTTCGACCGGATGCGCCATCCCTATACGCAGGGCCTTTTCCGCTCGATTCCGCTGCCGGGCGCCGACAAGAACTCGCGGCCGCTGATCTCGATCCCCGGCCAGCTGCCCCTGCCGCATGAGCGGCCGAAGGGCTGTAATTTCGGCCCGCGCTGCCACCATTTCGTCGAGGGCGTCTGCAACGCCGCCGAAATCCCGATGATTGAAGTCGCGGGACATGAAGGTCATTTCTCGCGCTGCGTGCGCTTCAACGAAATCGATTGGGACGCCCTGCCGCCCGGTGCCAAGAAGGTCAATGAGAAGGTCGTGCCTGGCGCACCGGTACTCAAGATCGAGGACCTGAGAAAATACTACAAGGTTGGCGGCAGCGAGGTGTTCGGCTCAAGCGAGGGCCGCGTCGTCAAAGCCAACGAGACGATTTCGTTCACCGCGCGAGAATCCGAAACCGTCGCCATTGTCGGCGAATCCGGCTGCGGAAAATCGACGCTGGCCAAAGTGCTGCTCGGGCTCGAGACGGCGAGCTCTGGCAAGGTCACGCTCGCCAACAAGGAAATCCAGTCGACCGGCATCGAGAGCCGCAGCGTCGACACTGTGTCGTCGATCCAGATGGTATTCCAGAACCCGTTCGATACGCTCAACCCCAGCCATTCGGTCGGCTCGCAGATCATCCGCACACTGGAGAAATTCAACGTCGGCAAGACCGTCGCCGACCGGCGCAAGCGCATGCTGGAATTGCTCGACCTGGTGAAGCTGCCGCGCGCCTTCGAGAGCCGCAAGCCACGCCAGCTTTCGGGTGGCCAGAAGCAGCGCATCGGTGTGGCGCGCGCCTTTGCCGGCGATGCCAAGGTGGTGGTGGCCGACGAACCGGTCTCGGCGCTCGACGTGTCGGTCCAGGCGGCGGTGACTGAGCTGCTGATGGACATCCAGCGCAAGAACAAGACGACGATGCTGTTCATCAGCCACGATTTGTCGGTCGTGCGCTATATCGCCGACCGGGTTGTCGTCATGTATCTCGGCTATATCGTCGAGCAAGGCACGACCGACCAGATCTTCGTGCCGCCCTATCATCCCTACACCGAGGCACTGCTTTCGGCGATCCCGATCGCCGACACCAGCGTGGTCAAGAAGCATATCGTGCTGGAGGGCGACATACCCTCGGCGATGAACCCGCCGACAGGCTGTCCATTCCAAACGCGCTGCGGCTACAAGAGACTGGTGCCGGATAATCTCTGCGAAACCAAGGTGCCGCCCGTCAAGAACCTGGGCAACGGGCACATGAGCCTGTGCTGGCTCTCGGACGACGTGCTGGCGACGATGGAGCCAGTGATCAAGTTCGACAAGCAGCATGCCGACCATGAGGGCGTGCCGGACGACGCGCCGCATGGTGCCGGCCCGGGCTTTGCCGGTCAGCCGCCCAGCCGACCACATGGCAAGACTGCCAGTGCGGAAGCCAGCGCGGTGGGAGAGGACGCCGAGGAAACCGAAGCCGTCTCAAAGGCCCGTCGTCATGAGGTCCGCGACGAGGTTTCGGAGACTGGTCGTCCGGCGACGGATGCCAACGCAACCTCTGCGCCGTTCACGCCAAGAACGCTTGGTGACGGCCGGCAGGCCGAGAGTGCATACGTTGCACCGCTTGCCCCGCCGGCTCGGCTGGCCGACGCAAGTGCCACCGACAAGAACCGTCCGACCGGCATCGCCAGGCCGATCAAACCCGACAATCTCAAGCTGATTTCGGGCGTCGGCCCGAAAACAGAAGGCATCCTCAACGACCTCGGCATCTTCACCTACGCCCAGGTCGCCGCGTGGAAAAAAGCCGAGCGCCAATGGGTCGACGACTATCTTAGATTCAAAGGCCGCATCGAGCGCGAGGACTGGGTCAAGCAGGCGAAGGCGCTCGCCAAGGGCGGCGAGGCGGAATACATCAAGGTGTTCGGCAGGGAGCCGCGCTGACCCACCGGCGCGCCTCTCAGCTGCCGCACTGCCTCAGCTGTTGGGCATAGTCGCGGGCCATCTTGTCGGTCGCCCGGGCATAGCCCTGGACGCCGGCGTCGCCACGGTTGCCGCGGCCATAGGCGGTCCAGCCGAGATAGTAGGCGAGGTAGAGATTGTAGGTGTCGTTGCGGGCGACGCCGTAAGTATCCGCTGTCTTGGAATGGTACCAGCCGACGAAATCGACGGCGTCGGCGAATTTGGTCCGGCGCGCCGCCCAGTTGCCGGTTTCGCTCTGATATTGCGACCATGTACCGTCCAGCGCCTGCGAGAAGCCTGTGGCCGACGAAACGTGCTTCCACGGGATGAAACCGAGCAGTTTGGTGCGCGGCGGCCGGGCGTTGCTCTTGAATCCGGATTCCTTGCGCACCGTTGCCATCAGAACGGGAACGGGCACGCCGTATTTCTGCTCGGCGCGTTCGGCGGCCGACTGCCAATTGTCGAACCAGCCGTCATTCTGGTCGAAGACGGCGCAGACATTGTTGATGTGGCTGGGGGCGGTCGCGCAGGCCGAAAGTGCCAGCAGCATACCAACCGCTACAATTTTACTAAAACTCGACCTACGCATCGGCAGAGCAATAGGCTCAAATCATAAAGGGAATCTTGCCGCGCCCGTTAACGCGTCGCCGACGCGGGCGGTTCGGAAAGTGCCATATTGATTGTCCGACATATCTTGTCGCTTTTTATAAATCAATGTTTCGAAAATGCCGCCTCGGTTAAAATCGCGCCCGCAAACGGCGTATTTCTGACAGCTGGCGCGGTTTGCCGAGGCTTTGATGCCTGATATGAACGAACCAAGACGCAAGCGCGGCGCCGAGCGCACCAGCAACCGGGGACCAGGGCCTATTCCGCAACTGCCGGCGAGGCGGGTGACCAATCCCTATCCGCCGATGGCCTTGCTGTCGCCCGACCAGATCGAGGCGATCCATCAGGCGTCGATGCACATATTGGAGAATTTCGGCATCGAGGTGATGAGCCCGCGGGCGCTGTCGCTGTTCGAGAAGGCCGGTGCCAACGTGGACCACGCGTCGGCGAACGTCCGCATCGACCGCGGCATGGTCGACGAGGCGCTGAAGACGACGCGATCCAAATATGCCCTTACACCGCGCAATTCGGCCAACGCCGTTCATCTCGGCGGCAACACAATCAATTTCACGCTCGTTGCGGGGCCGCCCAATGTGCACGACATGGCGCGCGGCCGCCGCCCCGGCAATTTGCACGACTATGCGGATCTGACCCGGTTGGCGCAGCATTTCAACTGCGTGCACATGCTCGGCAACCAGGTCTGCGCACCGGTCGAATTGCCGGCCAATTCGCGCCATCTCGACACCTATTTCGCCAATCTGACGCTGACCGACAAAAGCTTCCATGTCTCGGCGATCGGCCGGGGCAGGGCGCTGGACGGGATCGAGATGATGGCGATCGCGCGCGGGCTGACGCTGGACCAGTTGCGCGACGATCCCGGCGTCGCCACCATCATCTCGGTCAACTCGCCGCGCCGTTTCGACGAGATGATGGCCGAGGGGCTGATGACGATGGCCGAATTCGGCCAGTCGGTGGCGGTGACGCCGTTCACGCTGATGGGCGCGATGAGCCCGGTGACGCTGGCGGGTGCTTTGGCGCAGCAGAATGCGGAAGCACTGTTCGGCGTCGTGCTGACGCAACTTGTGCGTCCGGGCGCGCCGGTCATGTATGGCGCCTTCACCTCCAATGTCGACATGAAGTCGGGCGCGCCGGCCTTCGGCACGCCTGAAAACACCAAGGCCAACATCGCGTCGGGGCAATTGGCACGGCGTTACGGGCTACCCTACCGGACAACGCCGGGCTCGGCCTCCAACGCCGCCGATGCGCAAGGCGCCTACGAGACGCTAATGGCGCTGTGGGGCGCGGTGCTCGGCCACGGCAACCTCGTCTATCACGCCGCCGGCTGGCAGGAGGGCGGGCTGACTGCGTCGTTCGAGAAATTCATCATCGACGTCGAAATGATCCAGCACATGATGGAGTTTTTGCGCCCGATCGTGGTCGATGAAGCCGAGCTTGCCGTCGAGGCGCTGGGCGCGGTGCCGACCGGCGGGCATTTCTTCGGCGAGCCGCACACGCTGGAACGTTATGCGACGGCCTTCTATCAGCCAATGCTTTCGAACTGGCAGAATTTTGAAGCCTGGCAGGAAGCCGGCGGCCTCGACGCAACCGCGCGCGCCACGCGGTTGTGGAAGAAGGCGCTCGAAGACTATGTCGAGCCTCCGATGGACATCGCCGTGCGCGAAGCGCTGGAGGCCTACGTGGCCAAGCGCAAGGAAGCGATTGGGGCGGGCGAGCCGTGATGCGCCACGAACGTCCCGTTTTGAATCATCTAACCCATCCAACTCACTGATATCAGAGATAAAATCATGAAATCGCATGCAAAGGTCGTGATCATCGGCGGCGGGGTCGTCGGGTGTTCCGTGCTGTTCCATCTCGCCCGCCATGGCTGGACCGACGTCGTGCTTCTGGAGCGCGACGAGCTGACTTCAGGCTCGACGTGGCACGCGGCCGGCGGCATGCACACGATCAATGGCGATCCCAACGTCGCCAAGCTGCAGAAATACACGATCAACCTCTACAAGGAGATCGAGGAGCTTTCCGGCCAGGCGACCGGCGTGCATCTGACCGGCGGCGTGCTGCTGGCGGCGACCGAGGCGCGGCTCGACTGGCTGCGCGGCGTCGTCGCCAAGGGGCGCTATCTCGGCATCGATCTCGAAGAAATCTCGCCGAAAGAAGCGGCCGAACTGATGCCGCTGCTCGACCCCAAGCAGTTCGTCGGCGCTGTCCGCAACAAGGAGGACGGCCATCTCGATCCCTCCGGCGTCACTCATGCCTATGCCAAGGCTGCGCGTAAGCTGGGCGCCGAGGTCGAGCGCTTCACCAAGGTCGAGGACATCGTGCGGCGTCCCGACGGGCTGTGGCGTGTCATCACCAACAAGGGCGAGGTCGTGGCCGAGCATGTCGTCAACGCCGGTGGCCTTTGGGCGCGCGAGGTCGGCCGCATGGTCGGACTTGAACTACCGGTGATGGCCATGGAGCACATGTACCTGATCACCGAGGACATGCCGGAGGTCGCAGCCTGGAACGCCAAGACCGGCACCGAGATCATCCACGCCGTCGATTTCGACGGCGAGCTCTATCTGCGCCAGGAGCGCGGCGGCATGCTGATGGGCACCTATGAGAAGGCCAACAAGCCATGGTCGGAATTCTCGACGCCGTGGAATTTCGGCCACGAACTGCTGGAGCCGGACATCGACCGCATCGCACCGTCGCTGGAAGTCGGCTTCCGGCATTTCCCGGCCTTTCAGAACACCGGCATCAAGCAGATCATCAACGGACCCTTCACCTTCGCGCCCGACGGCAACCCGCTGGTCGGGCCGGTGCGCGGTTTGCCGGGCTTCTGGGTGGCCTGCGGCGTCATGGCCGGTTTCAGCCAGGGCGGCGGCGTTGGGCTCGCGCTGTCCAACTGGATGATCGAGGGCGATCCCGGCGCTGACATCTGGGCCATGGACGTCTCGCGTTATGGCGACTGGGCGACGATGGCCTACACCAATGCCAAGGTGCGCGAGAACTATTCCAGGCGCTTTTCGATCCGCTTCCCCAATGAGGAATTGCCCGTCGGGCGGCCGCTGAAGACGACGCCGGTCTACGACCTGCTGTCGGCCAAGGGCGCGCAATGGGGCGTGTCCTATGGGCTGGAAGTGCCGCTCTGGTACGCGCCCGTAGGCGTCAGGGACGAGTTCTCGTGGCGCCGCTCGAGCGATTTCGCCCATGTCGGCAGGGAGGTTGCAAATGTTCGCGGGGGCGTCGGCCTCGCCGAGATTTCGAACTTCGCCAAATATGGCGTGACAGGCGAGGGTGCTGCCGCATGGCTCGACCGGCTGCTTGCCTGCAAGCTGCCGAGGCCAGGCCGCATGACGCTGGCGCCTATGCTGAAGGAGGATGGCAAGCTCATCGGCGACTTCACGCTGGCCAATCTCGGCCCTCTTGATCGAGATGACGAGGAGTGGTTCATCGCCGGTTCCGGCATTGCCGAGCAATACCATATGCGCTGGTTCGAAAAGCATCTGCCCGCGGATGGTTCTGTCCGCATTGAGGCATCGGGCGCGAAACTCACCGGCCTTGCCGTCGCCGGGCCGAAAGCGCGGGACGTGCTGGCCAAGGTCACGCGGACGGACGTCTCGAACGCCACCTTTCCCTTCATGGCCATTGGCAAGATGGATATCGGCATGGCGCCGTGCCTTGTTGGCCGCGTCAGCTACACAGGTGATCTTGGCTATGAAATCTGGGTGGCGCCGGAATATCAGCGCGCGGCGTTCCAGGCGCTGATGGCGGCGGGCGAGGAGTTCGGCATAGGCCTGTTCGGCTCCCGCGCGCTGAACGCACTGCGGCTGGAAAAGAACTATGGCTCATGGGCGCGCGAATACCGGCCGATCTACGGACCGCTGGAGGCGGGGCTCGATCGCTTCGTCGCCTATGGCAAGGAGGCGGATTTCATTGGCAAGACCGGGGCGTTGGCAGAGCGCAAGCAGGGCGGCAGGCTCAGGCTGCGGGCCTTCATCGTCGAGGCTGCCGACGCCGATGTCATCGGCGACGAGCCGATCTGGTTCGGCGGCACGGTGCGTGGCTGGGTGACGTCAGGCGGCTATGCGCATCATTCAAGGAAATCGGTCGCCATGGGCTACGTGCCGAAGGAGATCGCCGAGGAGAGCGAAGGCTTCGAGATCGAAATCCTCGGCAAGCGCCGTGCCGCACGCATGCAGCCGGTACCGCTGTTCGACGCCAATTTGGAGCGGATGCGGGCGTGAACAATCCGCATCCGGCTCGCATCAGGCAGCACGGCGATTGTCGAGCGCAAAGGCGCCAGGGCCGGCGAAGAACAGATAGAGGAAGATGAAGCAGAACGAGATCGCCAAATCGCCGCCATTGTTGACCGGGAAGAAGCCGCGCGGCATGTGCGCCATGAAATAGGCGATCGCCATCTCGCCCGCCAGAAGGAAGGCGACTGGGCGGGTGAACAGCCCCAGCGCCAGCAGGATGCCGCCGGCGAACTCGAGAATGCCGGCTGTCAGCGTCAACCCGCTGAGGGCGTGGGGTTCGGCGCTTGCCGGGAAATTGAACAGCTTCTGGCTGCCATGCTCGACGAACTGCAGCGCGGTCATGATGCGCAGAACGCCGAGCGCCTGTGGCTGGTATCGCGCCAAGCCTTCGAAAAGCGCCATCTGAAACTCCGTTTTTCACCCCCAGGTTCGGCCTAGATTATCGCCCCGAGATGGACCATTCATTTCCCGCTACCTCACATCAACAATCGGTGATGCGAGATGTTCCGCAATGTGTCGATATTTTCCTCCTAGGGTTGCATTATTATCTCTATGGTTGTATCGATCTGTAGATAGTCGAAATCGTTTGGGGATCTCTCGCCATGAAAAAAGTCGTCATCAGCTTTTTCGCAATCCTTGCCGGCACCAGCTTCGCAATGGCCGAGGATGCCGGCTGCGAGGCGTTCAAATGGCCGGTAACGCGCGAGCAGGCGTTGTTCGCGGCGCCTCCTTCTGCTGCGTCGGGGACCGCGCTGGCGATCGGCGCTGCCGCCGATCTGGTCCTGGTGCCGGCCGAGACAGCGGAATTCGCCCTCCCGCCCGAACGTGCCCCGGCGCCTGGCACGTTCGGTGCCGTCGCCAGCATGGTTGTACCGCCGGAAGGGGGCATCCAGATAAGCCTGTCGGGCGAAGCCTGGATCGATGTCATTCAGGACGGCCATACTGTGAAATTGGCCGGCTACAGCGGGGTCAAGACCTGTCCGGACATTCGCAAGAGCGTTCGGTTCAAGCTTGCGCCCGGCCCGGCCACCGTCCAGTTCAGCGGTGCAAAAAAGGCAGGCCTGAAAGTCGCGGTGCTGACCCCGGAATAGCGCGGCGCCAAGCAGGGACACGGCCCTCAATCTTACGATCAAAGGCCGTCCTCCTGTGCGACGTTGAGCCCCTTACCGTCCGGGCGCCATCAGGGCGAAATGGGCGCCTTGCGGGTCCTGGCACTGCACGATCCAGCTGCCGCCGGGTACCTCCATCGGACCCATCAGTATCTTGCCGCCATTGTCGGTCACCCGTTTTGCCGCCGCGTCGATGGCGGTTACGTTGAAATAAAACTGCCAGACCGGCACCGGGATCTGTTCGGGTTTGTTCATGATGCCGCCACCGGATTCGGGGCCGGCCGCGAAGGTTTGATAGGTTCCCATCGGCCCCATGTCGAAATCGCCGGCATTGGTCCATCCGAACTGGCTGGAATAGAAGTCGAACGCGGCCTTCCAGTCGGTTGTATAAAGCTCGTGCCAGCCGATATGGCCCGGCGTGCTGGCCGGCACGACCGGCTGGTCGGGCCCGTTCGGCTGCAGGAACATGAAGGTCGCGCCTTGCGGATCGGCGACGACGGCGAAGCGGCCGACGCCCGGAATGTCGTCGGGCTGGCGATGAACGGCGCCGCCTGCTTTCTGCAACGACGCCGCGGCAGCGTCGACATCCCTGGTGTGGATATAGCCAAGCCAGGCGGGAGGCATGCCCATCTTGGCGGCATCCTCAGGCATCGTCATCAGCCCACCGACGCCACGCTCGCCGACATTCATGACGATGTAGCGCGGCATGCCGGGAGCATTGTCGAAGGGTTGCGCCATCCAGCCGACCACCTTGGTATAGAACGCCTCGGCGGCGTCGAGGTCTGATGTCATCAATTCGTACCAGAAAAAGGGCATTGGGGATTTCGGCATCGTCGGTCTCCTCACCTTTTGCGTCGATCGTCCTTCGATCCATCATAGGACGATCTTCGAGACGGAAATCCGACAGCGGAGGAAAAATTTGCGTGTCCCAGGCGCGCCGTGGCCGCGCCGGCCGCCTTGCGGAAAGCCTTTCTTCGAAGGTTCGATATTCGCGCATCACGGGCTTAAAACATGAACTGAAATATCATGTTTTATTCGAGCCTTTTCAGCGACTTATGTCGAAAATTGACCAATTGATAAAAAAATAAAACGTGCTAGCCTTTCCTAAAACGAAAACAAGGGGAACTGACGATGGCAGAAGGCCAATTCAGGGAAGGCATTGCAGGCGGCCGGCTGCCTGCCGATCAGTATGCGGACAATTTTTCCGACCTGCATCCGCCACTCGATCACCACGAGGCGCTGGTCGAATCCGATCGCTGCTATTTCTGCTACGACGCGCCGTGCATGAACGCATGCCCAACCTCGATCGACATTCCGCTGTTCATCCGCCAGATCTCCACGGGCAATCCGATCGGCTCGGCCAAGACCATTTTCGACCAGAACATTCTGGGCGGCATGTGCGCCCGCGTCTGTCCGACCGAGACCTTGTGCGAAGAGGTCTGCGTGCGCGAGGTGGCGGAAGGCAAGCCGGTGCAGATCGGGCGCTTGCAGCGCTACGCCACCGATATCGCGATGGCCGAGAACAAGCAGTTTTATGCACGCGCCGCGGCCACCGGCAAGACGATTGCCGTGGTCGGCGCCGGCCCGGCAGGACTCGCGGCGGCGCACCGGCTCGCCCGCCATGGCCATGATGTTACCATCCTGGAAGCGCGCCAGAAAGCCGGCGGCCTTAACGAGTATGGTATCGCCGCCTACAAGAGCGTCGACAATTTCGCCCAGGCCGAGGTCGACTACGTCACCTCGATCGGCGGGATCGACATGCAAAGCGGCAAAGCGCTCGGCCGCGACTACCAGCTGTCGGACCTGATCCGCAATTATGACGCGGTCTTTCTCGGCATGGGGCTTAGCGGCGTCAACGCGCTGCGCGCCGACGGGGAAGACGCCGACGGCGTCATCAATGCGGTGGAGTTCATTTCCGAACTGCGCCAGGCCAGCGATCTCTCGATGCTTCCGGTCGGCCGGCGCGTCGTCGTCATCGGCGGCGGTATGACGGCCATCGACGCCGCCGTGCAGTCGAAGCTGCTCGGCGCCGAAGAGGTGACGATCTGCTACCGGCGCGGCCAGGAACATATGAATGCTTCCGAATTCGAGCAGGATCTGGCGGCCGCCAACGGCGTCGTCATCCGACACTGGCTACAGCCGAAGCGGGTGATTGCCGAAGGCGGCAAGGTCAATGCCATCGAGCTCGAATATACCGCCATGAACGGCGACAGGCTTGCCGGCACCGGCGAGACGCTGACCCTCGTTGCCGACCAGGTATTCAAGGCGATCGGCCAGAGTTTCGTCCCCGCTGCGCTCAACGGCAGCGGTGCTGCGATCGAGCTCGAGGCCGGGCGCATCAAGGTCGATGCGGAAGGACGCACCTCGCTGGCCAAGGTCTGGGCCGGCGGCGATTGCATCTATGGCGGTGACGACCTGACCGTCTCGGCCGTGGCGCAAGGTCGTGATGCGGCGGAATCCATTCACCGGGCACTGACCTCGAACGGGAGGGCATGAGCATGGCAGATATCAGGAACAATTTCGTCGGCATCAAATCGCCCAATCCGTTCTGGCTGGCCTCGGCGCCGCCGACCGACAAGGCCTACAATGTCGTGCGCGCCTTCAAGGCTGGTTGGGGCGGTGTCGTCTGGAAGACGCTGGGCGAAGAGGGCCCGCCGGTGGTCAACGTCAACGGCCCACGCTACGGCGCGATCTGGGGCGCCGACCGGCGTCTGCTCGGCCTCAACAACATCGAGCTGATCACCGACCGCGACTTGCAGACCAATCTGCGCGAGATGAAGCAGGTCAAGATGGAGTGGCCCGACCGGGCGCTGATCGCCTCGATCATGGTGCCTTGCGTCGAGGAAAGCTGGAAGGCGATCCTGCCGCTTGTCGAGGAGACCGGCGCCGATGGCATCGAGCTCAATTTCGGCTGCCCGCACGGCATGTCGGAGCGCGGCATGGGCGCCGCCGTCGGCCAGGTTCCGGAATATATCGAAATGGTTGTGCGCTGGTGCAAGCAGTACACGCGCATGCCCGTCATCACCAAGCTGACGCCCAACGTCACCGATATCCGCAAGCCGGCGCGAGCAGCACACGCCGGCGGCAGCGACGCGGTGTCGCTGATCAACACCATCAACTCGATCACCGGCGTCGATCTCGACAGCTTCGCGCCGATGCCGACCATCGACGGCAAGGGTTCGCATGGCGGCTATTGCGGCCCGGCGGTGAAGCCGATCGCCATGAACATGGTGGCCGAGATCGCGCGCGACCCCGAAACGCAGGGGCTGCCGATCTCCGGCATTGGCGGCATCACCACCTGGCGCGACGCCGCTGAGTTCATGGCCCTCGGCGCGGGGAACGTGCAGGTGTGCACGGCGGCGATGACCTACGGCTTCAAGATCGTCCAGGAGATGATCGCCGGTCTCGAAAATTGGATGGACGAGAAGGGCCATCGCTCGCTCGACGACATCATCGGCCGTGCCACGCCCAATGTCACGGACTGGCAGTATCTCAACCTCAACTATGTCGCCAAGGCGCATATCGACCAGGATGCCTGCATCAAATGCGGCCGCTGCCACATCGCCTGCGAGGACACCTCGCATCAGGCGATCACCAGCATGGTCGACGGCGTCAGGCATTTCGAGGTGATCGAGGCCGAATGCGTCGGCTGCAATCTGTGCGTCAATGTCTGCCCGGTCGACAACTGCATCACCATGGAGCCGCTGGCCGCCGGGGTGATGGACCAGCGCACCGGCATGCCCGTGTCGCCGGTCTACGCCAACTGGACCACGCACCCGAACAACCCGATGGCCAAGGTGGCGGCGGAGTAGGGCGGAACAATCGAGGAAAAAAGCGGCGTCTTCGGGCGCCGTCTTCATTTTCCTATTGCAGACAAGAAATATCCAGGATATAAATTATCCATGTATAGGAGATTGGCACCATGAAACTGGGTGATGGCGTCGAAGCGGCCATCCACTGCGCGGCGACGCTGGCGGGCGTTGATGGCGACAGCACCATGCCGGGTGCGGCCCTGGCGGAGGCGTTTGGCCTGTCGCCGAGCTATCTCCTGAAACATCTCAACATGCTCACCGCTGCGCGCATCCTGGAATCGGTTCCGGGACCGGCGGGCGGCTACCGGTTGGCGAAGCCGGCCGAACGCATCACGCTGCTGGACATCGTGCTGGCGGTCGAAGGGCGCGAGCCGGCTTTCCGCTGCGGCGAAATCCGCCAGCGCGGCCCGACGAAACTCGATGCGTCGGCCTATGTCAGGCCGTGCGGCATCAATGCTGCGATGCTGAAGGCGGAGCGCGCCTATCGCACGGCGCTGTCCGAGGTCAGGCTGTCCGACATCGTGGCGGACTTCATGAAAGGCGCCGATCCGCGGTCGGTCGCGGCAAGCTGCGCTTTCACCGAGCGCCACCAGCGGCAGCAGAAATCCAGTTCAACCAAGCAAGCGTGAAAGGAAAGACCATGAAACAGAGGCTGCAGTTCTTCGCCAAGGCGCCCGAGATCATGAAAGCGGTGTCGGCGCTCAACAAGGCGGTCGACGAATGTGGGCTGGAGGTGAGCCTGCTGCACCTGATCAAGCTCAGGGCCTCGCAGATCAATGGCTGCTCGTTCTGCGTCGAGATGCACAGCCGCGAGGCCAGGCGCGACGGCGAGACTGAGCAGCGGCTCTATCTGGTTTCGGCCTGGAAGGAATCGCCGCTGTTTTCCGAGCGCGAGCGCGCCGCTTTGGCCTGGACCGAGGCCGTGACGCTGATCGCCAACAATGGTGTTTCGGACGAGCTCTATGCCCGCACGCTGGAGCATTTCTCGGAAGAGGAGTTGGTCAAGCTCTCCGTGGCGCTGGGCATGATCAACACCTGGAACCGGCTTTGCATTCCGTTCCACGCCATTCATCCGATGCCTGCCGCCAAGGCCGCCTGATTGCCCGATCACGATCGGAGCGCCGCCGAGGGAGGCGGCGCTCCCACTATTTCAAAGGGAGAGCGTTTGATGCTTGCCGATTTGCCCGCCGCCTTGTTGGTTCTCGGCCGGCTGTTGCTTGGCGGCGGGTTTGTCTTCGCTGGCCTGCGCAACATCCAGAACGCGGGCTTCTTGACGGGGCTGATGGCCGCGCGAGGCGTGTCGCAGGCGCGGCTGGCGCTTTGGGCCGGCATCGTCCTGCAGATCATCGCCGGCGTGCTGGTGATGGTGGGCTTCTGGACCGCGATTGCCTGTATGGCGCTGGTGCTGTTCATGATCGTCGCCACGCCGATGTTCCACAATTTCTGGGACTATCAGGGACAGGAGCGTGCGTCGCGTATCAATGGTTTTGTTGGCAATGTCGCGCTGAGCGGCGGCTTCCTGACACTGATCGCCCAGTCGCTTTGACGGTTGCAGCTAGGCCGCGAACCGCAAACCACCATCGCAGGTCAGCACCTGGCCGGTCATGAAGCCGTTGGAGACGAGGAAGGCTATGGCCGAGGCGACGTCCTCTGCGCGGCCGATGCGGCCGACCGGCGTCTTGCCGACATATTCCGCGAAGACCGCTTGTCGCTGCTCGTCCGGCAAAAAGTCCCACCAAGGCGTGTCGATGACCCCGGGTGCCACGACATTGACGCGCAGCGGCTTCAGCTCGACAGCCAGGATCGGCGCCACCGTCAGGAGCATGCCATTGACGGCGCCGATGCCGGCGACGCCCGGCGTGGCGAGCTGGGCGGACACCGCCGAGATGAAGGTGACCGATCCTGATTTGTCCAGCGTCGGCAAGGCCGCCTGCAGGCAGGACAATTGTGGCCGCACCTTTTCGTCGACTCCGCCCGCGATATCGGCAAGGTCAAGCGTTTGGAACGGGCCGAGGCCCTTGCCGCCGCTGGCCGCCAGAACGAGGTGATCGAACGGGCCGAGACGCTCGAAGAACTGGCGCACCTCGTCGGGCTTGGCCGCATCGAACGTCGCCTTGCCGGCGGCGCCGCCAAGGCTTTTCCAGGCGCTGATGAGCCTCTCCTGGTTGCGCCCTGTGATCGTCACCTTCATGCTCGGGCCGAGCAGTTTTCGCGCCGTCGCCAGGCCGATGCCGGACGAGCCGCCGATGATAACTGTGTGTTCGATCTTCTCGGTCATGGGTGCTGGTCCTTCGATGTTGCCTGCCCGACAAGGTCGAGGCTCAGGCTTCGCAGTTTCTCTCTTGCCGTGGTGTCGTAAGCCTGGGCGTCGGCGCGGGATTCGCGAAGGCCGTCGAAATAGAGGCCGCTGCGCCCTGCGAGATCAGGCGAGGTGGCGAGGTTGACGATGGCCTCGGCGCCGGTCTCCACCGAGCTCCATGGCGTGACGCCTGCCTGGCGGACCATCGTGGTGTTCATGTAGCTCGCCGGGTGCAGGGCGTTGACGGTAACCCCGCTGCCCTTGATCTGCTCGGCGAGATCGACGGTGAACAGGATCTGCGCCAGCTTGCTCTGGCAGTAGGCGCGCACGCCGCTGTAGCCATGGGGCAGCATGACGTCGCTAAAGTCGATGGCCTGCTGGCCCGCCGAGGCGACGTTGACGATACGCGCCGGTGCGCTGGCCTTCAGCAGGGGCAGCAATTCTTGCGTCAGCAGGAAGCCGGCGAGATAGTTGACGGCGAAGCGCAGTTCATAGCCGTCGGCGCTGACCTGCCTTTTAGCGTTTTGGCCAGCCGTGCCGACGCCGGCATTGTTGATGAGGATGTCGAGCCGAGCGGTTTTCTCACGCACGGCCTCCGCGAGCCGGCGCACCTCGGCCAGCGAGGCGAGGTCGGCTGCGAAGAACTCGGCCTTGCCGCCGGCCGCCTCGATGTCCGCGACCGCCGCCTTGCCGCGCGCTGCGTCGCGTCCGTGCACAAGCACCCGGGCGCCACCTGCGCCCAGCCGTTGCGCGACGACCCGGCCGACACCGTCGGTCGAACCGGTGATCAGGATTGTCTTGTCTTTCAGGTCCATGTTTGAGCCTCCATTCGTTGCTCTCGACAGAAGATGGGGCAGCGGGTGCGCGCCAAACAGTTCAAACTTTATCCTGGTATCGGTACTGCTATAATAGGATCATGGATGCTCCTTCTCATTCCGCTGAAGACAGCCGCCGGCGCGAGCTCGGCGCCTTCCTGCGCTCGCGCCGCGAGAGGCTTTCGCCACAGGCCGCTGGCATTGCCTGCGGCGCGCGGCGGCGCACGCCGGGCCTGCGGCGCGAGGAGGTGGCGATGATCGCCGGTGTCGGCACCACCTGGTACACCTGGCTGGAACAAGGCAGGGATGTCAGGCCCTCGGTGGAGGTGCTGGCGGCGCTTTGCGAGGCGCTGCGCCTCGACGCTGTCGAGAAGCGGCATTTGTTCATCCTCGCCGGCCGCCAACAGCCGGAGCGTCGTGGGGCAACGCCCGAAAAGGTCGACGGGCCGTTGCTGCACATGCTGCAAAGCCTTGTGCTGCAGCCCGCCTATGTGGTTGGCCGGCGCTGGGACGTCCTTGCCTGGAATGATGCGGCGGTGGTGGTGTTCGGCGACTATGGCCTGCTGGAGGGTGACGCCCGCAACATCGTCCACATGGTGTTCACCAGCCCGCACCATCGCCGCCTGCTGGTCGACTGGGAAGAGCTTGCCCGCGTGGTGCTCGCTTCGTTTCGCGCTGAAAGCGCCAAATATGTCGGTGATCCCGATTTCGACCGGCTGATCGCGCTGATGATGCGCTCGAGCCCCGAGTTCCGCGATTGGTGGCCGCGCCGCGACGTGGCGCGAAAGCTGACCGGTCTGAAGCACGTCCGCCACCCGACGGCCGGCGCCATGGCCTTCGAGCATATGAGCCTGTCGATCGACGATGGATCCGACATGCGGCTGGTCGTCTACACGCCGCTGGCCGAGCAGAACTCGATCGCCAAGCTGCAGAGCTTGCTGGATGCGCTGCCGGCCGAGCGGCGCAGCGCATGAGCCTTCAGGGCAGGGTCAGGCCTTCGGCTTCAACCCGTCGAGGAACAATTGCTCCAGGAACCTCGCTGCGTCCTCGAAGCGGCCGTCGCCGCCACGGTTCGGGCCGAGCACGGCGCGGACCTGGACGTCGAAATCGGCATAGTGCTGGGTCGTCGCCCAGATCGAGAAGATCAGGTGCCAAGGATCCGTCCTGGCGATCTTGCCGGCGCGCATCCAGCCCTTGATGACGGTTGCCTTCTCGTCGACCAGCGTCTTCAACTCGCCGGTCAGCAACGGCATGATGCGTGGTGCGCCTTGCAGGATCTCGTTGGCGAACAGCCGGCTCTCTCGCGGAAAATCGCGGGCCATTTCAAGCTTGCGCCTGATGTAGCTCCTGAGCTCGGTCAGGGGATCGCCGATGTCGTCGAGTTCCCTGAGTGGCGCCAGCCATGTGTCGAGCAGGCGCTGCATCAGGGTCTCGTGAATGTCTTCCTTGCGGCGAAAGTAATAGAGCAGGTTGGGCTTCGACATCCCCGCGGCTTCGGCGATCTGGTCGATGGTCGAGCCGCGGAAGCCATTGGTGGAGAACACCTCGAGTGCCGCTTCGAGAATGAGTTCGCGCTTCTCCTGCTGGATGCGGGTGCGGCGAGGGGCTTCCGTGCTGGTGTTCACCGTTGCGCGCCCTCGTGTTGAAAGCGGTCTGGCCCAATTCTCTGGACCAGTTTTTCCCCGGCCTGTGGAACGCACTTCAGGAGCCGCATTTCCGCTAGTAATCCCTTGACCGCCGACAGGGCGGTGCTAACGTTTGTCCAATCGGTCAAAAATTTGCGTAGCACGAAAGCGCGGCAAAGACCAAGCGTTGGACGTACCGAAACAGGTTACAAGGGGAAGTCTTGGTCATGTCCAACCGGCTGAAAGTCACGCCGAACGATCTCAGTGCATTCTGGATGCCGTTCACGGCAAATCGGCAGTTCAAGCAGGCGCCGCGCATGTTCGTGTCCGCCAAGGACATGCACTACACGACCAGCGATGGCCGCAAGGTGCTGGACGGCACCGCCGGCCTCTGGTGCGTCAATGCCGGCCATTGCCGGCCCAAGATCACCGAGGCGATCCAGAGCCAGGCCGCCGAGCTCGACTACGCCCCGGCCTTCCAGATGGGCCACCCGATCGTGTTCGAACTGGCGAACCGCCTTGTCGACATCGCGCCGAAGGGCATGGATCACGTGTTCTTCACCAATTCCGGTTCGGAATCGGTCGAGACCGCGTTGAAGATGGCGATCGCCTATCACCGCGTGAAGGGCGAGGGCTCGCGCACCCGCCTTATCGGACGCGAGCGCGGCTATCACGGCGTCAATTTCGGCGGTATTTCGGTCGGCGGCATCGTCACCAACCGCAAGATGTTCGGCTCGCTGCTCGGCGGCGTCGACCATATGCCGCACACGCACCTGCCCGAGAAGAACGCCTTCTCCAAGGGCGTGCCGGAACATGGCGCGGAGCTCGCCAACGAGCTGGAGCGCATCGTGGCGCTCCATGACGCCTCGACCATCGCGGCCGTCATCGTCGAGCCGGTCGCTGGCTCCACCGGCGTCATCCTGCCGCCAAAGGGCTATTTGCAGAAGCTGCGCGAAATCTGCACCAAGCACGGGATCCTGTTGATCTTCGACGAGGTCATCACCGGTTTCGGCCGTCTTGGCGCGCCGTTCGCGGCCGATTATTTCGGCGTCACGCCTGATATCATGACCACCGCCAAGGGCGTCTCCAACGGCGTCATCCCGATGGGCGCGGTGTTCGTGAAGAAGGAAATCCACGACGCCTTCATGACCGGCCCCGAGCACATGATCGAGTTCTTCCACGGCTACACCTATTCCGGCAATCCGATCGCCTGCGCCGCGGCGCTTGGCACGCTCGACACCTACAAGGAAGAGGGCCTGCTCACACGCGGCGAGGAACTGGCGCTCTATTGGGAAGACGCGCTGCATTCGCTGAAGGGCGAGCCGCATGTCATCGATATCAGGAACATCGGCCTGATCGGTGCGATCGAGCTGGCGCCGATCGCCGGGCAGCCGACCAAGCGGGCCTTCTCGGCCTTCGTCAAGGCGTTCGAGCGCGGCGCGCTGATCCGCACCACCGGCGACATCATCGCGCTGTCGCCGCCGCTGATCATCACCAAGGGCCAGATCAACGAACTGATCGATCATGTGCGTGAGGTACTGAGGTCGATCGATTGAAGAACTGGGCGCGGATAACCCTCCCCTCGAGGGGGAGGGGAACGCCACGCAATTGGAGAGGTTTTGAATGGCCGCACCCGGCGAGAATCTGCGAATCAATTCAGACCGTTTGTGGGATTCCATCATGGAGATGGCGAAGATCGGCCCGGGCATTGCCGGCGGCAACAATCGCCAGACCGTGACCGACGAGGACGGCGAGGGCCGGCATCTGTTCAAGCGCTGGTGCGATGCCGCCGGTCTCGAAATGGGCATCGACGAGATGGGCACCATGTTTGCCAGGCGCGAAGGCGCCGACCCCAGCCTGCCGCCGGTCTATGTCGGCAGCCATCTCGACACGCAGCCGACCGGCGGCAAGTATGACGGCGTGCTCGGCGTGCTCGGCGGCCTGGAAGTCGTGCGCTCGCTCAACGATCTCGGCATCAAGACCAAACATCCGATCGTGGTCACGAACTGGACCAACGAGGAGGGCTCGCGCTTTGCCCCGGCGATGATGGCGTCCGGCGTGTTCGCCGGTGTGCTCGACCAAGCCGACGTCTACGAGCATACGGACAAGAACGGCAAGAAATTCGGCGAGGAACTGGAGCGTATCGGCTGGAGGGGCACGGAGAAGGTCGGCGATCGCAAGATCCACGCCTTTTTCGAACTGCATATCGAGCAGGGGCCTATCCTCGAGGACGAAGGCATCGACATCGGCGTCGTTACCCATGGACAGGGGCTGAAATGGCTGCAGGTGACGCTGACCGGCAAGGAGGCGCATACCGGCTCGACGCCGATGCCCAAGCGCCGCAATGCCGGGCTCGGCATGGCGCGCGTGATCGAACTGGTGCATGAGATTGCCATGGACTATCAGCCTGACGCCGTCGGCGCGGTCGGCCACATGGAAGTCTACCCGAACTCACGCAACATCATCGCCGGGCGCACCGTCTTCACCATCGACATCCGCTCGCCGGAGAAGGAAGTGCTCGACGCCATGGATGGGCGCATCCGCGAAGGGATCGACACGATATGCGAGGCGCTCGACATCCAGTACAAGATCGAGCAGGTCGGCCATTTCGATCCGGTCACCTTCGACAAGGGTTGCGTCAAGGCGATCCGTGATGCCGCCGACCGGCTCGGCTACACGCACCGCAACATCGTCTCGGGCGCGGGCCACGACGCCTGCTGGATCAACCGCGTCGCGCCGACCGCCATGGTGATGTGCCCCTGCGTCGACGGTCTCAGCCACAACGAGGCCGAGGAGATCTCCAAGGAATGGGCGGCGGCAGGAGCCGACGTGCTGTTCCATGCCGTGGTGGAGACGGCGGTTATCGTGGAGTAAAGCTGGAAAGCTGGATTTCCAAACGGCGCTCGCAAGAAGCGCGAAGGAACAAGGGAACGAGAAAATGACCAAAGTCATCCGCAACGGCACCATCGTCACCGCCGACCGCACATGGAAGGCCGACGTGCTGATGCAGCACGGCAAGATCGTCGCCATAGGCTCCAACCTGCACGGCGACCATGAGTTCGACGCCACCGGCTGTTATGTGATACCCGGCGGCATAGACCCGCATACTCATCTCGAAATGCCGTTCATGGGCACCTATTCGGCCGACGATTTCGAGTCCGGCACGCGCGCGGCACTAGCCGGTGGCACGACGATGGTGGTCGATTTCTGCCTGCCGTCGCCGCAGCAGTCGCTGCTCGAGGCCTTGCAGATGTGGGACAACAAGACCTCGAAGGCGTCTTGCGACTATTCCTTCCACATGGCGATCACCTGGTGGGGCAAGCAGGTGTTCGACGAGATGGCCACCGTCGTCGACAAGGGCATCACCTCGTTCAAGCATTTCATGGCCTACAAGGGCGCGCTGATGGTGGACGACGACGAAATGTATGCGTCGTTCCAGCGCTGCGCCGAGCTCGGCGCGCTGCCGCTGGTGCATGCCGAGAATGGCGACGTGGTTGCGGCGCTCTCCCAGAAGCTGCTTGCCGCCGGCAATAATGGCCCGGAGGGGCACGCCTATTCGCGCCCGCCGGAAGTGGAAGGCGAGGCGACTAACCGCGCCATCATGATCGCCGACATGGCCGGTGTGCCGCTCTACGTCGTGCATGTCTCGTGTGAGCAGGCGCACGAGGCCATCCGCCGGGCGCGTCAGAAAGGCATGCGGGTGTTCGGCGAGCCACTGATCCAGCACCTGACGCTGGACGAGAGCGAGTATTTCGACAAGGACTGGGACCATGCGGCGCGCCGCGTGATGAGCCCGCCCTTCCGCAACAAATTACACCAGGATTCGCTGTGGGCCGGCCTGCAGGCGGGATCGTTGCAGGTGGTGGCGACCGACCACTGCGCCTTCACCACGGACCAGAAGCGCTTCGGCGTCGGCAATTTCACCAAGATCCCGAACGGCACGGGCGGCCTCGAGGATCGCATGCCGGTGCTGTGGACCAAGGGCGTCAACACCGGGCGGCTGACGATGAACGAATTCGTCGCCGTAACCTCGACCAACATCGCCAAGATCCTCAACATGTACCCGAAAAAAGGCGCCATTGTCGAAGGCGCGGATGCCGACATCATCGTGTGGGATCCCAAGCGCAAGAAGACGATTTCTTCGAAGAAGCAGCAGTCGGTCATCGACTACAACGTCTTCGAAGGCGTCGAAGTGACAGGCCTGCCGCGCTTTGTCTTCTCGCGTGGCGAATTGTCGATCGAGGAGAGCGAGGTGAAGGCCAAGCCTGGCCATGGCCAGTTCGTCGGCCGCGAGCCGAACGCGGCGGTCAACCGGGCACTGTCGACCTGGAAGGAGATCACTGCGCCGCGCAAGGTGGAGCGGACAGGCATTCCGGCGACCGGGGTTTGAGCTTGCGCGCACTTCTGTTAGTCGCCGCGGCAGTCGTCGTGGCAACGGCTGGGCCTGCGTCGGCGGCAGCCGTCGATCTCTCAAAGCTCTATGGCAACAAGTCCGGCTGCATCAACAAGAACGGCCAGCAGGTCTATGCCGAGGACATGCTGCTTTTGACCGACAAGGAGTTCATCACGGTCGCCAGCGCCTGCACCTTTACCGACAAGCAGGTTCAGGCCGACGGCTCGCTGGTGATGAAGGCGCAATGCGAGGCGGAAGGCGAGGACGGCCAATCGCCGATCCAGTTCACCATCAAACGCAGCGTCAAGAACGCCAAGAGGCTGGTGATCGCCGACGAGAACGGCATGGTCTACGGAGAAGTCTCCCGGTGCCGATGACGCCTAGCCCCGCAAAGCCGGCTTCAGGCGACCAATGCATCCAGTTCCGGCAGCAGGACGACGCTTTCCTGCTCTTTGGGATCGGTGCGGGCAATGACGGCCGAAGACGGGGCCCCGCTCAGATTGGCGGGCAGATGCGGCACGCCGGCCGGAATGTAGAAGAGGTCGCCGGCTTTGGCGACGATGTGGTTCTCAAGCCGGTCGCCGTACCAGGTATGGACCTCGCCGGAGAGCACGTAGATCGCCGTTTCATGGTTCTCATGCAGATGCGCCTTGGCGCGGGCGCCGGGCGGCATGGTGAGCACATGCATGCAGATACCAGATGAGCCGACCGACTCGGTGGCGATACCGGCGAAATACGTCAATCCCTGCTTGCCTTCATAAGAGCTTTCAGGGCGGATAAGATGGCAAGTGGGTTTAGCGACATCGGGGAAACTCCGGGCGTCGAATGAGTGGAACAAGACCAATGGGACTGGGCGAGTGGAAAACAACATCGCGATAAAAGCAATGGGAATCGGGCCGGCGCTGCAGGGGCAGGGGCAGGAACAGGCAGGCCGGGGCCGATGACGGGGATTTCGCCAGCCGTCGTCGCGGCAAGCAAGCTTGGCCTGACCTTCCAGACCAATGACGGGCCGGTACAGGCGCTGTCCAATGTCGACCTGACCATCGGCAAGGGTGAGTTCGTTTCCTTTATCGGGCCGTCGGGTTGCGGCAAGACGACCTTGCTGCGGGTCATCGCCGATCTTGAGAAGCCGACCTCGGGGACCATTTCGGTCAACGGCATGACAGCAGAACAGGCGCGCGAGAAACGCGCCTACGGCTATGTCTTCCAGGCCGCCGCCCTGTTTCCCTGGCGCACCATCGAGCGCAACGTCGCGCTGCCGCTGGAGATCATGGGTCTGTCCGGGGCGGAGCAGGGAGAGCGGATCAGACGCACGCTCGACCTCGTCAACCTTTCCGGCTTCGAGAAGAAGTATCCCTGGCAGCTTTCCGGCGGCATGCAGCAGCGCGCCTCGATCGCTCGCGCGCTCGCCTTCGATGCCGACCTTCTGTTGATGGACGAGCCGTTCGGCGCGCTGGACGAGATCGTGCGCGACCATCTCAACGAGCAATTGCTGCAATTGTGGGCGCGCACCAACAAGACCATCTGCTTCGTCACGCACTCCATTCCCGAGGCGGTGTATTTGTCGACGCGCATCGTCGTCATGTCGCCGCGTCCGGGCCGCGTCAGCGACGTCATCGAATCGACGCTGCCGAAGGAGCGGCCACTCGACATCCGCGAGTCGCCGGAGTTCCTGGCGATCGCCGCGCGCGTGCGCGACGGGTTGCGGGCAGGGCACAGCTATGATGATTGAGGAGGACGGGTTTCCTCCTCTCCCCAACGGGGAGAGGGTGGCCGGAGCGAAGCGGAGGTCGGGTGAGGGGGCGGCGCCGACAGATCCGACCAAGAGAAAAGTCGGGGCAACCGATCGCGCCCGAGAGCTGCGGCTTAACGAAACCAAAGCCGAATACCGGCTTTGGGGCGAGTTGAGAGGGCGCCACCTCAATGGCTACAAATTTCTGAGGCAAGTGCCGCTTGGACCGTTCTTCGTCGACTTTCTCTGCCGTGAAAAAGGCTTGATCGTCGAAATCGATGGTAGCCAACATGCCGAATCCCTGACCGATGAAAGCAGAACCGCTTGGCTGAATGGTCACGGCTATTCGGTTCTTCGCTTCTGGAATCACGAAGTTCTGGCTGAACGGCGGGCGCTCCTAGACACGATACTGGCTGTGCTTGAGGGGCAGATACACTCACCCTCACCCGGCCTTCGCTTCGCTCCGGCCACCCTCTCCCCAGTGGGGAGAGGAGAAGGGCGGCGCTAGATGGACACTTTCCGCTCCAAGGTCATCCCGGTAACCTCCATCCTCGCCGGCGTGGTGGTCCTCTGGTACGTCTTCGCCGTCATACTCAACACGCCGTTCCAGCGCGATCTCGACCAACGCGCCAATGAAACGCCCGGCACCGTCGAGTTCATCGGCAAGGCGCTCTCGCAACCAAAGCCGACGCTGCCGGCGCCGCACCAGGTAGCGGTTAACTTTTTCGAGAACACGTTCCTGCGCAACGTCACTTCGAACCGCAGCCTGGTCTACAATGCCTGGGTGACGCTGTCCTCGACGCTGCTGGGCTTTGCCTTCGGCACGGCGCTCGGCATCATCATCGCGGTGGGCATCGTACATGTGGCGACGCTCGACCGCAGCCTGATGCCGTGGATCATAGCCTCGCAGACCATCCCGATCCTGGCGGTGGCGCCGATGATCATCGTGGTGCTGGCGGCGATCGGCATCACCGGCCTGATTCCGAAGGCGATGATTTCGACCTATCTGTCGTTCTTCCCGGTGACGGTGGGCATGGTGAAAGGCCTGCGCTCGCCCGAGATCATGCATCTCGACCTGATGCACACCTACAATGCCAGCCGTGCGCAGACCTTCTGGAAGCTGCGCGTGCCGGCCTCGGTGCCGTTCCTGTTCACCTCGATGAAGGTGGCGGTGGCGGCGAGTCTGGTCGGCGCCATTGTCGGCGAACTGCCGACGGGTGCCGTCGCCGGCATCGGCGCCAAGCTGCTCGCTGGCGCCTATTACAGCCAATCCATCGACATCTGGTCGGCGCTTGTCGCGGGCTCGATCGTGGCCGCACTGCTGGTCATGGTGGTCGGCATTGCCGGGCGCCTCGTCGACCGCGCCATGGGCGGGAGACCGGCATGAATCGGCTGAAACCCTCCTGGCAGGCTGTGCTGGCCATCGTGCTGTGCCTGATGGCGGTCGCACTCGGCGCCATATCTAAACCGGAAGCGGCGGCGCTGGCGGATCCGACAAACAGCCTCAACTACCCCTATGCCGGAACAAAGGGCTTGATGCTCGGCCTTGCCGTGCTGACGGCCCTGGTCTCGATGATCAGGATTCCGCCCTTTGTGGAAGCGGTGGTGCTGTTTGTCGGCGCCCACCTCGTCGCCTGGCTGCTGATCTCAGGTATCACTGGTTTCGAAGGCACGGCACTGGCGCCGTATTTCGTGCTGCTCACGGCCGCCTGGCTGCTTGGCTGGCGCTGCGTCGCGGTGCTATCGGGACTGCACCCCACGGCAAGCTGGATGCGCACTGCGCTACGCCTGATCATCCCCGCCATCTTCGGCGCCTGGATCCTGATCATCTGGGAAGCGGTGACGCGTGGCGCCGGCATCCCGTTCATCCTGTTGCCGCCGCCGAGCGCCATCGGCGCGCGCATCGCCAGTTCGCTGCCGATCCTTGGCGCCGATGTCCGGCAGACCATCTTCAAGGCGGTGATCTTCGGCTATGTCGTTGGCAGTGGCGCCGGCTTCGTCACGGCCATTCTCGCCGACCGGGTGCCATTCCTGCGGCGCGGCCTGCTGCCCATCGGCAACATGGTCTCGGCGCTGCCGATCATCGGCGTGGCGCCAATCATGGTGATGTGGTTCGGCTTCGACTGGCAGTCCAAGGCGGCTGTCGTCATCATCATGACCTTCTTCCCGATGCTGGTGAACACCGTCGCCGGTCTGGCCGCGTCCGGCCATATGGAGCGCGACCTGATGCGCACCTATGCGTCGGGTTACTGGCCGACGCTTATCAAGCTCAGGCTGCCGGCCGCTGCTCCCTTCATCTTCAACGCGCTGAAGATCAACTCGACGCTGGCGCTGATCGGCGCCATCGTCGCCGAGTTCTTCGGCACGCCTGTCGTCGGCATGGGCTTCCGCATCTCGACCGAAGTCGGACGGATGAACATCGACATGGTCTGGGCCGAAATCGCAGTTGCAGCCCTTGCAGGTTCGGTCTTTTATGGTGTGGTCGCTCTTGTCGAAAGAGCCGTCACGTTTTGGCATCCCTCTGTCCGTGGTGGATAGGGGCGGTGGGTTTGGGCACTAACTCCAGAGGGAAAAAATGAAAAGACGGATTATTCCTGTACTGGCCGGCGCGATGTCGCTGGCCGCGTTCCAGGCAATGGCCGCCGACAAGGTGACGTTGCAGCTGAAATGGGTCACGCAGGCCCAGTTTGCCGGCTATTACGTCGCCAAGGCGAAGGGCTTCTACGAGGCGGAGGGTCTCGACGTCGACATCAAGCCGGGCGGTCCCGACATTGCGCCCGAGCAGGTGATCGCCGGGGGCGGCGCCGATGTCATCGTCGACTGGATGGGCGGCGCGCTGGCAGCCCGCGAAAAGGGCGTGCCGCTGGTCAACATCGCCCAGCCGTTCAAGAAGGCCGGCATGGAACTGGTCTGCCCGAAAGACGGCCCGATCAAGACCGAAGCCGACTTCAAGGGCCACACGCTCGGCGTCTGGTTCTTCGGCAACGAATATCCGTTCTACGCCTGGATGAACAAGCTTGGCCTCAAGACCGATGGCGGCCCGGACGGCGTCACCGTTCTCAAGCAGAGCTTTGACGTGCAGCCGCTGATTCAGAAGCAGGCGGATTGCATCTCGGTCATGACCTATAATGAATATTGGCAGCTGATCGACGCCGGCTACAAGCCGGAGCAGCTCACCGTGTTCAATTACTCGGCGATGGGCAACGATCTGCTCGAGGACGGGCTTTATGCCTCAGAGGATAAGCTCAAGGATCCGGCCTTCGAGGACAAGATGGTGCGTTTCGTGCGCGCCTCGATGAAGGGTTGGAAATACGCCGTCGACAACAATGACGAAGCGGCGGAGATCGTCATGGATGGTGGCGGCCAGGACGAGAACCACCAGAAGCGTATGATGAGCGAAGTCGCCAAGCTCATCGACAATGCCGACGGCAAGCTCGACCCGGCGACCTATGAGCGTACCGCCAAGGCGTTGCTCGACCAGAAGATCATCACGAAGGAGCCGAAGGGCGCCTATACCACCGCGATCACCGACAAGGCGATCAAGTAGGCCTCAAAACGGCCTCGTGGCAGGGCTTGATGGACGATGTTGGAGGGGCGGGCGACCGCCCCTTTTTCATGCGGCCAAATCACAAAAGCGTGTGCCTGGATACATTGGGGCGGCCGAGCGTTGCTTCGGAGGCATGCGCGTGCGGGGAGCCACGACGGATGCTGCAGCCAATCGGAGGTTCTTCATGCGCACACAGACCGTCTTGCCGGCCCTTTCGGCGCTGGCCATTTCGACCGCTTTCCTGTTCGCATCACCGGCCATGGCCGACATGGTGAAGTACAAGGCGACGCTCGATGGCAGCCAACAGAGCCCGCCCGTCACGACCAAGGGCAAGGGCACCGCCACATTAACCTTCGACACCGCCAAGAAGAAACTCAGCTGGAACGTCAAATATTCCGGCCTCAGCGGGCCGGCGGTAGCCGCTCACATTCACGGGCCGGCCGCGAAGGGGGAAAATGCGGACCCGGTAATCCCGTTCAAAAAACTCAAGAGCCCGATCAAGGGGTCGGCGACATTGACCGATACGCAGGTGACCGATCTGGAGGCCGGCAAATATTACGTCAACATCCACACCGCCGCCAACAAGGACGGCGAGATCCGCGGTCAGATCGAAAAGGCGGCGGCGTCGATGTAACGCGACGTCGCTCGGGGCGCGCGCCCGTATTTGCTTGCGAAAGCTTTGCGGGACAGCGCCGCCCTATGTCCTGCCGACTTTCAGGCCTTGTCTCTTATCTGCGTCATCGTTCGGGTCGGGGTGATTGCCTCCGGATCGAGCCGGATCTCGACGATTGCCGGCTTGCCGCTGGCGTGGGCGCGCTCGAAGGCAGGGGCGAAGTCGGCGGTTTTCTCCACCGTTTCGCCATGGCCACCATAGGCACGCGCCAGGGCGGCGAAGTCCGGATTCTTGAGGTCCGTGGCCACCACCCGCCCGGGGTATTCACGCTCCTGGTGCATGCGGATGGTGCCGTAGATGCCATTATTGACGACGATGACGATGATCGGCAACCCGTATTGCACGGCGGTGGCGAATTCCTGCCCGTTCATCAGGAAGCAGCCGTCGCCGGCGAAAGCGACTACGGTGCGATCCGGATAAAGGGCCTTGGCCGCTACCGCCGCCGGCGTTCCGTAACCCATCGAGCCTGAGGTCGGCGCGCCCTGTGTGGCAAAGCGGCGGAAGCGATGGAAGCGGTGCACCCATGTGGCGTAGTTGCCGGCGCCGTTCGTCAGGATGGCATCGTCGGGCAGCACCGTTTCGAGATAGGTCATGATCGGCCCCATCTGGACGGCGCCCGGACCGCTTTCCGGCGGCGTCGACCAGTCGAGATAAGCGGCATGGAGCTTTGCCGTCTCCGCCGCCCAGCCCGGCGATGTCGGTCCCTTCCGTTTGGCGAAGGCCCGCACGAAGGCGGCGGGCGAGGCGTTGATCGCAAGCGTTGGACGGTAGACGCGGCCAAGTTCGCCGGCATCGGGGTGGACATGGACCAGCGTCTGGTCGGGGTAGGGGCTTTTCAGGAGCGTGTAGTCCGAGGACGGCATCTCGCCCATGCGGCCGCCGATCAGCAGCACCAGATCGGCCTGCTTGATCGCTGTCGCCAGCTTCGGATTGATGCCGATGCCGACATCGCCGGCATAGTTCGGGTGCAGATGATCGAACAGCATCTGGCGGCGGAAGGAGCAGCCGACCGGCAGCGACCACGCCTCAGCGATACGGGTGATTTCCTGGACAGCCTGGAAATCCCAACGTGTGCCGCCCAGGATCGCGATCGGCCGTTTGGCTGCATTGAGCAGCGCCTGGAGCCGGTCGAGTTCGGCTTCGGCGGGGCTGGTCTCGACCGGGGTGTAGGCGATCGCGGCCGGTGCGTCGACGACACTGGTCAGCATGTCTTCCGGCAGCGAGATGACCACGGGGCCGGGGCGGCCGGAGGTCGCCACGGCAAAGGCGCGGGTGACGAATTCGGGGATGCGCGACGCATCGTCGATCTCCACCACCCATTTTGCGATGTCGCCAAAGAACCTGACATAGTCCACTTCCTGGAAAGCCTCGCGCTGCTTGGCGTGGCTGGCGACCTGGCCGATGAACAGGATCACGGGAACCGAATCCTGCATGGCGATGTGGATGCCGGCGGACGCGTTGGTGGCGCCCGGGCCGCGGGTAACGAAGCAGATGCCGGGTTTGCCGGTCAGGCGGCCTTGGCAGTCGGCCATCATAGCGGCGCCACCCTCCTGGCGGCAGACGACGGTGCGGATCGCCGAATCGTGCAGCGCGTCCAGCACCGCGAGATAGGATTCGCCTGGCACGCAGAATACCCGGTCGGTGCCGTTGGCCTCGAGCGCGTCGACGATCAATTGTCCGCCGGTTTTCATTTTGCTCTCTCCAGTTCGGCAAGGATTTCGTCAGTATGTTCGCCCAGGCGGGGCGAGGGGCGCTCATAGACGAGCGGTGTTTCGGACATGATCATCGGTGCGCGAACCGAGGGCAGAAGATTGCCATGGCCGTCGTCGAGATCGAGCCGCATGCCGCGCGCGATCGCCTGCGGGTCGGCGAACATCTGTCCGATCGTGTTGATCGGGCTCGCCGGCACGCTGGCCGCTTCCAGCTTGGCCAGAAGCGGGTCGCGATCCCTGGTCTTCAGCGCCTCGACGATCCGCTCGCGTAGCGCCGCCCGGTTGGCGACGCGGGCCGGATTGGTGGCGAAATCGGAATTGTCGGGCAATTCGTCCAGCCCGACCACCGCGCAGAACCTGGCGAACTGGCCGTCATTGCCGACCGCCAGGATGATGTGGCCGTCCCGGACCGGCAGCACCTCGTAGGGCGCGATGTTCATATGCGCGTTGCCCATCTGCACAGGCGACTTGCCGGAGACGAGATAGTTGAGGTTCTGGTTGCCGAGCGCCGAGATCTGGGTGTCGAACAATGCCATGTCGATGTGCTGGCCTTCGCCGGTTTTTTCGGCGTGTCGAAGGGCCGCCTGGATGGCGATGACGGAATAGAGGCCGGTGAAGATGTCGGAGATGGCGACGCCGGCCTTTTGCGGCTCGCGTCCCGCCTCGCCGGTGATCGACATCATGCCGGCCATGCCCTGGATGATGAAATCGTAGCCGGCGCGCGGCGCGTAGGGACCGTCCTGGCCGAATCCGGTGATCGAGCAATAAACGAGGCGCGGATTGATCTTGCGCAGGCTCTCATAATCGAGCCCGTATTTCTTCAAGCCGCCAAGCTTGAAGTTTTGGATCAGCACGTCGGACGTTGTCACCAGCCGGCGCACGGTTTCGGCGCCCTCCGGTGTCGAAAAATCGATGGCGATGGAGCGCTTGCCGCGATTGCAGGAATGGTAATAGGCGGCCGACAGGTTCTCGCCATCCTTGCCCATGACGAAGGGCGGGCCCCATTTGCGGGTGTCGTCGCCGCCATCAGGGCTTTCGACCTTGATGACGTCGGCGCCGAGATCGGCAAGCAACTGCCCGGCCCAGGGCCCGGCAAGGATGCGGGCGAGTTCGACGACACGGACGCCTTTCAGCGGGGGCTCAGCCATAGATCACCAGAATTGGTCGGAACCGAAGCCTCTATCAACAGAGATTGCCGCTGTCACGGCTCTTGCGATGGGCCAACGCTTCATCGCTTCAAGGCGGTTTCGGCCCACGCTGCGAAATCGTCCATGACGATGTCGCGATTCACCTCGTTCAGGCTTTCGTGGCGGGTTTCGCTGTAAACCTTTGAAACGAGATTCGAAAAACCCATTTTGCGCAGGCGTCCGGCAAGCCGGATGATCCCTTTGCCATAATCCGAGGCAGGGTCTTTTTCGCCCCCCACGACGCTGACGGGGAGGTCGCGCCGAACGCCGACGAAACCGGCGTCCCTGCCGCCATTGAGCGCCATCTGCACGACATCGCGCCACATCGACACCGAGGCGTCCCAGCCGCACAGCGGGTCGGCGATGTATTTGTCGACCTCGGCGGGATCGCGTGACAGCCAGTCGAACAAGGTGCGGTGGTTGGGCACCGCCTTGCCCCAGGCCTGGAAGGTGAGCTTCGGCAGCAGGCGCGATGGGACGTCCGAGCCGAGCCGCATCCTTTCCCATGCAAGGATGCCGAGCGCCACCTGCGCGAGCAGGCCAGCTGAAAAATTGCCATTCCAGATGGCGGCGGCGTGAACGCGGTTCGAATGGGCCAGGAGAAAGTTCAGCGCCACAGACGCGCCCATCGAATGGCCGAACAGGATGACAGGCAGGCCCGGCTGCTCCCTGGCAATGAGATCATGGATGGCGGCGACGTCGGCGATCACCTTGGCGGGGCCATCCGTGCCGGCGAACCTGCCCAGCGGTGCGTCGGGCGCCTTCGTTGCGCCATGGCCGCGATGATCGTGAACATAGACACTAAAGCCGCGCGCGCCCAGGAAATCGGCAAAACGATCATAGCGCGCCGCATGTTCTGCCAGACCGTGATTGATCTGGATGACGCCGCGCGGCTGGCCGTCGGCCTGCCGGACCAGAAGATTGAGGTCGGCGCCGGTCGGCGAACGGACCATGCGCTGCTGGCTGAATGACATTCAGTGATTTCCACCCTGGCCCGCCTCGGTGGCGCCAGCCTTGTTTGCGCCGGGGCCGGTTCAGCGTCAATCCGCCATTCCGGATTTCTCGCGATGATGTTTCTTGCGTCTGGCCGATGGAATATCGCAATTCTGACATGGAGAGAGCTTCAGTCTGTCGCCCACCTTTTTCATCCAGGGATTCCCCATGCGCATTGCTGTTGTTTTCGGATTGGCCATGTTGGCGGCATCGTTAACGGGTGCGGCCCATGCCGACGTAAGGGTGAGTGGCACCTTCGTTGCCGACGCCTCCTGTCCGGCGACGCAAGCCATCAAGAACGGCAAGAATCCCGGCAATGTCTCGACTGATGCCGGACAGAGCTATCAACTGCTGGCGGGCAACAAGGATGCGCCGACGCACTATCTCATTCTGGTGCCGGGCGCAGATCCGGATCGGCGCTGGGTGAAGGTCAGTTGCGGACATCTCTCCGGCAGCAGCGCGGCAACGCTGCCGGCGACCCCCGGCGGGAAGGGCAAGCCGGCGGCGTCAGGAAAACCCGAATATGTCTTCGCGCTGAGCTGGCAACCGGCTTTTTGCGAGACCAAGTCCAGCAAGAGCGAATGCAAGGCACAAAACCCGAATGAATTCGATGCCAGCAACTTCACCTTGCACGGCCTGTGGCCGCAGCCGAACGGGAACTTCTATTGCCAGGTACCGGCCAGCGACAAGGCCAACGACAGTCCGGCGCACTGGAAGGATCTTCCGCCTGTCAATTTGGACGCCGGCACGCGCACGGAACTCGACAAGGTGATGCCGGGCACTGCTTCGCAGTTGGAGCGGCATGAATGGATCAAGCACGGCACCTGCTACGGCAAGAACCAGCAGGAGTACTTTTCCGACGCACTCAGCCTGATGCGTGCGGTGAACGGCTCAGCGGTGCGCGATCTCTTCGCCAAGAACATCGGCGGCAAGCTGACGGCGGACCGGATCCGCGGCGCCTTCGATCAGGCCTTTGGCGCCGGCGCTGGCGATCGTGTGCGCGTCTCCTGTGTCATCGATCCGTCGAGCGGCCGGCGGCTGATCGGAGAGTTGACGCTCGGCCTTGCCGGTCCGATCGGCCCAAACAGCTCGCTCAAGGACCTGCTGCTGGCTTCGGTGCCAACCAACAAGGCGGGTTGCCCGACCGGAACCGTCGACGCGATCGGGTTCCAGTAGGTCCTGAGCTCATTCCAGCCGGCAGGCAGGCCGGGGCAACGCCAACGCCCGTTGTTGGTGCGGCCTGTGATCGGTTCGATTCGGCGAAAGCGATTGCCGTTCGGCTCCGCATCGCCTACATAGCGGCCAACCTCCATTCAGATCGACAAATCAGTCAGTTTTTCAGGGAAAGCGCGCGTGGCACGCCAGTTCATCTATCACATGTCAGGCCTGTCAAAGGCCTACGGCACCAAGAAGGTGCTCGATAACGTTCATCTGTCCTTCTACCCGGACGCCAAGATCGGCATTCTCGGCCCCAACGGTTCGGGTAAGTCGACCATCCTGCGCATCATGGCCGGGCTCGACAAGGAGTTCCAGGGCGAGGCGTGGCTGGCCGAAGGCGCGACCGTGGGCTACCTGGCGCAGGAGCCGCAGCTCGACAACAGCAAGACCGTGCGTGAAAACGTCATGGACGGCGTCGGCAGGAAGACCGCCATCATCGAGCGCTACAACGAATTGATGATGAACTATTCCGACGAGACGGCGGACGAGTCGGCCAAGCTCCAGGACGAGATGGATCGGCTCAATCTTTGGGACCTCGAGCAGCAGGTCGAGATGGCGATGGACGCGCTGCAGTGCCCGCCGGCCGATTCCGAGGTGACCAATCTGTCGGGCGGCGAGCGCCGCCGCGTGGCGCTGTGCCGACTGCTCCTGGAACAGCCCGACCTGCTTTTGCTCGACGAGCCGACCAACCATCTCGACGCCGAGACCACGGCGTGGCTGGAAAAGCACCTGCGCGACTATCCGGGCTCGGTGCTGATTATCACCCACGACCGCTACTTCCTCGACAACGTCACGGGATGGATCCTCGAGCTCGATCGCGGCCGTGGCATCCCTTACGAGGGCAACTACACCAAATATCTCGACGCCAAGGCCAAACGCCTGATCCAGGAAGGCCGCGAGGATGACGCCCGCCAGAAGTCGATCTGGCGCGAGCGCGAGTGGATCCAGTCCTCGCCGAAGGCGCGCCAGACCAAGTCCAAGGCTCGTATCAAGGCCTATGAGGAACTGGTCGAGCAGTCGCAGAACCGCAAGCCGACCGACACGCAGATCGTCATTCCGTCGGGCGAGCGCCTCGGCAATGTCGTCATCGAAGTTGAAGGGCTCACCAAGGGCTTCGGCGATGAGCTTTTGATCGAGGATCTGTCGTTCAGGCTGCCGCCGGGCGGCATTGTCGGCGTCATCGGCCCGAACGGCGCCGGCAAGACGACGCTGTTCAAGACCTTCACTGGCCAGGAAAAGCCTGATGCGGGGTCGATCCGCATCGGCGAGACCGTCAAGCTCGGCTATGTCGACCAGAGCCGCGACGCGCTGGACCCGAACAAGACGGTGTGGGAAGAAATCTCCGGTGGCGCCGAAGTCATCAAGCTTGGCAAGCACGAGGTCAACAGCCGCGCCTATTGCTCGTCCTTCAACTTCCGTGGCGGCGATCAGCAGCAGAAGGTCGGCAACCTTTCGGGCGGCCAACGCAACCGCGTTCATCTGGCCAAGATGCTCAAAGGCGGCGGCAATGTGCTTTTGCTCGACGAACCGACCAACGACCTCGACACCGAGACACTGAGCGCACTCGAAGATGCGCTGGAAGCTTATGCCGGCTGCGCTGTCATCATCAGCCACGACCGCATGTTCCTCGATCGCATGGCGACCCACATGCTCGCCTTCGAGGGCGACGCGCATGTCGAATGGTTCGAAGGCAATTTCGAGGAGTATGAGAAGGACAAGCTTCGCCGCCTCGGCGCGGAAGCGGCGGCCCCGCACCGCATGACGCATAAGAGGCTGACGCGATAAAAGCCGCTATCGCAGTGGCGGTTCCGGTCGGCGACGGGATCGTCACCCAATTCTGGGATAGCCGGCCTGTCGCGCCGGTCATGGAAGGTGGCAACCGCCGCGAGGTCTACCGTTGAACAGCCCAGCAAAGCCCGATTGGTCCGCCGCCCAATATTTGAAGTTCGAGGATGAGCGCACGCGACCCGCACGCGACCTGGTGGCGCAGGTGCCAGTCGACTTCCCCCGCCGCGTCGTCGACATAGGCTGCGGGCCGGGCAACTCGACCGAGCTTCTGGTCGAGCGCTGGCCGGATGCGCAGGTGAGCGGCTTCGACACCTCGCCCGACATGATCGAAAAGGCAAGGGCGCGCCTGCCCAATGTCACTTTCGACCTAGCGGACGCGGCCGCATGGCAGCCGGAGAAGCCGGTCGACGTGATCTTCGCCAATGCGGTGTTCCAGTGGCTGCCTGATCATCCTGATGTCTTCCAGCGGCTAATGGGCTTTTTAGCGCCCGGCGGCGCGCTCGCCGTGCAGATGCCGGACAACTTGGGCGAAGATTCCCACAGGCTGATGCGGGAGACCGCCGCCGAAATGCCGTTCGCAGCCAAGATGAAAGGTGCGGCGCGCGCGCCGCTGCCGCCCGTGTCGTTCTACTACGACCTCCTGTCGCCGCTGAGTGACAGGGTGGACATCTGGCACACGATATACAACCACCCTCTGGCCGACGCCGAGGCGATCGTCGAATGGGTGAAGTCGACGGGCCTGAAACCTTTTGTCGACCCGCTGGAAGCCGACCAGAAGAAGCTGTTCCTCGACACCTATACGACTGCGATTGCCAAGGCCTATCCAGGGACGGCTGACGGCAAGGTGCTGTTGCGTTTTCCTCGCATCTTCATCGTGGCGAAGCGGGCCTGAAAGCGGGCAAACGCTGTCGCTCAAGCCGCCGCTTGATCTCGGCCGTCGCAATATCGCTGCCGGGGCAGTTCGTGCGCAGCCGCGACGACGGCGCATGCTGGAATAATCCACAGACAACACCAAACTGTGCGCGTGGTGAGGGGACGCGGGAACCGGTTTAAGCTGGCATAAACCGGCTTAATGCGACAAGGGTTGCGCCGGGCCTCCCTTGCGCCCACATCAAAGCCCCTGAACGCCTGCGGATGGGACGGACTGGACATGCATCGCGTCATCATCAGCGGTATCGGCGTCGAAATCCCCGCGCCTGAGATCAGCAATGAGGAACTGGTCGCCAGTTTCAACAGTTGGGTCGACACGGAGAACGCGCGCCGGTCCGGCACGGACCAGCCGCTGCTGCAGAAATCGGACAGCGATTTCATCGTCCACGCCTCGGGCGTGCGCAGCCGTCATGTGATCGAGCGCGAAGGCATACTCGACCCGACACGTATGGCGCCGCGCATTCCGGCGCGACCGGATGATGCGCTGTCGCTGGAGGCCGAGTTCGGCATCGCTTCGGCCCGCAAGGCCCTCGATCATGCTGGGCTGAAGCCGTCCGATATCGATTTGGTGATCTGCTCTGCCTCGCACCACCAGCGGCCCTATCCGGCGATCGCCATCGAGATGCAGCAGGCCCTGGGCACCAAGGGGGCGGGCTTCGACATGGGGCTCGGCTGCTCCTCCGCCGCAGCGGCACTGCACATGGCGGTCAACCTTGTGCGCGCGGGCGCGCACAAGCGCATCCTGGTGACGACGCCGGAGATCATCACCGGCCATCTCAATTTCCGCGACCGGCAGACGCATTTCATTTTCGGCGACGCCTCGGTGTCGATGGTGGTCGAGGGGCTGGCACTCGGCGAGAAACGGCCGGGACGTTTCGAGGTGCTCGACACGCGCATCTGGACGCAGATGTCGAACAACATCCGCACCAATCTCGGCTACCACACCCGGACCGCGCAGGACGATCCCTACAGGATCGATCTGGAGGGCAATCTCATCAAGCAGGTCGGCAACAAGGTGTTCAAGGAAGTCACCGTCGCCGGGCACAAATTCATTGTCGAGTTCCTGGCCGAGCACGGCCTGACGCCGCAGGCGGTGCGACGCTTCTGGCTGCATCAGGCCAATGCGCGCATGAACGCCATGATCCTGAAACTCTCATTCGGCCATGAGGTCGATCATGACCGCGCGCCCATGGTGCTGGAGCGTCTCGGCAACACGGCGGGCGCCGGCGCCATCGTCGCGCTGTCGGAGAACCATGCCGACATGAAGGCGGGCGACTTCGGCCTGATCTGCGCTTTCGGCGCGGGGTATTCGATCGGCGGCGCGCTGCTGCGGATGCTGTAGGACGCGCTTGCCGCTTCAGGCCGGCGAAAAGGGAACGAGCATCGGCACGCGGCGCGCGTAATCGTCATAGGCGGGCCCAAGCTCGCCGCGCAGGAAACTTTCCTCCAGCCTCGCCTTGATGACGATCCCGACAAGCAGCAGGGCGGCGCCCGCGACGCCCCATACCGTGCCCTTGACGGCCATGGTGGCGAGGACCGAAAGCAGCAGGCCCGTATAGATCGGGTGACGGACAAGCGCATAAGGACCGGTGTCGATGATGCGATGATCGGCCTTGGCCGTTACCGTGCTGGACCACAGCCGGCCGAGATGCAGGCGGGCCGACCATGCAAAGGCGATGCCGACGGCGATCAGGGCGACGCAAATCCAGGCTTGGGGGAGCGTCGGCGTCCAGAGCCGAAGCCGACCCACATAGCCGTGCGCCGGAACGAACAGCAGGACGGTACCGGCGAGCCAGAGAACCCGATATCGCGCCTCCGCCCTGAAATCCGCCCGCTTGCGCACGGGATCGGCCCATGACGCGGCAAGAATCCACGATACCAGCCAGAACAACCAGAGCGCAGCAACGGCGTGTCCCACCTGCATGACCCGAACCTCCTCCCGATCTGGCGCCCTCGTCTATGCCGGCGGCGCGGCGGCAATGCGGCGCACTGCGGACGGCGACGGCGTTTCCGGTAAGAAAGTCGTGATCGGCATCAAACGGCGTGATCGGATCATCAGCGCTTTCGACTGGACCGCATTGCGGAGGGCCTCTAGACGAGACTGATGCAGGAAACCAACCTCGAGCTTTTTCCGGCGGACCTGACGGTCGACATCGTGCCGGGCCGCAAGTTGGCAGCAAGGGCGGCGGCGCTCTATGCCGCTCCGTTCGACCATTTCGAAACCAAGGCGGTCGAGGAATTGCAACTGGGCTTCGACGGCATAGCGGGCGATTTTCATGCCGGGATAACGCGACGCTCCGGCGGGCGCGAACCCTGGTATCAGCGCGGCACCGAGATGCGCAACGAGAGGCAATTGTCGCTGGTGGCGGCGGACGAACTCGCGCTGGTCGCCGAACGCATGGGCCTCAATGAGATCAAGCCCGAGTGGATCGGGGCCAATGTGCTGATCGAAGGGATACCGCATCTTTCGATGCTGCCATCCGGCTCGCTGCTATTCTTCAAGGGCGGCGTGACGGTCAAGATCGATGCCCAGAACAAGCCATGCCGCGTCGCCGGACACTCGATCGCCGAGCATGTCCGGGCGGCGAACCGTGACGCCACCGCGCTGCTTTTCCCGAAAGTCGCCAAGCGGCTGCGGGGCCTTGTCGCCTGGGTTGAGAAGCCCGGCATCGTCAGGTCCGGCGAGGAAATCTCCGTGCGGGTGCCCGAGCAGTGGATTTATCGCGCCTGATGAAACAGCCACGCCGCTCGAAACGGCGTGGCTGAGTGGTCCGGACTACGCCTTGCGGTTCTTGTTGGCGCCTTGCGCCATGACGGAGACATGGTCCCACTTTTCCCAGGTGGCGATGCGGTTGGCGTATTCCTGTTTGATCATCGGCAGCCCGCCGTCGCCGAAGAACACTCTGAGAGGCGGCTCGGCCGCGTCGACAATGGCCAGCATCGCCGGACCCGTCGCCTCGGGATCGCCGGCCACGGCGCGGCTGCGGCGTTCCTCCATGGCGGCGCGGGCGGGTGCATAGGCCTCGATCTCCTTCGAGACTTTTGCCGACGGACCGGCCCAGTCGGTGGAGAAGCCGCCGGGCTCGACCAGCGTGACGTGGATGCCGAACTCGGCGACTTCCAGGCTCAGCGATTGGCTGAAGGCTTCCAGCGCCCATTTCGAGGCATGGTAGAGGCCGAGCGAGGCAAAAGCATTGACGCCGCCGATCAAGGCGGCCTGGGTGACCCACAGTGCGCCGAACACATTGGTCTCGATCTGGTCGCGGGCTTCCTGCTCGCTGACTTCCTCGATGGCGCCGAAATGGCCGTAGCCGGCATTGTTGATGACGACGTCGAGCCGGCCAAAGCGCTTGTGCGCCTCGGCCACAGCGGCATCGACGGCTTTCTTGTCGCTGACATCGAGCTTTATCGCGGCGATGTTGTCGCCATATTTGGCGACGAGATCGGCGAGCGTGCCTGTGTCACGGGCGGTCGCGGCGACGCGGTCGCCGCGTGCCAATGCGGCCTCGGCCCAGACGCGGCCAAAGCCTTTCGACGATCCGGTGATGAACCAAACCTTGTTTGTCATGATGAAGTCCTTGCCCGAAGGGGCTGTGATTTTTCAGGGGTAAACGGAGGCTTCTCCGCTTTGTGCCATATACGGTGCGTTCCGCGACTTTCCAGAGGTGGTGGCGGAATTATTTGGACAGACCTCGCGGCCGGTCAGGGGTAGCGTACAGCGCTCGACCAGGCCGGATCTTCATGTTTGTCCCAGTAGAGCGCCATCAGTCGACTGGTGATCGCGCCGGGCCTGCCGTCCGCGACCGGGATGCCGTCGATCATCGTAACCGGCATGATGCCGCCGGCTGTCGAGGTGATGAAGACCTCGTCGGCCTCGCGCAACGCTGCGACGCTGACGTCGGTGGGGGTGGCGAAGAGGCCTTCTTGCATACAGAGATCGAAGACGGTGCGGCGGGTGATGCCCGGCAGCACTCCGACGGCCGGTGTCGACAGTCTGCCATCCTTGACGCAGAAGACATTGAAGCCCGGACCCTCGGCGATGTTGCCGTTGAAGTCGAGGATCAGTGCGGTCTCGGCGCCGCGGTCATAGGCATCGTAGAGGCCGCGCACCAGATCGAGCCAGTGGTAGTTCTTGATCGCCGGATCGATGGAGGCGGGCGGAATGCGCACCTTGTCGCTGATGGCCACATGCAGGCCGCGCTGCAACTGCTCGGCATTGGCGACCGAGCCGAAGGGTACGGCGAAGGCCATGAAGCGGTTGACCGCCTGGCGCGGATCGCGGCTGAAGGTCGGGGAGGCACCGCGCGTGCACAGCATTTCGACATAGGCGGCGCGATGACCGGACAGCGCCGCGCAATTGTGCAGGATCCCGGTCACGCCGTCACGATCGAATGGGATCGTCATGCGCAATTTCTCCAGCCCGCCGAAGAAGCGGTCGAGATGCAGATCAAGCCGGAAGAAGCGGCCGTTCCAGACATGCACCGTGTCGTAAGTGGCGTCGGAATGCAGGAACCCCCAGTCCAGCACCGAGACCTTGGCCTGCGACATCGGCAGGTACTGACCGTCGAGGAAAGCGATGCCGTCGGGATAGCGATGCGGGTCGACGTGACGGTCGCTCACCACAGGTGGCGGTGTATCCTGTGCGGTCTGGCTCATCGGCACCTCCTTGCATCACAGGCTATCGGTGTCAGGCAGAGGGCATAGAGCCAGTCATCCGGCGTCGTTCGTCCTCGAGATAAATCTGGCCAGTCATGCAACGCGATCGCCGTGCCGGCTGGGCAACAGCTTCAATCATCCTCGTCGTCGGCGTCGAGCAGGCGGGTGGCGCGCCAGCGGGTGAGCACCACATTGGTCTGCTCGATGACGAAGAAACGCGCCGAGTCGCGGTCATAGCCTTCGGCGAGTAGCTTTTCGTAGTCGGTGTGGGCGTGGCGGATGTGGGCAATCGTCGCCAGCCATACGGCGATGGTCGGCGGCAAGGTCTTCATGTGAACGGAGCCGGCATCGGCTCGAATCTTCTCCATGTCGGCATAGGGCGCCAGCGGCAGAAGCGCGGTCAGCGCCTTGGCGAGGGCGCGGCGACGTCCGGTCGGCGCCTTCATCGTTCGTCGCGCCCTTTGATGGTTGCCTCCGGTATGGCGTCGGTCGAGGCGAAATACGGTTTGATGTCGATGACGGGCGTGCCGTCGAGCACATCGATGGCGTCGATGTCGATGTGCCCGGTGGCGACGTCGAGCGCGACAAGTTTCGCCACATGCAAGCCGACCGGGTTCGGTCGGGCCGGGGAGCGCAGCCCGAATACGCCTTTTGCTTCAGCCGCATGGCGCGGTTTCTGCACGATCAGAGACCGCGGCGCGTGATGCAGCCATGACAGGATGACGACGTGGCTGGCACGCTCCAGCCCGTGCAGGCCGGCGCGGTAAAGCGGCTCGATAGTCAGCACGGCCGGCTGTCCGGTCTCTCGCGCCGCGCGCATGTTCTTGGGACAAGTTTCGCGCGTCGTCCACGGTGAGGTGACGCGGCCGATGAACACGACATGGCCGTCAGCCGGCATCAGTGCCGGATCGATCTCCAGCCTCTGCTCGCCTTCTCTAACCTCGAACATCTCATGCTGCCCGGTCATTTTATCCCATCTTTTTGTTGGCGCATGTCTTCTTCCCCGAACCGCTACACGCTTTTAGGCAACATGCATCGCGAAATCACGCATGCGGCATTTTCTTGTCCTACAGCGACATAGCGCTTGCATGGTTCGAAAAATCGACATAAACATATGTTTATATCTTTTTCAAAGAGAATACGCTGATGCATGTCGCGCTCGACACTATGGTGGACACATTGAAGGCGGCGGCCGAATCGAGCCGCCTGCGTATACTGGCGCTGCTGTCGCGCGGTGATCTCACCGTGTCCGATCTTACCGAGATTCTCGGCCAGTCGCAGCCGCGGGTGTCACGCCACCTGAAGCTGCTCCTCGAGGCCGGGCTGATCGGCCGTTACCAGGAGGGGTCGTGGGCCTTCTTCCGGCTGTCTGACACGGATTCCGCGCGCGATTTCGTGCTGCGGCTGGTCGCCGGCATTCGCGGCGCCGATCCGCAGGTCGAGCGTGATCTCGAGCGGCTGGCCTCGGTCAAGCGCAAGCGGCAGGACCGCGCGGCGGAGTATTTTTCGCAGAACGCGGCAAGCTGGGATCACATCCGCTCCCTGCACGTGCCGGACCGTGCGGTCGAGGCCGCACTCATGAAACTCGTCGGCAAGCGGCCGTTCCAGTCGATGCTCGATCTCGGCACCGGCACCGGACGTCTCTTGGAGATATTCTCGCCGCTCTACCGGCGCGGCATCGGCATCGACATGTCTCGCGAGATGCTGACCGTCGCGCGCGCCAATCTGGACAAGGCCGGCGTCTCCAATGCTCAGGTGCGGCAGGGCGACATCTTCTCGCCGCCGGTCGAGCGCGACGCCTTCGATCTCGTCACCATCCATCAGGTGCTGCACTATCTCGATGATCCTGCGCGCGCCATCCGCGAGGCGGCGCGGCTGCTGCGCCCTTCCGGACGGCTGGTGATCGTCGATTTCGCGCCGCACACCCTGGAATTCCTGCGCGACGAGCACGCGCATATGCGCCTCGGCTTTTCCGACCGGCAGATCGGCGAGTGGTTCTCCGAAGCGGGCCTCGATCTCGAAGATGCCCAGGAATTCGAGCCGCGCGGCGGCACCGAGGCCAGGCTCACGGTCAAGCTCTGGCTTGGCCGCGACCGGCGCCTGCTGATCGCCGATCCTGCCAATGACAGCCAGCAGACCAAAGTGAATTCGATAGGGGAAATCGCCTGATGAACCAGTTCCGCTTTTCCCGCCGCCCCGACATTGGCGACAAGGTCAGGGTTTCCTTCGAATTCTTCCCGCCAAAGTCGGACGAGATGGAGGCGAGGCTGTGGGACACGGTCACCCGACTCGAACCGCTGCAGCCGAAATTCGTCTCGGTGACCTACGGTGCCGGCGGTTCGACTCGGGAGCGCACGGCACGCACGGTAGGCCGCATCCTGAAGGAGACCAGCCTGACGCCGGCAGCACATATGACCTGCGTCGACGCTCCACGCCCCCAGGTCGACGCGGTGATCCAGGAATTCGCCGATATGGGCGTGAAGCGGTTCGTCGCCCTGCGCGGTGATCCGGCCGCGGGCGTCGGCACCGCCTATCGTCCGCACCCGGACGGCTATGCCAATGGCGCCGAGCTGGTCGATGCGCTGAAGAGCGCGGGCGATTTTGACATCTCGGTCTCGGCCTATCCGGAAAAGCATCCGGAAAGCCCCGACTTCGCCACCGACATCGACATGCTGAAGCGCAAGGTCGACAATGGCGCGACGCGGGCGATCACCCAGTTCTTCTTCGACAACGATCTCTACGAGCGCTATGTCGAGCGCGCGCGTCGAGCCGGCATCTACATTCCGATCGTGCCGGGCATCCTGCCGGTGCACAATTTCACCCAGGTCGCCAATTTCTCGGCACGTTGCGGCGCGCTGGTGCCGGCATGGCTGGCCGAACGTTTCGACGGCCTGCAGAACGACCCGCAGACGCATGCGCTGGTGGCGTCGGCCGTGGCGGCCGAGCAGGTGCTGGACCTGGTCGAGCGCGGCGTGGGCGATTTCCACTTCTATACGATGAACCGGGCCGACCTCGTCTTTGCCGTCTGCCACATGATCGGCATCCGCTCGCATGAGGCGGAAGTGGCTGGCTCCGCAGCCGCCTGAACCGGGCTTGAGATGCAGAAAGGCCGGGTAAAAACCCGGCCTTTCAAACTGGTTGATTATTGGGTGCTGGTCTTCCCGGTTTTTGGCGGGTTCAGGGAAGAACGCCTATAATGAGGGCGCCGATGAATGCAAACGCAGCACAGATCATCAATGCGTTGATTGGCCTCGTAAGTCCCATGACATAGCCTCCTCTTAAAAGAGCTATGCCCGGAGTCTAGGGTCATTTGTGCCACAGGCAAGCGGAAAATGTGCTGCATTGCGACGCGATTGTGGAGTTTGCGACCTCGTTTTCGCCGTTAGGCGTTGAAACTTCTAGGCAAAAACCAGATACGAACCTGTGAATAAATTATGGCGGCTTCGTGTCGTTGGCATGTCATGGCAGCGCTACCCTGCGGATGAACAGGCGCCCGTCTATGGTCACCAGGCCGAGACCGATCAGCATCATGCCACCAATTTCGAACAGTTCCAGCCGCTCGCCGAGGAACAGGAAACCGAGCAGCATGGCACTCACCGGCACGATCAGCGTCACCAGGGAGGCGTTGGTGGCGCCGGCCGAGGCGACGAGGTTGAAATAGAGGATATAGGCGAAGGCGGTGGACAGCAGCGCCAGCGCCAGCACCGCCGCCCAGACCGGCGCCGAGGCCGAGAGCAGGCCGGCGGGACCGTGCGCAAGCAGCACGACCGGGATCATGATGACGGTCGAGGCGGTCAGCTGCCCGGTGGCAATGACCGGCGAGGGCACGCCCTTGAAGCGGCGGGCGACCATCAGGGCGACGCCGTAGGACAACGATGCTCCGATCAGCGCGAATTTGGCCCAGACGGGGCCGCCGAGGCCGGCAACCAGGCCGGGGCCGATCATCACAGCCGTGCCGGCGACGCCAAGCGCAATCCCGGCCAGCTTGTTCCAGGAGAGCTTCTCGTCCGATGTCAGGGCGTTGGCGAGGATCAGCGTCCAGAATGGCGTGGTCGCATTGAGCACCGAGGCGACGCCGGCGCCAAGCTCAGTCTGGCCGGCGAAGATCAGCGAAAAAGGCACGACGTTGTTGGTGAAGGCCAGCAGGAAGAACAGTCCTGCATGAGGAAGGGCAAGGCGGAAGGACGGGCCGCGCAGGAAGAGATAGAGCTGCAAAGCGAGTGCCGCGATGGCGACGCGAAACAGCACCAGCACCGGCGGGTGAAGCTCCGCCACGGCAATGCGGGCGAAGAAAAAGGAGCCGCCCCAGATCGCGCCGAGCAGCAGAAGCTGCGACCAGTCCTTGAGCGCCATCGGTCCGCGGGGTGCTGATGTCGCGGCTATTGCCATGTGATGCGTCCTCCCCAGACGGCCGAATGCAGGCAGCCAACAGAAGCGTTATCGGGTTCGCAGGCAAGAACCACCCGAAACCTGCCCGATGGCCTGTCTCCCCTGACAAAGCCTAGCGCCCTGCCGTCAGGCGCACGAGACACAGAATTGTTTTCATTGGCCGCTAGCTTGGATTAATTGTGCGCAGGCTAGGTCAAGGATTCGTCCATGCAGCGATTCGAGAATGCCCGCGAGGCGGCACTGGCGCTTCGCCCGGACGATCCGGTCTACTGCTTCCGCCCGCAGGTGCTGAAGGCCGATGCCTTGCAGTTCATGGGCATGTTCCCCGGCAAGACGGCCTATGCGGTCAAGACCAATGGCGAGCAGATCGTGCTGAAGACGCTGGTCGAGGCCGGCGTATCCGCTTTCGACGTGGCATCGCCCGGCGAGTTCGCCGCCGTGCGCGCGGTCTCGGCCGATGCCGAGATGCTCTACATGCATCCTGTCAAGGCGCAGTCGGACATCAAGCTGGCGTTGGAGAAATACGACATCCGCGTCATTGCGCTCGACCACGAGGACGAGATCACCAAGCTGACGCGGGTGGTCAGGGCGCTCGACATCGACCCGGGCGCGGTCAGCGTGTTCGTGCGGGTGCAGACCAAGGGCCATGCGGCCTACGAGCTGTCGAAGAAGTTCGGCGCCGGGCCGGCCTATGCGGTCGAACTGGCCGAGCGGCTGAACCGCACCGGCTACAAGGTCGGGCTGTGTTTCCATGTCGGCAGCCAGATCGAAGACCCCGACACCTACGAAAGGGCATTGGCCTCGGCCGACTGGGTGCGCAACCGGCTGACCTTCGACCTGGCCGGTCTCGATGTCGGCGGCGGTTTTCCGGCCGAATACGGGCATGATCCCAATCGCAAGCAGGTCGCGATGCCGTCGCTCGGCCAGATCATGTCGCGGCTTTCTGGAGACCTCAAGGAATACCAGTTCGACCAGATGCCGCTGGTGGCCGAGCCCGGCCGGGTGATCGTGGCGCGCTGCCTGTCGTTGATCGTGCGGGTGCTTTTGCGCAAGGGCAAGCGGCTTTACATCAATGACGGCATCTGGGCGTCGCTGTCGGATTCCTGGACCGGCAAGATCACGCTGCCGGCGCGCTTCATTCCCGATCCCGCGATCCGCACGCGCAATGGCGATGAGAAGACCATCGTGCCGTTCAAGGTCTGCGGCGCGACCTGCGATTCCGTCGACATATTGTCGCGGCCGTTCTGGCTGCCGGAGACGGTCGACACCGGCGATTGGATCGAGATCGGCCATATCGGTGCCTATTCGCTGTCGCTGAGAACTCGCTTCAACGGCTTTTATCCCGACACTTTCGTCGAGGTGGCGACGTCCTTCGACGAGGGCGATGCGCCGGTAGGGTTTGCGAGCTTGGAGACGATGGCGGATTAAGCCACGCCACCGCCGGCCTGGATGTTCTCGCCGGTCAGCCAGCGGCCCTCATTGCTGGCCAGGAAGACGGCGACGTCGGCGACGTCGCGCGGCGCACCGATCCTGCCGAAGGGCGACATGCCGGCAGCAACGGCGCGGTCACGCTCGGGCAGCAGATCGGTGTCGGTAAAGCCGGGCGACAGCGCGTTGACGGTGACGCCGCGTGGCCCGAGTTCGCGCGACAGTACGCGCACGAACTGTTCGACGGCGCCCTTGCTGCCGAGATAAAGCGCAGTCTGCGTAAAGAACATTTTGGTTCCACCAGTGGAAACCGCGATGATGCGGCCGCCGTCGCGCACCCGGCGTGCCGCTTCCTGGAGCGTGAAGAAAGTGCCTTTGGCGTTGGTGCCGAAGACGAGGTCGAAATCGGCTTCGCTGGCCTCGACCAGCGGTTTGATGACGGCGACGCCGACATTGGCGACGACGATGTCGATCGCGCCCAACCGGCTCTCCGCATCGTCGAACAGGCGGCGAACGTCCGACACGCTGGATATATCCGCCTGAATGGAGACCGCCTTTCCGCCCTTGCTCGTGATGCCTGCCACCACCTCGTCCGCAGCCTTGTTGTTGCCGACATAGTTGACAGCGACGGCGGCGCCATTGGCGGCGAGCTCTTCGGCAATGGCACGGCCGATACCGCGCGAACTGCCGGTGACGATTGCGGTTTTACCCTGAAGCGCATGAGACATGATCAGTTCCTTCAATTACGCACTGCCGCGCCGGTTGTGCGACGGGGCCAGTAATTGAGAAATAGCGGTATGCAATTGATCAGATAATGGCCTATTATCTGATTAGCTTGTTAAGCCAGAGATGCATAATGAGAGGGTCTGAATTCACCGAGCTCAAGGCCTTTGCGGCGATCGTGGAGGAGGGCAGTTTCATCCGTGCTTCTGCCAGGCTCAGGATTTCACCCTCGGCCCTCAGCCAGACGATCCGGCAACTGGAAGCTCGCCTCGGCGTTCGCCTGCTGAACCGGACGACGCGCAGCGTGTCGCCGACGGCGGCCGGCGAGGCGCTGTTCGGACGGGTCGGCATGGCGTTCAGTGAACTGGAGGACGCCGTCGCGGATATCCATGCGTCGCGAGACCGGCCGGCGGGATCGCTTCGCATCAATGTACCGCGGGTGGCCGCGATGCGGTTCGTTGCGCCTATTCTGGGTGGTTTTCAGCACGCTTATCCCAATATCAGCCTGACCGTCATCGTCGACGACATGCTGGCCGATATTGTCGAGGGACGCTTCGACGCCGGAATCCGCCTCGGCGAACGGCTGAAGAAGGACATGGTTGCGGTAAAGCTGAGCGGGGACCTGCAGATGGCTGCTGTGGCCGCTCCGGCCTATCTCGCCGGGCGCAGCACACCACGTCATCCGCAGGATTTACACCAGCACCGCTGCATCAACTTCCAATGGCCCAGCGGCGGCAACATCTACCGATGGGAGTTCTCGCGGGGAAAACGGACCCTGGAAATCGCCGTTGAGGGCAATCTGACGGTCAACGACACTGACCTGCTGCTCGACGCCGCGCTGGGCGGAGCGGGCATCGCCTACATGATGGACTATCAGGTCCGCCCCTGGATCGAAAACGGCCAGCTCATTCGTTTTCTGGAAGCCTGGTCGCCCAGCTTTCCGGGTTTCTACCTGTACCACCCGAGCACGCGGCACGTCCCGCCGGCATTGCGAGCGTTCATTGATTTTGTGCGGGAGAGGAGGGGTAGTAGTGAGTAGTGAGTAGTGAGTAGTGAGTAGTGAGTAGTGAGTAGTGAGTAGTGAGTAGTGAGTAGTGAGTAGTGCCGCTCCTGGGATCTTCACTACTGACTACTGACTACACGCTATTTTTACAGTTTTCCCAACAGCTCCGGCGTCGGCCAGCCGTCCACGGGCAGCCCCAGCCGCGTCTGCTCCTTGCGGATCGCTTCGCGGGTGTTGGTGCCCAGGATCCCGTCGACCGTGCCAACATCGTAGCCCTTGGCTTCCAGCTTGGTCTGCAATGCCTTCATCTGTCCGTTGTTTAGGCCTGGCTCGGGATTGCGCGGGTCGATCGGTGGCGCGCCGGCTAGCCGCGCGGCAAGATTTGCCGCGGTCAGCGCGTAGGTGAAGGACTGGTTCCATTCGAGATAGACGTCGAAATTGTCGTAGGTGAGGAAGGCCGGCCCCTTGCGGCCCATGGGCAACGCCAGCCCGGCCTTCAGGCCCTTGTCGACCAGCGGCGAGCCGTCGGGATTGGTGACGCCCCACTGCGCCCACTGCGTCAGCGGCAATTTGTTGGTGCGGCCGGTCTGGTCCCAAGGCATCTCGTCGGGCACGCGCACTTCCTGGATCCAGGGCTCGTCGCGCTTCCAGCCGCGCGACAGCACCTTGTTGGCCGTGGTCATGATCACGTCCGGCACGCTGCCCCGCAGGTCGATCTTGCCGTCGCCGTCGCCGTCGACGCCACGAGCGAGATAGTCGGAAGGCAGGATTTGCGTCTGGCCGATCTCGCCAGCCCAGGCGCCGTTGACGTCGGCCGGCAGCACGCCACGGTCGATCAATTCCAGCAGTGGCACCAGCTGCTGCCGGAACAGCTGCGGGCGGCGGCAATCATGGGAAAGCGTCACCAGCGCGCTGAGCGTATGGAAATCGCCCTGCACGGCGCCGAAATCGGTCTCCAGCGCCCAGAAGGCGGTGATGACCGGCGCCTGGACGCCGAACTGCTGGTCGGCGCGGGCGAAGATATCGGCATATTTCTTCATGTTCGCCGCGCCCTGCTTCAGCCGGTAGGCCGAGATCATCCGGTTGGAGAACTCGATGAAGGTCTGGGTGAAGACGCCCTGCGTACGGTCGCGCGCCAGGGCCCTCTCGTCGAAGCTGGCATCCTCGAGCGCTTCGAGGCCGACAGGGCCGACACCCGCCGCCTTGGCTTCCGCAGCCACGCCCTGCTTCCAGGTTTCGAAGTCGCCGCCACATTCCTGCGCCATTGCCGGCAAGGCCGTGGCGCACAGGAACAGCACCGCGAGGGCTTGAGGACGCAGTCGCATAGACTTCCTTTCGACATTCAGGATTCCGGGCGGTCTGGCTGTCCATCTGAATGCGCGTCGCCCCGGAATACCGGCGGTTGCACTCTTGGCCGCCGGCCGTGTCGAAAAGCAGGCGGCAGGCCCGGTGTCAACGGGTGTTCTGCCGCAGCCCTTTTCCCAGGCGGCCTGGCTGCCGTTGACACGGTGTCAGCGTGTGTTCTGCCCAAGCTCCTTCTCCGGGCGGCTTGGCTGCCGTTGACACGGTGTCAATGTGTGTTCTGCCTCAACCATTTGTCCCAGGCGGCTTGGCTGCCGTTGAAGACGTTTATATCGGACTTGCCGGTCATGCCGGGAACGATGCCGGTTCCCGTATACTGCCAGAAGGTGAAGGGATGGCTGCCATATTTCTGACGCGGGTGGCCGGCGACGGAGCGTAGCCAGTAGGGATAACCGCGGAAGGTCGACAGCTCGTTGTCTTCGAAGAAGTCCACCGACGTGTAGATGATCGGCTTCTTGCCGTAATGCCGCTCGACGATTTCGAGGAAGGTGGTCATCTCCGCGCGCACAGTGGCCGGGTCGGGGCGCAGCCTGCAGGTCGGCGATTTCGGGTTCCATTCCATGTCCAGCACCGGCGGCATGGCCGAGCGGTCGACGGGAACATTCCGGATGAACCAGCGCGCCTGTACCGCCGCCGGCGTGCAGAAATAGAAGAAATGATAGGCGGCACGAGGAATCCCGGCGGCCTTGGTGCGGGCCCAATGCTCGTTGAAATACTCGTCGAAACGGTCGCCGCCCTCCGTCGCCTTGATGAAGGCGAAGGAGATGCCGCTGGCCTTGGCTATCGGCCAGTCGACCGAGGTCTGGTATTTGGAGACGTCGGTGCCGTGAACGGCATAGCTCCACGGCGCGCCGCTGTCCCATTCATGCGGCTTGGAATCGCCGAAGCGGGGCGCGCGCACCGCAACCGTCGCACTGCTGGACGGCGACAGCGGCGACAGATCCTCCACGGTCGAGCAGGCGCCGAGCAGCGTCAGCATGGAAAGGGCCGCGAGACGGCGCATCACAACTCCCGAGCCGGTTGCAGCCGGTCGCTGATGGGCCTGTGTACTGATGGCCGGCGCTTGGTCTGGCCCCCGCCGGACGATCGCCCCACAGCATCGTCCGGTATCTTCAAAGCGCGCCATTTTCGGCGCCTTTCAAATATTTCTCTCCGCGTCGTGATTCCGAAACCGCTGCGCGTTTTTGGGCGACATGTACCTGTGATCGCCGATCATGGTTGATATCTGGTTGACGGCGCTCGACAACAGCCATGATTTTGCGGAAGCAATGGCGGCAAATCGATGACATGGATCAAGGCTGGAATCGAGGGGCGGGAAAGATGCGGATCGTTGCCAGGATCGTCAAATGGTTGCTCGGCCTGATGGTGCTGTCGGTCGCGGCGCTGTTTGCGTGGCTCTATTTCGCGCCGCCCGAATTGATCCGGGTCGGTTCGGGCTATTCGGCAAAGATCGTCTGCTCCAACGTTTTCATCGCCGCGCGCGACGCCAACGAGGTGCTTGCCATTGACGTGCAGGCGCCCGGTCATCCCTTGCTCAAGCTGATGCGGGTCTCGGTCGATAAGAACCGGGGCACAGTCTCCGCCGGCCTGCTTGGCTTCCTCGGCAAGAGCATCGCGGTTTCCCGCGACGGGCTGGGCTGCGCCTCGGTTCCGGATGGCGATGTCGGCAAGGCACGGCGGATCGCGATCCGTACCGAGCCCTCGGCGCCTAAACAGGATGCGTTATGGCCGGAGGGCGAGCGGGTCGAAGCCTCGCAGAATCCCGATGTGGCGAAAATCGTCGACGACGTCGCTATGGTCGGCGCCGGCATGCGCGCCGTGGTGGTGGTCAAGAACGGCCGCGTCGTGGTGGAACGCTATGGCGACGGCTTTTCCGCCCGGACGCCGTTGCTCGGCTGGTCGATGACCAAGACGGTCAATGCCGCCCTAGTCGGCACGCTGGTCAAGGACGGCAAGATGGCGATGACCAACCAGGGCCTTTTCGCGCCTTGGAAGGCGGATGGCCGCGCCGCAATCAGCCTTGCCGACATGATGGCAATGTCGAGCGGGCTGGAGTTCAACGAGGACTATGGCGACGTCGCCGACGTCACGCGCATGCTCTATCTTGAGCCCGACATGGCAGGTTTTGCCGAATCAAAGCCGTTGGCTGCCGAAGTGGGCAAGAAGTTTTCCTATTCGAGCGGCACGGCTGTGATGCTGTCGCGGCTCTGGCAGGATGCGGTCGGCGACAGGGCCAAGGCGTTGACGTGGCCGCGCACCGCGCTGTTCGAGCCGCTGGGCATGCACAGCGCCGTGCTCGAGACCGACGAGCAGGGCACGTTCGTCGGCTCATCCTATCTCTACGCCACCGCCCATGACTGGGCCCGCTTCGGCCAGTTCCTGCTGCAGGGCGGGGTCTGGAACGGCAACCAGATATTGCCGGCCGGTTTCGTCGACTGGATGCGGGAACCGGCGTCGGCGTCGAAAGTCTACAGCAAGGGGCAATTGTGGATCGAAGCGCCGGGCGACGAGGAAAATCCCGGTGCCGGCGTCGCCGCCGGCCTGCCTAAGGACACCTACTGGATGGAGGGGCACGACGGGCAGACCGTCGCCATCATCCCGTCCGAACAATTGGTGGTGGTGCGGCTCGGCCTGACGCCGGCCAAGCTCGGCTATCGCCCGCAGACGATGGTCGGGGCATTGGTCAAGGCGCTGCGCTAGCCGGTCAGCTGCTCGGCCGGACCACCGCCAGCCAGGCGTAGCCACGATAAAGTGTGCGGAAACGGAAGCTTGCGCCAATTTTTCGCGTTTCCGATTCCAGTACCTCGCGCAACATTTCACGGGGCGCGACGTGGAAGTTTCTGAGCCAGCCGCGAAGCAGGGTCCGAAACCAGTCCGGCAGGCCTTCCTGCTGGCCGAAGTCGACGATGTGCAGGGAACCGCCCGGAGCGAGCGTTGCCAGCGCGGCCGAGACCGTCTTTTCCCAACCGGGGATCATCGACAATGAATAGGACACGAAGACACGGTCGAAGCTGTCGCGGCCGAACAGCGCCTTTGCGTCGAACTCCGTGGCATCGCCCCTTGCCAGCATGACGCGATCGGACAGGCCTTCGCGGGCAATCGCGGTGCCGGCGGTCTCCAGCATCTCTGCCGAAATGTCGAGGCCATAGAAGCGCGCGCCGGGAAAGCTGCGGGCAGCGAGGATGATGTTTCGCCCGGTGCCGCAGCCGAGCTCCAGCACCGTGCCGCCCGGCGGAACGTCCAGCCCTGATATCAGCCGGTCGCGGCCGAGCAGATAGTATTTGCGGGTCAGGTCGTAGATGTGACGCTGCCAGCGGTAGACACCATCCATCAGTTCGGCGTGATTGGCCGGCAGTTCGGTCGTGCTCATGAGGCGCGCTTCACGTAGAGATGAAAGCCGCCATAGATTGCCGAGCGGTCGCGGGCCGAGAATTCGCGCGACGCATCGCTCTCGTAACTCCACTGGTCGAGCAGGGACGCGGAGACACGGCCCGGCAGCAGACTTGGCTCGGCCGCAGTGCGGAAGATGACGCGCGCGCCGGCGGAGGCGGTGCGGGTGATTTCCGACCACAGCGCATTGAGCTGGTCCTCGGTCATCCAGTCCTGCGCGTCGAGCAGGATGAAACGGTCGACGGAACCCGCGTCCTTGCCTGCCAGAAATTCGATCAGATTGGCATGATGAATGGCGACGCGGTCGACATTGCCGCGGATGGCCTCGTAGTTCTGCCTTTCAAGATAGGCAGGCAGGGCGGCTTCGCCGGGTTCGGGGTAGCGCCTGGCAAAGGCTTGCCATGCGAAATAGTTGTTTTTCAATGGAAAATCGCAGGCGAGCTTTTCCAGCCGGGCTTTCAGCACACTGGCCATGGTACCGTCGCCGGACGTGATGAGAGAGTCATATTGCGCCGGCGGGATGCCGAGGCCGAACAACGAGGCCTTGCGGGAGGTCGCCCATTTCAAGAGTTTCTTGTCAAACACCGGCCCCAGCTCCTCGTTGAAGAAGCGGCGCTGCTCGCCGATGTTCCTGGCTTCCATCATGCCGGCAGGGTCGACGCCGAAGAATTTCGCCGTGCGGTGGCCCATGGCGATGAACAGGCCAAGCAGGCCGGTCTGGTAGAAATTGCGGTCGAAGACGGCGATGCGCCTGATGCCGCGCCAGTTGCGGCGCTCCCAATAGTGGCGGCTGACCGGGTCGAGGTGCGGCGCGATGAAGCGGTCGTAAGCCTGAGAATTGCGGTTGTTGCCGGCGGCACCGAAGAAGCGGAACAGGTCGCCCTGCGATGGCAGGTGGCGCACGGCCTCCAGCTTCATGCGGTTCAAGGCTATGTGAGCGGCATTGAGATCGACGGCGTCGATCCTGGCCGGCGACCGGGTGAGATAGGCCAGTATGTTGCAACCGCCGGAGGCAATGGTGACGACACGGTGGCCTTCGCCAAGCTGCATTGCGTCCATGTCGACATCGGGATCTTCCCAGATCTGCGGATAGACCAGGCCTGAAAACAGGAAGGCGAACAGCCGTTCGGAAATTCCGGCCTTCGACAGGGGACGGTTCTGGTAGACCGCTTTTCCAACTTCCTTGCCGCGGCGAAAGATCAGATCTGCAGAAACGTCCGTCATGGCAAGGTGATTCCCCATTTGCTTTGCTGCAAGCGGGTAACGCCCAGCGATGACAGGTCGATGACAGCAACCTGCACAGGGAGCGCAAAGCTGTTTCACCCCTGGGCAGGCGTTCCGCAAGAGGAGGATGCGAGCGATGTTACATGCGGAAACGCATCGTTACGAAACCCATGGCTGAGTGATGCATTTCCTTCTCGACCGTTCACTGCAACGTGAGCGTGTGTTGAAGGAGAGATATCATGAAAAAACTCATTCTTGCGTCGGTGTCCGCCCTTGCGCTGCTCGGCGTCGCTGCATGCAGCGACAGCGGCACGGGGACGGATAACACCACCACCCAGAGCACCAATCCGCCGGCCGAGCAGCCGATGAAACCCGCGGCGCCCGCGGATAATTCGACCAAGCCTGCCGAGCCGGCTCCGGCAACGCCCGCTCCTGCGCCCGCGCAGTAGTCCATTAGTACCTGTGTTCTGGTGAGGGCCGGCGTCTTGCCGGCCCTTCTCCCAGGCGGGTAGCGGTTCCCACACGAGATCGATTTTCGTCGGAGGCCTGATGCCGGCCGTTATTGGCTTGATAGCGGGGACCGGTTGGCTCTAAGAAGCGGCCATGTCGATTTGGGACCGTCTTGGCGACTTCATCACGCGGATTTCGTCTTCAGCCTCGTCGGGCGTCGCCGACGTGGTCGAGGCCGTGCGGACGGTTTTTTCCGGCGATGCGGATCTGCGCCGCCGCGTTGCCTTCTCGGTGGCGATGATCGCGCTCTCGGCCAAGATGGCCAAGGCCGACGGGGTCGTCACCCAGGACGAGATACGCGCCTTCCAGGAAATATTCGAGGTGCCGCCGAAGGAGACGCGCAACGTGGCGCGGCTCTACGACTTGGCCAAACGTGATGTCGCCGGGTTCGAGACCTATGCCGAGCGCATGGCGCAGCTTTGCGGCTCCGGCCATTCGAACTGCATGATGCTGGAGGATATACTCGACGGCCTGTTCCACATCGCCAAGGCCGACGGGCTGATCCATGAGCGTGAAGGCCAGTTCCTGCATCGCATCGCCGAAATCTTCCGCATAGACGAGGTGCACTACGAGGCGATCCTTGCCAGGCACGTCGATCTTGGAGCGGCCGACCCCTATGTCGTGCTCGGCATCGAGCGCGGCAAGCCGTTCGAGGAGGTCAGGAAACGCTACCGGAAGCTTGTTTCCGACAATCATCCGGACCGGCTGATCGCGCGTGGCCTGCCGCAGGAATTCATCAAGATCGCGACGACGAGGCTCGCGGCGATCAACACCGCTTATGAGATGATCGAGCGGGGCCTGCGGCACGCATGAGCGGCTTCCTGCCCGACGAGCCGAGCGCCGAGGTCAGGGTATCGCCGAATTTCGGGCCACGGCGCGAGACGCTGAAGCCCGACATGATCGTGCTGCACTATACCGGCATGCCCACAGGCGCCGGGGCCGAGGCGTGGCTATGCGATCCTGCCAGCGAGGTCTCATCGCATTATCTGGTGCACGAGAATGGACATATCGTGCAGATGGTCCGGGAAAGCGACCGCGCCTGGCACGCTGGGAAGAGTTCGTGGTTCGGACGCACCGACATCAACTCCTGTTCCGTCGGCATCGAGATCGTCAACCCGGGGCATTCATTGGGTTATCCCGGTTTTCCCAAGCGACAGATCGATGCGGTGATCGGCTTGTGTGCCGGAATAGCCAGCCGGCATGCGATTGCCCCCCAGCGGGTGCTGGCGCACTCCGACGTGGCGCCGGGGCGCAAGATCGACCCTGGCGAGAAGTTTCCCTGGCGGGCCCTGTTCGAGGCCGGCGTCGGCCACTTGGTGGCGGCGGCGCCGGTCAGGCGCGGCGCCGTGCTGAAGACCGGCGACGCCGGCGCCGATGTCGAGGCGCTGCAATCGATGCTGGCTCTTTACGGCTATGGGGTCGAAATATCGGGTGTTTTCGACCAGCAGACGCGGGTCGTGGTCCAGGCTTTCCAGCGCCATTTCCGGCCACGCCGGATCGATGGAGTGGCGGACGGATCGACGATGCGCACGCTTCAACGGCTGCTCGCTTCGCACGGGAATTGACCCGGATCAGGATGCCTTCCAAGTAATGCTTTTCCGACCTTAAGTTACAAACTGTCACCTAAAGTGACTTGCCCCGCCTTCTTTGCGCGCAATTCGGGCCCCAAAGGGCGATCCGTACAGTTTGTCGGACGTCTATCCCCCCGGATGTTCCGATTTTGATCAAGCAATGCCGCGCGGAGATCTTCACGCGGTTCAGACAGAACAGGATCACATGCAGAAATTGACCGTTGTAACGGCAGCTCTTGCTGCCGGCGTAATGACTTTTGCCTTCGGCGCGGCCAGCGCCGCGCCATTGAGCCCACGGGCCGATCAGGGGCTCGTCGCAGCGACTGCCAAGGGCAAGGCCATTTCGGCCAAAAGCAGCAAGGATGTTAAGACGGCGAAGCAGTCTAATGAGGCGAAGCAGCCTTCCGCGAAAGTGGAGAAGGCGAGCTGGACCAAGGCGAAGAAGGCGAGCACGAAACGCAAGGCGACGCGCAGCCGCAAGGTCGTCGATAAGACGACGACGGCATCGATCGGGCCAAAGGCGGCAGCGGCCTCGACGGCGGCGGCGGCCAGTGGCGGCCAGTATTCGGCCATCGTGGCGCGCTATGCCGCGAGCTACGGCGTGCCGGTCTCGCTCGCTCACGCAGTCATCAAGATCGAGAGCAACTACCGGCCGAACATGGTCGGCGGCGCCGGCGAGATCGGGCTGATGCAGATCAAGCCGTCGACGGCGCGGATGATGGGCTATAGCGGCTCGGCCAATGGGCTCTTCAATCCGGACACCAACATCAAATACGGCATGAAGTATCTTGCCATGGCGCGGGATCTCGGCGGCGGCACGACGTGCGGCACGATCCTGAAATACAATGCCGGCCACGGCGCCACCCGGATGAACCCGGTTTCGGCCGCCTATTGCAGCAAGGTCAAGGTGCAACTGGCGGCTGTCGGGTCACCGGCGTGACAAGAACCGGTCGTCACCGGCTTTTTTGGTTGCGTTTTGTGGCGTGAACCCCTTTATACGCCTGGCCAGCTGGCCGGGCGGCCGCACCAGCAAAAGCCGAAAGGCTGCGGGTGAGGAAAGTCCGGGCTCCATGGAGACACGGTGCCGGCTAATGGCCGGCGGGGGCGACCCCAGGGAAAGTGCCACAGAAAGCAAACCGCCACGACTTGGCTTTGCCGGGTCGGGGCAAGGGTGAAAGGGTGGAGTAAGAGCCCACCGCGCGACTGGCAACAGGAGCGGCACGGTAAACCCCACCGGGAGCAAGACCGAATAGGGGCGGTGCGAGGGGAAACCCTCGAGGGCTGTTTCCGGCTCACCGTCCGGGTAGGTTGCGTGAGGCGCATGGCAATATGCGCCCAAGATGAATGGCCGCCACGTTCTCGCGCCGCAAGGGGCGAGGGCCATACAGAACCCGGCTTACAGGCCAGCTGGCAGTTTTTCTCCGCGACGAGAAATTTTTTGAGATCAGCAGGTTGCACCCTCCGGCGCGCCTGTCGAGTCAGGTCTTTGACTGGTCGCCCGTGGACGCGATCGAAATCCTTCGTGTGCTGCACGGCCATCGCGATATCGAAGCTGAGCATATTGGCTCGTGATCGAGCCGGTCAGCCGCCGATCCTGTCCAGCGACGCCTCTATCGCCTTCCAGAGCTCTTCCACCGGCTCACAGCCTACAGAAAGGCGAACGAAGCCGGGCGATACCGCATCGCCTCGTTTCGAACGCCGCTCGGCAGAGGTGTGGACGCCGCCGAAGGACGTCGCGGCCTGCATCAGTTCGCAGTTGTTGATGAATTCCTCGGCCTTCTGCTCCGAAGCGAGTTCGAAGGAAACAAGGAAGCCGAAGCGTTCCATCTGGGCGCGGGCAAGGTTGTGCGAAGGATCGCCTTCCAGGCCGGGATAGCGCAGGCCCGTGATCGCCGGGTGACCTTGCAGGCGCCGCGCGATCACTTCCGCCGAGGAGCACATGCGGTCGAAGCGCACATCGAGCGTTTCGAGACCGCGATGCACAAGCCACGCTTCGAATGGCCCTGGAATGCCGCCGGACGTTTCGCGCCAATCCGTCACCGCGGCGATGATGTCGGCGTTGCGGCTCGCGACATGGCCGAACAGCACGTCGGAGTGGCCGTTGGGCGCCTTGGTGTCCGCGGCGATGACAATGTCCGCGCCATGGTCGAGCGGGCGCTGGCCGAAGGGCGTCATGGTCGTATTATCGACGACGAGCAGTGCGCCCGCTTTGTGTGCGGCTGCGGCCACCGCCGCGATATCGCATATGTCCAGCCCCGGATTAGCGGGCGTCTCTACGAAAGCCAGACGATAGCCTTCGAAACCGCCATCGAGGAAGGTCGAGGTTGGCCTTACATCGTAGGCGATGCCGAGTGGTTTCAGGAAGCGTTCGGCCAGTGCCCTTGTCGTGTGATAGCCATCCGAAGGCAGAAGAATGCGGTCGCCGGTCTTGAGGGCAGCGAAAAATGCCGCCGAAATCGCTGCCATTCCGGAAGGAAAGGCGACGCAGGGCGCGTCTTCCAGATGTGCCAGCATATGCTCTACGGCATCCCAGGTCGGATTGCTGAAACGGCCATACTGGTTGAAACCGGTGGCGTCGCCAGGCGCGTGAAAGATGGCAGCCATGGTGAGTGGCAGCGGGATGGAATCGCCGACGGCTAGTGCGTTGCGACGGAGGTGGGCAAGAGCCGCGGCGCGCGACCGTGCTGTTTCAGACATCGACATTCCAACCCTCTTGGTGACCCTGGACGTGTGGTGAGACGCTATGCCCGGCAACAGCTCGCGACAAGGCGCGTCCGGTTGGGCCAAGCGGCTCTAAACTCTTCGTTAGGCTTAATGATCCATAAAGACGAGACGTGTTTCAAAGCCGCTTCTATCGGTCGCGACTGCATGTTGTGAAGCCTGTTCCCGTTGACGCCCATAGTACCCCATGATATCCCATATCAATACCAAAGCCTTCGTTCCGCGTCAGGGTGAAGCGTACGCCAGTCGGGCAGCCGCGGCGGCTGCGCGTTTGCCGGTTTTCGCCCCTGTCATGGAGGCGGGTTCAGGGCAGGGAACGCGTAGCGGTGGCGCGTGTAACACGACGAAGAGGGGTGCGGCGGCGCAAGCCGCTGTGACGTGTGATGGACCGGTTTCTGTCGAACACGGTGAGCAAGATCGATGCGAAGGGGCGGGTGTCCGTTCCTGCGCATTTTCGCGCCGTCGTTCAGAAACGCGGCTATTCGGATCTCTACGCGCTGCGCTGCCTGGATCTGCCGGCCATGGATGTCGGCGGGCCCGACCTGCTCGACCGCTACGAGCAGCGCATCGCGCTCGAGGATCCGTTCCAGCAGACGGCGGACGACATGTCGTTCTTCTGCCATGGCGACGGAACATTCCTGAAGCTGGACCAGGATGGTCGCATCACGATCAGCGACTTCATCCGCGAACATGCCGGCCTTTCAGCGGAAGTAGCCTTTGTCGGGCGCGGCAATTTTTTTCAGATCTGGGAGCCGGGACGGCTTGCGGCCTACGGAGCGCAGGCGCGGGCCCGGCTTTTGCAGCTTCGGCAGGGGACGAAGCCTGGGGAGCGACCGGAATGACGGTGGGCCACGGCGATGACATCAACGCCGTTGGCGGACCGACCCGCCACATTCCGGTCCTCCTTGCCGAAGTGTTGCAGGCGCTCTCGCCAGTGGAAGGGGACGTCATCGTCGACGGCACGTTCGGCGCCGGCGGCTACACCAAGGCCATCCTGGCGGCCGGCGCGTCCGTGGTTGCCATCGATCGCGATCCGGATGCCATAGTGGCCGGTCGCGATCTCGAAACCCAATCAGGTGGCCGCCTGAGATTGGTGCAGGCGCCATTCTCGACGCTGGACCAGCATGTCGAAAGTGCCGACGGTGTCGTGCTCGACATCGGCGTTTCCTCGATGCAACTCGACCAGGCGGAGCGCGGGTTTTCGTTCCGCACCGACGGGCCTCTCGACATGCGCATGGCGCAGGCGGGCCTCAGCGCCGCAGATGTCGTGAACAACTTCAAGCTAGGCGATCTTGCCCGCATCTTCGGCTTCCTCGGGGAGGAGCGCCACGCCGGGCGCATCGCGCGCATGATCGAAGCGCGTCGCGAAAAGCGTCCGTTCGAGCGCACGCTGGAGCTTGCCGACGCCATCGAGACGCATATCGGCCGGGCGCCGAAGGACAAGATCCATCCCGCCACCCGCGTCTTTCAGGCGCTGCGCATCTTCGTCAATGACGAGCTCGGTGAGTTGGCCAAGGCGCTGTTCGCCGCCGAGCGGGCGCTGAAGCCGGGCGGACGGCTTGCGGTGGTGACTTTCCATTCGCTGGAGGACCGCATCGTCAAGCGCTTCATTGCCGATCGCTCCGACGCCGCGAGCGGCTCGCGCCACATGCCGGAAGCACGGGCACGCAGTGCCACCTTCAGCAAGTCCGGCGGCGGCGTGACGCCGGGTGATGCCGAGACTGCGGCCAACCCGCGCGCCCGCTCGGCAAGGCTGCGCGCCGCCATCCGCACCGATGCGCCGGCGCGTGCCGGCGACTTTTCGATTTTCGGCCTTCCAAAACTTCCCGGCCCAAAACTTCCTGGCATCGAGCGGCCGGGGGAGAGGTAGCACGTGTTTCGTTCCAGCGACATCGTCCTTATCGCCGTCATGGTCTCGGCGGCGGCCCTGACCTACAAAACCAAGCGCGAGGCCGAGGACCAATTGGCTGCAGTGCAGAAGATTCATGCTGAGATACGCTACGAGGAGGACACGATCGACCTGCTCAAGGCTGACTGGAGCCTGCTCACCCAGCCGTCGCGGCTACAGAAGCTCGCCGAACTCTACAAGTCGCAGCTTGAACTGGAGCCGGTCAGCGCGCACCAGATCGTCGGCCTCGGCGACCTGCCAGCCAAAGCCCTCGACATCCAGGACATCCTGAACGGGCGCCAAGGCGGCATGGCAGACAATTCCGGCAACACACCCTCGGACGGCAAGGATCCCATCGTGACCGGAGGCATCGCCCAATGATCGGCAAACTGCTGAAACGTCGCCCCAGGGCCACCGAGGACGGTTCGATCGTGGTCGATGGCGCCCGCAAGGCGACCGGAGGCAAAGGCAAGGCGCGCATCGTCATGACGATGGCGGTGTTCTTCGGTATCTTCTCGATCATATCAGGGCGGCTGGTCTATCTCGGCTTCCAGACCCCCGACATGTCGGGCGGCCCGCAGAGCCGGGTGACGGCCTCGCGGCCCGACATTGTCGACCGCAACGGCGAGGTGCTGGCGACGGACATCAAGACGGCATCGCTGTTTGCCGAGCCGCGCCGCATCGTCGACGCCGACGAGGCGATCGAAAAGCTGTCGACGGTGCTGCCGGAAATCGATTACGAGCAGACCTACCATAAGCTGAAGAGCGGCGCCGGCTTCGTCTGGCTGCAGCGGCAGCTGACGCCCAAGCAGCAGGCCGACATCATGCAGCTCGGCATTCCCGGTTTCGGCTTCCGCACCGAGAAGCGCCGTTTCTATCCCAGTGGTGAAACCTCGTCCTACATTGTCGGCCTGACCAATATCGACAATCAAGGCATCTCCGGCATGGAGAAATATATCGACGAGCAGGGTCTGAGCGACCTGCAGGCGTCGGGCCTGGCGGTGGCGAAGGATCTCAAGCCGGTGAAGCTCTCGATCGATCTGCGCGTCCAGCATGTGGTGCGCGACGAGATTGCCGCCGGCCTGGAGCGCTATCGCGCCATGGGCGCGGGTGCCGTCGTGCTCAACGTCAAGACCGGCGAAGTGGTGGCCATGGCCTCGGTGCCGGATTTTGATCCGAACAATCCCTACAATGCACAGGACAAGGACCGGCTGAACCGGATGTCGGCGGGACTCTATGAGATGGGCTCGACCTTCAAGAGCTTCACATCAGCCATGGCGCTCGATTCCGGCAAGGCGACGATGGCGAGCCGCTTCGACGCTTCGCATCCAATCCGGGTCGGCCATCAGGCCATTCACGATTTCCACGGCAAGAACCGTGTGCTGTCCTTGCCGGAGGTGTTCCTCTATTCGTCCAACATCGGGTCGGCCAGGGAGGCAGAACTGGTCGGCATCGAGGCGCACCGCGAATTCCTGCATCGTCTTGGCATTCTGGAGAAGATGCAGACCGAACTGCCCGAAGTCGCCCGCCCGACCGAACCGAAAGTCTGGAAGCAAGTCAATTCGTTCACCATTGCCTTCGGCCATGGCGTGTCGACGACACCGCTGCAAGCGGCCGTCGGCTGCGCGGCGCTGGTCAATGGGGGCTATCTGATGGAGCCGACATTCCTGGTCCGCAGCCAGCAGGACGCGATGGCGGCGGCCAAGAAAGTGGTTGCCGACAAAACGGTCGAGGGCATGCGCTACCTCTATACGCTCAACGCCGAGAAGGGCTCGGCCAGAAATGCCAGGGTCCCCGGCTATCGCGTTGGCGGCAAGACCGGAACAGCCGAGAAGGTCATCAATGGCCGCTACTCGAAGGACTTGAATTTCAATACGTTCGTCGCCGCCTTCCCGATGGACGATCCGCAATATCTCGTGTTCACGATTGCCGACGCCCCGCATCCGGAAAAGCCTGGGATGACAGACGTCGCGGCCAACAATGCGGGGGTTATGGCCGGCAATATCATCAGGCGTTCTGCGGCCATGCTTGGCGTGAAGCCAGATTTCAGCCATGAAAATGGTGCAACGCTGGTTTCCTATCAGTGATTCTTAGGGCGCGCCGGCAACTGCGCGCTATTTTGTTGCGGTGAACGGAACTCGATGAAGCTCAAAGAACTAGCCGGTATCCTGCCAGTCGAAGGAACAGCTTCCGCCGATCTGGAGGTTACCGGCATCTCGTCGGATTCCCGCCAGGTAAAACCCGGTGTCGTCTTTTTCGCGCTCGCTGGAAGCAAGGCGGACGGCACCGCCTATGCTGCGGACGCCGCCGCACGAGGGGCTGCCGCGATCGTCGCGGGCAAGGACAGCGCCCTTGACGGACTGCCGGTTCCCGTGTTGGCCGTCGATGACCCGCGCCTGGCGCTGGCCCTGAGCGCGGCCCGTTATTTCGGCAAACAGCCGCAGACGATGGTGGCCGTCACCGGCACCAGCGGCAAGACCTCGGTCGCCGCTTTCGTCAGGCAGATATGGGAGCAGGCCGGCTTTGCGGCGGCCTCGATCGGCACCACCGGCGTGGTGGCGCCGGGCCGCAACGATTATGGCTCGCTGACGACGCCAGATCCGGTCGCCTTGCATCAGCTGTTGCGTGAACTGGCGGACGCCGGCGTCACCCATGCCTCGATGGAGGCCTCCAGCCATGGTCTCGACCAGCGCCGTCTCGACGGTGTCAGGCTGGCCGCCGGCGGCTTCACCAATCTCGGCCGCGACCACATGGACTACCATCCGACCGTCGAGGACTATCACCGGGCCAAGTTGCGTCTGTTCGACGCGCTGCTGCCGAAGGGCGCGCCCGCCGTGATCTTCGCCGACGATCCGTGGTCGGCGCCAACCATCCAGGCGGCGAAGGCCGCAAGGCTCGACGTGCTGACGGTCGGCCGCCATGGCGATTTCCTGACGCTGAAGCGGGTCGAGCATGAGCGCCACCGTCAGCGTGCCGAGGTCGAGGCCGACGGGATGCTCTACGAGATCGACCTGCCGCTGGCCGGCGATTTCCAGATAGCCAACGCGCTGGTTTCGGCCGGGCTTGCCATCTCCACGGGAACGCCAGTCGCCAAGGCCTTGAAGGCGTTGGAGAAACTCAAGGGCGCACCCGGCCGGCTCGACCTTGTCGGGACCACTGCAAATGGTGCGCCGGTCTATGTCGATTATGCGCATAAGCCTGACGCGCTGGAAAACGTGCTTGCCTCGGTGCGCCCGTTCACCACCGGCCGGATCATCGTCGTGTTCGGCTGCGGCGGCGACCGTGACCGCGGCAAACGGCCGATCATGGGCGAGATCGCGACCCGGCTCGCCGACGTCGTCATCGTCACCGACGACAATCCGCGCTCGGAAGTGCCGGAGACGATCCGGGCCGCGATCCTTGCCGCCGCTCCCGGCGCGATCGAGATCGGTGACCGGCGCGCGGCGATCCACGAGGCCGTCGCCATGTTGCATGCCGGAGACACGCTGATCGTGGCCGGCAAGGGCCATGAGGAAGGCCAGACGATCGGCACCGAGACCCTGCATTTCTCCGACCACGAGGAAGTCCGTGCCGCGCTGCTGGAGCGGGCCGCATGAATTTGCTGTGGACATCCGAGACGCTGGTCGCCGCCATGGACGGACGACCGATCGGGCCGATGCCGGACGGCATATCGGGCATTTCGATCGACAGCCGCAGCCTTCAGCCGGGCGACGCCTTCTTCGCCATCAAGGGCGAGGCGATGGACGGCCATGATTTCGCGACCGCTGCCATCAAGGCCGGAGCCGGGGTGCTGGTCGTTGCCGAAGGCAAGCTGCCGTCGCTTGGCCGGCTGACGGCGCCGATGATCGTCGTCGAGGACGTGCTGGTGGCGCTGGAAAAGCTCGGTGTCGCATCGCGTGACCGTTCCCGGGCCAAGATCATCGCGGTGACCGGTTCGGCGGGCAAAACGACCACCAAGGAAGCGCTGCGCCACGTGCTGTTGGCGGTCGGCAAGGTGCATGCCTCGGCGCAGTCGTTCAACAACCACTGGGGCGTGCCGCTCACCTTGGCGCGCATGCCGGCCGATTGCGACTATGCCGTGTTCGAGATCGGCATGAACCATCCCGACGAGATCAGACCGCTGGTCAAGATGGTAAGGCCGCATGTCGCCATCGTCACAATGATCGCGGCGGCGCATCTTGGCTTCTTCCGCAATCTGGACGAGATCGCCAAGGCGAAGGCCGAGATTTTCGAAGGGCTGGAACCTGGCGGCGCGGCGATCCTCAACCGCGACGACGCGCGTTTCAAGCTTCTCGACAAGATGGCGCACGCCGCGGGCGTCGAGCATGTCTATGGGTTCGGCGAGAACGCGCGCTCAACCTTCAGACTGGTCAAATGCGAGGTCCATGCCGATCATTCCGACATTGCCGCCAGGATCGGCGGTCACGAGGTGACGGCTCGCATCGGCGCGCCCGGCCGCCACATGGTGCAGAACATTCTGGCGGTCCTCGGCGCGGCCCGTCTGGTCGGCGCCGATCTCGACAAGGTTGCCCTGGCGCTGGCCGATCTCTCGGCCGAGCGCGGCCGCGGCAAACGCCATGTGCTGCGTCACCCCGGTGGCTCGACTTCGAGCCATCCCGGTGGACCGATCACGCTGATCGACGAAAGCTACAACGCCAATCCCGCCTCGATGGCGGCCGCCATGGCGCTGCTCAACGCGACGCCGGTGACGGGCGAAGGCCGCCGCATCGCCGTGCTGGGCGATATGCTGGAGCTCGGCGAGCATTCGGCCAAGCTGCATGCGGCCCTTGCCGGTCTCATCGTCGGCACCGGCACGCAGACCGTCTTTCTCGGCGGTCCGGAGATGCGGGCGCTGGCGGAAGCGCTGCCGGGCGAGATCAGGACGGAATACCGCGCCAACGTCGAGGAATTGAAGCCGGTGCTGTTTGCCGCACTGAAGCCAGGCGACGTGGTGATGATCAAATCGTCGAAGGGCATCGGCTTTGCAAAGCTGGTCGATGCCTTGCTGGGCAAATTCCCGGCTGAAACGACAATCGGCAAACAGACCTAGGGTCAAGTCGGGGACGAAAAGCGCATGTTCACACTGCTCGTCGATTTCGCGGACAAGATCTCGGTCTTCAATGTCTTCCGCTACATCACCTTCCGCACCGGTGGGGCGCTGATCACCTCGGCGCTGATCGTCTTCATCTTCGGGCCGACCATCATCAATTCGCTCAGGCTGCGCCAGGGCAAGGGTCAGCCGATCCGCGCCGACGGGCCGCAGACGCATTTCAAGAAGGCCGGCACGCCGACCATGGGAGGACTGATGATCCTCTCCGGCATCATCGGCTCATCGTTGCTATGGGCGAACCTGTCGAGCATTTATGTCTGGGTGGTGTTGCTGGTGACGCTGGGCTTCGGCTCGATAGGTTTTTACGACGACTATCTGAAGGTGACGAAGCAGTCGCATCTCGGCTTTTCCGGCAAGGCGCGGCTGGCACTCGAATTCGTCATCGCCGGCATCGCCGCCTGGGCGATCATGCATAACGGGCAGGCGCCGTTCTCCTCATCGCTGACATTCCCCTTCGCCAAGGAATTCCTGATCAATCTCGGCTGGTTCTTCGTTCCGTTCTCCTGCTTCGTCATCGTGGGAGCGGGCAATGCGGTGAACCTCACCGACGGGCTGGATGGCCTGGCGATCGTGCCGATCATGATCGCGGCGGCGTCCTTTGGCGTCATTGCCTATCTCTCCGGCAATGCCGTATTCGCCGAATATCTGCAGATCCATTTTGTGCCTGGCACCGGCGAACTGGCCGTCGTGCTGGGCGCGGTCATCGGCGCCGGCCTCGGTTTTCTCTGGTTCAACGCGCCGCCGGCGGCGATCTTCATGGGCGACACCGGTTCGCTGGCCATGGGCGGGCTGATCGGCACCGTTGCGGTCGCCACCAAGCACGAGATCGTGCTGGTTATCGTCGGCGGGCTGTTCGTGGTCGAGATCCTGTCCGTCATCATCCAGGTCGGCTACTTCAAGATGACCGGCAAGCGTGTGTTCCTGATGGCGCCGATCCATCATCACTTCGAAAAGCTCGGCTGGACCGAAAGCCAGGTGGTGATCCGCTTCTGGATCATCGCCGTCATCCTGGCGCTGGTCGGCCTTTCCACCCTCAAGCTCAGATAGGCGCCCCCTGTGATTCCGGCCGCATCCTTCGCAGGCAAGTGTGTTTCGCTCTTCGGGCTCGGCGGCTCGGGGATCGCGACCGCACGCGCGCTGATCGAGGGCGGGGCTGAGGTTGTGGCCTGGGACGACAATCCCGACAGTGTCGCCAAGGCGGCAGCCGCCGGGATTGCAACCGGCGACCTGCACACAGCCGACTGGGCCAGGTTTTCCGCTTTCGTGCTGTCGCCCGGCGTGCCGCTGACGCATCCCAAGCCGCACTGGACGGTGGAACTGGCGCGCGGTTCGGGTGTCGAGATCATCGGCGACGTCGAGCTTTTCTGCCGCGAGCGGACGCTCAGCGCGCCAGCCGCTCCCTTCATCGCCATCACCGGCACCAACGGCAAGTCGACGACCACGGCGCTGACGGCGCATATATTGAAGGCTTCCTGCCGCGATACGCAGATGGGCGGCAATATCGGCCGCGCCGTGATGACGCTCGATCCGCCGCAGCCCGACCGCCACTACGTCGTCGAATGCTCGTCCTACCAGATCGACCTCGCACCATCGATCAATCCGACGGCCGGCATCCTGCTCAATTTAACGCCGGATCACCTCGACCGTCACGGCACCATGCAGCATTACGCTTCGATCAAGGAGCGGCTGGTTGCCGGCAGCGAGACCGCGATCGTCGGCGTCGACGATTCCTGGTGTGCGCAGATCGCCGAACGGCTGGAGCGGGCGGGGCGGCACGTCATCCGCATTTCGAAGCGGCTGCCGCTGACCGACGGCTATTTCGCCGATGGCACCAATTTGATGGAAGCTGTGCATGGCCGCTATAGCCGGGTCGCCTTCCTCGAAGGCATCGGCTCGTTGCGCGGGCAGCACAATGCGCAAAACGCGCTTGCCGCGGTCGCCGCCTGTCTCAAGGTCGGACTCGACCTCGGCGAGATCCAGTCCGGGCTGGAAAGCTTTCCGGGCCTGGCGCATCGCATGGAGCAGGTCGGCCGCAAGGACCACGTGCTGTTTGTCAACGATTCCAAGGCGACCAACGCCGATGCGGCGGCACCCGCGCTGTCGAGCTTTCCACGCATCTACTGGATCGCCGGCGGCCTGCCCAAGGAAGGCGGCATCGAGCCGCTGCGCGGCTTCTTCCCGCGTATCGCCAAGGCCTATCTGATCGGCGAGGCAGCGCCGGCCTTCTCGGCGACGCTGGGCGAGGCGGTGCCGTATGAGATATCGGGCACGCTTGCAGCCGCGGTCGAGCATGCGGCGCATGATGCGGCCAAGGACGATGGCGGCGAGGCGGTGGTGCTGTTGTCGCCGGCCTGCGCCAGTTTCGACCAGTTCAAGAATTTCGAGGTCCGCGGCGAAGCCTTCAGGCAAGCTGCGAATGCTATCGAGGGCGTCAAACCCATCGGAGGGGCACGATAATGCAGAGCCGTCTCGACAAAAGCCCGGTTGCGACCTGGTGGTGGACCATCGATCGCTGGTTCCTGGCGGCGTTCCTGTCGTTGATGGGACTGGGCATAGTCTTGTCCTTCGCCGCAAGTCCCGCGGTCGCCGAACGCATCGGCCTCGACAGTTTTCACTTCGCGACCAGGCAGATCATCTTCACCGTGCCGGCGCTCGGCGTGATGCTGGCGGTGTCCTTCCTCGATTCCCGAGAGATCCGGCGCATGGCGCTGATCATGCTGTGCCTGATGCTGGTGCTGATGGTGGCGGTGCTCTACATCGGCGTCGAGGTGAAAGGCGCGCGGCGCTGGGTGTCGCTTGCCGGCCTGTCGATCCAGCCCTCGGAGTTTTTGAAACCCGCCTTTGTCATCATGTGCGCCTGGCTGTTCGCCGAACATAAGCGCCAGCCCGACATTCCGGGCAATCTCTTCGCCATGTTGCTCTTGGTACTGGTCGTATCGCTGCTGGTGGCGCAGCCGGACCTCGGCCAGACCATGCTGACGACCGGCACCTGGGGTATCATGTTCTTCATGGCGGGGCTGCCATGGCTGTGGATCGTCGTGCTCGGAGCGGCCGGCGTCGGCGGCGTCTTTGCCGCCTATACGGTCTTTCCGCACGTCGCCCTGCGTATCGACAAGTTCCTCACTGGCGAAGGCGACACGTTCCAGGTCGATATGGGCCGCGACGCATTGATCAATGGCGGCTGGTTCGGCGTCGGGCCGGGCGAGGGCACCGTCAAGCGGGTCATCCCCGACAGCCATGCCGATTTCGTCTTTTCGGTCGCGGGCGAGGAATTCGGACTGATCATGTGTTTCTTCATCATGTCCATCTTCGCCTTCATCGTGCTGCGCGGCCTCAACACGGCGCTGAAGGAGCATGACGATTTCACCCGCTATGCGGTCGGCGGGCTCGTCACCGTGTTCGGCCTGCAGGCAGTCATCAACATGTGCGTCAACCTGCAGCTGGTGCCGGCCAAGGGCATGACGCTGCCGTTCATCTCCTATGGCGGCTCTTCGCAGATTGCCATCGCCATCTCGATGGGAATGGTGCTGGCGCTGACGCGCAAACGGCCGGAAAAGCGCAAGCAGGTGGGCTTTGCCCTGCCGCAGCGCGCCATGCCGGCGGAGTGACATGGCCAGAGGCGTCATCCTTCTCGCGGCGGGCGGAACCGGCGGACATCTGTTTCCGGCGGAAGCGCTGGCGCATGAGCTGAACGGGCGCGGCTGGGCGGTGCATCTGGCGACCGACGACCGCGCCGAGCGCTTCGCCGCTCACTTCCCCGCAGCCGCCATCCATCCGATCCAGTCCGCGACGCTGGGCTCGAAAAATCCTGTTGCCCTGCTTGGCGCCTTCTGGAAAATCTGGCGCGGCGTGCGCCAGGCGTCCGCCATCATCGGCAGGATCAAGCCCGATGCCGTGGTCGGCTTTGGCGGCTATCCGACCTTGCCGCCGCTCTACGCCGCGACGCGGCGCAAGGTGCCGACGCTGATCCACGAGCAGAACGCTGTGATGGGACGCGCCAACCGGGCGCTGGCCAGCCGCGTCGATGCGATTGCCGGCGGCTTCCTGCCGCAAGACGAAAGCGCCGTCGGCGCCAAGACGGTGACGACAGGCAATCCGGTTCGCCCACAGGTGCTCGAAGCCGCAAAGACCGCCTACGTTGCCTCGGCCGGGGATGATCCCTTCCGCCTGCTGGTGTTCGGCGGCAGCCAGGGCGCGCAGTTCTTCTCCGATGCGGTACCGGCGGCCGTCGCTTTGCTCCCCGAGGCACTCCGCAAGCGGCTGGTGATCACGCAGCAGGCTCGGGCCGATGACGTCGGGCGGGTGAAGGCCGCCTATGCAGCGCTCGGCGTCGTTGTCGAGGTCTCGCCCTTCTTCAGCGACATGGCGGCGCGTATAGCGGCCGCACAGCTGGTTATGTCGCGCTCCGGCGCGTCGACCGTCTCGGAAATCGCCGTCATCGGGCGACCGGCGCTGCTGGTGCCCTATCCCTATGCGCTCGATCACGACCAGGCCGCGAACGCAGCCGCTCTTGCGGCCGCCGGCGGTGGCGAGGTGGAGCCGCAATCCTCACTTTCGCCCGAGCGCATCGCGGCGCTGATTGGCGCCCTGATGGCCGAGCCCGAACGGCTCACGGCAATGGCTGCGGCGGCGAAGTCGGTCGGCAAACCGGACGCCGCGCGGTTGCTCGCCGATCTCACAGAGGCTATTGCGTCCCGCAAAACCGTTTCGGATTTTAAGAAGGGAACGCACGCATGAAGATGCCGCAGACCATAGGCCTCGTGCATTTCATCGGCATTGGCGGCATCGGCATGAGCGGCATCGCCGAAGTGCTGCACAATCTCGGCTACAAGGTGCAGGGGTCCGACCAGGCCGACAGCGCCAATGTGCAGCGGCTGCGCGACAAGGGGATCGAGTGCTTTGTCGGCCACAGGGAAGAAAACCTCGGCGATGCCGAAGTGGTGGTTGTCTCGACGGCTATCAAGAAATCCAACCCTGAACTGAAGGCGGCGAGGGAGAAATTGCTGCCGATCGTGCGCCGCGCCGAAATGCTGGCCGAACTGATGCGCTTCCGCCAGGCAGTGGCGATCGGCGGCACGCACGGCAAGACGACGACGACCTCGATGGTGGCGACGCTGCTCGAAGCCGGCGGGCTCGATCCGACCGTCATCAATGGCGGCATCATCAACGCCTATGGCACGAATGCGCGCATGGGGGACGGCGAGTGGATGGTAGTCGAAGCCGACGAGAGCGACGGGACCTTCCTCAAGCTACCGGCCGATATCGCCGTCGTCACCAATATCGATCCCGAACATCTCGATCACTACGGCAGTTTCGACAAGGTGCGCGAAGCCTTCCGCCAGTTCGTCGAGAACGTGCCGTTCTACGGCTTTGGCGTCATGTGCACCGACCACCCGGAGGTGCAGGCGCTGGTCGGCCGCATCGAGGACCGCCGCGTCATCACCTATGGCGAGAACGCGCAGGCCGACGTGCGCTTCGCCAACCACCGCATGGCCGGCGCGACCTCGGAATTCGACGTGGTGATCCGCGACCGCAAGGGACGCGGCCAGACGACGATATCGGATCTGCGTCTGCCGATGCCCGGCCGCCACAATGTTTCCAACGCGACGGCGGCAATCGCGGTGGCGCATGAGCTCGGCCTGTCGGCCGAGGCGATCAAGAAAGGCCTGTCGTCCTTCGCCGGCGTAAAGCGCCGCTTTACCCGCACCGGCTCCTGGAATGGCGTCGAAGTGTTCGACGATTACGGCCACCATCCGGTCGAGATCGCGGCGGTGCTGAAAGCCGCGCGCAGCGCCACCAAGGGCCGCGTCATCGCCATTGCCCAGCCGCACCGCTTTACCCGGCTGCATGATCTGTTCAACGAATTCTCCGCCTGCTTCAACGACGCCGACACGGTGATGGTGGCACCGGTCTACGCCGCCGGCGAGGAGCCGATCGAGGGCGTGACCTCGGACGCGCTGGTGTCGCGCATCCGCGCCGGCGGCCATCGCGACGCGCGCTACATCGAGGGTCCGGAGGCAATAGCACCTGTCATCCGTGATCTGGCCAGGCCCGGCGACTTCGTCGTCTTCCTCGGCGCCGGCAACATCACGCAATGGGCTTATGCGCTGCCCAAGGAACTGGCCGTCTCATGATGCAGGGCCAGGCGCTGATCGACAGACTTGGCGGCCGGCTTGCCGGCCTGCGCGGCCGCATCACGCCGAATGCCGAGATGGACAAGATCACCTGGTTCCGCGCCGGAGGACTGGCCGAGGCGCTCTTTCAGCCAGCGGACGAGGCGGATCTCGCTGCTTTCCTGAAAGCGGTTCCCGAAGAGATACCGCTGACCATAGTCGGCGTCGGCTCGAACTTGCTTGTGCGCGATGGGGGTATTCCGGGTTTCGTCATAAGGCTGTCGGCCAAGGGGTTCGGTGAAACCGAAATTGTTTCGCCGACATCGATCAAGGCTGGCGCAGCCACACCCGACAAGCGCATCGCCGCGGCGGCGCTGGAAGCCGGCATCGGCGGCTTCCATTTCTACCACGGCATACCGGGCGCCATCGGCGGGGCGCTGAGGATGAACGCCGGCGCCAATGGCGTCGAGACGCGCGAGCGCGTCGTCGAGGTGCGTGCGCTCGACCGCAAGGGCAACGTCCAGACGCTGAGCAATGCCGATATGGGCTATGCCTACCGGCACTCGTCGGCACCGTCCGGGCTGATCTTCACCTCGGCGATTTTCGAGGGCTTTGCCGAGGACAAGGCCGTGATCAAGGCGGCGATGGACGCGGTGCAGAACCATCGCGAGACGGTGCAGCCGATCCGCGAGAAGACCGGCGGCTCGACATTCAAGAATCCTGAAGGCACCTCAGCCTGGAAAGAGATCGACAAGGCAGGGTGCCGTGGCCTGCTGATCGGCGGCGCGCAGATGTCGCCCATGCACTGCAATTTCATGATCAACACTGGGACAGCGACCGGCTACGAGCTCGAATATCTCGGCGAAACGGTGCGCGCTCGGGTGCTCGAACATTCCGGCATCCGACTGCATTGGGAGATCAAGCGCATCGGGGACTTCCGCCCCGGGCACGCCGTGCAGGAGTTTCTTGGGCAGCTGCTCTAGCCATCGTTGAAGTTCATGTGATGCATGAACTTCAACCGGTCAGGAATGACCGTGCGACCGTTGCTCCAAAGACTCAACAGCACGGTTTTCGCATCCATTTTCTCAGAAAGTGAATCTCTCGGAATCATAAGCACTTGCCAGTGAATCAACTCTCTGATTCTCTGCTCCAAAGCGTTTCCTGATTTGAGTCGTTCGACGCGTTTCCCGCGTTTTCCGTCTGGGGGGCAACCTGCCGGGAGACTCGGACTCAATGTTGCGGAAATCTTGGTTTTTGATCCGCCGTGAGAGGGGATGACGGGGAATGAAAAACAAGCATGTGGCCGTCCTGCTGGGTGGTTTCTCGTCCGAGCGGCCCGTGTCCCTGTCTTCGGGGAAGGCCTGTGCCGATGTGCTTGAGACGGAAGGCTATCAAGTCACGCGCGTCGATGTCGGGCGCGACGTCGGCTCCGTGCTTGCCGATCTCAGGCCCGATGTCGCCTTCAATGCGTTGCATGGTCCTTTTGGCGAGGATGGCACCATTCAGGGCATTCTCGAATATCTCGGCATTCCCTACACCCATTCCGGCGTGCTCGCCTCGGCGCTTGCGATGAACAAGGAGCAGTCGAAGAAAGTCGTGAAATTGGCCGGCGTCCCCGTCGCCGAATCGAAGGTCGCCAATCGCTTCGCCATTCAGAACAGCCATCCGATGAAGCCGCCTTATGTGGTGAAGCCGGTCAATGAGGGGTCGAGCTTCGGCGTCGTGATCGTGCATGAGGGGCAGTCGCATCCGCCGCAGGTCATCGGCTCGTCCGAGTGGAGATATGGCGATACCGTCATGGTCGAGCGCTACATCCATGGGCGCGAGCTGACCTGTGCCGTCATGGGCGACGTGGCGCTTGGCGTCTGCGAGATCATCCCGACGGGCCATTCGTTCTATGACTACGATTCAAAATATGTCGCGGGCGGATCAAAACACGAATGCCCCGCAAAAGTTTCACCGAATATTTACCAAAAAATACAGACACTGGCGCTCAAGGCTCACCAAGCTGTCGGCTGTCGGGGCGTTTCCCGGTCGGACTTCCGTTATGACGATCGTCACTCCGAAAATGGCGAGGTTGTATGGCTCGAGGTCAATACCCAGCCGGGCATGACGCCGACGTCTCTGGTGCCTGAAATCGCCGCCCAGGCAGGGCATTCGTTCGGCGATCTGTTGAGTTGGATGGTGGAGGACGCTTCGTGTCTGCGTTGAAGTGGGGGCAGGGCAAGGGGAAGGGCGCGGCCGGGCCGGCGCTGTTCAGCCTGCCATTGTCGTTCGACCATTTCGTGCTGCCGCGCGTGCTTCGCCGCCCGGTGCGTATCCTGGCGCGCCTGGGCGAAGGCGAGTTCCAGGCGCCGCGCTTCTCCGTCGCGATCATGTCGGCCGTGCTCATTTTTTCGAGCGGCGCCTATGGCGCCTATCTCGGCGGTCACGCCGACGGCATCGTCCAGAGCATCACCGCCCGCACCGGCTTTGCCGTCGACCAGGTCAAGGTTGTCGGCAATCGCCAGACGTCCGAGATCGATATACTCGACAGGCTCGAACTCGATGGCTGGACGTCGCTGATCGGCTTCGATGCCGAGGCAGCGCGGGAACGCATCGCCACCTTGCCCTGGATCGAGGTCGCCGCGGTGCGCAAGGTCTATCCGCACACGTTGGAGGTGCGCGTCGAGGAGCGTCAGGCGTTCGCGCTTTGGCAGCAGGGCAGCGATCTCTCCGTCATCGAAAAAGACGGTGCCGTTATCGCGCCGTTCTCGGGTGGCAAACAGGTGCTGCTGCCATTGCTGATCGGAGCCGGCGCGCCGGCCAAGGCGCCGGAATTCCTGGCGAAGATCGAAAAATACCCGGATCTCGCGACCCGCATCAGGGGCTATGTCCGTGTCGGCGATCGGCGCTGGGACCTGAAGCTGGACAATGGCATCACTGTCAAGCTTCCCGAGGATGGCGAGGATCAGGCACTCGCCGAACTCGTCGGCATGGATCATGACAAGGGGCTGCTGTCGCGCGATATCGCAGCCGTCGACATGCGGCTGTCGGACCGGCTGGTCGTGCAGTTGACGCCGGAGGCGGCGACCCAGCGCGAAGCCGCGCTCAACGAAAAACCAAAGGCGCTGAGGCGCAAGCCGGAGACGAAGATATGAGCTGGCTTGGCGGTTCAGGCGATGCCTCGTCGCGCCGCTCCGGCACCTTGACGGTGCTGGATGTCGGTTCGAACAAGGTCTGCTGCATGGTGGCGAAGCTGAAGCCATGCGATGACGGCAAGCTGCTGCGCGGACGCTCGCACCGCATCCAGGTGATCGGCATCGGACACCAGAAGTCGCAGGGCGTCAAATCGGGCGTTGTCATCGATCTCGACCGTGCCGAACATGCCATTCGCCTCTCCGTCGACGCCGCCGAGCGCATGGCGGGGCTGACGGTCGATTCGCTGATCGTGAACATGACTGCCGGCCGGCTGAAGAGCGAAGCCTTCTCGGCTACCATAAACCTCGGCGGCCATGAGGCCGACGAGGCCGACATCAAGCGGGTGCTCGGTGCCGGCGCCAAGCAGGCGCTGAAGACCGAGCGCGAGGTGGTCCATTCGCTCCCCGTCGGCTTCTCGCTCGACGCTGAGCGCGGCGTGCGCGATCCGCGTGGCATGGTCGGCGACACGCTTGGCGTCGACATGCATGTGCTGACCGGCGACGCCGCTCCGATGCGCAACCTGGAGCTCTCCATCAACCGCTCGCATCTTTCGGTCGAGCGCATGGTGGCGACGCCCTATGCCAGTGGACTGGCGGCATTGGTCGACGACGAGCTGGAACTGGGCGCCGCCTGCATCGACATGGGCGGCGGCACGACGACGATCTCGGTGTTTTCGGAAGGCAAGTTCGTCCATGGCGACGCCATCGCCATCGGCGGCAACCACGTCACGCTGGACATGGCCAAGGGACTGTCGACCTCGCTCGATGCCGCCGAGCGGCTGAAAGTGATGCACGGTTCGGCGTTGCCCGGCAGCGCCGATGACCGCGACCTGGTCTCGATCCAGCCGATCGGCGACGAGGGCGAAGTGCCGCTCCAGATCCCGCGCTCCGTCATGACGCGCATCGTGCGCGCCCGCATCGACGAGACGCTCGAGCTTTTGCGCGACCGGCTGAACAAGTCCGGCTACGGCAATGCGGTGGGCAAGCGCGTGGTGCTGACCGGCGGCGCCAGCCAGCTTGCCGGCCTGCCGGAAGCGGCGCGCCGCATCCTGGGACGCAATGTGCGGATCGGCCGCCCGCTTGGCGTGGCGGGCCTGCCCGAAGCGGCGAAGGGGCCGGCCTTCTCGGCGGCGGTCGGCTTGTTGATCTATCCGCAGATGGCGAGCTTCGAGAGCCATCCGGCGAAAGGAATTTCCGGTCTCAGGATGACCGGAACGGGCGGAAAACTGCATCGCATGAGTCAGTGGTTGAGAGACAGTTTCTAATTGACGGGGACAGCCCCATAAGTGGCCGCGGCGGCGAAGCGGCAGGAAAGGCAAAGGACGGAGACAATGACCATCAATCTGCAAAAGCCGGACATCACCGAGCTTAAGCCACGCATCACCGTGTTCGGCGTCGGCGGCGGCGGCGGCAACGCCGTCAACAACATGATCACCGCCGGTCTGCGCGGCGTCGAGTTCGTTGTGGCCAACACCGACGCGCAGGCGCTGACCATGTCGAAAGCCGACCGGCTGATCCAGCTCGGCGCGCATGTCACCGAGGGGCTTGGCGCCGGATCGCAGCCGGAAGTCGGCCGCGCGGCGGCGGAAGAATGCATCGACGAGATCATCGATCACCTGTCCAACACCCATATGTGCTTCGTCACCGCGGGCATGGGCGGCGGCACGGGCACGGGAGCGGCGCCGGTCGTGGCGCGCGCCGCCCGCGAGAAGGGCATCCTCACTGTCGGCGTCGTCACCAAGCCGTTCCATTTCGAAGGCCAGCGCCGCATGAAAACGGCGGATTTCGGCATCGAGGAGCTGCAGAAATGCGTCGACACGCTGATCGTCATCCCTAACCAGAACCTGTTCCGGCTGGCCAATGACAAGACCACCTTCGCCGACGCGTTCGCCATGGCCGACCAGGTGCTCTATTCGGGTGTAGCCTGCATCACCGACCTGATGGTCAAGGAAGGCCTGATCAATCTCGACTTCGCCGACGTTCGTTCGGTGATGCGCGAGATGGGCAAGGCGATGATGGGCACCGGCGAGGCATCGGGCGAGGGCCGTGCGATGGCGGCCGCGGAAGCCGCGATCGCCAACCCGCTGCTCGATGAGACCTCGATGAAGGGCGCCAAGGGCCTGCTGATCTCGATCACCGGCGGCCGCGACCTGACGCTGTTCGAAGTCGACGAAGCGGCGACCCGCATCCGCGAGGAGGTCGACCAGGACGCCAACATCATCCTGGGCGCCACTTTCGACGAGGAGCTCGAAGGCGTCATCCGCGTCTCGGTTGTCGCCACCGGCATCGACAAGTCGGCGGCCGAAATCGCCGCCGCTCCGATCTCGATCCGCACCGCGCCGCAGAAGCCGGCCGCCCGCCCGGCCGTTGCCGCGCCGGAAAGCCGCCCCGCGCCGGTCCAACAGGCTGCGTACGAGCCGCGCGCCGCCGATCCGGTCGCGGAGGCGATCCAGATGGCCGAAGCAAACGCCGCGGCGATGGCGCAAGCCCGTCCGGCGCCGGTTGCCCATGCGGATGATTTCCGTCCGCAGAGCAAGATCTTCCAGGCTCCGCCGGCGCAGCCGCAACCGATGGTGCAGCCCGTAGTCCAGCAGATGCAGCCGGCGCCTCAGCCGCGCGAGATCCTGCGCGAAGTCCAGCAGCCGGTCGCGATGGCTCCCCAGCGCATGCCGCGCGTTGAGGACTTTCCGCCTGTCGTGAAGGCCGAGGTCGACGCCAAGAGCCGCCCCGCCGATCATGAGAACAGCGGGCCGATGGGACTCTTGAAGCGTCTGACCAATGGCCTGACGCGCCGCGAGGAAGAGCCGGCACGCCTGCAGCCGGCGCAGCCGCGCGAGCCCAAGCTGCGTCAGGCGGCACCGGAAGTGCGCCGTCTGGCAAGTCAGGACGCGCAGCTCTACGCGCCCCGGCGCGGCCAGCTCGACGACCAGGGCCGCCTGACGCCGCAGGCCAGGGCGACTCAGGAGGACGACCAGTTGGAAATTCCGGCGTTCCTGCGCCGCCAGGCCAACTGAGCGGTTAACGGGCTGTAACAATTGTTAACAGGCAGGCAAGCAATTGCTTGCCTGTTAACGTTTAAAGGGATGCAAATTCAAGCACTTAAGACGTCATCCATACGTCGGTTGCAGTTACAAAGGGTAAGAAACCGTGATTTGGACTATCCCTGTCGGGACATTATCTTCGCTGCCTACCGTCGTCGGTTTGCCGGGATTTCGGGGGAAGTGACCTGGCCTGCCGATTTTTTACAAGAGAGCCGCGCCCTCGGGCTGGAGAAGCGGACCTAGGCATTTCGGGCTTATGGGGATTGTCTTGCACGACTATCAGACGACAGTGAAGACGCGCGCGTCGCTTACGGGCACCGGCGTTCACAGCGGCAAGGAAGTTTCCATCAGCTTTCTCCCGGCGGATGCCGACACCGGCATCGTTTTCCAGCTTTTCAGTGAGAACGGTCAAGGTCGCGAGTTCCGCGCCCTGTTTTCCGAGATCGGCGCAACCGACCTGTGCACCATGCTCGGTGATCCCTCTGGCGAGCACATCGCCACGGTCGAGCACATCATGGCGGCGCTGTTCGGGCTCGGCATCGACAACGTCATCATCGAGATTGATGGACATGAGGTCCCTATCCTCGACGGCAGCGCTATGGCGTTCGTCGAGGCCATAGACCAGGCCGGCATCGAAACTCTGTCGGTCAAGCGGCGCTACATCCGGATCGTCAAGCCGGTCCGTATCGAGAACGGCGCCTCCTGGGCTGAGTTCAGGCCCTATGACGGTACCCGCTTCGAGGTCGAGATCGATTTCGAAAGCCCGGCGATCGGCCGGCAGCTGTTCGCGTCCGACATCAATGCGGACATTTTCCGCCGCGACATCGCGCGCGCCCGTACCTTCGGCTTCATGAAGGACGTCGAGCGGCTGTGGGCGGCGGGCTATGCGCTGGGATCCTCGCTCGAGAATTCGCTGGTGATCGGTGACGATAACCGCGTCATCAACATGGGCGGCTTACGCTACCCCAACGAGTTCGCACGTCATAAGACGCTGGATGCCATGGGCGACCTGGCGCTGGCCGGGGCCCGCTTCATCGGCTGCTTCCGCTCCTATCGCGGCGGCCACAGGCTGAATGCGGCCGCCTTGCGGCGCGTGCTGTCGGACCGTACCGCATTCGAGGTCGTCGAAACGACTCGCCGCGAGCGCGGCCGTGCGGCCGAGATGAGCACCGTCAACGCGCCTCTCTATGCGCCCTGGATGATCTGAGTCACCGCCACTTTCCGGATACCATCGCAGCTCGCTAGTGTTGCATGAATGCATCATTCGCCGGCGAAATCGCAGGGATACTCCGGCGCGGCCTGGCCGCCACAAAAATGTTCCATTGCCTAGACATAGCGTTGCCGGGCAAGGCGGTTATGGTTTATGGCTGCTGCCGTCGATAGTGCATGTCGCCTGGAAGTGGGGACCAGTTTTGGGGAAACGACATGCAACAGGCACTGAAATAACGCCGAAAGGGCGCAATCCAATCATGTTCTTCAAGCGATTCGGTCAATTGAAAGCGCCGCAGCGGTCCGTTTTCCTGGCGCTTTCGGTGGTTGTTCCATCGCTCTTCCTGTCTGCTTGCATGTCGTCGGAAAAAGATATCGACCTGTCGACCTATGTCGACCAGACCGAGCCGGCCGACGTTCTCTACAACCAAGGGCTCGCCAATCTGAATGCCGGACGTCTCGACGAGGCGAGCAAGAAGTTCGACGCGGTCGACCGCCAGCATCCTTATTCGGAATGGGCCCGCAAATCGATGGTGATGGGCGCGTTCGCCGACTATCGCAAGGGCAGCTACGACGAAGCGATCTCATCGGCCAAGCGTTATCTGACGCTGTATCCGTCAACGGATGACGCGGCCTATGCGCAGTACATTATCGGCCTTAGCTATTACCGCCAGATCAAGGACGTCACGCAGGATCAGAAGGAAGCGCGCCAGACCGTGCAGACCATGCAGGACCTCGTGACGCGCTGGCCCGATTCAGAATATGTCGATGACGCCAAGGAAAAGATCCGCTTCGCCAACGACCAGCTCGCCGGCAAGGAGATGCAGATCGGCCGCTATTATCTCGAACGCCGCGAATACATCGCCGCGGTCAAGCGCTTCCGCAATGTGGTCGAGAATTACTCCAACACCCGCCATGTCGAGGAGGCGCTGGCTCGCCTGACCGAGAGCTATTATGCGATGGGCCTGACTTCGGAGGCGCAGACCGCCGCCGCCGTTCTCGGCACCAATTATCCCGACAGCCCATGGTACAAGGATTCCTACAAGCTCCTGCAGAGCAACGGGCTTGCGCCGCGCGAGAATGCCGGCTCGTGGATATCCAAGGCCGGGAAACTGATCACCGGCGCCTGATGCAGGCGTAACGATGCTTTCCAGGCTGTCGATCCGCGACATCGTTCTGATCGAGAAGCTGGATATCGACTTCCAGCCCGGCCTCTCGGTGTTGACCGGTGAAACCGGCGCCGGCAAGTCCATCCTGCTCGATGCTTTGTCGCTGGCGCTTGGCGCGCGCGGCGACGCCTCCCTGGTACGCCATGGCGCGGCACAGGGCCAGGTGATTGCCGTGTTCGACGTGCCGCGCAACCATCCGGTGCGCGCGCTGCTCGCCGAGAACGCCATCGAGGATGACGGCGACATCATTCTCCGCCGCTTGCAGACTGTGGACGGCCGCACTCGCGTCTTCGTCAACGACCAGCCGTCCAGCGTGACGCTGATGCGCGACGTCGGCCGCGCGCTGGTCGAGATCCACGGCCAGCATGACGAACGCGCCCTTGTCGATCCCGGCGCGCATCGCGACGTGCTCGACGCCTTCGGCGGCCATCTCGGCGCCGTCCGGTCGACGGGTGAGGCCTGGCGGCACTGGCGTGCCTGCGAGCAGGAGCTCTCGCGCCATCGTGCCAAGGTGGCGGCGGCGGCGCGCGAAGCGGACTACCTGCGCGCAGCGGTCACGGAGCTGACCAAGCTCGATCCGCAGCCGGGTGAGGAGACGGAGCTTGCCGACTTGCGCGCCCACATGATGCGGGCCGAGAAGATCGCCTCCGAAATCCATGACGCGCAGGACGTGCTTTCGGGTCCATCCTCGCCCTTGCCGCAACTGGCCAGCCTGCTCAGGCGGTTGCAGCGCAAGGCAGGCGAGGCCCCCGGGCTGCTCGAGGACGTCGTGAAGTCGCTGGATGAGGCGATGCTGTCGCTCGACGCGGCGCAGTCGGGCGTCGAGGCGGCCTTGCGCGCCACCGAATATGATCCACAGCGGCTGGAAAAGGCGGAAGAGCGGTTGTTTTCGCTGCGCGCGGCATCGCGCAAGCACAGCGTTGCCGTCGATGATTTGGCGCAATTGCGCGACACGATGGTTGCCGATCTTGCCGATCTCGACGCCGGCGAGGAGCGCCTGCATGGGCTGGAAAAGCAGGCGGCCGCCGCGCGCGAGGCCTATGATATCGCCGCCGCGCAACTGTCCTCGCTGCGCCATGCCGCGGCGGTCGGACTGACCAAGGCGGTGATGGCCGAACTGCCGGCGCTGAAGCTCGAACGCGCAGCCTTCATCGTCGAGATGAAGAGCGAAGCCGAGAGCCGCATGGAAGAGGGCATCGACCAGATCGAGTTCTGGGTGCGCACCAATCCCGGCACGCGGCCGGGGCCGATGATGAAGGTCGCTTCCGGCGGCGAGCTTTCGCGCTTCCTGCTGGCGCTGAAGGTAGCGCTGGCCGACCGGGGCTCGGCGCCAACGCTGGTCTTCGATGAAATCGACACCGGGGTGGGCGGTGCCGTGGCGGATGCAATCGGCCAGCGGCTGGCAAGATTGTCGAAGCGCGTGCAGGTGCTCTCGGTCACCCATGCGCCGCAGGTAGCGGCGCGTGCGGCGACGCACTTCCTGATCTCCAAATCCGGCAGCACCGACAAGGTCGCGACCGGTATCGCCGAAATGGACCGGGCGGCGCGCCAGGAAGAGATCGCCCGCATGCTGGCGGGGGCCACCATCACCGACGAGGCGCGCGCTGCGGCCGAGAGGTTGCTGCGGGAGAATACGGCGGCTGCCTGAAAGCTCGGTTTCCGTGAAGGCGAGTCAGGATATGGCTGCATCCTGCTGTTCAGGAATGATTTTTTCGCAGGCCGGCTCCCTCCTGCCAAATCCTGATTTATAGTGGCACCCAACCAAAGCGCCCCGCGCCTTGGTTATTGTTTTGCGCATGTCGTTGCCCCAAAATCGCACCATATTTTGGGCGGCGTGCATTGGTCAGGGAAGCCGTGCGATGTCTGAAAGACCAGTCGATTCACTCAGTGAGAGCGAAGCCGAAGCGGAGCTGAAGCGCCTGGCGCAGGAGATCGCGGAGCACGACCGCCGCTACCATACCGAGGACGCGCCTGTTATCACCGACGCGGCGTATGATGCGCTCACCCGGCGCAACCTTGCCATCGAGCAGCGCTTTCCCGCCCTGGTGCGCGAGGATTCGCCATCGCGCAGGGTCGGTGCCGCGCCGGCGGAGGGCTTTGCCAAGGTGCGCCATGCGGTGCCCATGCTCAGCCTCGCCAAGGCCTATACCGACGAGGACGTCGCCGATTTCATCGAACGCGGCCGGCGTTTCTTCGACCGTGACAAGGATCTCGATATCGCCTTCACGGCCGAACCGAAGATCGACGGCCTGTCGGCGTCGCTGCGTTACGAGAACGGCGTGTTCGTGCAGGGCGCAACGCGCGGCGATGGCGCTATCGGCGAAGACATCACCGCCAATCTGAGGACCATTGCCGACATTCCCGGCAGACTGAACGGTTCGGGCTGGCCCGAAATCATCGAGATACGCGGCGAGGTCTACATGACCTATGCCGAATTCGAGGCGCTGAAGCAACGCTCGGCGGCCGCCGGCGGCCAGGACTATGTCAATCCGCGCAACACGGCGGCCGGCTCGCTGCGCCAGAAGGATCCCTCTGTCACCGCCAGCCGCAACCTCAAATTCTTTGCCTATGCCTGGGGCTACACGACAGCCGATCCCGCTCCGACACAATACGATTCGGTGCAGAAATTCGCGGAATGGGGCTTCAAAGTCAGCCCGCTGATGGTGCGGGCAAGGTCGGTTGACGAGCTGATCGCGCATTATCACCGCATCGAGGAGCAGCGCTCCTCGTTGGGTTACGACATCGATGGTGTCGTCTACAAGGTCGACCAGCTGGAGTTGCAGCGCCGGTGGGGCTTCGTAACCGGCGAACCACGCTGGGCCATCGCGCATAAGTTTCCGGCCGAACAGGCGATGACGACAGTGCAGAAGATCGACATCCAGGTCGGCCGCACCGGCACTCTGGCGCCGGTCGCGAGGCTTGCGCCCGTGACCGTGGGCGGCGTCGTGGTCGAGAACGTCACGCTGCACAATGAAGACTACATCAAGGGCTTCGACAGCAACGGCCAGCCGATCCGTGACGGTATGGACGTGCGCATCGGCGACACCGTGGTGATCCAGCGGGCAGGGGATGTCATCCCGCAGATCGTCAGCGTCGTCGTCGACAAGCGTCCTCCCGATGCCGTGCCTTACGAATTCCCGCATACTTGCCCGATCTGCGGCTCGCCGGCGACGCGCGAGATCAACGAGAAGACCGGCAAGGAGGATTCCCGCAGGCGTTGCACGGGCGAACTGATCTGCCCCGCGCAAGCCGTGGAAGGGCTGCGCCACTTCGTGTCGCGCGGGGCCATGGATATCGAGGGACTAGGCGCGGAAAACATCGACCTGTTCTTCAATGCGGGTCTGGTCAAGACGGCCGCGGACATCTTCACGCTCAGGGATCGGCGTCCCGCCGTCACCAAGGCGCTGGCCGAGCGGCGCGAGGAGCAGGCGAGGCAGCGCGAGGCGGCGTCGGGCAAGACGCGCAAGAATGTGCGCAGCGTCGAGGACCGCAACTATGAAGGGTTGGACAAGCTGTTCGCGGCCATCGATGCGCGCCGCGAGCCGGAGCTCGACCGCTTCATCTTTGCGCTTGGGATCCGCCATATCGGCGAAACGACGGCGGCCGTGCTTGCCCGGACGTTTTCGACAATCGAGGAACTGATCCGCGTCGGCAAGGAGACCGCGGCGGCTGCCGATCCGCACAGTGTTTTCCCGTCGATCAACGGCATCGGCGATACGGTGATCAACGCGCTGGCCGATTTTTTCGGCAATGAGCGCAATGACGACGTGCTTGAGGCGTTGCTTAAGCAGGTCAAGCCGAAGCCCTATATCGTCACCGTCTCGGCCGACAGCGTGGTCGCCGGCAAGACCATCGTGTTCACGGGCTCGCTGGAAAAGATGACGCGTTCCGAAGCCAAGGCGATGGCAGAACGGCTGGGCGCCAAGGTAGCGGGCTCGGTTTCGGCCAAGACCGATCTGGTGGTGGCGGGGCCTGGCGCCGGCTCGAAACTCAAGCTTGCCAGTGAACTCGGCATCGAGGTCATAGACGAGGACGCGTGGCTGCAGCGGATCGGCAAGGCATGATGTCAGGCGAATTCAAGGGGTTCGGCCAGAAGGCTATTCCGTTCCTGAAGGCGCTTGATTTCCACCAGAGCCGCGAGTGGTTCGTAGAGAATCGCGACCTGTTCGACCAGGAATTGCGCGATCCGCTGGGCGATCTGGTGGAGACGCTCACACGACGTTTCGGCGAGGCCGGGCTCGGCCTCAAGGGCGACCGCAAGAAGTCGCTGTTCCGGATCAACCGGGACGTGCGCTTCGCCAAGGACAAGCGGCCTTACAACCGGCATCTGTCGGCGATCCTGTCGCCCGACGGCACCAAGATGGAGCAGGGCGTGTTCTACGTTCATATCGGGCTCGAGCGCTGTTTCGCCGGCGTTGCCTGGTGGAGCCCGCAGCCGGCGCTGCTGCTGGCGATACGTCGGGCCATCGAGACGAAGCCTGAACAGTTTCGGGGAATGGTCAAGGCGCTCGCCAAGAACGGCCTGGTGCTCGACACGGATGGCTGCATGAAGCGCACGCCGCGCGGCTTCGAACACGTCGCGGAAGCCGATCTCGTCGCGGCCATCCGCAACCGGCATTTCGTCGTCCGCCACGCCATCGATCCGGCCAACATTCACGGTCCGGAACTGGTCGACGAACTCGTCGACTTCACCATGCGCGCCAGGCCGTTGCTCGGCTGGGGCAGGGCGATCGAGGGCAAAGCGGCGAAGGACTGAGCTGCCACGCAGGCGCCGCAACGATCATTTCCGCTGATCGTTTGGCTCAAGCGAATTCGTGTGACAAGCCGGGTGGTGCTTCCTACATCAGCCCTCTGATCGGGGAGAGACATGTCGGCGCAAGCAATTTCGGAGAATGGCGCGAAGAGCGATTTCTGGCAAGGCGTACGGCTATCCATTCCGGTCGTGGTGGCGGCGGCACCGTTCGGGCTGCTGTTCGGCGCGATTGCCGTCGACAATGGCTTTTCCGTTTTCGAAGCCTTCCTGATGAGCGCGCTGATCTTCGGCGGCGCCAGCCAGATGGTCGGCATAGAACTGTTCGGCCAGCATGTGGCGCCGTGGCTGATCGTGCTGTCGATCTTCGCCGTGAATTTCCGCCACGTGCTCTATTCCGCCGGCATTGGCCGGCGTATCGCGCACTGGTCCGGGGTGCAACGGGCGCTCGGTTTCTTCATTCTCACCGATCCGCAATTCGCCGTTGCCGAGGCCAGGGCCCAGTCAGGCCAGACCGTCGGCTTTGCCTGGTATCTGGGGCTTGGGCTACCGGTCTATGTGTTCTGGACCATCGAAAGCGCGCTCGGCGCGCTGTTTGGAAAGCTCATTCCCGATCCCCATGCCTTGGGCATCGATTTCCTGCTGCCGATCTATTTCCTTGGCCTGGTGATGGGCTTCCGCAAGCGGGCGCTGTGGCTGCCGGTGGTCATCGCCAGTGCCTGCGCCTCGATCATCGCTTACAAGACAGTGGGGTCACCCTGGCACGTTTCGATCGGCGCGATTGCCGGCGTACTGCTCGCCGTCATCCTGCCGCCACACCGCAGCGGTGTGGAGGCAAGGCCATGAGCACGACCTTCTGGATCATCATCGCCGGCGCCATCGCCACCTATCTCACGCGCATCGGCGGCCATCTGGTCATCTCCCGCTTCGACTACATCCATCCGCGCGTGGAAGCCGGCCTCAACGCCGTACCGGCTGCCGTGTTGACGACGCTGGTAGCGCCGGAACTGCTGAATGCCGGACCGGCGGAGTGGGCGGCGCTGGTCGTCACCGCGCTGGTTTCGCTGCGTGGCGGGTTGATGGCGATGTTTCTGGCCGGGGCGGCGGTGTTGATCCTGGCGCGGCAGTTCGTGGGGTAGAGTTCGAGGCGCCAACGTTCGAAGTTAGAGCGGTTCAGCGTTTGATGGAATCGCCGACCCGCTCTAACTCTTTGTTTTTACGCAATTCCGGACGGAAAACCGCTACGCACTTTTCCTGGAATTGCTCTAGATCAAACCTTCGCGTCGTGCGGCAGCGTCGCGGTTGCCTTTTCCAGCCAGGCCAGCGTCTCGCCGTCGAGCATCGGGCCTATCTCGGCCAGCACGCGGGCGTGGTAGGTGTCGAGCCAATGCAGCTCGTCGCGGGTCAACAAATCCGAGCGCACCAGCCTGACGTCGATCGGCGCCAGGGTCAGCGTCTCGAAACCGTGCATGGCGATGTCGCCGCCGTCGATCTGGGCGGCCGGCGTCACCAGAATGAGGTTCTCGATGCGGATGCCGTAGGAACCCTCCTTGTAGTAGCCCGGCTCGTTGGACAGCATCATTCCTTCGAGCAGCTTTTCAGTGCCGGTGCGGGCGATGCGTTGCGGGCCTTCGTGCACGGCCAGATACGAGCCGACGCCATGGCCGGTGCCGTGCGCGAAGTCGCAGCCATGCTTCCACAGCGCCATGCGGGCGACGGCGTCGATTTCCGAGCCGCGCGTGCCGGCGGGGAAACGCAGCGTGGAAATGCCGATCATGCCTTTCAGCACCAGCGTGAAACGTTCGCGCATTTCCTCGGTCGGCTGGCCGATCGGCACGGTGCGGGTGATGTCGGTGGTTCCGTCCTGATATTGGGCGCCGGAATCAAGCAGGAACAGCTCGCCGGCCTGGAGCTTGCGGCTGGTGGCGCGCGACACGCGGTAGTGCATGATGGCGCCGTTCGGGCCGGCGCCCGAAATGGTGTCGAAGGAGACGTCGCGCAGCGGCATTTGCGTTTCCTCGCCGGTCTGCCGGCGCGTCTCTTCCAGCCGGGTGACGACCGCGATCTCATCGAGCGAGCCGGGCTTCTGGCGATCGAGCCAGCACAGAAGCTTGGCCACGGCCGCGCCGTCGCGGCGATGCGCGGCGCACGATCCGTTGATCTCGGCCTGGTTCTTGGTGGCGCGCGGAATGCGGGCCGGGTCGGGGGCTACAATCACCTCGCCGCCATTGTCCTCGACCAGCATGCGCAGCTTGTCGGCGGCCAAAACGGGGTCTAGCGCGATTTTCGCGCCGCTCTTGGCCAGCGCCACGACCGCCGCTTCGAATTCGCCGGGCTCGCGCAAATCGGCGAGCTGGGTGAGATAGGCCGCGACCTGCCGCGAGAATTTTCGGCTGTCCATGAAAAGCTGGTGCGACCCGTCGGCGGCGAGGACGGCGAAGCCGAGCGCCAGCGGTGTGTGCGGCACGTCACCGCCACGGATGTTGAAGGCCCAGGCGATCGAGGAGGGGTCGGTCAGGACCGCATGGGTGGCGCCCTCCTTGCCGATCGCCGCCGCCAGCCGCGCCAGCTTGTCCTTGGCGAGCTCGCCGGCAAAACCGATGGGATGGAGTTCGACAGGAGCGACCGGTGCATCCGGCTGATCCTTCCAGATGATGTCGATCGGGTTCGTCTCGAGCGGCACCAGCACGGCGCCGGTCTTTTCGGCCGAGGCCTGCAGCGCCTTGATCTCACCGATCGTGTGCAGCCAGGGATCGAAGCCGAGCCGCGCGCCCTTGCCAAGGTTGTCCTTAAGCCAATTTGCAGGCGGATTGTCGACCAGGCTCTCGATCGAGAAGATACCGAGATCGACCTCGCCGCGCACCTGGAGCGTGTAGCGTCCGTCGACGAAGATGAAGGCGCGGTCGCGCAGGATGACGGCAACGCCGGCGGAGCCGCTGAAGCCGGTCAGCCATTTCAGCCGCGCCGAGCGGTCGGCGACATATTCGCCCTGATGCTCGTCGGCGCGGGGAACGACAAATCCGTCCAGGCCGTTTTCCGCCAGCCATTGGCGCAGCAACGCCACGCGTGGTCTGCCGACGGCCGGATCGCCAGCGGAATCAAAGGTCTGGAACATGGTGGCGTCTCCCTCGGATAGTGCCCGACCGTAACGCATGGAGCTGGAAACCGGAATCGATTTCAGCAGGGCCAGACGGGGTTGCGTCACCGTTTGAGATGGATCGTCACCCAGCCTTCGCGGTGCAGCGTTCTGACATGGCGAAAACTCTGGCCGACATAGGCGGAGATCACCGCGTCGCGCTGCCGGTCGAGAATGCCTGACAGCACCAGCGAGCCGCCGAGGCTGATGTGTCGCGCCATTTCCGGCGCAAGCCGCATCAGCGGCCGCGCCAATATGTTGGCGATGATCAGGTCGAAGGGCGCACGCCTGGCAAAGATCGGATGGTGGAATCCGGGCGCGGTCACCGTCTCCACCAGCGCCTTGACGTGGTTGAGCCGCGCATTGGCGGCGGCAACGCTTACCGCTACCGGATCGATGTCGGTCGCCAGCACGGGAATATGGAAGAGCTTGGCCACGGCGATGGCCAGCACCGCGCTGCCGGTGCCGAGGTCGAGCGCGTTGCGCGGCCGCTCGCGCCGCGTCACCTTTTCCAGCATTTCCAGGCATCCGGCGGTGGTGCCGTGGTGGCCGGTGCCGAAGGCCAGCCCCGCTTCGATCTCGATGGCAAGCTCGCCACTGTGGCGTTTGCGGCGATCATGCGCGCCATGCACGAAGAAACGGCCGGCACGCACCGGTTTCAGCCCTTCCAGCGAGCGCGCCACCCAGTCGATATCGGGCAAGGTCTCGCGCTCGACCGGCCTGGGCAGGGCTAGCCCTGCCAGAATGTCCTTCACCCGCGCCTCGACCGCATCCACATCGCCGTCGGCATAGAGAGAGACTTCATGAATGTCCGCGTCCTCATCGACCTCCAGCACGGCGATCGGCAAGCCTTCATCCTCAAAGGCGGCATCGAGTGCGGCGAAAATTCTGGTGGATTCGATCTTGCCGGCGGTGAAATGGAGCCGCGTCTGGGTCATGGATTTCGCATCAGCCCTTGGCCGCGAGGCGTTTGAGCTTTTCCACGGCGGTGTCGGCGCTTTCGCCATAGGCGATCGTGCCGGCGAAATCGCCCTTGCCGTTGAGCAGCAGCACCGAGGCGGTATGGTCCATCGTGTAGTCGCCGTCGCCGGTGTCGACTTTCTTCCAGTAGATGCCGAAGGACTTCGCCATGGCGTGGACCTTGTCGGGGTCGCCCGATATGCCGGTGATGCGATCCGTGAAATTGCTGACATAGGCGTTCATGACCGCGGGGGTGTCCCGCTCCGGATCGACCGAGACGAAATAGGCATGCAGGTTCTTGCCGTCGTCGCCGAGCGTCTTCAGCCAGCCGGCGAGTTCGAACAGCGTGGTCGGACACACTTCGGGGCAGTGGGTGAAGCCGAAGAAGACGACGCTGGGGTGGCCCCGGAAGGCGGCCTCGGTGATCGGCGCGCCTTTCTGGTCGACCAGCGTAAAGGCGGCACCGAAAGGCTCGCCGCCATAGTGGCCCCGATACCAGTCGAAGGTCAGCCAGCCTATGCCGGCTGCCATCAGGACGAGAATGCCGACCAGTATTGCGCGCATCATCAGTAGGATTCCGTCTTGTAATTTCATCGGCATGCCGGCCATGGCCTGGCAGCCCTTGGTTGGCGAACAGTCTTAGCGGTTCGACCGGGTACACGCAAAGGTGCCGCGTTGACGCAACCGGCCGTGACCTATGCCGGCGTTTTGATCGGGGCCGGCGGCTTGCAATGCAATGTCCTTGGCCCCACCTGAGACCGGCAAACTTGAACTCGGAGGCTATCTTGCAACGACTGATTGGGCGAAATCTGATCGGCGGCGCTCTGGCCGCGTGCCTTGTCCTTGGCGCCGGTGCCGCAGTCGCCGATGAAGTCGGCAAGGTCGGCGTCGACTGGCTCGGCAACGACATCATCGTCGAAGCGATCAAGGACCCGAAGGTGGACGGCGTCACCTGTCACGTGTCCTATTTCGACCGCGGCATCATCGACCGTCTGCACAAGGGCAACTGGTTCGAGGATCCTTCCGATTCCTCGATTTCGTGCCGCCAGACCGGTCCGATCACCATCGGCGACATCGACATGAGCGAAGGCGGCGAGGAGGTGTTCAAGCAAGGCATCAGCCTGATCTGGAAGAAGCAGGTGGTGAACCGCATCTACGACAAGGCCAACGAGACGCTGATCTACCTCTCGCATTCGCGCCAGGTGCAGAACGGCTCGGCCAAAATGTCGGTCACCACCGTGCCGCTCTACGGCCAGAACGTGGTGTGGACCAAGGGCAAACCGAAATAGATGGATCCGGTTCTTTCGTGCAATTGACCCGACCGACAATTGCTCCCGACTTGCGGGAGCTATTGCCCTGACGTAAAGCCGCCCGTATGGACCGTTCCGAAAATCTCGTGCTGAAAGATCCCGAGCCGCGTATCCATCCGACGGCGGAGCTGAAAGCATGCAAGCTCGGCCGCTACGCCTCGATCGGCGAGCGGGTGGTGCTGCGCGAAGTGAGTGTCGGCGATTTTTCCTATTTCGAGCGGCACGCCGAGGCGATCTACACGAGGATCGGCAAATTCTGCTCGATTGCCGCCAACAGCCGCATCAATGCGCTGGATCATCCGATCGAGCGGCTGACCCAGCACAAGGTCAGCTACCGGCCCAACGAATATTTCCGCTGGCTGGGCGTCGATGCCGCCTTCCGCGAACGGCGCCAGGCGGAGGCCGTGAGCATCGGCCATGACGTGTGGATCGGCCACGGCGCCGTGATCATGCCCGGCCTCACCATCGGCAATGGCGCCGTCGTTGGCGCCAATGCCGTCGTCACGCATGACGTGCCGCCTTATACGATCGTCGTCGGGGTGCCGGCCAAGCCGCTTCGGCCGCGTTTCGCAGCCGATATCGCGGCGCGGATCGAGGCTCTCGCCTGGTGGGACTGGCCGGTCGAAAAGCTCGCCAGCGCCGTTCCCGACATGCAGGCCATGACCATCGAGATCTTCCTGGACCGCTGGGAAAATCACGCCGCATGAGTTCGCGCCGGCGCGGCTGAAGAGCACGCGCATTTGCGCCAAAGGCGCGCCTCAGGGAACCACTGTGCGAGCGCTCCGGATGAACCCCTTCCGTCATGCGGGGTGGGGCGACGGAAGGGGCTGGAGGTAAACCGCTGTGAAGGGAAGAAACAGGCCTGTTTGCCTGCACCGTTACTTTGACACCAATTCCCTTGATGCGTGCATTCGATTGCAGCGGTTGTATTTCTTTCCGATGGGAACCTGATATGGCCGCCGGTTGTTCCTTCCGGCGTACCGCACGGCGCGGCGCTGTTTGAGGGACCCCATGATCGAGAAGCTCTTCACCAAAATCGCCAACCGGGTAGCCCATCTTGCGGGGCTGTCGCCGACATTCGCACTCTGCTGCCTGATCGTCATCATCTGGGCAGTAAGCGGCCCACTCTTCGCCTTCTCGGACACTTGGCAACTGGTGATCAACACCGGGACGACGATCATCACCTTCCTGATGGTGTTTCTCATCCAAAACACCCAGAATCGAGACGGCGCGGCAATCCAGGCCAAACTCGACGAGTTGATCCGGGTCAGCGAAGCCAAGAACACCTTCATCGGTATCGAGCATCTGACCGAAGCCGAGGTCCAGGAGATCCGTGCCAAATGCGAGCGGGCAGCGAAGCGGCATGACGAGAAAATCGCGGCCATAGCTGCCAAGAAAGCCGTGGCGTCAAAGCGCAAACCGAAAAAGCAGGTGGCTCGAAGCACCGGCTGAAACCGGTTAACCCCCAAGAGTTCCGTCGTCGCTCGAATGCGACCTGATCCGAACACCGGCTCTCATTTTTTCGGACATGCTCATCGCTTCATGAATGCCGCGAAAGCATCCTTGTGGTCGGGGTGCCAGCGCGACAGAGCAGGGCGGTTTTCGATGATGTCGCCGATCGCCCAGGCCATGCGTTTCTCATCCAGCGGACGCGTCACCTCGTTGTCTGGGCACAGGATGTAGAAGTCGCGCTTTGTCAGGGATTCCAGCATGAAATCAATGACCTGTTCGCCGGTCCAGGCGCCGGCCGGCTTCTCGGTCGCGCCCTCGGTCAGGCCGGTATAGGTGAAGCCTGGAATCAGCAGATGCGCCGACAGATGGGCACCCGGTTCATTGCGCAGGGCATGCGCCAGTCCCTCGGTGAAGGTCTTCACGCCGGCCTTGGAGACGTTGTAGGCAAGGTTTCCAGGCGGCGTGGTGATGCCTTGCTTAGAGCCGGTGTTGACGATCAGGCCCGGCTGGCGGGCTCCCAGCATGCGGGGCACGAAGGCTTCGACACCATGCACGACGCCCCAGAAATTGATGTCCAGCAGCTGCTTCCAAGCGTCGCGGTTCTCCCACGGCTTGCCCGGGTTGTTGCCGACACCAGCATTGTTCATCAGCAGCGACACATTACCGAAGGCGCCAAAGGCTCTTTCGGCGAGACGATCCACGTCTTGTGCCTTCGAAACGTCGGCGGCGACGGCCAGCACGGCATCGTCGCCGGCGATGGCGGACACAATACGGGCCGCATCCTCAAGACGCGGGCCGGCGACATCGGCAAGCACGATCTTCATGCCCATGAGAGCCAGCCGCTTCGCGGCGGCAAGACCAATGCCGCTGGCAGCGCCGGTAATGACTGCGGCATTGCCCGAACCAAGCGCGGGCAAAGCGGTCTGGAGGTCTGCGTCGGTCAGCATGGGCGGCGGATTCCTTCTTGCGATGGCGCCGAACTTAGCGCCGGAGCGGGCTGGCGCAAGCCTCCGCGCGCCTGACTGCGCTTGAGCAGCCTGCATGGGCCGGGTTGACCGGTCCGGCCGAGACTGCGCATGGTGCCTCGCAAAAGGAGATTTCCCGATTGACGGACTGGATCGAAATCCTGAAGCAGCAGACCACCATCGGCGATCAGATGAGCCGCGAAGTGCCGCAGATGCTGGCAAACCCCGAGATCAGCGAAGCACAGGTGAAGACGCTGTTTTCCGCCTTGGAAAAACAGGCGGATTTCGTCGAGAAGCTGCGCATGGCGCTGGAAAAGTTCGGCCATGACTTTGCGGTCATCAAAGCGGCGGAACGGCTGGAAGAGCGCTACGCCGATCTTGCCGCGTCGGTGGCCGAGAAGCTGAAAGCGATGCGCGAATAGATCCCTATTTTTCGATCACGCGTGCGAAACGCCGGTCCGGCACAAGCCAGACCAGGGCAACCAGTACATAGATCGCGACGCCGATCCACTGGCTGATGAAGGTCAGCGGGATTGCGCAGAGATAGGCGACAAGCGAGATCTTGCCCTTGCGGTCGTTGCCGATCGCCCTGGCAAAGGCCGTATCGTTGCCGTGCAATCGGTGAAGCGTCACGACGAGAATGAAGTAGGCGATGGCGCACAGCGCAAGATCGGCGCCGTAGACGGCGACCGGCACCGGCGCGAAATGGTTTTCGCCCATGAAGGCCGTCGTCACCGGCATCAGCGACAGCCAGAACAGGAGATTGAGGTTCGCCCACAACACGCGGCCGTCGACCCGCTGCACGGTGTGGAACATATTGTGCAAATTGTTCCAGTAAAGGCCGACGTTGATGAAGGACAGCACGTAGCTGAAGAAGATCGGCCATAGCGGCAGCAAGGCCGAGAGATCCTCGCCATGCGGCACCTTCAGTTCAAGCACCATGATGGTGATGATGATGGCCACGACGCCGTCGGTGAATGCCTCGACCCTGCCTTTGCCCATGATTTGCGCCCTTTGTCCGGAGTCGATCATTGAAGACGGTAAATCGTTAGCTGATGTTGTCAGGCCGATAAACGCCATCCGGGAAATTTCTCAACTATATCAGGGGAAACTCTCCCGCCAGGCCGGCTCGCGGCAATGGTTTGCTGTGGCAAGTTGTTGACTTTTCTTGCCGCAGTCTCTCCCATCGAAGACAGCTTGGCTGAGCCACATATGGCCGAGCGATCTGATGGAGTGACTGATGAGATTTCGATTTCTGCTCTGCCTCGCGACCATTCTGGCCGCCATCCTCGGCACGTCGGCCGCCGCGTTCGCGTACAGCGCCCACACCAGCAGCAACCTCAACGTGCGCACCGGGCCGGGGGCAGGATATGCCAAGGTAGGGACGCTGCCGGCTGGCTACAGGGTGAACGTCACCGGCTGCCAGCCGGGTTGGTGCAGAATTCATGGTGGCGGCGTCAGCGGCTGGGCCAGTTCCGGCTATCTCTCGCGGGCCCATGTCGTTCGCCCGCCGGTGATCATCGTGCGCCCGCCGCATCGTCCGCCGCACTGGCAGCATCGGCCGCACCGTCCTCCGCACCATCGCCCACCGCACAAACCGCGTCCCGGGAACTGCAAGATCGCACCAGGTTTCTCCTGCAAATAGCGAATTGCAGCGGGGTCACACGACAGGATGTCGTGCCGGATCGGAACCATCGGCTCCGATACCAGCCTGTTCAGCCAACGGGTTTCCGGTCCAGACAACGTCCGTCATGCTGTCAGGAGCCCACCGGCCGGCCGGAACGTCGGGAGTAAGGGCGCGTTAAGGTCGCGATCCCTGAAACTGATGAAGAGGTTTGGCCATGGCCATTCGTGACTTGGCGCATTCGCGCAACGAAGCAGGCGGCGAGGCTCTCGCAATTCCGGTGGTCGCCACAATGATCGCCGTTCTGTTTGCCGGCAGCACGGTGCTGACGCCGCTCTACATCATCTACAAGCAGCAATTCGGCTTTTCACAGATCACGCTGACGCTGGTCTACGCGGTCTATGTCGTCGGCAATCTCGGCGCCCTGCTGATGTTGGGCGGCGCGTCGGATGTCGTTGGGCGCCGGCCTACCGCTCTCGCGGCCATGATCGTCGCCGTCGCCAGCGCGCTTGTCTTTCTGTTCGCCAACAATGTCGTTCTGCTCGATGTGGCGCGCGTCCTGAGCGGGCTTGGCATCGGTGTCGGCGCGGGGACCGGAACGGCATGGATCGCCGAGCTTCTCCCTGGCGCTGACAAGGCGCGCGCCAGCGTCATTGCCACCAGCACCAATTTCCTGGGCCTCGGTTTCGGCGCACTCGTCTCGGGATTGTTGGCGCAGTATGAACCGTGGCCCTTGCGCCTGGTCTTCATCGTCTATCTGGCGGCGCTTGTATTCGTCTCCATCCTGGTCTGGCGTACACGCGAAACGGTGGCGGAGCCTGGCGGCCCCGGGCAGATTTCCATGCGGCCGCACTTTGCCGTGCCGGATGAAATCCGCGCGCGCTTCGTCGCGCCGGCGGTGACCGGTTTCGGCGCCATGGCGCTGGTCGGCTTCTATGCGGCGGTGGCGCCAAGCATCCTGGCGCAGCAACTGCATGAGACGAACCATGCTGTCGCCGGTGCGCTGTTCTTCGAATTGGCGATCATCACGGCGCTCAGCATCGTAGCGCTGAAGCAAATGCAGAGCGGCAAGGCCATGCTGGCTGCGCTGGCGTTGATGATTCCCAGCATCCTCATGGTGGTGGCGGCGCAGATGCTGGCGTCGATGGCGCTGATGATCGCCGCCACCGCCTGCTGCGGCGTGACGGCCGCACTCGGCTATCGTGGCAGCCTGCAGGTGGTGAGCGAGATCGCACCGGAGGATCGCCGCGCGGAAGTGATATCCAGCTTCTTCATCTGCTGTTTTATCGGCAATGCCTTGCCCGTTATCGGCATTGGCATCATCTCGACCTATGCCAGCCCCATCGCGGCCAGCCTGGCGTTCGCCGCGATGATCATCGTGTTTGCGCTGGTCGCGCTGGGCTTTGGGTTGAAAAACAGGCCTTGAGAGCTGCCAGCTTCAGCCGTTCGGCGTCTCGGGGGAAAGATGCGCGCGTTGGCGCGGCACGCCGAGCCCGGTGTCGGGCGGCTCGCCGGCGGCCGGCCTGTTCTCGATCATGTGCAGGGTGCGCCAGCCGCCGAGACGGTAGTAGGCCGCGGCCAGCAGCAGGGAGGTGATCGAGCCGGCGGGGAAACTCCACCACAGTGCTTCCTCGCCGATCACATCCCGCATGAAATAGGCAAAGCCGGTGCGCACGACCAGCACCGAGATCACCAGGATGACCAGCGGCGGCATCACGGCGCCCGTGGCGCGCACGGTGGCGAACAGCACGATGGTGACGCCGAACAGGATGAACGACCAGGACGCGACGTTGTTGATGTGAGCGGCGATGTCTATCGCGGCGCTGTCGCGGCTCAGGAACAGACTGAGGATCGAGCGGTCGAAGACCCATAGAAGTGCTACGAGAGCGCCGGTCAGCACCAGGTTGAAGCCGACGCCTGACGCTGCGATGCGGCTGATGCGGTCCCAGCGGCCGGCGCCGACATTCTGCGCCGCCATCGAGGACACGGCCGCGCCGATGGCGAGCGCGGGCATCTGGATGTAGGTCCATAACTGCGCGGCGATGCCGTAGGCGGCGGCCACCTGCGAACCGTAGGAATTGACGATGCCCATCACCGTCAGGGCCGCGGCCGAAATCACGATCATCTGCAAACCCATCGGAACGCCCTTGAAGACGACGACGCGCAGCAAGGCGGGGTCCGGCCGCAGCAGCGCCAGATTGGCGCCGGCCAGACGCAGCGGATGCTTGCGGACGTAGAGCACGATCAGGATGGCAATGACGCTCACTGTCTGGCCCACAAGCGTCGAGGTTGCCGAGCCGGCGATGCCGAGCTCTGGAAACGGCCCGATGCCGCGGATGAGCAGTGGGTTCAAGATGATGTCGAGCACGACGGCGAGCGCCATGAAAAAGAACGGCGTGCGCGAATCGCCGGCGCCGCGCAGCACCGTCATGACAAAGGACAGAAGGTTCATCATCGGCACCGCGACGAAGATGATGCGCAAATAGGAGCGCGCCAGCGGCAAGGCGTCGGGCGGTGTGCCGAGCGCGCCCAGAATGGCGTCGACCCAGATCCAGCCGCAGACGGCGAACAGCACCGAGACGAAGAAGAAGAAGGTGGCGCTGGTACCAACGATGCGGCGTGCCTCGGGGAGATCGCGGGCGCCGACCGATTGCGCCACCAGTATCGTAGCCGCCATGCCGATGCCGAACACCGTGCCGAGGATGAGGAACAGCACCAGATTGGCATTCGAGGTGGCGGTAAGCGCGGATTCGCCGAGGAAGCGGCCGACCCAGACAGCGTTGACCGAGCCGTTGAGCGATTGCAGCACGTTGGAGCCGAGCACCGGCAGGGCGAACAGCAGGAGCGTGCGCGGAATGGGGCCGCTGGTCAGGTCACCGGTGCGCCGGCGCGCGGGCATCTTTTCATCCATGGCGGGCAATCCGGCAAAGCTGGTTCTTTTGAGTCCGGCACGCAGGATACCGCAGGCCCGACCGGGATGCACCCTTGCGAAAGGAGCGACGGCGGGCAAGGCATGCCGTCATGCATCCGATCATGCTTGTCGGGCCGGAGGCGCCGCCTGGCGCCTCCGGTAAGATGTTTACTTCCTGGCGAGGCCGGGAAGCGTGACCTGATAGACAAGGAACATGGTGTCGACATCGGCGCCGTCCTCGGCCTTGTAGGGCGCGCCGACCTGGAAGCCGTCCTGGGCGAGGAAGTCGTTGTCGTTGGCGACAAACAGGAAATAGTCGTCGGGCAGCTTCGGATCGAGCACGCTCGCCAGCGACATCGCCTCCCACTTCTCCGAGAGGTTGTCCTTGTCGTTGGGCGCGCCATTGTGCAGGCCGAAGCGGGCAAGCTCGGCCTTGTCGTTGATGTCGATGAACGGCGTCAGCCTTGCCGGCGTCACCGACGGATCGAGCACGCCCTTGGGCGCCACCGGCTTATCGGCGGCATCGAAGGGACCGCCGGCGATGTCGGTCGCGCCGGAAAGGTCGACAATGTCGATCTTGCGATACAGCGACTCCTCGCCTTTCAGGCCCTGGCCGTTGCCGCTGTCGCGCGCCAGAATCAGGAAAGCGGTATCCGACAGCGCCACGATCTCGCTTTGCGCAGCCACCTTGGTCTTGCCCTTGGCGTCCTTGAACACCGGCAGCGGCACGACGTATTCATGTGCCAGCTTGAGATGGGCAAGATCGGAGGCGTCATAGACCAGCGCCCTGGTGTTCTGGCGCGTCGAGGCCGAATCGCCGCCGTCCTGCCGGGTCGCCGACTGCAAAACCGCGATCACGAACTTGCCGTCCGGCGTCATTGCCATGCCTTCGAGGCCCTGATTGTTCTGGCGGCCGGTCTCGGGATCCTTTGGATCGGGTTCGGCAGCACCTGGGCCCGGATTGTCGGAAGCAAAATTGGCCGTGCCGTGGCGCATCGGCACGAGCGCGGCCGGAGGCTGGGTCGCCGACATCAGACGGCCGTCGGCGGAGAAGCGGTAGATGTCGGGACCGTATTCGTCGGAGACGAGCATGGTGCCGTCGGGCAGCCGCACGATCGCCTCGTTGTCGAGCGCGAGCTTGCCGTTATCGGCCTGCGGCAGGACAGGCATGTCGCCGGCGGCGGGACGCACGCCGTTCAGCGGGTCGAGACCGCTGGCGTCGGCACCCTTGTCGTCGGTCAGGAGCATGGTGTCGGCGAGCGTCGCCTTGACGCCGGTCTGCTCCTGGCCGGCCGCGGGCGCGGCACCTGGCGCCGCCGGGGCGAACTCGATGTTGATGGTGTTGAGGCGCGGGCGGTAGTCGGTGGTGCCGACGACGTTATAACCGCGGTCGGGCAGCAGCCACAGCGAACCCTTGTAGGTGCCGGCATCATGCGTCCAGCCCGCGGTGTCGATCGACATGCCGGAACCGGAGCCGAAGGTCTCGCCGAACCTGTCGCGCTGGCCGGCCGGGATGCGGCCAACCCCCACCAGCCCCTTGTTGACGAAACTGGCGCCGCCGACGCTGGCCGCGCTGTCGGCGAAGGCGGGCAGCGAAACGGCCGAAGCCGCCAGCGCGGCGGCCAGCAGCCGCAACGAGAATGAGCGTAGATGCGTCATGGATATCCCCTTGATGACAAAGTGCCGGGACGGCGGAATATTGAGGTTGCCTTGGGGGCGGCGAGGCTGCCGCCCTGGAGGGCCGCTTGTGCCCTCGGCAAGCGGTCTAAGGCGCGAACATGATGCTTGCATGACAGTTGGTGACGCATTCGCGTCGGCCCGCCGCGACGCTGCTGGGGAAGTGCAGCCGCGCCGGAAATCGATCGTTCCGACACAGGTTCGACGTGTCCAGGAGCTGTTCGCAGCACTAGACGCTTATGTACATTACGCATATCGTGCCGGTTTCTGACAGTCCGGGGGGAAAGCCTTGAAATCTCACTACCGCGGCGCGTCGGCTTCTCACCTCCGGCCGCTTTGGCCACACGATCGGCAAGAGCGTCGCGCTGGCGTTGGTGGATGACGATTTTGCCGAGGAAGGAACGGCGCTTTGCGTGCACATTGTCGGCACGGAGCGGCCGGCGCGTGTCATTCCGGCTTCGCCTTATGATCCCTTGGGCAAGGCGATGCGGCAATGGGGAGGTTTCCGGATGATCGATGACGCGGCACGCGAAAGCAGGCGCGAGCGCCGACGGGGACGCATCGGCGAGGCCGGCAGCGAGAGCAGCCGCCGGCCCAATTACCGCTCGCTGAAGAACCCGTTCCTGCCGCAGCCGATCTTTTCGGACGATCAGGTCGCCTCGATTCACGACACGGCGCTGCGCGTGCTGGAAGAGCTGGGCATCACGGTTCTGCTGCCGCAGGCGCGCGACCTGCTCGCCCGCGCCGGCGCCTTGGTCGACCCCGACACCGACATGGTGCGGATCGGCCGCGACATGGTGGCGGCTGCGTTGGCCTCGGCGCCGCGGTCGATCCACGCTCATGCCGGCGCACGTGCCCGCGACCTGCCGCTCGAACTGGGTTCGATGACTTTCCTGGCTGGGTCCGGCGCGCCGAACGTCACCGATCTCGAGCGCGGCCGGCGGCCCGGAACGCTGGCCGCCTTCGAGGAACTCATCAAGCTGGTGCAGCATTTCGACGTCCTGCATATGCTGGGACCCTGTATCGAGCCGCAGGACATCGACAACCGTTTCCGCCATTACGCCGTCAACCGGGCGCAACTGACCCTTTCGGACAAGTTCCCGTTCGTGTTCGCGCGAGGCACTCCGCAGGTCGACGACAGCTTCGAGATGATTCGGCTGGCGCGCGGGCTGTCCGAAGACGCGTTTCGCTCGGGCGCCCATTGCTACACCGTCATCAACACCAATTCGCCGCGCCAGCTCGACATCCCGATGGCGCAAGGCATCATCGACTTCGCCAGGGCTGGGCAGGTCCTGATCATCACGCCTTTCTGCCTGGCGGGTGCGATGGCGCCGATCACGGTGGCCGGCGCGCTGACGCTGCAGCATGCCGAGGCGCTGGCCGGATTGACGCTGGCGCAGATCGTGCGGCCGGGCGCGCCTGTCGTCTACGGCTCCTTCTCCTCCAATGTCGACATGAAATCGGGCGCGCCGGCCTTCGGCACGCCGGAGCATATCAAGGCGACGCTGGGGGCCGGCCAACTGGCGCGCTTCACCGGCCTGCCGTGGCGTTCGGGCGGCGGCAGTGCGGCCAACATCTCCGATGCGCAGGCGGCGCATGAGACTCAGTTCGCGTTATGGGGCTCGGTGCTGGCGGGCGCCACCGTGTGCATCCATGCCGCCGGCTGGCTGGAGGGGGGCTTAAGCGTTTCCTTCGAAAAGCTGGTCACCGACATCGAGGCGTTGCAGACGGTGGCTGAACTGTGCGCCGCCACGCCCGGCGACGACGATACCATCGGCTTCGAGGCGATCGCCGAAGTGCAGCCGGGCGGCCATTTCTTCTCGGCTGGCCACACCATGGCGCGCTACCGCACCGCCTTCTACGAGCCGCTGGTGGCCGACTGGTCGAACTTCGGCAACTGGACGCAGGCCGGTTCCAAGACCGCAACCGAACGCGCTACCGGTATCTGGAAGCGCATCCTCGCCGATTTCGAGCCGCCGGCGTCTGCGGCCGCCACATCGGGCGTGCTCGACGAATTCATCGCGCGGCGCACGCAAGAGGGCGGTGCGGCGCCGGTGTCGTGAGATAGCTTACCCGTCCGTCGTCCTGAATCTTGGCCGCAATCCGGAACCTGCCATGTTCCCCGTGCATTCATGGGTGCGGCCAGGCTGCATTTGCGAGCCATTGAGGGAGGACGACATGGGTTTCGACCAATATCACGAACCGCCCGAGGAATTGTCGCAGGAGGTGCGGACCTTTGCCCGCATGATCACCTCGCTGATCGAGGAGGCGGAAGCGATCAGTTGGTACGAGCAGCGCATGTCGGTGGAAAAGGACCCGCAAGCCCGCGCCATCATGAAGAACGCGCAAGGCGAGGAATTCAAGCATTTCGGCATGGACCTCGAATTCCTGCTGCGCCAGAAGAAGGACTGGCGGGCGGAACTGAAGGAGATCCTGTTCACCACGGGCGACATCGTCAAAGCAGGCGAGGCGGGCGAGAAGAAGGTGGATTGAGCGGTCCGGCCCGGGTGGCTACCGAAAGTTCCGTTCACTTCGGACGTCCACGCTATTGGATTCATTCCAGTCAATTTTAGCTGTGAAATCGCAAATATAATTAGGGTCAAAATCTACTTCGATTTCATATCCAGAAATCTCAGGATTTTTCGACCAACTCCTAACCAGAGTAAGTGTCCATTTTTCTCACACCGCCGCGACAAACCCGTCGAGCACGCGTTTCTGGCCGGCCTTGTCGAAGTCGATGGTCAGCTTGTTGCCTTCAATGGCCGCGATGTTGCCGTTGCCGAATTTCTGGTGGAAGACGCGGTCGCCGACGTTGAAGGGGGACGGCGTGTCGGCGACGGATTTGGCGACCAGCTCGCCATCGATAGTGCGGCCCTTGATGCTCGTGCGGCCGGCGCCGTAGCCGCTGTCGGTCTCGCCATAGCCGATGCGCTCGACCTGGTGGCCGGAGCGCGAGCCCCAGTTGCGATCGGTCGCTTCGGTGCGGTTCTGCTGCGCCCGCTGCCAGCCCGGCGTGGCGTAGCTGTTGGAGAAGGCGCCCGATTTTTCGGCGCCGACATTGTCGAAGCGCGAGGCGCCATAGGGGTTCTGGCGGCCGCCCCGGCCGGAAGCGAACGAGCCGCCGCCATAGGAATTGCCGTAGCCGCCATAGGAGTTGCCGCTTTCGGCGACTTCGACATGGGTTTCAGGCAGTTCATCGAGGAAGCGGGAGGGAATCGTCGATTGCCACAGGCCGTGGATGCGGCGGTTGGAGACGAACCAGATGTGCAGGTTCTTCTTGGCGCGGGTGACGCCAACATAGGCCAGCCGGCGCTCCTCCTCCAGGCCGGAACGGCCGCCTTCGTCCAGCGCGCGCTGGTGCGGGAACAGGCCTTCCTCCCAGCCCGGGAGAAAAACGGTCTCGAATTCGAGGCCTTTGGCCGAATGCAGCGTCATGATGTTGACGGCGTCGAGTTCGGCGTTCTGCTCGGCATCCATGACCAGAGCGACATGTTCGAGGAAGGAGCGCAGCGATTCATACTCCTCCATGGAGCGGATCAGTTCCTTGAGGTTCTCCAGCCGGCCGGGCGCCTCGACCGAACGGTCGTTCTTCCACATGTCGGTGTAGCCGCTCTCTTCCAGGATGGTCTCGGCCAGTTCGGTGTGCGGCGTGGTTTCCAGCGCCTTCTGCCAGCGTTCGAAATTGGCCGCGACCTCGCGCAATGCGGCGCGCGGCTTGGGCTTCAATTCATCGCTCTCGGCGAGCTTGGCGGCGGCTTCCAACATCGGTACGCGCAGCGCGCGGGCCGTGTCGTGGATCTGGCGGATGGTGGTTTCGCCGAGGCCGCGCTTGGGCACATTGACGATCCGCTCGAAGGCGAGATCGTCGGCGCCTTGCGCGACGACGCGGAAGAAGGCAAGCGCGTCGCGGATCTCCATGCGCTCATAGAAGCGCGGGCCGCCAATGACGCGGTAGTTGAGACCGAGCGTGACGAAGCGGTCCTCGAACTCGCGCATCTGGAAAGACGCCCGCACCAGGATCGCCATGTCGTTGAGGTTATGCTTCTGGCGCTGATAAGCCTCGATGGTCTCGCCGACAGCGCGCGCTTCCTCCTCGGAATCCCAGGCTGCGTGGACGTTGACCTTGCCATCCTCGGGATCGTCGCGATCGGTGAACAGCGTCTTGCCGAAGCGGCCTTCGTTGTGGGCGATGAGGTGCGAAGCGGCGCCGAGGATATGCGCGGTGGAGCGATAATTGCGCTCCAGCCGGATGATGGTGGCGCCGGGAAAGTCCTTGTCGAAGCGCAGGATGTTGTCGACCTCCGCGCCGCGCCAGCCATAGATCGACTGGTCGTCGTCGCCGACGCAGCAGATATTGACTTTGTTTTCGCTCACGGGCTGTTCCGCGCCTGCCGGCGCGGGCCCTCCGCGCGGGCCTCGCAAAGGCTCGAACGCCCGGTCGGGCTTGCGGCCTTCGGCCGAATGCAAATCCGTAGACGTCGCACTACGCCCGCTATTTGGCCGTTGCGCCAGGAGCCGCAGCCACATGTATTGGGCGGTGTTGGTGTCCTGGTACTCGTCGACGAGGATGTATCTGAAGCGCTTGTGATATTCCTTCAGCACATCCGGATTGGCGCGGAAGATGCGGATCGGGTGGCAGAGCAGATCGCCGAAATCGCAGGCGTTCAGCGTCTGCAGGCGCTCCTGATACGCCCTGTAGAGCTCGCGGCCCTTGCCGTTGGCGAAACTGCGCGCATCGCCCTCGGCGATATCGGCCGGGCCTTGCCCCTTGTTCTTCCAGCCGTCGATCATCTGCGCGAACTGCTTGGCCGGCCAGCGCTTGTCGTCGAGGCCCTCGGCCTGGATCAACTGCTTGATCAGCCGCACGACGTCGTCGGTGTCGAGGATGGTGAAGTCTGATTTCAGCCCGGCAAGCTCGGCGTGCCTGCGTAGGAGTTTGACGCCGATCGAGTGGAAGGTGCCGAGCCAGGGCATGCCCTCGACATTGCCTTCGCCGATCAGGATGCCTATGCGCTGCTTCATCTCGCGCGCGGCCTTGTTGGTGAAGGTCACGGCCAGGATCTGCGAGGGAAAGGCTTTTCCGGTCGCCAGGATGTGGGCGATGCGGGTGGTCAAGACGCGCGTCTTGCCGGTGCCGGCGCCGGCCAGCACCAGAACCGGGCCTTCGGTCGTTTCCACCGCCAGCCGCTGTTCGGGGTTCAATCCCTTGAGATAGTCGGGCGCGTTGTTGTGGCCGCTGCGGGCAGCCATGGCGCGCGCGGCGATGCCCGACGGGGCGGTGGGCCGCGCATCGGGTTCATCGAAAAAGGGCATGTCTTCGGAAAAGCCGGACATCGCCCCCGAATGTAGTGATTCGGCGGAGAAAGACCAGAACTGTCTACGTTTTGTTCCACCCCTGATTGTTTCCGGCCTGCTTGACAGGCAGGGCGGGTGAGGGAAAGCTGCGCAAAGGGCAGGGAGGGGATCCTGCTGCCCACGGCCGCCTCGAGGCGTGCAACAGTCGAAGGAGTATCATCTTGGCTGTCACCATCACCTCCCTCATTCTCCTCCTCATCGGCCTCGCGCTTGGCGCCGGCGGCATCTGGTTGGCTTCACTGGGAGGTAGCTGGTACTACATCATATCAGGCATCGCCTTCCTCATCGCCGCATGGCTGCTCTACCGGCGCAGATCCACCGCGCTCTGGCTCTACGCCGCGATCGTGCTGGGCACGCTTGCCTGGGCGGTCTGGGAAATCGGCTTCGACTGGTGGGAACTCGGGCCGCGCGGCGGCATCATCGTGCTCGTCGCGTTGTGGCTGCTGACGCCGTGGGCGAGGCGGGGCCTTGTTGGTCCCGATGGCCGCGCGCCGCTCATTCTCGCCGTTTTGGCGTCGCTGGCGGTTGCCGGCTATTCAATGACGACCGATCCCAAGGATATTGCCGGCAATCTCGACACCGACAAGGTGACCCCGGCGGCTGATCTCGGCGGCGACATACCTGCCGGCGAATGGCACTTCTACGGCCGCACGCCCTATGGCCAGCGCTATTCGCCACTCGACCAGATCACGCCGGAGAATGTCGCCAACCTGCAGCCGGCCTGGACTTATCGCACCGGCGACGTGAAAGGTCCCGACGATGTCGGCGAGACCACCTATCAGGTGACGCCGCTGAAGATCGCCGATACGCTCTACATCTGCACGCCGCACAATTTCGCCATCGCCATCGATGCGGCCACGGGCAAGGAGAAGTGGCGCTACGATCCCCAGGTCAAGCTCGACAAGGACCGCCAGCACCAGACCTGCCGCGGCGTCTCCTACTACGCCGACGCCAAGATCGCTCCCGGCCAGCCTTGCGCGGCCCGCGTCTACCTGCCGACTTCGGATGCGCGGCTGATCGCGCTCGACGCCGCCAACGGGCAGGTCTGCTCCTCGTTTGCCGAAGGCGGTACGCTGAACCTTCTGACCGGCATGCCTTATCCCAAGTCCGGCTATTACTATTCGACCTCGGCGCCGCTGATATCGGGCGGCAAGATCATCATCGGCGGCGCCGTCAACGACAATTATTCGACGCAGGAGCCCTCCGGCGTCATCCGCGCCTTCGATGCCAGCACCGGCGCGCTGATCTGGAACTGGGATTCCGGCAATCCCGACCAGACCACGCCGCTGGCGGCAGGCCAGACCTACACCGCCAATTCGCCCAACATGTGGTCGACGCCGAGTGCCGACGAAAAACTCGGCCTGCTCTACATACCGCTAGGCAACCAGACGCCGGACCAGCTCGGCGCCGGCCGCAGCGCCAATGTCGAGAAATTCTCCTCCTCGATCACCGCGCTCGACCTCAATACGGGGCAATTGAAATGGGTGCGCCAGACCGTGCACCATGATTTGTGGGACATGGACGTGCCAGCGCAGCCGAGCCTGGTCGACATCACCAAGGCCGACGGCACCGTCGTGCCGGCGCTGGTCGGGCCGACCAAGCAGGGCGACCTCTATGTGCTCGACCGGCGCACCGGCGAGCCGATCATTCCGGTCAAGGAAGTGCCAGCGCCTGGCGGCGCTATCGAAGGCGACCACACATCGCCGACGCAGCCGGTATCTGACCTTTCCTTCAATCCGCCGCCGCTGACCGGTGCCGACATGTGGGGCATCACCATGTTCGACCAGCTGGCCTGCCGGATCTCGCTGCACAGATTGCGCTATGAGGGCCGCTACACGCCGCCCTCGCTACAGGGCACGTTGGTCTATCCCGGCAATTTCGGAGTCTTCAACTGGGGCGGGGTGGCGGTCGATCCGGTGCGGCAGGTACTGTTCGGCATGCCGACTTATCTTGCCTTCACCTCGAGGCTTGTGCCCCGTGCGGACGTGCCGCCGCCTGGCGACGCCAAGGGCAGCGAGCAGGGGCTGAACCGCAATGACGGCGCTCCTTATGCGGTGGTGATGGGACCGTTCCTGTCACCGCTCGGCATTCCGTGCCAGGCGCCGCCATGGGGCTATGTCGCCGGCGCCGACCTCAGGACCGGACAGATCGTCTACAAGCACAGGAACGGCACGGTCTATGACATGACGCCGCTGCCTTTGCCGCTGAAGGTCGGCGTGCCCGGCATTGGCGGGCCGATGATCACCGCCGGCGGGGTGGCTTTCCTCGGCGCCGCGGTCGACGACTACCTGCGCGCCTACGACGTGACCTCAGGCAGGCAGCTCTGGCAGGCGCGCCTGCCAGCCGGCGGGCAATCGACGCCGATGACCTATACGGTGGCTGACGGGCGTCAGTTCGTGGTCATAGTCGCCGGCGGCCATGGCTCCGTCGGCACCAAGCCCGGCGATTATGTGATGGCGTATGCGCTTCCGAAGTAGGAACGGGTACAGTCCCGCAGGATCGCGCCCTAACTGATTCCGAGATGGCCCCTCAGGCTGGGCACCGAACCGAGCACTTCATTGGTGAGGTCAGGCCCGGCGGCGGCTTCGGCCTGTTGGATCAGCGCGGCGCCGGCCTGTCTGATCTGCGCCATGTCGAGGCCGGAGGCCTTGAGCGCGGCGACGCCGTTGATCAGTGCGCCGGCTTTTTCGCCAAGAACACCGCCCAGCGCGCCTTGCAGTGACGACAGCAGGCCACCACCGCCGGCCGCGCCAGCGGCCATGACGTCGTATTGGCGGGCGAGATCGTCGGCGCCGGGAATCTTGGCGAAGAAACCCGAGACGTTGGTGCCTTCCGCCTCGTGCTCCAGTACCGAGAAGATGGTGCCGACGACTTTCTCGGTCGTTGCCTGGTCGAGGCCCGCCTTTTGCGAGACGGTGTTGACGATATCCTGAATGTTCATGGTCTCACCTCAAATTTGGGATTTCGGGTCCGTGCGGGGTCCCGGCCGATGCGAAGCTCGATCATCGACCGCCTGCCTGCGTCCGCAAGCCTGAAGCGTAATGCCTGAGCGGCAGCCAGAGCAAGGATGAACGCGCTGGTGAGGATAGGCATGGTCATCGGCGGCAGTCCTTCTGGTCGGAACGGGATGGCACGGGCATCGGTAGCACGCAGCTTCCCTTATTGTTGTGGCAGGTGCCTGCAGGATTCATGGCGATGACCAAAATGTGATGTGGGGCGCCGACATTGCCGGCTGCGGGCATTGCTCGCCGCTGCGCCCATCCAGGCTGGACCGGGCCAGCCGCGCTCCTATGTAGCTCCGGTATTGAAGCTTGAAGCCGAGGAATGCGCCATGACCAAAGCAGCCGCCACGACACCAGCAAAGCCTGGGATCACCCAGGCGATGATCGACGCCTATGACGAATACACGCATCTGACACTCGATCGCCGCCGCTTCATGGAGCAACTGACCCGGCTTGCCGGGTCAGGGGCGGCGGCCGCGGCGATCGCACCGATGCTGGCGGCGAATTCCGCTCAGGCGGCCATCGTCGCGGAGAACGATCCCCGCGTGAAAGGCCAGGACATCACCTATCCTGGGGCCGGCGGCGAGATGAAGGGCTATCTGGTCAGGCCGGCGGATCAGGCGGGCAAGCTCGGCACCGTCATCGTCATCCACGAGAACAGAGGACTCAACCCGCATATACGCGACATCGCCCGGCGCGTGGCGCTCGAGGGGTTCGTGGCGCTCGCGCCGGATTTCCTGTCGCCGCTCGGCGGCACGCCCGCCGACGAGGACAAGGCGCGCGACATGTTCACCAAGCTGGATACGGCGCAGACGGTCGCCAATGGCGTCGCGACAGTGGCTTTCCTCAAGGCCGACAAGGACGGCAACGGCAAGGTCGGCGCCGTCGGCTTCTGCTGGGGCGGCGGCACGGCCAACATGCTCGCCGTGAACGCGCCTGATCTGGCGGCAAGCGTCGCCTATTACGGCATGCAGCCGAAGGCCGCGGACGTTTCGAAGATCAAGGCGGCGCTGATGCTGCATTATGCGGGATTGGATGAGCGCACCAATGCCGGGATCGACGCCTTCAAGAAGGAGCTCGATGCCGCGCATGTCGAATACATGGTCTATGTCTATGAAGGCGCCAATCACGCCTTCAACAACGACACTTCGGCAGCGCGCTATGACAAGAAGGCGGCTGATCTCGCCTGGGGCCGGACCGTCGCCTTCCTGAAGGAGAAACTGGCTTAGCGCAGGATCTACTGCGCGCTCGCCGGCCTGTGCAAGGCAACGCCGGCCACCACCAGCGCAATACCGATGCAGTCGCTGATGCCGGGGATCTGGCGCAGCACCAAGATGCCGATCAGCGTCGCGGTGACCGGTAGCAGCGACAGCATCAGCGCGAAGCTCGACCGCGGCAGCCGCGCCATGGCGAGCTGGTCGCAGATATAGGGGATGACCGAGGAACAGATGCCGACGCCGATGGCTGCCAGCAACAGCAGCGGGGCGAAAAAGGCCGGCAATGCATCGGTGAAGCCGATCGGCAGCACGACCAGGAAGGCGACGGCCATGGCGGCGCCGAGCCCGGCAATGCCGCCGCCGGCGCCTGAAGCGGCGACGCGATGGCCGAGCACGATATAGCCCACAAAGAGCGCGCCATTGAGGAAGGCCCAGAACAGACCGATGGGATCGCTGGACCATTTGACGTCGATCAGCAGCAAGGTGCCGGCCACGGCGACAGCAAGGGCAGCGAGATTGCGCGCGCTTCGGAGACCGACCAGCGCGACGCCGATGGTGCCGACGAATTCGATCGCGGCCACCAGCGAGATCGGCAGGCGGTCGAGCGCCAGATAGAAGGAGCAATTCATCACTGCGAGACAGGCGCCGAAGGCGAGCAGCAGCAGCCGTGTCGACCGATCGGCCTGGGCGAAGATTCGCCACGGACGCGTCAGCGGCGCGAAGATCAACGCGGCGGTGGCGATGCGCAACCAGGCCATACCAAGCACGCCGATCTGCGCGAACAAAAGTACGGCGAAGGCAGGGCCGAGATAGTGGAACACGGCGCTGACGCAGAACCAGACATGCGGCGGCAGTGATGTCGTCAGTCTGGTAAAGGCCGCACCTGCGGTGCGCGTGGTTTGGACTTGCGCCTGATCGTTCACCGGATCAGTATCGCAGGTAATTTTTCCGTCTGATATGGGTGGTGATCATTCGATGATCTCGATCGCTTTCCAGATGCAAGGAGTTTTTGATGAAACACCTTCGAAACCAAAATATCGATCTCGATGCGGTCGATCTGAAGATCCTGCGCCTGCTGGAAAAAGATGCGCGCGCCAGCACGGCCGAACTGGCGCGCGCCGTCGGCCTGTCGGCGCCGAGCGTATCCGAGCGCATCAGGCAGCTTCAGGAGAGCGGCGTCATCGAAGCCTATTGCGTGCGGATCAATCCGGCGGCGCTTGGCCTGAACCTGTCGGCATGGCTGCGCGTCAGGCCGGTGCCGGGGCAGCTCGCCGTCGTGGCCGAGATCATCCGCGACCTGCCGGAGATCGCGCAATGCGACCGGGTAACCGGTGAGGACTGTTTCATCGCGCTGGCGCATGTCGGCTCAATGGCCGAACTCGAACGGGTGATCGACCGCATCATTCCCTACGCGATGACCAACACGGCGATCATCCAGTCATCGCCGGTGGCGGCGCGCTCGCCGCTGGCGGCAATCAGGCGACAGGGTTGAGGTCAAACCCCTGGAATGTCGTCAACGGAAGTAGCCGCTCTACCCGCAGCGTCAGGCGTGGCCGCGCTTCATGCGGGCCTGCTTAAGGATAACGCGCCAGCGGATCATGTCGAAGGGGATCGGCTCATTGTTGTTGGCGATGTGGAAGATCTCGTTGTTGACGTTCTTCAGCGAGCGCCAGAAATCATAGTCGGTAATGCGCGGATCGGCGGCGAGCCTGTCCACCTCGACTTTGATATCGGTTTTCATGCACGTCCCCCGAATCGGCTATGCCCCGCCGCCCGTGTCGCTACTTCGATGCGGATCGTTTTCGAACGGCCCGCTGAGTCGCGCAACGGTCCAATCGGCTTGTTCCCGTTAAAACCTCGGTAAGGTTAACGCGGGCCCCGGGCGGGTTCAAGCCGTCTTGCGTTTGATGCCGATCGAGCGGCCAGCGCGCTCGGGCATCGGCAAGGCTGCGTGAGCGGCGCGCATCGCTTCGATCTTGGCCAGCACGTCGGCGGGGAAGGGGGCTACCTTGGGCCCGGACATGTCGACATGCAGTGCAAGCTGCTCGGACGTGGCGGCGAGCCAGCCGTCGGCATGGCGGATTTCCTGATAGAACCGCAACCGCTTCTCGTCATGGTCGATGAGCTGGAAGGAGACCGTGACCTTGTGGTCGAGATGCAGTTCCTGCACATAGCAGACATGGACTTCGGCGGTGTAGATGGTGAGGCGGCGGTTCTTGACATAGTCCAGTCCCATGCCCATCGCCTCGAAGGCTTCATCCGAACAGCGGTCGAACAGGACGTTGTAGTAGGCCATATTGAGATGGCCGTTATAGTCGATCCAGTCCTTCTCGATAGCCATTGGCTGAGAAACAAAAGGGGCGGGGATCGGCATGGCAACTTCCTTGTTCTGGTGTTGGACAGAGCGTGGTTGTAAGAGCGGTTCATCGTTTCACGGAAACATCGGACCGCCTCTTTGACACAATTCCCTAGGGAAAGCGCTAGGCGCTTTTCCCGGGAAAACCGCTTCACACTTTTCCTGGAATTGCGTTAGGCATCATCCATAAATGCATGACAAGCATGGACACTGTTCCATTCGCGGAGGAATTCATGGCCCTGAGCGACCTCAATGCGGTCGAGCGCAACGAAGAAGGCATCACCGCCGTGCTCGGCATCCTCAAGCAGCGGTTTGGCGAGCGCTTCCAGACCGGCCAGGCGGTCCGTTCCCAGCATGCGCATACCACCACCTACATTCCGACGCAGGCGCCGGACGGCGTCGTCTTCCCGGAAACGACCGCCGAGGTACAGGAGATCGTGCGCGCCTGCGCCGCGCACCGCGTGCCGGTGATCGCCTTCGGCGTCGGCTCCTCATTGGAAGGCCACACAAATGCGCCGGGCGGCGGCATCTCGGTCGACACTTCGCGGATGAACCAGATACTATCGGTGAATCCGCAGGATCTCGACTGCACGGTCGAGCCCGGGGTGACTCGCGAGGATCTGAACCGGCATCTGCGCGACACCGGCCTGTTCTTCCCGATCGATCCGGGCGCCAATGCCTCGCTTGGCGGCATGGCTGCGACGCGGGCATCCGGCACCAATGCGGTGCGCTACGGCACCATGCGCGAGAATGTGCTGTCGCTGACGGTTGTGATGGCCGACGGCGAGGCGGTGACGACGGGCAAGCGCGCGAAAAAGAGCTCGGCCGGCTATGATTTGACCAGACTGTTGATCGGTTCGGAAGGCACGCTTGGCATCATCACCTCGCTGACGCTGAAGCTACAAGGCATTCCGCAGGCGATCTCGGGCGGCGTTTGTCCGTTCCCCAGCCTGGAGGCGGCTTGCGACACAGTGATCGCGACGATCCAGATGGGCATTCCGGTGGCGCGCATCGAACTGGTCAACGCGCTGCAGATGCGGGCAATGAAGAACTATTCCAAGCTCGACTATCCTGAAAGCCCGTGCCTGTTCGTCGAGTTCCACGGCTCGGATGCCGGCGTCGCCGAGCAGGCAGAGACCTTTGGCATGATCTCGGAAGAAAATGGCGGCGGCCCTTTCCTGTGGACCAGCGTCGCCGAGGAGCGCACCAAGCTGTGGAAGGCCAGGCATGATGCCTATTGGTCGTCGCTGACGCTGCGGCCAGGCGCCAAGGGCCTGTCGACCGACGTCTGCGTTCCGATCTCGCGTTTTGCCGAATGCGTCACCGAAACCGAGGCCGACATTGCCGAAATGGGGCTTGTCGCGCCGATCGTCGGCCATGCCGGCGACGGCAATTTCCACGTGCTGGTGCTGATGGACGTGAACGACCCGAAGGAAATCGCGCTGTCGGAAAAGTTCGTGGCCCGGCTCAACATGCGGGCCATCGCCATGGAGGGCACCTGCACGGGCGAGCATGGCATCGGCCAGGGCAAGATCGGCTTCCTGCGCCACGAGCTCGGCCACGGCGTCGACATCATGCGCACGATCAAGCAGGCGCTCGATCCGCTCGATATCATGAACCCGGGCAAGATCCTGCCGGCTGCCGAGTAGGCGCCGTCATAGACTCGTCTTGACCCCACCGCCAATCGGGCCGAGATTCCGTATGCTGGAGGTCCGGAAGAGGCGGGCAATCCAAGCGGAGGAGTGGTGTCATGGCGATTTCACGCAAGGAAGAAGCGCGCGCGCTGAGTGCCGACGAACACGAGCTGGTGGAGAAATCGCACCATCCGGCGGTCCAGGACCTTTCTGACGCCGATCTGTCCGGCCTCGTCAAACGCCTGCGGGAGCGGCGCGACAAGGCGCAGACCGAGGCGCATCGACGCCGGCGCGAAATCCGCGGCAAAGGCGCGCCCAAGGGCGCGGCTGCCTCGAAAGCCGACGGCGGCTCGCAGTTGAAGCTTGCGGTGCTGGCGATGGCCATGCGACGGTTGAATGGCGAGGTCGAACGGCGCCGGCAACTGGCGGCGCGCGTCTCATTGGTGGACAGCGCGCGCAAGGCGCTGGCCCTGAAGCAGAAAGCGCCGACGGACGGTCCAGCATTCAACGCGCGCACCGCGCACAAGGGCATGCGGGCCGTGGCAAACCAGAGGACGCCAAATCTGGTTCGGCCGGCCGAGCTCGGCCGACAACGCAAGGCGGCCAAGGTGGCGCAGGCAAAGCGCGACGCGCGTTGAATTCGCACTGGTGACGCCGATGATCGCGTGCTGGTCTCCGCAGCACGCCGATGCACGACAGACGCTTCTCCGCCGGCACCTGTCGATACGCTTTGACGCGGCGTGCGCCGTCTACCGAGTGGCCAACTTCTCTGGCGCTGCTTCGGCAAGCGCCTGCAGCACCGGCCGGGTGGGCGCGAAGAATGTCGTGCCGGTGTGAGGGGTGGAGAAATCAAGCAGCCGGTCATAGGCGCCGGGCGGGTCGCCGACATACATGCGCTGCAGCATCTTCTCGATCACCCAGAGATACCTCGAATAGCCGATGAAGTAAGTGCCGAATTCCCGCTGTCCCGGCCTGCCGAACGGCATGTTGTCGCGCAATATGTCGTATTCGTTGCCGTCGGCATCGACCACGGTGGCAAGCGACTTGTGCGATTTGCGCGGCGCGTCGTCGTCATCGATTTCGATATTGTCGATCTTGGTGCGGCCGATGATCGCTTCTTGCAAAGGCGTTGGAATTTCCGCCCAGGCGCCGAGATCGTGCAGATACTTCTGAACGACGACGTAGCTGCCGCCGGCGAACTCGGCGTCCTCGTCGCCGACCAGTGCCGAGGCGGGCAGGTCGAGGCCGGTTGGGTTGGCCGTGCCGTCGACAAAGCCGAGCAGGTCACGCGCGTCGAAATAGCGGAAGCCCGAGACTTCGTCGACGACGGTCACGCCGGGACCAAGCCTGTCCAGCAGGATACGCTCGAACTCGAAGCACATGTCGGGCCGCTCGGAGCGGATATGGAAGAGAAGGTCGCCCGGCGTCGTCGGCGCGGCGTGAACCGCTCCCTTGATCGGCGCGAACCGCTTCAACTCCGCCGGCCGCCGGCCGGGGCTGAGCCGATCCCAGAGGTCGCGGCCGATGCCGGCGATGCAGGATAGGCGCCCGCCAAGGTCGCGGAACCCGACGGTCTTGACCAGGTCGTCAAGGTCGCCGAGCACGGAACAAACCCTTGCGAGAACCGGCGGTTCATCGGCTATGGTGACGACAAGGAAAATCGCAGATTGCGAAAGCGGCGCATCGACGCTCTGCGCATCGATCGGCACACGGTCCCAGTTCTTCCCCGACATCCCCAATTCTCCGCTTTTCCAGGATTGTTTCAGACGATCCCGGATCGGAAAACGCCGCGACCGGAACAGGGCGAGGACGCCCAAAGCAAGGTATCGCGATCAAGAGCGACCGCGCAACATCGAACCCGGTCCATGGTTGTCGCCGACGACGATCGAATTGCCTCTTTATCGACACGCGGATGCAGGTAGAGTGCGGCTGATTTCAACCAAGCCGTTCGGAGCTGATGCTCGCACGCCTGTTCGTGATCTTCGGTGGCCTGTTCGTGCTGGTGCTGTGCGCGGCGCTGGTGGGGCCGTATTTTGTCGACTGGTCCGGCTATCGAGCGCAGTTCGAGCGCGAAGCGAGCGCCATTCTCGGCCGCAAGGTGACCGTGCAGGGCGCCGCCACGGCGCGCTTGTTGCCGTTTCCGTCGGTAACCTTCTCCAATGTCGCCGTTGCCGGCGGCCCCGCCGGCCAGCCGGCTATGACCGTCGAGACGTTTTCGATGGATGCGGAACTGGCGCCGTTCCTGCGTGGCGAGGTGCTGATTTTCGACATGCGGCTGGTGCGGCCGAAAGCGACGATCGACATCGCCGCCAATGGCACTGTCGACTGGGCGATGCGGCCGTCCTCGCCCTTCAACCTCAACCAGATATCGATCGAGAAGCTGACGGTGACGGAAGGGCAGATCGAGTTGCGTCATGCCGCCGGCGGACGCAGCCACATCATGTCCGAGATCAATTCGACCATTTCGGCCAAATCGCTGGCGGGCCCGTGGCGCATGGAGGGCACGCTGAGGTTCGACGGCCTGCGCACGACGGTTGCCGCCACCACCGGCAAGGTCGAAGCCAACGGCCAGATGCGGTTTCGGCTCAAGGCCGATCCCGACGCCTATCCGCTGGTCATCGAAACCGACGGCAATGCCGGCATCGTCAACGGAGCCGCCATCTACTCCGGACAGTTCAAGATTTCCGGCGCCGACAAGAACTCGGCCCAGTTGCGGGGCACCGATGGCGAGACGGTGAAGGTCGGCACCGGCAAGTCCGATCCCGGCTTTCGGGTCAACGGCAAGTTCGCGCTCGATCACCAGAAGCTCGGCATCGATGAATTCCGCTTCGAGACCGGGCCGCTCGACAATCCATATACCGCCGACGGCAAGGCCTCGGTCGATCTCGGGCAGAATCCAAGCTTCGCCATCGAGGCCAATGGCGCGCAGGTGCAGTTCGACGAGGCCGTGGGTGCGGCGGCAGGCGCCGGCTTGACACTGGATCAGCGCATTGCCGGACTGGAACAGGCCTTGCTCGACCTGCCTAAGCCGACCATTCCCGGAACGGTCGAGGTCAGGTTGCCGGCCGTCGTGGCCGGCGACACCACGGTTCGCGACGTTCATCTTTCCGCCGAACCGGTCGATGGCGGCTGGTCGGTGAAATCGCTTGCCGCGACACTGCCCGGCCGCGCCACGCTGGAGGCCGACGGCCTGCTCAGCGTCGAGAACCATTTCGGCTTCACCGGTTCGCTGCTGCTGGCCGTGGCGCAGCCTTCCGGCTTCGCTGCCTGGTTGTCGAAGGATGTCGACGAGGCGATCCGGCGCCTGCCCGCCGCCGGCTTCCGGGCCAGGGTCGATCTCTCCGAAAAGCGCCAGGCCTTCAGCGATCTCGAACTGGTCCTGGGCAAGGCGACGTTTTCCGGCCGCATCGATTCCAGCCAGCCCGACGACGCCAGGCCCTCGGTGCTGATGCGGCTGGAAGGCGGCGATCTCGATGTCGACGGGCTGGCGGCCTTCGCCTCGATCTTCATCAGCGACAAGGGCGCCAACCGATTTGCCGACCGCGACCTCGATTTCCAGATCAAGGCGGGACCGGTCAGTGCCGGAGGCTTGACCGCCGATACGGTCGACACCGCGCTCAGGCTGCGCGACGGGCTACTTGAGATCGACCGGCTGTCGGTGGGCGGGCTGGCTGGCGCGTCGATCAGCGCCACCGGCCGGATCAAGGATTTTCCGGCGAGCCCGACCGGCAAGCTCGACGCCTCCGTGGTCGCCGTAGACCTGAAGCCACTGATCGACGTGGCGGCGCAGCACTATGCCGACAATGCCGTGCTCAAGGGACTGGCTAGCCGCGCCGCAGCCTATCCCGACCTGTTCCAGGATTCACGCGTCGATCTTGTGGTGAGTGCCGCCGACAATGGCGACGGCACAACGGGGCTTGCGGTGAGTGGGCAAGGCAAGGCCGGCGGATCGTCCTTTTCCGCCTCGCTGTCGGGGAAGGGAGCGGTCGAGAAGCTTCTTGAAGCGCCTGTGGCGCTGACCTTCAATGCCAGGAACCCCGACGCCACCGCGCTGCTGGCACTTTACGGCTTGCCGGCGCTGCCGCTCGGCATGCTCGGCGAGGCAAGCACCGACATCCAGGCCAAGGGCACGCTGGGCGGCGGCCTGGCGACGAGCTTCAGCCTTGCCGGCAACGACTTCAACGCCGGTTTCGACGGCACCGTAGCCGACACACCGCAAGGTCCGGTCGCAAAGGGCAAGGTCAGCCTCGATGCGGCCGACATCGAGCCCTGGTTGATGACATCAGGCATAGGCCTGCCAGGCATGGGAACAGGCATGTCGACGTCGCTCACCGCGCAGGCCGATTACGGCAACGGCCTACTGGTGCTCTCCGGCCTCAATGCCGCCATCAACGAAGCTGCGGTGTCGGGTGACGTGAATATCGACGTCAAGGAGGGGATTGGCGGCAAGGATGGCGTGCCGCATCTGGCCGGCGCGCTGGCGCTCGACGAACTCGATCTCGACCCGATGGCGGTGGCGCTGTTCGGCGATTCCGCGTTCACGGACAAGAACGGAGACAATAAAGGCGGTGTGTGGCCGTCGGCTCCGTTCAGCCAGAAATCCAGCCTTCCGTTCACGGCCGATCTCGACTTGACCGCGGCTTCCCTCGCCGCAGGACCATTCGCGACCGCCTATGACGCGGCCTTGTCGCTGAAGCTCGACCAGGAAGGCATCCGCGTGTCCGATCTCAGGGCGAAATTCCTTGGCGGTGCGCTGACCGGCCTGTTCGAATTGAAAAACAATGACGGCACCGGGCTTTTCACCGGCCAGATGAAGCTTGCGGACGCCGATTTGCCAGCCGTGCTGCCGAATGCCGGCATCGACGGCAAGGGGGATATCTCCGCGGCGTTTTCGACAAGCGGCAAATCGGTCGACGCGATGATCGCCGCTCTGTCGGGTTCGGGCACGGCGGCGCTGAAGGGCGTTACGGTCGCCGGCGTCAATCCCGATGCGTTCAACACCTTCCTCGCCAAGGCCGACGCGATCGGCCGCGATATCGATGCAGCCAAGACAGCCGGCTTCGCCCCTGCTATCGCGGCAGATGGGAGTTTCGCGGCAAAGGATACCGACATCGCCTTCACCATTGCAGGTGGCACGCTGCGGGCGCCGCCGATCAGCCTCGAAAATCCTTCGGCGACCTTGTCCGCCGACATCACGGCGGATCTCAATGCCGATACGGTCTCCGCCAAGGGCGCGGTCACCTACCGGCCCGGCGACGAAGCGCTCGTCGGTTCCGAGCCGGCGATGAATTTCAGCGTCGAGGGGCCGTTCGGCGCCGTCAAACGGCAGTTCGACAGCGAACCGCTGGCGCAATTCCTGACGCAGCGCGCGCTGGAGAAAGAGCAGCAGCGGGTCGAGGCGATGCAGGCCGCATTGCTGGAGAAGCAGCGGCTGCGGCGCGAAGTGCGTTACTACGCTGCGTTGCAGGACCAGCGCGACAAGGCGGCCGAGGAGCAGCGACAGCGGGAGGAGGCGGCGCGGCTGAAGGCCGAGGCCGACGCCAAGGCGAAAGCCGAGGCGGAAGCTCAGGCGCAGGCCGAAGCGGAGGCCAGGGCCAAGGCGGATGCCGAGGCAAAAGCCAAAGCCGAGGCGGATGCCAAGGCAAAGGCCGAGGAGGCGATGCGGACCGCCTCGCAGGAGAGGGCAAGGTTGGAAGCAGAGCGCAAGGGCGCCGAGCAGACGCCGAACCCGGAACCGGCGCCGCCGCCGGTGGCCAATGATAATCCGCCCCCGGCCAAACCGCAGTTCAATCCGTCTACGATCGACAATTTGCTGAAGTCTTTGCAGTAGGGCAGTAGGCAGGGGATTTGCCTCAATCGTTCAAAGAACGAGCAGTTCGGCGCTGTCGGCGACGTAGCGGGCGTGACGAAAATCGCGGATGGCGGCAAGCTTACCCTCCTGCCAGACCAGCAGGATGAAATAGGCTGGTCGCGCAACCGGATCGTTGCCGTCGTGAACGAGGATCACCGGCCTGTCCTCGACGAATCCCGGCACAAAACGCCAATCGTGAACGCGGGAATAGTTGTGAAAGTAGGTGGCCACTTCCTTGGGTCCGGTAAATCGCGTTCTGGCCACCAGCTCCAGGCGAACTTCATCGGCGAGCATGTCGCGCACGGCGTCGAAATCACGGGCGTTGAAGCGATCGATATAGGCTTCGAGCAACAGGCGTTCGGAGACGCTCAGCCTGGGAACCGGCCGATCCTCGGGCTCGGCGGCGAGCTGGCGCAAGCGGCCGCGGCCACGATGCAGCGCCGCCTTGACGGCCGGGACGCTGGTGTCCAGCGCGGTGCTGATTTCTTGCAGGGAATAACCCAGAACGTCCATCATGATGACGCTGCTTCGCTGCGCGACGGGCAGGCGCATGAAGGTGTGCAGGCCGGCGGCAGCGGCCTGACGGTCGAAGGTGGCGTTGGCCGGGTCGACGATCATGTCCGGATCCTCATCGGAAAAGGCCTTTTCGCGGGCTCGCCGGCGCAGAAAATCGAGTGCCGTGTTGTGCGCGATGCGGAACAGCCAGCCCTCCGGATTTGCGATCTGGCCGGCGTTCGGCAAAGCCTCGAACGCCTTGGCCAGAGCTTCCTGCAACACGTCCTCGCCGTCGAAGACGGAACCCGTCATGCGCGCACAATAGCGGTGCAGCTTTGGGCGCAATTCTCCAAACAGGCGTTCGATGAGCGCGCGGTGCTCGCCAGGAATGAGGATGTTCATACGCCCGCCGTTCTCTACATCGCTTGACCGCGCCTACTGGTCCAGCATCCGGTAACTGCCCACCACCGTCATCGCCTCGCGATGCGGAGGCTCGATGCAGCGATCCCTGATGCCGTTCTGAAAAGTCTCGAACGCCGCCAGCCCGGGAAGGGTGCCGGCCTGCTCCTCGGTTGCCGCTTCGACCAGATGGAAGAAGGTACCGTCGCTGGACCGCCATGTCATGTAGCGAAACCCTTCGGGCGATTTATCCCGCAATTCCTGGAACACGGCCTTGACCAGCCGCTCGTTCTCGTCGACCAGCTCCGGTTTGGTCCTGTAACGTATCAAATGGTGTTTCATCTTGCCCGTTCCTCTGGCGGCCCTGCACCCTGCAGGTCGCTCATGTCCGAGACGAAGCGGCGGAGCCAAAGGATTCGGGGTTTCCGGATTTTTTATGCGGCCCGTCATGTCCCATCTTCCCGATGGTAGCCGGGCTTCGCAAAGTTGAATGGACGACGGCGCGTTGCTGACGGCTGTCGCGATCTCATCGTGCGCTCGCCGTCGATCGACGACGCTATGTCGGGCCTCTGGTTGGACCAACAACGCCACAGCCCATGCGCGGCAGTTATTCGACCAGAATGCGCGCTTCCCTCGCGGCTTCGACAAAAGCATCCCTGGCGGTATCGGCCGATACGCCGCCGTTCATGGCCTGCCGGCACGCCCGCAGCGCAGCCTTATGCTTGATGCTTCCCGCATCGCGCCAGTGATTGGCAAGAAGGTCGAGGGCTTGTTCGGCATTGGACAGATGTCGAACGTCGCCGGAAACGCCTGTGGAAACCGGGACTGCCTTGGAAAACCAGATGTTGTACATGGCATAGCCTCCATTCAGCTGGGTTAACGAACTTATTTCTGAAGCGTATCGCGGTCCTTTCGGGCGAGCACGCTCCTCAGCATGGGTTCGATGCGGGAAAGCTCGTCGAGATGCACGGCCGACAAGTCGGCGAGGCAGGCATCGGCCCGCTCGGTCAGTTGCAGCAGCACCTTGCGCTGGTCGTCCTTGTCCTGATCCCTGACGATCAGCCCGGCCTCGCACAGGCGGTTGACCAGTTCGACGGCACTATGGTGACGGATGCGCAAGCGTTCGGCGAGGTCGCCGATGGCTACCGGGCCTCCGCCCGGAAAACCCTTTATGGCGAGCAGTGCCTGGTGCTGGCGCGTGGTGAGACCGGCGTCTTCCGCCTGTAGCTGGCTGAATTCCAGAAAGCGGCGGATCAGGTAGCGGAACTCGGACAGCCGCTGGTAGTCGGCCTGGCTGATGGCGGAGCGGGGTTTTTGCGGATGCGACATATCAGACATGTGTTGTCATTCCGGCCAAAGCTCAAACGATTTCGGGCCATGCCTGCTTGAATATTTATATCGTATTACGATACATAGCCGCCGGCAAAGCCGATTTGGCGGTTTGCCGATCCTCCAAGAGCGGCACGCCGACGGAAAGCAGGCAGGCAATGAAGACCGAACATGGCACTCCCGGACATCTGCGCGATTTTACCACCGACGCCAGGGTGCTGCTGATCGCGGCCATTGCCGTGGTGGTGGCGACGGCCGGGCTGTTTGCCGGCATCATCCTGCTGAAATTGATCCGGCTCGCCACCAATGTCGCCTATTTCGGTCAATTCACGCTTGCCGATTTGAAGCTGGAGGACACTCCGCTTGGATATGCCGCCGTCGCCGTGCCGGTGATCGGCGCGCTGATCATCGGCCTGATGGCGCGCTACGGCAGCGAGAAGATCCGTGGCCACGGCATTCCCGAAGCGATCGAAGCGATCCTGCTCGGGCGCTCGCGACTGGACGCCAAGGTCGCAGTGCTGAAGCCGCTGTCGTCGGCGATCTCGATCGGCTCCGGTGGACCGTTCGGCGCCGAGGGCCCAATTATCATGACCGGCGGCGCCATCGGCTCGCTAATCGCGCAGATGCTGCCGGTCAGCGACAATGAGCGCAAGACGCTGCTGGTGGCGGGCGCCGCTGCGGGCATGACCACCGTGTTCGGAACGCCGATCGCCGCCATCATGCTGGCGGTGGAACTGCTTCTGTTCGAATGGACGCCGCGCAGCTTCATTCCGGTGGCGGTGGCTGCCATCGTGGCGGAGGTCGAGCGCACCATGCTGCACATGCCGGGACCGATCTTTCCGTTTCAGGGCGGCATGGCGATTTCCTTTGCCGGTCTTGGCGGCTGGGTCCTGATCGGCGTTGCCGCGGGCCTCCTGTCCGCCTTGCTGACGCAGATGGTCTATGCCTGCGAGGATGGTTTCCAGAAGCTGCCGATCCACTGGATGTGGTGGCCGATGCTCGGCGGCCTCGTCGTCGGCATTGGCGGCCTGATCGAGCCGCAGGCGCTCGGCGTCGGCTACGACAACATATCGAACATGCTGGACGGCCGTACGATCGCGACGGCGGCACTCCTGCTGTTGGTGGTAAAAGCCGTCATCTGGTCGGTGGCGCTGGGCTCGGGAACGTCGGGCGGCGTGCTGGCACCACTGCTGATCATGGGCGGCGCGATGGGCGCGGTGCTCGCCGGCTTCCTGCCGGCGGCCGATCCCGGCTTCTGGGCACTGCTGGCGATGGCGGCGACCATGGGCGGTACGATGCGCGCGCCGCTGACGGCGACCTTCTTCGCGGTCGAATTGACCGGCAACACGCATGTGCTGGTGCCACTGATCGCGGCTTGCGCCGCCGCCCATGCGGTGACTGTGCTTTTGATGAAACGTTCCATCCTGACCGAGAAGATCGCCAGGCGAGGGCATCATCTGGTGCGCGAATACCGGGTCGATCCGTTCGCGCTGACCAGGGTGCACGAAGTGATGACCACGGAGGTCCAAAGCGTGCCGGCGACGATGACGCTGCATGGCGCAGCGGCATTCCTGACCGCGCCGGAGACGCGTCATCCGAGCTTCCCGGTCATTGACGGCAACAGGCAGGTGCTCGGCCTTATCGACCCACCGGCGATCCTGCGCTGGCGGCGCGCCGGCAAACACCGCACGACGACGCTCGGCGACTTGCTGGCTGGGAGCAAGGTGACGCTTGCCTATCCCGATGAATATCTGGAAGGCCTGTCGGACAAGCTCTTGATGGCCAACGTGTCGCATCTGCCGGTCGTGGCCCGCGACGACGGAACGCTGGTCGGTTACGTCGGCTGGAAGGACCTGATGCGCGTCAGATCCAGGAAGCAGGCGGAAGAGCGCGATCGCACGGCCCTGCTGGGGTTCGGCACCCGCCGCGGGAAACAGGAAAGCGCTGTCTGACGGAGCCTGGCATCAGGCGCGGCCGCGCTTCGCCCAGGCCAGTACATGGATCCGGAGCGCCGAGGACAGATTGGTGTCTCGTGGCCGGTTTTCGTCGACTTCCGCGACCAGCGCGGCAAGGGTCAGATTGCGCGCGATGGCGATAGCGACAAGGTCGTCAAAAAAGGGCTTTTCGAGCGAATAGCTGGTGCGGTGGCCGCGGATCGTCACCGAGCGCTTTTCGACCGGGCTCACCTGAAGCTCATTTGGGGTCCGGATCGGGCGACGGTTGACGCCGATGGCCCGCGACGAAGGACTCAGCCTTTTCGGCAACCAGGCGGTCGCGTTCCTTCTCTGCCCCGGAGCGGCCGTACAGGGCGCGGTTCTGGCTGGCAGTGCGCTCCTTCTCCAGCCTTGCCTTCTGCTTGCGAGCCTGGCGCAGATTGACGATGTCGGCCATGACGCGCGACCCGAAGGCTTATTTCTTGCGGAAGGCGTCGAGCGAGACGACTTCGGCGCCCTTGGCGGCATCGGCATCGGCCGCCTTCTTCTCGGGTTCGGCGGTCTTCTTCTCCGCCTTCGGCTTTTTCTCGGAGACGATGGCGAGCGGTTCGGACGCCGGCTGGGAAGCTGGCTCGTCATCCGACTGGCCTTCGGTCTTGACGTCGAATTCGAGTTCGAAGTTGACCGACGGATCGTAGAAGCCGCGCACCGCCGAGAACGGGATTTCGAGTTTTTCCGGCACGTCCGAGAAGGAGAGCCCGACCTCGAAACCGGTCTCGGTGACCTTAAGGTCCCAATACTGGAACTGGATGACAATGGTCATCTGCTCCGGATAGCGCTCGCGCAGCCGCGACGACACGCGCACGCCCGGCGCGCCGGTCAGGAAGGTGATGAAGAAATGATGATTGCCGGGGAGGCCGGTGCGCGCGACTTCCGCCAGGACCTTGCGCATGACGCCGCGCAACGCCTCCTGGGCCAGAATGTCATAGCGTATGTGGTCGTCGGCCATGTGGCGGTCGGGTTCCGTTGAATCGTCCGCATAGCTGTAATCAAGCTTGAGCGCGGCGTAAACCGCATATAGACGCGCCGCCGTGTCGAAGCGAGGACGATTGCCGAGATTTGATCGGCGAAGCCGGCTTGCGTCACGCGCAATGCTATGCGTTGGCCAGTGCGGTCTGCTTTTTGACGGTCGGGGAGGGGCGCTTGCCGAAAGCGCGCAGGAAGGTGCGCACGCCATTTGTCGCCGATTGCAAGACCTCGTCCTCGGCCGGGGTGCCGCCGAGCATGAAAGTCGTCTGCAATTCAGCATTGACGAGGCCGAGGAACTGCCGCGCCGCGACGTCGGGGTCGTCGATCGCGAGGTAACCGCCATAGGCAAGGCGAGCGAAGCGGGCGGCGATTGCCGGCCAGGTCCGCCCCGGACCCTGTTCGCGCCATTCGGCGAACAATTCAGGGTAGCGCTCGCCTTCGGTCTGGATCAGCTTACGCAGGAATTTTCCGTCGCGGTTGCAGATGCAGTTCTGGTTGAGGCGCACCGCAAAGCCGATCAGATCCGCTTCCAGATCCCTCGGCTGGTCCGGGAACGTGGCGATGGTGGCGAAGATGCCGGCGTTGCAGCGCTCAGTGAGGTCGCGGACTACGGCGATGAAGAGCTTTTCCTTGTCGCCATGGTGGTTATAGACGGTCTGACGCGACACACCCGCCTCGGCAGCGATCAGGTCGATATTGGCGCCGGCAAAGCCCTCGCGGCAGAACACGGAAGCGGCGGCGTCGACCACCGAGATGCGCTTGGCCTCGTGGCTTCGTGGCGGGAAACTGTCAGGAGAAACGCCCGGTCTCATGAAAATCTATATAGAGGTGATTGACGATTTAGACAAGACTGTCTAAATTTGTGGACACGGTATAAGGGGGTTCCCCTCTGGAGACGCGAACAATTCGCACTCGGAGAGTCGGAATCCCACGGGATCGAACGTCCTGGGGTTAGACGTCGCCTTGCGGCGGCAACCAGATTCGAAAGAAGCCAACATCATGAGTTCCAAATTCCTCCGCATCGCGGTCGTGCTCGGCCTGTTGTCCGCCATCGGCCCCTTCGCCATCGATATGTATCTTCCCGCATTGCCGTCGATCGGCGCTGATCTCAATGCCGGCACCGCAGCCGTGCAGATGAGCCTTTTGATCTTCTTCCTGTCGATGGGCTTCGGCCAGATCGTCGTAGGGCCGATTTCCGATATGGTCGGACGCAAGCTGCCGCTCTATGGCGGTCTTGCGCTGTTCATGGTCGGCGGCATCGGTTCGGCATTGGCGCCGACCATCGAATGGCTGATCGCCTTCCGTTTCTTGCAGGGCCTTGGCGCCAGCGCCGGCATGGCCATTCCGCGCGCGATCGTGCGCGACCTGCACACTGGCAACGAAGCCGCCAAGCTGATGTCGTTGCTGATGCTGGTGTTCTCGGTATCGCCGATCCTGGCGCCGCTGACCGGCAGCCAGATCATCGAGAGTTTCGGCTGGCGCGCCGTGTTCTGGACCGTGACGGCCGCAGCGGTGCTAGCAACCATCCTGCTCGCGACCTCGCTCAAGGAGACGCGGCCGGCTGAAGAACGCGCCGGTTCTTCCTTTGGCACCGCCCTTTCAGGCTACCGTTTCCTGATGGGCGACCGCAACTTCCTCGGTCTGGTGGCGATCGCGGGCTTCGGCATTGCGAGCTTCTTCGTCTACCTGTCGAGCTCGTCCTTCATCCTGATCGACCATTACGGCCTGTCGCCTTCGGTCTATAGCGTGTTCTTTTCGATCAATGCCGTCGCCTTCATCGGCATGTCGCAACTCACGGGCCTGCTTTCCGAGCGTTTCGGGCTCAAGCGGGTGGTGTGGGTGGCGGTGACCGGCTACGCCACCACGATGGTGGCCCTGTTCGCGATCATGGCTTCCGGCGTGGACCGGCTGGATATGATGGCGGCGCTGCTGTTCGTCGGCTACGGCTTCCTCGGCCTGGTCATTCCGACCACCTCGGTATTGGCCATGGAGGAGCATGGCGAGATTGCCGGCACGGCTTCGGCGCTGATGGGCACGCTGCACTTCGCCATCGGTGCGCTCGCCATGGGTGTCGCCGGCATCTTCTTCGACGGCACACCGTTGCCGATGGTCGCCGGTATCACGCTCTGCGCGGTGATCTCTTTCACCCTGGCCAAGATCACCCTCGGCCGTTCGCGCGAGGCGGTTGAAGCGCCGGCGGAGTAGGCAATCGTCAATAAATTGAAAGAGGCCGGGCCGATCCCGGCCTTTTTTATGCCAATCCCGCTTCGTCCAGCACGAAGCGCAGCCGTGTCTCGACAGACGCCAGGGGCAGTCGTACCAGTTCATAACCGAGTTCGGCGTAGACGCCGACCAGCGCGTGATAGGTGCGCTCGGCTTCGTCGAGCGTCTGCTTGCGCTCTTCGTCCTGCGTGAAGATTTCGGGCCAGGGCGGGGCAACGAAGACACGGGGGTTGTAGCGGAAACGCTTCGCTGCGATGCCGACGTGATCGGGCACCGGCAGGCCGCCGAGGCGGAGATAGCCCAGCGTGTCGGCCACGCCACGATCGAAGAAGACCGGTCCCTCCTGTTCGATCGCGGCTTGGTACGAGCGCATCTCCCAGGACAGCATCAATTCGGCAAACAATGCGCGATCGCTCCAGGGCAAAGCGGGGCCGCCGATGGCGGACTGGTCGCGAATGATGCCGCGTCCGGCCTCGACCGAGGTGGCGAACCCTGCACGGCGCAAGCCTTCGATCAGTGTGGTCTTGCCGGAGCCCGGACCGCCGGTCAGCACGAAGAATCGGTCGGAATTGTTTTGCATTTTTACCCATGTCGAAGGAGGCACGCGGCTCCACTGCGTCGCCTCCCGTGGGCCGAACGAAGTCTGGCTGGCGCGAGGGGCCGTTGCGCGTGATGCAGATGAAAAAGGGGGAGAAGTGGAGGTTTCTGTTGCCAGGTACCTCCGAACCCCGCCTAGAAGTGCGAACCCCTAGGGCTTGATTTGAAGCTATCGCACTGCATTAAGCAGCGAGACGTGCTTCCGCATAGTTGTCGTTGGCAACTATAAGTTTAGCCCGATGACGGTGGTACAATGCCGGGCAAAAGTACGATCTTTACACCTTCGTCGATCCTATTTCGCCCCCAGCAAAAGCCGCTCCGTCTTCCAGAGCGGTTTTTGGTGGAGGCGCCGGGTACCGCCCCCGGGTCCGAACGGCTTATTTCATCGCCAGTTTATCGCCATAGTCGGTCAAGCCGACGAAGCGAATATAGGGGTCCGTCGCCAGAAATGAAAGACCGCAATGGTGCTTTGTCCCTGTGTCAAAATGCGATGCGGCAGGGTTGACTTGGGAACGGTCTCAACCGAAGCTTTGCCGCGGTGAGGAGTTACCGACCGAGCGCACGAGTTGCGGAGCGCGCCACAGCCCTCATCGATCGGATCCGTGGCGCCGACGAGGGGAATTTTGATGGCCGACTATCTTGCAGACGTGAAGAAATACGACGCCGCGGCGAGTGCCGAAACTGTCGAGAAGATCGTGAAGCATCTGGGTATTGCGCTCAGGAACCGCGATTCTTCGCTGGTGTCCTGCACCGATCCCAAAGAACTCGAGCGAGTCCGGGAAAACTGGGTCGGCAAGAAGCTCGGCGTCGCTGATGCAGCGAAGGCAGATGCTGCGATCGAGAAGACCTGCAAGGCGATGGCCGCAGACAACACCAAGAATCGGGTGACTTTTTACTACCTCGTTGCCAAGGACCTGGGAAAGCTCGGTTCGCTCTGAGAATTCCGTGCTCGCGCGGTTGCTGAGGCGCCCCGTTGCTTTGTAATGGGCACGCCTGGTGCTGCCCCTCATCTGGCTGCCGCCATCTTCTCCCCGTATAGAGACGGGGAGAAGCACGCTGCCACCGATGGTTTCGCCAATTGCCGGCGTTGCAAGACGGACGCCGAGGCTGCGGTCAGTTGCTTGGAGGCCGGCGCGGACGCCGAAACAGTGATGAGGCAAGCGCCGCCTGCACCGTTTTGATGTGTTCGGCCGCCTGTCTAGCAGCTATAATGCTCGCACGATCGAATCGAGCCGAACCGATGCGCCAGTATCTCGACCTTCTGCAGCACGTGCTGGACCACGGCGCCGACCGCGGCGACCGCACGGGCACGGGAACGCGCTCCGTCTTCGGCTACCAGATGCGCTTCGACCTGGCGCGCGGCTTTCCCGTCACCACCACCAAGAAGCTGCATCTGAAATCGATCATTCATGAGCTTCTGTGGTTCCTGGCCGGCGAAACCAATATCAAATATCTGACCGACCATGGCGTTTCCATCTGGGACGAATGGGCTGACGAGAATGGCGATCTTGGCCCCGTCTATGGCAAGCAGTGGCGTTCCTGGCCGGACGGCCATGGCGGGTCGATCGATCAGATAACCAATCTTGTGAAAGAGATACGCCGCAATCCTCAATCGCGGCGGCTGATCGTTTCGGCCTGGAATCCGGCCGAGGTGGAGGCGATGGCGTTGCCGCCATGCCATTGTCTGTTTCAGTTCTACGTCTCGGAAGGCCGGCTTTCCTGCCAGCTTTACCAGCGTTCCGGCGACATCTTCCTCGGCGTGCCGTTCAACATCGCCTCCTACGCCCTGCTGACGCTGATGGTAGCGCAGGTGACCGGCCTGAAGCCCGGTGATTTCGTTCATACGCTCGGCGACGCGCATCTTTATTCGAACCATTTCGAGCAGGCGCGCGAGCAGCTGCGGCGCACGCCAAGAACGCTGCCGACCATGTGGATCAACCCTGAAGTGAAGGATCTCTTCGCCTTCCGCTTCGAGGATTTCCGGCTGGAAAACTATGTCGCCGACGCGACGATCAAGGCGCCGATCGCGGTCTGAACCGCCGGCGCAACCCTTGCCGACGTGACGCATCGAGGCCGTGACGACGGCGCCGTCAATGTCGATCCTGACCGGCGAGGCGGTCGGCCTTAGTGCATCTTCTTGTGACGTCTTCTTCTGCCTTTCGCTGTATCCGTGCTGGTCTATCGCAGGTCGCGATGACGCCGCGCATTCAATGGCGACACTGGGCGAAAAACCTTTCCTTGTTATATTCATCCGGATATATCGGATGGCAGGCTTCGAGCAGGCCGGATGTCAACTCAGGGAGAGTTCCATGACGCGCAACGGTTTTGCAGTGGCGGCTGTCGCCATTGGCGGCTTCGCGGCGGCGTGGACGGCAGCAGTGCCGGCGGCGCGCGCGCAAGACGAGGTCGTGGTGTTTGCGGCCGCCAGCCTCAAGGACGCGCTCGACGCGGTCAACAAGGCCTGCGCGGCTGATGTCGGCGAAGCGGCGACCATCTCCTACGCGGCGAGTTCGGCGCTCGCCAAGCAGATCGAAAGCGGCGCGCCGGCAGACGTGTTCATCTCGGCCGATCTCGACTGGATGAAATATCTATCCGACAAGAAGCTGATCAAGCCAGACACCGAGGTGAAGCTGCTCGGCAATGAGATCGTGCTGGTGGCGCCGAAGGATTCGACGGTCGAAACCAAGATCGAAAAGGGTTTTGATCTGGCCAAGCTGGTCGGCGACGGCAAGCTCGCCATGGGCGACTTCAAGGCTGTGCCGGCCGGCAAATACGGCAAGGCCGCACTTGAATCGCTCGGCGTCTGGTCCTCGGTCGAGGGCAAGGCGGCGCAGGCCGAGAATGTGCGTGCGGCACTCAAGCTGGTCTCGACGGGCGAAGCGGCTCTCGGCATCGTCTACGCCACGGACGCGCATGCAGAAAAGGGCGTCAAGGTGGTTGGTATTTTCCCCGAGGATTCGCATCCGCCGATCATCTATCCGGTTGCCCAGACGGCGGATTCGAAGGACAAGGACACGCCTGCCTTCCTGAAGTGCCTGCGGACGGCAAAGGCATCGGATCTATTCAAGGAGCAGGGTTTCACGGTCCTTGCGCCCGTCAACTAGGATAGCCACCTGCGCATGAACTGGCTGCTGGACCTCACTCCCGACGAATGGAATGCGGTCCGGCTGTCCATCAAGGTGGCGACAGTGGCGATGATCGCCAGCCTGCCGCCGGGCATAGGAATCGCGCTGCTCCTGGCGCGCGGCCGCTTCTGGGGCAAGACGCTGCTCAATGGGCTGGTGCATCTGCCGCTGATCCTGCCGCCCGTGGTGACCGGCTATCTCCTGCTTCTGACCTTCGGCAAGCGCGGGCCGGCCGGCGCATTCCTGGCCGAGCATTTCGGCATCGTCTTTTCCTTTCGCTGGACGGGTGCGGCTCTTGCCTGCGGCGTCATGGGTTTTCCGCTGATGGTGCGGGCGATCCGATTGTCGATCGAGGCCGTCGACCGCAAGATGGAGGCGGCGGCTGGAACGCTCGGCGCCAGCCCGCCATGGGTGTTCGGCACCATCACCTTGCCGCTGATCCTGCCCGGGCTGATCGCCGGCGCCATCCTCTCCTTCGCCAAGGCGATGGGCGAGTTCGGAGCGACGATCACCTTCGTCTCCAACATCCCGAACGAGACGCAGACGCTGCCGTCGGCAATCTACACGTTCACCCAGGTGCCGGGCGGCGATGCCGGCGCGCTTCGGCTGACGCTGATCTCGATCGTCATCTCGATGGCTGCCCTGGTGGCCTCGGAAGTGTTGGCGCGGCGCGTCGGCCGGCGGATGGACATCGAATGACGGTCCTTGTCGATATCCGCCATCGGCTCGGCGATTTCCCCCTCGACATCCGATTCGAGAGCGCCGGGCGGCTGACGGCGCTGTTCGGGCCCTCTGGCTCGGGCAAGACGACGCTGATCAATATGATTGCCGGGCTGATCCGGCCCGACCAGGGACGCATCGAGGTCGATGGCCGTGTGCTGGTCGACACGGCCAAGGGCATTTTCGTGCCGAAGCACAGGCGCCGGATCGGCATGGTGTTCCAGGATGCGCGTCTGTTTCCGCATATGAGCGTGGCGAGCAATTTGCGCTATGGCCGCTGGTTCACGCCGGCGGCGGAGCGTTATGCCGAGATCGACGCCGTCGTCGAATTGCTCGGCATCGAGCCGCTGCTGGCGCGGCGGCCGGCAAAGCTCTCGGGCGGCGAGAGGCAGCGCGTCGCGATCGGCCGGGCGCTGCTCGCCAGCCCCCGGCTGTTGCTGATGGACGAGCCGCTGGCCTCGCTCGACGAGGCGCGCAAGGCCGAAATCCTGCCCTATGTCGAGCGCCTGCGCGACGAGACGAAGATCCCGATCATCTATGTCAGCCATTCGATCGCCGAGGTGGCGCGGTTGGCGAGCGAGGTGGTGATGCTGGCGCAAGGCAAGCTTGCCGCCAGCGGCCCGACCACGGCTGTCATGCAAAGGCTGGACCTTCTGCCGGCGGAGGAGCGCGGCGAGGGCGGCGCGGTGCTGGACACCAGCGTACTGCAGCATGACGAGGTTTTCGGCATGACGGTGCTTGGCTCGAACGCCGGCGAGATACGTGTGCCCAAGCTGGCGGCGACGGTGGGCGCGCCGGTGCGCATACGCATCCGCGCTCGCGACGTCATGATCGCCACCGAACGGCCTTCGGGTCTCAGCGCGCTCAACATCCTGGCCGGCACGATCGTCGCGATCAGGCCGGGCGAGGGGCCGACGGTCGAGATCGGTATCGACTGCAACGGCGCGACCGTGCTGGCACGGGTCACCGAACAGTCGCGGCAGGTTCTGAAGCTGCGGCTCGGTGTACAGGTCTTCGCCGTGATCAAGACGGTGAGTTTCGACCAGGCGAACACTGGGGGCGGGCTCCCCGCGGAGGCGGATGGCTGAGACGGCGAGTGGGTCTTTGCGCTATATCTATTTGGAATAGCGATGCCGCCAAAGACGCTCTAACATGGCGGGCGTGATCGCGGAGGAAGAAAATGCCGTCGCTGAGCTTGCGGATAAACCTCGACCCCGACGGGCGCATCGGGCCGGGCAAGATCGAATTGCTGGAGCAGATCGCCGCCTTCGGTTCGATCTCGGCCGCCGCGCGCGGCATGGAGATGTCCTACAAGCATGCGTGGGACCTGGTCGAGGACATGAACCGGGTGTTCGGCAAGCCGCTGGTGGCCGCGCAGACCGGCGGCCGCAAGGGCGGCGGCGCGCAACTGACGGCGGTGGGCCTAGCCGTAGTCAGCCGTTTCCGCGCCATCGAACGCGCGGCGGCTTCGGCGGCCGCGACGCATATGGAGGCGTTGCAGGCGGAGATTGAGGAGGGGTAGAATTAGGCAGTAGGGCAGTAGGGCAGACCAACTCGGGCGCGTTGGAATTTTACTCCCCTCCCTTCCGCAGCAAATAGGTGTCCATGATCCAGCCCTTCTTCCGGCGGGCTTCCTCGCGGATTTTTTCAATTTCGGCGCCGACGTCGCCGAGGCGGCCGGAGACGATGATTTCGTCCGGCGTGCCGAGATAGGCGCCCCATTGGATGAAAAGATCCTGGTCGGCGAGCGTGTTGAAGGCGCATTTGCCGTCAAGCATGACGACGGCGCTTCCGGCATTTTTCGGCATGCCTTCTTCCGTCAACCGGCGGCCGGTGGTGATCAGGATAGAATCGCCGATGCGGTTCAGCGCTGTCACGTGGCTGGCGGCGAGCGCCTGGATGGCGGTGATGCCGGGAATAACCTCCAGTTCGAAGGCGACGTTGCCCCTGAGGCGTACGCGCTCCAGGATGCGCAGCGCGCTGTCGTAGAGCGAGGGGTCGCCCCAGATCAGGAAGGCGCCGCAACCATCTTCGGCGATCTCTTCGCGGATCAGGTCTTCATAGATGGCGGCGATTGCCTCGTGCCAGTCATCGACCGTCGAGCGATAGGAAGGCGCTGGTTCGGCCCGCACGGGCACGTCGAATTCCACGCGGCGTGAGTTCGGGTTGGTGACGAAACGGTCGCAGATGTGACGGCGCAGTTCGGCAAGATCGTTCTTCTTCGCACCCTTGTCGGGGATGAACAGCACGTCGGCCCGATTGAGGCCGTCTATGGCCTGCACGGTCATATGGTCGGGATTGCCGGCGCCGATGCCGATAACGAGAACCTTGCGCATGAAGCGAACTCCTGCCCGATCGCAACCCTTTAGTCCAGACTGGCGTGGTGCAATGCGCAAGGGCTTTGAAACGCCACGTTGAAACCGCTAGGGTCATCGCGACATTCTCGCCGAGGGGCTTTCATGTTGCGATATGTTCTGACCGCGGTGCTGGCCTTGTCGGCTGCCCCCGCGTTCGCCAATGATTCTGTTGCCGAGCTCGGCACCGGCGGCCTAGTCCTGTCGCGCAGCGATGCCGTGGCGATGCAGAGCGAGGACCTCTTCATATCGCCGGAAAAGGTGACCGTGGATTACGTCTTCCACAACAACACCGACAAGGACGTCGAGGCGATCGTCGCCTTCCCAATGCCCGACATCTCCGGCGATCCCGAGGAGATGCCGGCGATCCCCGAAAACCAGAGCGACAATTTCCTCGGCTTCGAGGTGACGATCGACGGCGTGGCGGCAAAGCCTGAGCTCGAGCAGAAGGCGTTCGCGCTCGGCATCGACATCGGTGCCGACCTGAAGGCGCAGAACGTGCCTTTCAACCCATTCGGTGAAGCGGCAAAGGCGGCGCTCGCGAAGCTGCCGCAAACGGTGGCCGACGATTGGGTCACCCGCGGCATCATCATCGAGGACATTGTCGATGACGGCGCTGGCGCGAAACCCAATTATGCACCGTTCTGGCAATTGCGCTCGACCTATTGGTGGCGTTCGACCTTTCCGGCCAACAAGGACGTCCACGTTTCCCACCGCTACAAACCGAGCGTCGGCGGCACCTCGTCGGTCAGCTTCTTCTACGACGGCAAGTTCCAGGGACAGTACGCCGCCTACAAGTCCCGCTACTGCATGGACGACACGTTCGAGAACGCAGTGCGCAAGGCTGCCAAGAACGATCCCGACGGCTATCCAAAATATTACGAGAGCCGCATCGCCTACATCCTGACCACCGGCGGCAACTGGGCGGCCGGCAGCATCGGCAAGTTCAAGCTGACCGTCGACAAGGGCAATCCCAAAGCCCTGGTCTCGTTCTGCGGCGACAATGTCAGGAAGGTCGGGCCGACGAGTTTCGAGATGACGGCTGAGGACTTCTATCCAGAGCGCGACATCGACATCCTTATCCTCGATCCATCCGACAATGGGAACGGCAACTGATGCACGTGGCAATCTATGTCGCCATCGCCGAGAACGGCGTCATCGGGCGGGACGGGGGGCTGCCCTGGCGGCTTTCCACCGATCTCAAGCGCTTCAAGGCAGACACGATGGGCAAGCCTATCATCATGGGCCGCAAGACCTATGAAGGCATCGGCCGGCCGCTGCCGGGCAGGCTGAACATCGTTGTCACCCGTGACAAGACCTGGCGCGCCGACGGCGTCGAGGTGGCGCATACGCTTGAGAACGCGATCCAACTGGCTGATGTGCGTGGGCGCTGCATGAGCGGGGTGGACGAGGTCTGCGTGATCGGCGGCGGCGAAATCTATGCGCAGGCGCTGCCGCTCGCTGACCGGCTGCATGTCACCCATGTGCTGGCCGCTGTCGACGGCGACGCGCATTTCCCCCCGATCGATCCGAAACGCTGGCGCGAAGTCAGTTCGCAGGAGATCCCAGTCGGCGAAAAGGACAGCCACGCGACGCGCTATACGGTTTACGAGCGACGCCGCGAGAGCCATTGAAAGAAAAAAGGCGTTTAAAGACGACAAAGGGTCGCGACCGGCCCAAAACCGATGATGCCGGCAGAGCATCGCGTTGAAAGCATGCCGTGGCGTCCCTATAGAAGAACAAGACTGGATTTGCGCCGTAATTCCGGCGCTTGAGGGAATTCCAAGCGAAAGGACATTCATGCCCTGGAACGACAAAGGTGGCGGTGGCGGCGGCCCGTGGGGCGGCGGCAACAATCAGGGACCCTGGGGGCAGGGACCGAAGGGGCCAAGCGGACCGCAAGGCTCGCCTCCCGACCTCGAGGACATCATCCGCCGCGGCCAGGACAGGCTGCGGCGTGCGCTGCCCGGCGGTGGCGGCGCCAGTCCGGCCATATTCGGCCTGATCGGCGCCGCGCTGGTCGTGCTATGGGCGTTCCAGGCAATCTATACCGTGCAGCCGGACGAGGTCGCGGTCGAACTGCGCTTCGGCAAGCCGAAGGCCGAACTGTCGCAGCCCGGACTGCATTTCCACTGGTGGCCGCTCGAAACCGTCGAAACGGCCAAGATTTCCGAGCAGCTCGTCGACATTGGCGGTGGCGCGTCCAGCGGCAACACGTCGGGGCTGATGCTTTCGGGCGATCAGAACATCGTCAACGTGCAGTTCTCGGTCGCCTACCAGGTCTCCGATCCCCGCGCCTATCTGTTCGACGTCTCCGACCCGGACGGCATGCTGCGGCAGGTCGCCGAAAGCGCGATGCGCGAGGCCGTCGGCCGCAGGCCGGCGCAGGACATCTTCCGTGACGACCGCCAGGGCATAGCGGCTTCGGTGCGCGAGATCATCCAGACCACGCTTGACGGCTACAAGGCCGGGCTTCAGGTCAACGCCATCTCGATCGAGGACGCGGCGCCGCCGCGTGAGGTCGCCGACGCCTTCGACGAGGTGCAGCGCGCCGAGCAGGACGAGGATAAGTTCGTCGAGCAGGCCAATCAGTACTCCAACCAGAAGCTCGGCCAGGCTCGTGGCGAGGCCGCACAGGTCCGCGAAGACGCGGCCGCCTACAAGAACCGGGTGGTGCAGGAGGCCGAAGGTGAGGCCCAGCGCTTCATCTCCGTCTATGACGAATATGCCAAGGCGCCCGACGTGACGCGCAAGCGGCTTTACCTGGAAACGATGGAGAAGGTGCTGAAGGACTCCGGCAAGGTGATCGTCGAGCAAGGCAACGGGCAGGGGGTTGTCCCCTATCTGCCGCTGCCGGCATTGCAGCAGAAAGCGCCGGCTCCGGCCCCCCTTGGCGCGACGACGGGAGGTAACCAGTGATGGCCAACCGTCTCCCCGTCATCGTCGTCATCGCGGCGGTCATCCTGTTCCTGCTCTATTCGTCGGTCTTCGTGGTCAATGCGCGCCAGCAGGCGCTGGTGCTGAGGTTCGGCGAGATCGTCGACGTCAAGACCGAACCCGGCATCTACTTCAAGGCGCCGTTTTCGTTCTTCGACGCCGACACGGTGCAACTGATCGAGAACCGGGTGCTGCGCTTCGACCTCGACAACATCCGCGTCCAGGTCTCGGGCGGCAAGTTCTATGAGGTCGATGCCTTCATCGCCTACCGCATCTCGGATCCGCGTGTCTTCCGTGCCGCGGTATCCGGCCAGATCGAGCTCGCCGAAGCGCGGCTGAGGACGCGTCTCGACGCTGCCTTGCGCCGGGTCTACGGTCTGCGAGACTTCGAGGCCGCCCTTTCCGAGGAGCGCGCGGTGATGATGCGCGAAGTGCGCGATCAGTTACGGCCCGACGCCACCTCGCTCGGTCTGCAGATCGAGGATGTCCGCATCCGTCGCACCGACCTCACCGCCGAAGTCTCGCAGCAGACCTTCGATCGCATGAAGGCCGAACGTCTGGCCGAGGCCGAAAGGCTGAGGGCGCGCGGCAACGAGGCGGCGCAGCGCATCAAGGCCCGCGCCGACCGTGAGGTGGTCGAGATCATCGCGGAAGCGCAGAAGGAGTCCGAAATCCTGCGCGGCGAGGGCGAGGCGCAGCGCAGCGCCACCTTTGCCGAGGCCTATCAGCGCGATCCGGCGTTCTTCGACTTCTACCGGTCGATGAACGCCTATGGCACCGCGCTGGACAACACCGGCACGACAATGGTGCTGTCGCCGAATTCGGAGTTCTTCCGTTTCTTCCGCGACCCTGACGGCAAGGAGGCGCCGGCAAGGCCGGCGGCTCCGCAACCGGCACCTCCTGCCGCACCGGCGACGGCACCCGCGGCTTCGCCCGGCACCGACCAGTAGCGGCCGGTGCAGGATTTCTTCGCGGCAATAGGCCTGGTCCTCGTCATCGAGGGCCTGGTCTATGGCGGCTTTCCCGGCTTCGCCAGGAAACTGGCGGGCGAGGTGCTGTCATTGCCGGAGAATACATTGCGGATTGCCGGGCTGGTGGCGATCGGAGCCGGCGTCGGCGTCGTCTGGCTGGTTCGCGGCGGATAGGAGCGTCGGTTTGCGCAATAACGCGGGATTTACACTCTGCCGATAGCCACAGCCGCAAACGTGCCTTATTTCTTACCATCATGGCGCGACACGGCGTTTTCGTCGAAGCGCTTTTCTCTTTCAGAAATGCCGGGAGGCTTCTCGATGACATCCAACACCCTTTTGCGCGCGGCTCGACGCACATTCGTCGCCGGCGCGGCAGCGCTTCTTCTGGGCACCGTGGCCGTTCCGGCCCTCATGACGCCGACAATGGCCGCCGACGGGCCTGCTTCGGTGGCCGACCTGGCGCAAGGCCTGCTCGGCGCGGTGGTCAACATCTCGACCTCGCAGACGGTGAAGGGCACGGAAGGTCCGGGCGCGGTGCCGATGCCGCAGCTCCCCGAAGGCTCGCCATTCCAGGATTTCTTTGACGATTTCTTCAAGAACCGCGGCGGCGACAAGGACAATGGCTCGCAGAAAGTGCAGTCGCTCGGCTCCGGTTTCGTCATCGACGCCGAGCAGGGCATCGTAGTCACCAACAACCATGTCATCGCCGATGCCGACGATATCGAGGTCAATTTCTCCGACGGAGTCACGCTGAAGGCGACGCTGGTCGGCACCGACACCAAGACCGATGTCGCGGTGCTCAAGGTCGATCCGAAGGGCCACAAGCTGACGGCGGTGAAATTCGGCGATTCCACCAAGATGCGCGTCGGCGACTGGGTGATGGCGATCGGCAATCCGTTCGGCCTCGGCGGCACGGTCACGGTCGGCATTATCTCGGCGCGCAACCGCGACATCAATTCCGGCCCCTATGACGACTTCATCCAGACCGACGCTGCGATCAACCGCGGCAATTCGGGCGGGCCGCTGTTCAACAGCGCCGGCGAGGTCATCGGCATCAACACGGCGATCATCTCGCCGTCCGGCGGCTCGATCGGCATCGGCTTCTCCATTCCTTCGCAACTCGCCTCCGGCGTCGTCGATCAGCTGCGCCAATATGGCGAGACGCGGCGCGGCTGGCTTGGCGTGCGTATCCAGCCGGTGACGGACGACATTGCCGAGAGCCTCGGCATGGCGACCGCCAAGGGCGCGCTGGTCGCCGGCGTCATCAAGGGCGGACCGGTCGACAACGGCACCGTCCAGGCCGGCGACGTCATCATCAAGTTCGACGGCAAGGACATCCACGAAATGCGCGACCTGCCGCGTGTCGTCGCGGAGAGCCCGGTCGGCAAGGCGGTCGACGTGCTCATAGTGCGCAAGGGTGTCGAGCAGACGGTGAAGGTAACACTTGGCCGGCTCGAGGACAGCGAGAAGCTCGCCAGCGGCGAAAACGGCAACACCGACCAGGACAAAGGCGACAAGGCGCCGGCGGTTTCGACGGCCTCGGTGCTCGGCATGACCGTCGGCGAACTGAACGACGATACGCGCAAGAAGTTCAGCATCGCCGCCGATGTTTCGGGCGTCGTCATCACCGATGTCGCCAAGGATTCGGCCGCGGCTGAACGCGGCATCCAGCCGGGCGAGGTGATCACCGAAATCGCGCAGGAATCAGTTGCCACGCCCAAGGATGTGATGGACCGGATCGGCGCATTGAAGGAGCAGGGACGCAAGAACGCACTGCTGATGCTGGCGTCCAAGACCGGTGAGCTGAGGTTTGTGACGATCCGGATGGATTGAATCCGGCACAACCTGCAACAATCTGATTGAGGAGGGCGGTTAGCGAGCCGCCCTTTTTCTTGCCTGCCAATCCTTGCTCGTCAGCTTATAGAACACATGCCGCTTGAGCCCGGAGTGGCTGTCGGGAATGCCGGGATGATCGAAGTCGGCGGATGGATCGGCGGTCATGCCGAGGCGTTGCATGACGGCGGTCGAGCGGTGGTTGTTCGCGACCGCGAAGGAGACGATCTCGCCAAGGCCGAGTTTTTCGAAGCCGTAGGCCAGCCATGCCTCGGCAGCTTCCGTGACATAGCCCTTGCCCCAGAATTCGGGCGCCAGCCGCCAGCCGATCTCGACGGTGCCGGCGGGCAGGAACGGCAGATGGTCGGTTCCGGTGATGCCGACAAAGCCGATGCATTGACCTGATGCAGCGACCTCGGCGGCGGCGAAGCCATAGCCGTCTTGCTCGATGATGGCCCGCAGTTCGTCCATCTTGGCGTCTGCTGCGGCGCGGTCGCGACGGAATGGGAAGAACTCCATCACGCGTTCGTCGGAATTGATGCGATGGAAGAGCTCGCGGTCGCGATCCTCCCAGTTGCGCAGGATCAGGCGCTCGGTGCGCATAGGTTTCATTGGACGAACTCTTCCTGCCTGTAGCCTTGCAGATAGAGCAATGCGGTCAGGTCGCCATGGTCGATGCGAACCTTTGCCTGTGCAGCCACCATCGGTTTGGCATGCAGCGCAACACCGGTGCCGGCAAGGCGGATCATGTCGAGATCGTTGGCCCCGTCGCCGACAGCAATGGCATCGGCCGGGGTGAGGCCGAGACGCGCCGTGATCTCGATCAGCGCCTCGGCCTTGGCGGCGCGGCCGAGGATCGGCTCACCGACCAACCCGGCAAAAAGGCCGTCCTGTTCGAGCAGGCGGTTGGCGCGGTTTTCATGGAAGCCGAGCATGGCGGCGATGCGTGAGGTGAAGACCTCGAAGCCGCCCGAGACTAGTGCGGTCCAGGCGCCGTTGGCCCGCATCGTCTGCACCAGCGCGCGACCGCCGGAGGCCAACGTCAAGCGGTTGGCAACGATCAGATCGACCACGGCCGCATCGAGCCCCTTGAGCAACGCCACGCGCTCGCGCAGGGCGGGCTCAAAGGCGATCTCGCCATTCATCGATCGTGCGGTGATCGCCGCGACGTGCTCCTTGACGCCGATCTCGTCGGCCAACTCGTCGATGCATTCCTGGTCGATCATGGTCGAATCCATGTCGGCGATGAGGATCTTCTTGCGGCGCGTTGCCGACTGCTGGACGATTACGTCGATCGGCTCGGCGGCCAGCGCCGCGCGCAGATTGGCGGTCGCCTCGTCGGCTTGTGCATTCGCCGGCAGTGCGAGATCGCAGGCAATGTCTTCGGCCATCCAGCTAACAATGCTTGCGCCCACCGACCGTGAGGCCATATTCGCAAGCGATGGCGACAAGGCACGATCGGCGGGATGGGAAACAAGCGTGGCGATAAGCGGCATCGATAATTCCGGTGCGGATGCGGGCGAAGGCCGCGTGAAGAACGCGATCCTGATAGCCGGGCCGACCGCCAGCGGCAAGTCGGCGCTGGCGCTCGACCTGGCCGAACGCACCGGCGGCGTCATCGTCAACACCGATTCCATGCAAGGCTACAGCGTGCTCGACGTGCTGACCGCCCGGCCGAGTGCCGTCGAGCTGGCGCGCGCGCCACATTTTCTCTACGGGCATGTCCACCCGGCAAAGGCCTATTCGACAGGAGCCTGGCTACGTGACGTGACCAGGCTAATCGACGACGGAATTTTTTCCGAACGGCCTGTTATCTTCGTCGGTGGCACCGGGCTCTATTTTCGCGCGCTGGCGGAGGGCATTTCCGAAATGCCCGATATTCCGCAGGGGGTTCGCGAGCGCTGGCGCTATGAATTGAAGGAGCAAGGCGCCGTCAAGCTGCACGGCATCCTCCTGCGCCAGGATTCCAGAGCCGCCATGCAATTGAAGCCCACCGACAGCCAGCGCATCGTGCGGGCGCTGGAGGTGCTCGACGCGTCGGGTCGCTCGATCCTGGACTGGCAGGCGGCGCGGGGCCGGCCGTTGATCGACAGGCGCAGCGCGCATTTCTTCGTCATCGAACCGGACCGGACGGCACTGGTGAGCCGCATCGGGACGCGCTTCGACCAAATGCTCGACAAGGGCGCGCTGGACGAGGTCAGGCAACTTGCGGCGCTTGGGCTCGATCCGCAATTGCCGGCGATGAAGGCGATCGGCGTTCGCGAACTGCAAGCGGCGATGGCGGGGCAATCAAGTTTTCCCGAGGCGATCGAGCGCGCCAAGATCGCAACCAGGCAATATGCCAAGCGGCAGACGACCTGGTTTCGCCACCAGCTAGGGCCGGAATGGCAAAGATTGCGCCCTGGTGACGATCTCGAAACCACGATCCAAACGCTTGTTGCTAATGCAACCTAGAAAGCTGAGCCTTCACGGAAAGGTTCTCGTTGTGGTTGTCCGAATTAACCCTCCGTAAGGCCCGCCATGCCATAAGGTCGACGGGCATTTTTCCATCGGGGAGCAGATGCGTTTCCACAAGGCGGAATCGGCGTTTTTCGTCTTTATCTTCGTGATCCTGGCCGCCGGCCTGGTGACGCTGCATGCCTATGGACTGCTGCAATCCTTTGCCACCGAACTGCACACGGCCTCCGGCCTGGACAAGGTCATCTACCTCAACAAGCTGCTTTTCGCGACGGGCGTGCTGCTGGCGACCGCGCTGTTCTTCGGAATCTTCTTCATCTACCCGCTGATCCGCAAGCAGGCGATGGAGGAAGGCAAGCTGCGCGCCATGACCGTGTCGCTGAGCGCCCGCTCCGAGACGTTCGAACATGCGGCGCTGACAGACAGCCTGACCGGCATGCAGAACCGGCGCTATTTCGACGACGCGCTGAAGGAATATCTCGAGGAGTTCAAGCGCATCGAGAAGCCCGTCGGGCTGATGATCCTCGACCTCGATCATTTCAAGCAGGTCAACGATACACACGGCCACGACGTCGGCGACGAGGTACTCAAGGCCGTCGCCAGCTGTCTCAAGGACATGACGCGCTACCATGACGTGGTGGCGCGATTGGGCGGTGAGGAATTCGCCGTGGTCACGCCCAATATGGAGGCGGAATTGTTGTCGAAATTCGCCGAGCGTATCCGCAAGGCGATCGCCAACATGTCGGTTCTCTCGGGCAATGTCCGGCTCAAGATCACCACCAGCGTCGGCCTTGCCGTCTGGGACCGAAAGGAGACGGCGGAAGAATTCTATCGCCGCGCTGACCGCCAGCTCTACGAGGCCAAGAGGCAAGGCCGCAACCGTGTCTGCGCCTGAAATCCCGAAGAAGAATTCATGAGGCCGGTTGCCTGACGCGGCTTTCTCGAAAACCACGCCATTCAATCCGGCCTGATGAATTCCCTTTCGGGATTTGACCAAGCTGGTTCGATGATGTGAAGCCTTTGGAAGCTTGTGTGCGGCTTCCCGGCCGGTCGTCAGAGAGCTTGCAGGCTCAATCGTTCTGGGGGCGCATGCCAAAGGTGGCGGGCTTGAGGCCGTAGCGCATATCGAAATCATCGTCCGATTGCACCCGTGCGGCCGGCGGCTTGCGGTAGTCGGGATCGCCAGCCTGGCGGCCAGAATCGACCACTTCGGCAAAGGCCATCGCCTGCTGTTGCGGCTTTGGAACGTTGCGAAGCCGTTCCACGATCGTCACCAGATCGACATCGTCTCCGGTTTTCGACGACATGGCTTGTTCGCGCTTTGCCGTGCCCGGGATCAGTTCAGCCGGCAGTCTCTCGAACTTCAGCCGCATCGTCGTCGCCACGCCTTCGCCGAAGGCGATCGCTTCGCGCTGGCCCATGGACGACAGGAAAGCAAGCGTGGAGGCGGACGAGTCGGCGATGGCCGAGCGGATGATCGCCTGGTCCTGCTCATTGGCGAGCCGCATGGCGAAGAAAGTCGAGCACTGCGACAGGATGGTCGGGTCGAGTTCGCCCGGGCGCTGGGTGACGACGCCGAGATAGCAGCCGTATTTGCGGCCCTCCTTGGCAATGCGCGACAGCGCGTGCCTTGTCGGCGCGAAGCCGAGGCGCGAATCGGCCGGCATGTAGCGATGCGCTTCTTCGCACAGCAATAGGAGCTGCAGCTTGCCCTCGCTCCACAGCGCAAGGTCGAACGCCAGGCGCGCCAGCACCGAACAGACGGAATTGACCACTTCGGACGGCATGCCGGCCATTTCGAAACAGGTCACCGGGCGGCCGTTATGCGGCACGCGGAAGATGTTGCCGATCGTCTCGTGGATGGTGTCCTCGATCAGGCGCGAGTTGAACATGAAACGGTAGCGCGGATCGGCTGCCGCTGATTCGATGCGCGTCTTCAGCGATTTGAGCGTCGGGCGCTCGTTCTTGCTTTCGAGCATGCCCATACGCTCGTCAATCTGCTTGAGCAGATCGGCAATGCGGTAGGGCACTGGCGTATCGGCGGTCAGCGCATCGCTGCCGCGCCTGAGATAGGCACCGGAATTGGGGTTGCGATAGAGGTTTTTGGCGAGCGGAATGAGGTCGCGCAGCGCATCGATCTCGTCGGGCACGGTCTCGCGGCCGCGAAACAGAACCTCGGCGAATTCCTCGAGCCGGAACATCCAGAACGGAAGGTCGAGCGTCTTGGAATCGACCTTGACGCAATATTCGGGCAGCGACGCGGCGAATTCATTGTGCGGATCGAGGATCAGGATGCGCAGATCCGGCCGCGCCGCGATCGATTTGCGCAGCAGCAGCGAGACGGCGGTGGACTTGCCGACACCAGTGGTGCCGACAATGGCAAAGTGGCGCGCCAGCGTGTCGTCGATGGCGATGTTGGCGGCGATCGCCTCGTCCTGCGACAGCGAGCCGATGGTGATCGAATGACGCCCGGCCAGATCATAGACGGCCTGCAGGTCACGGCTGCGGATGCGGTGCGCGATGGCGCCAATATGGGGATAGGTGGTGATGCCGCGGTCAAAGATCGGCTTGGAGCCGGCTTCGGCGCCGTCGCGCACTTCGCCGATCAGCTCGATGCTGACCTCGATGGCGTTCTGGCCTTCGCTGTTCCAGGCGCGATCCGACTTGCCGATCGCATAGACCAGGCCGACAGTGCGCGTCGTGCCGAGATTGACCGAGATCATCTTGCCGACGGTCCACAGGCCGGTCACCGCGCCGTCGACGTCGTCCGCAAAGGCGCTGATGGTGGCCCGCGCGCCGTCGCATTGCACGACATTGCCCAGGATGCGCCTGTCGTTCTGTTCGGCGTTGCGGCGCTCCTGCGATGTCGGTTCTCCGACCGAGGCTTCGCGTTCGACATACATGGACAGGCCAATCCCCATTTTCCCTCACGTCGAAGCCTACAGGAACGGGGTTAAGGTCGAGTGTGGCCGGATGGTGTAGGGAGGATTAAGAAGCCGGCGAAAATTGTCGCGACAAGGCTCTTTTCCAGCGATCGGTTTTCGTTATAATAGACGAATGGACGATATATCGAACGACATCTCCTCGACAATCGGCAGACGGATAAACGCCGAGAGGACGATACGGGACTGGTCCCTGGCCGAGCTCGCCGAGCGCTCCGGCGTCTCCAAAGCCATGTTGAGCACGATCGAGCGCGGCATGACAAGCCCGACGGCAGCGCTCCTGGTGCGGATCGCCGCCGCCTTCGGCATGACGCTGTCGACCCTTATCGCACGCGCGGAATTGCAGGGTGGGGGCTTGCTGCGGGCTGACGCGCAGCCCGTCTGGCGCGATCCCGACACCGACTATGTCAGGCGGCATCTTTCGCCGGCCGGCGACATGCCGCTCGAACTGATCAGGGTTCATCTGCCGGCGGGCGCCAAGGTCAGCCTGCCCGCGGCGTCCTACGCCTTCATCAAACAGCAGATATGGCTGATCTCCGGACGGCTCGAATTCACCGAGGGCGATCTGGTGCACAGGCTCGAGCCCGGCGACTGTCTGGCGCTCGGCGCGCCGTCGGACTGCACCTTCCATGCGCTCGATGCGGGCGCCGACTACCTCGTCGCGCTGGTCAGGGGCTGACATCATGGCCGCGAGACGTCCGAAGCGCTCCCACAATGGGGGACCGCCGATCGACGACTACAAGGGGCCGCCATGGGGCAAGGGCGATCCTTATATTTTCCTGGCCTGGCAGGCCGCGCACGCCAAGGCGTGGAAAGCACCGAGCCGCGACGTCATGCTGATGCGCGTGGACAAGGCGGAACGGCTGGGACTCACCTATGAGGAATACATTCTCGAACTCCTCGAACGTGGACGCCACCTTCAGGAAGAGGACACCGAACGCATCGCCGCGATCAAGGCGGCACGCAAGCGAAGGCGATTCAGCGCTTTCGATTGACGCCAGTTCGACCCTATCGATCCTTCCATCTCAGCCAGGCAGAACGAGCATGCATTCCATCGAGATCAGAATGTTGACGCAGGACGCGCGAACACAGGCGTTGCTTGGCGATCTTCTGGTCGAAACGGTTGCCGCGGGCGGGTCCGTGAGCTTCATGCATCCGCTGGCGCCGGAAACCGCCCGCAGGTTCTGGGACACGTCGCTGACGGCGGCCGCAAGAGGCGAGCGGGTGGTGCTTGGCGCGTGGGAGGCAGACACGCTGGTCGGCACGGTCACGCTGCTGCTCGACTGTCCGCCCAACCAGCCGCACCGGGCCGAGATCGCCAAGCTGATGACGCGCCTCGATCGTCGAGGCAAAGGCGTGGCGACCCGCCTGATGCAAGCGGCCGAGGCCCTTGCGGTGGAGAGGGGCCGCACACTTCTGGTTCTGGATACGGCGACCGAAGAGGGGGCGTCCGGGCTCTATGAGAGGCTGGGCTTCACGCTGACCGGGGAAATACCGGATTATGCATTGAAGCCCCATGGCGGGCTGACCGGCACGCTCATCTACTGGAAGCGCATCGGCCGGTGACCGTCATCCGGAGACGGCTCGCCGAGGCGCGACAGCAGCCATTGGCGGAAATCCTGCTCGACACCGGTCAGTCGCGCGACCGGTGCCTTGGTCAGAAAATGCCCCGATGTGCTCCGGAAAGGGAGGCGCGCCAAACCGCGCCTCCCTCGGCTTGTTTGCGGCACAATCGGGCTTATGCCTTGTGGTGAACCTGCTGCAGCCCATAGACGGGCGTCGCAATGCCTTCGTGCCTCGCCTTCAACTGCAGCGACAGGAACTGCGAATAATGGCGTGATTGGTGCAGGTTACCGCCATGGAACCAGAGCGCCTCCTGCTGCGTCGGCTTCCACATGTTGCGCTGCTCACCTTCCCATGGGCCGGGATCCTTGGTGGTGTTCGAGCCGAGCCCCCAGCATTTGCCGACCTTGTCGGCAACCTCCTTCGAGATCAACTCGGCCGCCCAGCCATTCATCGAGCCGTAGCCGGTGGCGTAGACGATGACGTCCGCCGGCAGTTCGGTGCCATCGCAGAGCAGGATGGAATGTTCTTTGATCTCGGCCACATCGACGCCGCTCTTGAGTTTGATGGCGCCATCGATGATCAGCTGCGAAGCGCCGATATCGATGTAGTAGCCGGAACCACGCCTGAGATATTTCATGAACAGGCCGGAGCCGTCGTCGCCCCAGTCGAGCATGAAGCCGGCCTTTTCCAGGCCCTTGTAGAATGCCGCGTCGCGCTCCTTCATCTTCTCATAAAGCGGAATCTGGAACTCGTGCAGGATCTTGTAGGGCAGGGACGCAAAGATAAGGTCGGCCTTGGCGGTGGTCATACCGTTCTGCACCGCCTGCTCCGAGTAGAGGGCGCCAAGCCCAATATCCATCAGCGTGTCGGATCTGACGATGTGGGTGGTCGAGCGCTGCACCATGGTGACGTCGACGCCGGCTTCCCACAGCGCCGCGCAAATATCATGCGCGGAATTGTTCGAGCCGATGACGACAACCTTCTTGCCGGCATATTGGTCGGGGCCGGGGTGCTTTGAGGAGTGGTGCTGATCGCCCCTGAAATTCTCCATGCCCTTGAACTTCGGCAGGTTGGGACGGCCGGACATGCCGGTCGCCAGCACCAGCTGCTTCGGCTTCAGCGTGATGTCCTTGCCGTCGCGGTGGACGACAACCGTCCATTCCTTCTTCTCATCGTCATAGGAAGCGCTCTTGGCCTCGGTGGAGGACCAGTAATTCAGTTCCATCACCTTGGTGTACATTTCCAGCCAGTCGCCGATCTTGTCCTTGGGCGAGAACACCGGCCAGGTCCGGGGAAAATCGATGTAAGGCAAATGATCATACCAGACCGGATCGTGCAGGCAGAGCGACTTGTAGCGCTTGCGCCAGCTGTCGCCGGCACGTTCATTCTTCTCGATGATGATCGTCGGCACGCCGAGTTGCCGGAGCCGCGCGCCAAGCGCGATGCCGCCCTGGCCGCCGCCGATGATGACCGTATAGGGCTGCGTCTTGAAGCCAAGCTCGGCCGCTTCCTTTTCGCGCTCTTCCTTCCAGGTCGGGCGGTTCTTGCCGGAGCCGTGCTTGGCGCCCATCGGCCGGGCGAAGCCGGCCGGCTCCTCGTGCCCTTTCAGCTCGACCATTGTGGTCAGCAGCGTCCAGATCTTGCCGTCCTTCAACCTGATATGGCCGAAGCCGCGCGCCACGTCGGTCTCGAAGCTGATCCAGCCGTCGATCACCCCGTTCGCCTCGGTCGCGTCCTCGCCCCTGGCGATCGCGAAATGCGATGGCTTCGTCTTCGACAACTGGCTTTCCAGCATGTCACGCACCTGATCGCGGCCTTCCATGGTCTTGATGTTCCAGGTGAAGGTGACGAGGTCGCGCCAATAACAATCTTCCTGGAAGCATTCGACCGCCTTGTCGATGTCGCCGGCGGCGAGGGCCGCGCCAAATCGTTCTAGAAGGTCGGAAAGCTTCCTGTTCGGGGCCTTGTCGAGCATCAGTTTCCTCCGCGTTTTTGTTGATCGGCCTCGTTGCGAGCTGCCTTTGCCGAGCTTGGGGTCCGGCCTCGGGCAGTATCGCGGCAAACGATGGTCCGCGTCACGTCGCCAAATAGTTCGCTTTGTTTTCAGGGGGTTGACCAGCCACCCGGCGTCGAGCCGGGTCTAAACTGACGGCGTGCGCGTGCTTCGTGCCATGCACCGGGCAAGCCGCCATGAAAGCGGAATCGACCCCATTGACGAACGGCCGGTTTCACCCTTATGGTTCGCCACCATGAAAAAGGCACTCATTCTCGTAGGAAGGCGCGTGGGCAAGGCGGTGTAACCGCCGGGCGAAAACCTCCCATGCGCAACACACAGGCTCCCTCGGGGGCCTTTTTTATTGCCCAAAACACGACTAAACGACCAGCAAATCGCCAGATGGCGGACAGTACGGGACCAAACCGATGAGCAACGGACAGAGCGAGCGGCGCGAAATGCCAAGCAGGGAAATGACGGGCGCCGAAATGGTGGTGCAGGCGCTGAAGGACAACGGCGTCAAGCATGTCTTCGGCTATCCGGGCGGCGCCGTTCTCCCGATTTATGACGAGATCTTCCAGCAGGACGACGTCGAGCACATCCTGGTGAGGCACGAGCAGGGCGCAGGCCACGCGGCCGAGGGCTATGCGCGCTCGACCGGCAAGGCAGGCGTCATGCTGGTGACATCAGGTCCGGGCGCGACCAACGCGGTGACGCCTTTGCAGGACGCGCTGATGGATTCGATCCCGCTGGTGTGCCTGACCGGCCAGGTGCCGACCTCGCTGATCGGTTCGGACGCTTTCCAGGAGTGCGACACGGTCGGCATCACGCGCCCCTGCACCAAGCACAATTGGCTGGTGAAGGACGTCAACGAACTTGCCGCAACCATCCATGAGGCCTTCCATGTCGCCACCACCGGCCGTCCCGGTCCTGTCGTGGTCGACATCCCGAAGGACGTGCAGTTCGCCAAGGGTTTTTATGTTTCTCCGCAAACCGCGCCACGCACCAGCTATCAGCCGAAGGTGCAGGGTGATCTGGAGAAGATCAAGGCGGCGGTCGAGCTGTTGGCCGGTGCCAGGAAACCGATCATCTATAGCGGCGGCGGTGTCATCAACTCCGGTCCGGAAGCGAGCCATCTGCTGCGCGAACTGGTCGACCTCACCGGTTTCCCGATCACCTCGACATTGATGGGGCTCGGCGCCTATCCGGCATCGGGCAAAAACTGGCTCGGCATGCTCGGCATGCACGGCACCTACGAAGCCAACATGGCCATGCATGATTGCGACGTGATGATCTGCATCGGCGCGCGCTTCGACGACCGCATCACCGGCCGGCTCAACGCGTTCTCGCCGAACTCGAAGAAGATCCATATCGACATCGATCCGTCCTCGATCAACAAGAACGTCCACACCGACGTGCCCATTATCGGCGATGTCGGCCGGGTTCTCGAGGATCTCGTGCGGCTGTGGCGGGCAACCGCCAAGGCCGACAAGAAGGCGCTCTATCCCTGGTGGGAGCAGATCGCCAAATGGCGTGCGCGCGATTCGCTCGCCTACAAGATGAACAACGACGTGATCATGCCGCAATATGCCATCCAGCGGCTCTATGCCCTGACCAAGGACATGGACACCTACATCACGACGGAGGTCGGCCAGCACCAGATGTGGGCGGCGCAACACTACCATTTCGAGAAGCCGAACCGCTGGATGACCTCCGGGGGGCTCGGCACGATGGGTTACGGCCTGCCGGCGGCACTCGGCGTGCAGATCGCGCATCCGAACGCGCTGGTCGTCGATATCGCCGGCGACGCTTCGGTGCAGATGACGATGCAAGAGATGAGTGCCGCGGTGCAGTTCGACGCGCCGATCAAAATCTTCATTCTCAACAACCAGTATATGGGCATGGTGCGGCAATGGCAGCAGCTGCTGCACGGCAACCGGCTGTCGCATTCCTACACCGAAGCCATGCCTGATTTCGTCAAGCTGGCCGAAGCCTATGGCGGCCACGGTATTCGCTGCGACAAGCCGGACGAGCTGGACGATGCCATCAAGGAGATGATCTCGGTCAGGAAGCCGGTGCTGTTCGACTGCCGCGTGGCGACGCTCGCCAACTGCTTCCCGATGATCCCGTCGGGCAAGGCGCACAATGAGATGCTCTTGCCGGACGAGGCCACGGACGAGGCGGTGGCCAACGCCATCGACGCCAAGGGCAGGGAACTGGTGTAGCAGCGGACAGAGGCAGGGCTGTCGCGAGAAGCCGTGCGTAAACAGAGATTAGATCCAAGAGTTTGAAGTCGAGATTCACATCATGAACGCACAGCTACAACCGACCGGCTCCGCCTATTTCATCGCCAAGGAAACGGAAAAGCCGGAGAACCACACGCTTTCCGTGCTGGTCGACAACGAGCCGGGCGTGCTTGCCCGGGTCATCGGCCTGTTTTCCGGGCGCGGCTACAACATCGAGAGCCTGACAGTCTCGGAAACCGAGCATGAGAAACATCTGTCGCGCATCACCATCGTGACGCGCGGCACGCCGCATGTGCTGGAGCAGATCAAGCACCAGCTCGAGCGCATCGTGCCGGTCCACCGCGTCGTCGACCTCACCGTGCGCTCGCAGGAATTCGGCCAGGAACGGCCGCTGGAGCGGGAACTGGCGCTGGTCAAGGTCGCCGGCACCGGCGAAGCCCGCGTCGAGGCGCTGCGGCTCGCCGACGCCTTTCGCGCCAGCGTCATCGACGCCAATACCGAACATTTCATCTTCGAGATCACCGGCAAGGGCTCCAAGCTCGACCAGTTCATCGCCATCATGAAGCCGCTCGGCCTGGTCGAAATCTGCCGCACCGGCGTGGCGGCGATGAACCGTGGCCCGCAGGGGATGTAGCACCCGTCAGTTTCTCCACAGCGTGACGACGGGATCGGCCACCGGCGGATGGTGGCCTTTGTGCGGTCGTGGAAAGAGACAATAATACTGGCCTATCTGGGAGGATATCATGTCGCTCGACGCATTCCTCGCCTTGCTTGTCTACGCCTTCGTGACCTCGATCACGCCCGGGCCTAACAATCTGATGCTGCTCGCCTCAGGTGTGAATTTCGGCTTGGTGAGGAGCGTGCCGCATATGTTCGGCATCAGCATCGGGTTTCTTGTCTTGCTGCTGGCGGTCGGCCTTGGTCTTGGCGCCGTGCTGACGGCGTTCCCGGCGCTGCACACCGCGCTCAAGATCGCCGGCGCGGCCTATCTGCTCTACCTTGCCTGGAAAATCGCCATGTCGCGCTCGCTCAGCGGCAAAGGCGAGACGAAGGCGCGTCCGATGCGCTTCATCGAGGCGGCCGCGTTCCAGTGGGTCAATGCCAAGGCCTGGGTGATGGCGGTCACCGCCATGGCCGTCTACTCCAATCCGGAGCATCCGTTCCTGTCGGTGGCGCTGATCTCGGTGGCCTTCACTATCGTCAACCTGCCGAGTGTTTCAGTGTGGGCGGGATTCGGCACGGCGCTGCGCGGTTTCCTGTCCGATCCAGTGCGGCTGAAATGGTTCAACATCGTCATGGGCGTGTTGTTGGCCGCGACGCTTTGGCCGATGCTGCGGTGAGCTGTCCAGGTTCGCGATCCGGCTTTTGCACGCGATCATGGTGGCCTGCCCATCTATTGTGCAGTGCACATTAAATCTTCGTAATGCCGTGTTTTGGCCCTTTTCCGCCAAAGCCCTGTCCTATCTATTCAGCGAAATCGCGGCAGGCAGTCGTGATTTGAGCTAGAATACGACCACCTGGCTATGGCGTGTCGGACGGAGAGGGTCTTTTGTCGATGCGTGGAAAAGTCATTCTTTCATTGCTTGCGGTCGCCTGCGCAGGCGCGGCCTGGCTCTATCTGTCTCCCGACACGCTGAGCAGGGCCCGGCAGATTATCGGTGCAAAGCAGGTCGCGTCGGACAAGCCGACGCCGGATAGGCAGGATCCGCAGGCAGGGGCCAAGCAGGCGGCCGGCGGCACTGGCGCCCGGACGGCCTCGATCATCTCGGCCACGGCAACGACGGCCGATTTCCCGGTCCGGCGCTACGCCATTGGCTTCGTCTCCTCTCCCGCAGTGGTCAGCATCAATGCGCGCGTGTCCAGCCAGATCGTGTCGATCGACGTCAAGGACGGGCAGATGGTGAAAACCGGCGACCTCCTGTTTTCGCTGGATGACCGTGCCTTGAAGGCGCAGCTCGCCAAGGATCAGGCGACGCTCGCCAAGGATCAGGCGCTGCTTGCCAGTTCGAATTCCGATCTTCAGCGCGCCAAGGATCTTGTCGCCAAGCAGGCCGGTACGCAGCAGACCTACGACCAGGCCGTTGCCGCGCAGAAGGCGGCGGCAGCGACTGTCGATGCCGACAAGGCGACAATCGATGCAGACAATGTCCAGCTTGGCTTTGCCACGATTACCGCGCCGATTTCCGGCAGGCTTGGCGCGGTGAACGTTGCCGTGGGCGATCTCGTGACCACCAGCAATGGCAGCAGCAGCACCTCGACCCCGCTCGTCACCATCACCCAGATGGATCCGCTCCAGGTGAACTTCAACCTGCCCGAAAGCAACCTTGCGCTGCTGCACAAGGCACTGGCAAAACCACAGCAAGGGGCAGTGACCCTAACCCAGGACGGGGACCCGACACCGATTGGCAAGGGCACGCTCGATTTCGTCGATTCCAGCGTCGATACCGCTTCCGGCACGATCGCAACGCGAGCCAGCATACCCAACGCCGATCTGTCGCTGTGGCCGGGCCAATATGTGAATGTCGTGCTCGACGCCGGCATCATGCCGCAGATGACATCCGTCCCCACGGTCGCGGTGCAGCCCAGCCAGAAGGGGCCGTTCGTCTATGTGGTCAAGCCTGACAACACAGTCGAAATGCGGCCGGTGCAAGTGGCGCTGACCGAAGGTCAGAACAGCGCCATCAGCAATGGCCTGAAAAGCGGCGAGAAGGTTGTTATCGAAGGCCAGACGCGACTGAAGAACGGGGCTGCCGTGCACGAAGGCAAGGCATCCGCCGGAGCCGGCGACCGGGCAGCAGCCAAGGTTGCGCAAGCCGACAAGGCCGGCGAGGCCGCCCAATGATCTCCGAGTTCTGCATTCGCAGGCCTGTCGCCACCCTCCTGATGTCGTTCGCCCTCGTTCTGGGCGGGCTGTTCGCCTACAAGTTCCTCCCGGTAGCCGCGCTGCCCAGTGCCGAATTCCCTGTCGTCAACGTCTCGGCTCAGCTGCCCGGAGCCTCGCCGGAAACGATGGCAACGTCGGTGGCGACGCCGCTGATCAAGCAATTCGCCACCATTGCCGGCATCGACTCGATCTCGACCACCAACTCGCTCGGCCAGACCTCGATCGCCATCCAGTTCGTGCTCAACCGTGACATCGATGCCGCGGCCGCGGACGTGCAGGCAGCGATCGCGCGCACGCAAAGATCGCTGCCGCCGCAGATGACCTCGCCGCCGAGCTACCGCAAGGTCAATCCGGCCGACGCGCCGATCCTTTTGATGTCGCTGGTCAGCGATACGGTTCCGCTGACCGATCTCGATGCTTTCGCCGAAAACGTCATCTCGCCGTCGCTGTCGACCATCGACGGCGTGGCGCAGGTCTCCATCTTCGGCCAGCAGAAATATGCAGTCCGCATTCAGATCGATCCGACCGCGCTTGCCGCGCGTGGCATTTCGATCGACCAGCTGCAGGCGGCGATCGCATCCGCCAACTCCAACACGCCGTTGGGCGTTCTGAAGAACAACAAACAGCAGCTGACGATCACGGCCAATACGCAGCTGACCGACGCCGCCGGATTCTCCAACCTCATCATCGCCACCAAGAACGGTCATCCGGTGCGGCTGGGCGAGGTGACACGCGTCGTCGATTCGGTGCAGACCACGACGACTGCGAGCTGGTATGACGGCACGCGCGCGATCATCATGGCGGTGCAGCGCCAGCCCGACGCCAACACTGTCGACGTCGTCGACAAGGTCAAGGCGATGCTGCCGTCCTTCCAGGACCAGATGCCGGCCGCCGCCCAGATCAAGCTGCTCAACGACCGTTCGACCTCGATCCGCCAGGCCGTGGACGACGTGCAGTTCACACTGCTGTTGACCATCGCGCTGGTGGTCATGGTGATCTTCGTGTTCCTGCGCCGCGTGACGGCGACAATCATCCCGGCCGTGGCGGTGCCGATCTCGTTGATCGCCACGCTCGGCGCGATGTTCCTGTTCGGCTTTTCCATCGACAACATCTCGCTGATGGGCCTGACGCTTGCGGTCGGCCTCGTCGTCGACGATGCCATCGTGATGCTGGAAAACATCTTCCGTCATATGGAGGAGGATGGATTGTCGGCTTTCGATGCGTCGCTGAAGGGCGCGCGCGAAATCGGCTTCACCATCATCTCGATCTCGATCTCGCTGGTGGCCGTGTTCATCCCGGTGCTTCTGATGGGCGGCGTGATCGGGCGCATCTTCAACGAGTTCGCCGTCGTGGTGACGGTCGCCATCCTGGCGTCGATGTTCGTGTCGCTGACGCTGACGCCAATGCTGTGCTCGCGGCTGCTTTCGGTGACCAAGGCCGACCGCGAGGCGCATGGCGATGGCCACAGGCGCGATTTCATCACCCGCGGCTACGATCGGATCTTGAGCTTCTGCCTGCGGCACACCTTCCTGGTGTTCCTTGTCTTCATAGGCACCGCCGCGGCGTCGGTGTGGCTGATCGAGGTCTCGCCGAAGGGCTTTTTCCCGCAGGAGGATATCGGCCAGATATCGGTGACGACCATCGCGCGCCAGGACATCTCGTTCGACGCCATGGCAAAGCTGCAAGGACAGGTGGCCAGCGTCTTCTCGCATTCGCCCTATGTCGATCATGTGGCTTGGTCAGCGGGCAGCGGCAACAATGCGCTCAACCAGGGGCAGCTTTTCGTCCAGCTCAAGGGCAAGGACCAGCGGCCCAATATCGAGAAGGTGCTTGCGGATCTGCGCAAGCAACTGGCCGGCGTGGCGGGCATCGAGACCTACATGCAGCCGGTGCAGAATTTGAGGCTGGGTTCGCGCTCGTCGGCCAGCGCCTACCAACTCGTGGTTCAGGGCCTCGACACCGGCCAGACCGACATCTGGGCGCAGAAACTGAATGACGCGATGGCGGCCGATCATGCGACCTTCACCGACGTCACCAGCGATTTGCAGAACAATGCGCTGCAGGCGACACTGGTGGTGGATCGCGACAAGGCGGCCCAGCTCGGCATCGACACCGACACGCTGCGCTCGGCGCTTTATGGCGGGTTCGGCACCGACCAGGTTTCGACGATCTTCGGCTCCGCCGATAGCTACGAAGTCATCACCGAGCTCGATCCGAAGATCGAGTGGTCGCCGGAGCGGATGCTGGCCATCCAGATGAGGACGGCGAGCGGCTCCCTGGTTCCGCTTGGCGCCTTCGCCCGGGTTGATCGCACGGCCGGCGCCTTGACGGTCAACCAACTCGGCCAGCTTCCGGCCGTGACGATCTCCTACAATCTGCCGCAAGGCGTGGCGCTCGGCGACAGCGTGAGCCGCATCAACGCGCTCAAAGAGCAGATCGGCATGCCGGAGACGATCTCGACCAGCTTCGCCGGCACGGCCAAGACCTTCCAGGACTCGCTCGCCAACCAGGGCCTGCTGATCGGCGGCGCGATCCTGACCATCTATATTGTGCTTGGCATTCTCTATGAGAGCTTCATCCATCCGCTCACGATCCTCACAGGCTTGCCATCGGCTGTGCTGGGGGCGGTTGTCGCCTTGCGCTTCGCGGGCATGGACCTGTCGGTCATCGCGGTGATCGGCATCCTGATGCTGATCGGCATCGTCAAGAAGAACGGCATCATGATGGTCGACGTCGCCCTCGAATTGCGACGAGAGGGCATGTCGGCCACCGAGTCGATCCACAAGGCCTGCCTGATGCGGTTCCGGCCGATCATGATGACGACGCTGGCCGCCTTGATGGGCACGTTCCCGATCGCGCTCGGCACGGGCGCCAGCGCGGAGCTGCGCCAGCCGCTGGGCGTCGCCGTCGTCGGCGGCCTGCTTGCGTCGCAGGCGCTGACGCTGTTCGTCACACCCGTGATCTATGTCTACTTCGAGAATTTCTCGGGCTGGCTGGTCGGGCTGATGCCGAAGCGCAAGGGCGAGTTGCACCTGGTCGAAGCGGGGGATCAGCCTTCGCTGTTCGACGATGATGACGAAATCCGAGGCGAGCCGCAAAAGGCGGCCGCGGAGTAGCGTATCCGCGTCGCGCCCACTGGCCCAAGTCGTCATGCTTGCGGCCGGCGGATCGCAGCCGTAGTTTGTGGCTATGTCCCACGATCATGACCACGACAACGAGCTCGATCCGTTTGCCGCTCGCGTGCGCGCGCTGGAAACCATTCTCACCCGCAAGGGATTGATCGATCCGGCCGCGATCGATGTCATCGTCGATACCTACGAGACCAAGATCGGTCCGCGCAACGGCGCGAGGGTGGTGGCAAAGGCCTGGAGCGATCCCGCTTTTGCCGAGTGGCTGAAGCGCGATGCGACGGCGGCGATCGGATCGCTGGGTTACACCGGCCGCCAAGGCGAGCACATGCAGGCGGTGTTCAACACCGAAGAGACGCACAATCTCGTCGTCTGCACGCTGTGCTCCTGCTATCCGTGGTCGGTGCTCGGCCTGCCGCCGGTCTGGTACAAGGCGCCGCCCTATCGCTCGCGCGCGGTCATCGATCCGCGCGGCGTGCTTGAGGAATTCGGGCTGACGCTGCCGGTCTCAACAAAGATACGCGTCTGGGATTCGACGGCGGAGTTGCGCTATCTCGTCGTACCGATGCGGCCTCAAGGAACCGAAGGCTGGAGCGAGGAGCGCTTGTCCGGATTGGTAAGCCGCGACGCCATGATCGGCACCGCGCTGGCCCAAAAAACGGAACAAACGGGGGGGCCGCCATGAACGGCCCACAGGATCTCGGTGGACAAATGGGATTCGGACCGGTAGCGCCGGAACGGGACGAGCCGTATTTTCATGCCGACTGGGAGCGGCGGGCGCTCGGCGTGACGCTCACCGCCGGCGCAATGGGCGCCTGGAATATCGATGAGAGCCGTCATGCGCGGGAATCGCTGCATCCGGCCGACTATTATGCCTCCAGCTACTACCAGATCTGGATCAAGGCGCTGGAGATCCTGCTCAAGCGCCATGGTTTCGTCAGCGAGCGCGATCTTGCGGCAAGCGAGGCGATCGATGCGGCCGCGACGCCCAAACGGGTGCTGAAGGCCGATGACGTTCCGGCCGTGCTTGCCAAGGGCGCTCCGTGCAACCGGCCGGTCGAAACGGCGCCGCGGTTCAGGGCCGGCGACCGCATACGAACCAGGAATTTCAACCCGACCGGCCACACCAGGCTGCCGCGCTACGCCCGCGGCAAGCATGGGCGGATTGAAGCGGTGCGCGAAGGCTTTGTGTTCCCCGACACCAACGCGCATGGGCAAGGCGAAAACCCACAATGGGTCTATACGGTGGTTTTCGACGGCACCGAGATCTGGGGCGACGGGGCCGATCCGACGCTGACTGTGTCCATCGATGCCTGGGAGAGCTATCTTGAACCGGCCTGAGGCGAACGGGCCTGCCGGTTTGCCCGCCGGCCTCGATGCGCCCATCTTCGCCAAGCCTTGGCAGGCCGAAGCCTTCGCGATGACGGTGGCGCTGCACGACAAAGGCCTGTTTTCGTGGAGCGAGTGGGCGCAGGCACTGTCGGCCGAAGTGAAGAAACCCGGCGCCGCGGCTGACGGCCATGACTATTACGAACATTGGTTGGCGGCGCTGGAAGCGCTGCTGGCGTCGAAGGGATTGGCCGCCAAGCCCGATGTCGATGCGATGGCACGGGCCTGGGAGCGCGCCGCGCATGCCACCCCGCACGGCAAGCCGATCCTGCTGGAGAACGATCCGCACGCCGTCATCTGATCGCGCGGACATGGCGCCCGTTCCCTTTACGTTCCCGTCCTCGCCTGATAGGCTGAAGCGCAGGGAGTTCGCCACCAGGCTGCGTCGATGGCGATGGCGGCTATCTTGTCTTTCCCTCGCGAATCCGGTCACACGATCAGATGGAATTTTCACCACAACAGGACGAGGCGCTGCAAGCGGTCGCGCGCTGGCTCAAGGCCGGCAAGCCGCAATTGTTCCGGCTGTTCGGCTATGCCGGCACCGGCAAGACGACGCTGGCGCGCTATTTCGCCGAACATGTTGACGGGCAGGTGCAGTTCGCCGCCTTCACCGGCAAGGCCGCGCAGGTGCTGCGCTCCAAGGGCGCGGTCAATGCCCGCACCATCCATTCGCTGATCTACAGGCCCAAGGGCGAGGAATCGGTCGAAGACGAGGTGACCGGCAAGACGTCGATGTCGCCGACCTTTTCGCTCAACCGGCAGAGCCCGATCTCGCGTGCGAAACTGGTCATTATCGATGAATGCTCGATGGTCGACGAGCAGCTTGGCCGCGACCTGATGAGCTTCGGCACGCCGATCCTGGTGCTGGGCGATCCCGGCCAGTTGCCGCCGATCTCGGGCGGCGGCTTCTTCACCGACCACGAGCCGGATTTCCTGCTCACCGAAATCCACCGGCAGGCGCGCGACAATCCGATCCTGCGGCTGGCGCTCGATGTGCGCGAGGGGCGCGAATTCATGCGCGGCGACTACGGCACGGCGCAGGTGATCGGCAAGGAAGACGTCAACCAGGAGCTGGTGCTGAGGGCGGACCAGGTGCTGGTCGGCACCAACCGCACGCGCCGCCGCTACAACCAGCGCCTGCGCGAGCTCAAGGGGTTCAATGCCGACTATCCACAGGCCGGCGACAAGCTGGTGTGCCTGCGCAACGACCCGGCCAAGGGCCTGCTCAACGGCTCGCTGTGGAAGGTGATGACCTCGTCGCGCGAGACAGTAAAACCTGGCATCAACCTTCTGGTGTCGCCGGAAGAGGATGATCCGGACCGCGGTGTCGCCAAGATCAAGCTGCTCAAGGCGGCTTTCGAGGATCCCGACGCCGATATCCCGTGGCAGCAGAAGAAGCGGTTCGACGATTTCGACTATGGCTATGCGCTGACCGTGCACAAGGCGCAGGGCTCGCAATGGAACGAGATCGTGCTGTTCGACGAGAGCTGGGCGTTCAAGGAGACGCGCCAGCGCTGGCTTTACACCGCGATCACCCGGGCGGCCGAACGGTTGACGATCGTCAGGTAGCGGAGCCCAGTTGCCTGGCGCCGAGCCATTGCCAGGCATCGGCCTCGTCCTCGTCTTTGAAGTGCCTGAGTTCGACCGGCGGCGGGGTAGGGAGGAAGTCTCGCGCTTGCGCCGTCCAGTCCGGCTCGCCGATCGCGGCACAACGGCCGATATGCTCCACGGCCTGGACCGCGCCCTGTCTCAGCGTCTCGTCCGATATGTCGTTCCAGTCGACGCCGTCATGATCGATTACGCGCACCAGCACATCGATTCGCGGGTGAAGCGCGTAGGCCGCTTCGAGTAGGCCGAACAGGTTTTCCGCGTCGGCCGCCGAGACATGGCCGACGATATCGATGGCGAAGAGATCCTCACGGTCCGTATCGATGCGCCGGATTGCCGGCACGGCTTCGAGGAAATTCAAGGGATCGTATCCTTTCACAAACGTCGTCCGATCTTCTGGAACACCGGAAACCCCTATCTGTTCCCGTCAAAGGCGGTATAGATGCGCCGAAATCGAGCAGGATCCGAAGCCATGCCCGCAAAGCTTTCCGTCAATCTCAACGCCATCGCCATGCTGCGCAACCGGCGCGACCTGCCGTGGCCTGATGTGATCAGGCTTGGCCGCATCGCGCTTGCGGCGGGAGCGCATGGGCTGACGGTGCATCCTCGCCCGGACGAGCGCCATACCCGCCGTTCAGACCTGCCTGAGATCAGGGCCTTGATCGACGATGAGTTCCCGCGGGCCGAATTCAACATCGAGGGCCATCCGACCGAGGATTTCCTGGCGCTTGTGGAAAAGCACCAGCCGGAACAGGTGACCCTGGTGCCTGACGATCCCTCCCAGGCAACCTCGGACCATGGCTGGAACTTCATCGCCGATGCAGCGTTCCTGACACCGATCGTGAGACGCCTGAAGAAGGGCGGTTTTCGGGTCTCGTTGTTCTCCGATGCGGATCCCGCCGGCATAAACGCCGCGCGCGATACCGGCGCCGACCGTATCGAGCTTTACACGGGACCTTATGGCAGTTGTCATGCCGATTCCGCCAAGGCGGCCAAGGAGCTGGAAAGACTGGGAAAAACCGCCGATGCGGCCGTTGCCGCGGGCCTTGAGGTCAATGCCGGGCACGATCTGACGGTGAGCAACCTGCCGGCCCTGGCGCGACGCGTTCCGGCATTGGCGGAAGTGTCGATCGGACATGGGTTGACAGCCGACGCGTTGGAGTATGGCATGGCCGGCACGGTGGGCCGATTTCTCAGGGCTTGCGGGTGGTAATGGTGGCAGCCTCGCGTGCAAAGCATGGCAGCCATAACGCGACGGTACTTGATATTGCATCGCAGCAAGCGTAGAGCACCGCCCGCTTATCGGAGTGTCGTTCATGGCCCTTGCCAACACTGGTAGTGAGGCAGAAACCGTCGAACAATCGAGCCATCCTGAGATCGAGCAGCACAGCACCAAGGTGTTGATGCTCGGCGCGCTCGGCGTTGTTTACGGCGATATCGGCACCAGCCCGATCTACGCGTTCCGCGAGGCGCTGGTGGCGTCGTCGGGCGGCGAAGTGGCCGACCGTGGCGACATTCTTGGCGTTCTCTCGCTGATCATCTGGTCACTGACGATCATCGTCACCATCAAATACATCATGTTCGTGCTGCGCGCCAACAACCGCGGCGAAGGCGGCGTGCTATCGTTGATGGCATTGGCGCGCGGCAGTTTCCCGAAGCGCTCGGCGATCATTCTGGGCATCGGTATCGTCGGCGCCTCGCTGTTTTTCGGCGATGCCGTCATAACCCCGGCAATTTCGGTGCTCTCGGCGGTCGAGGGCATGAATGTCGTCACGCCGACCTTCCAGCCCTATGTCGTGCCGCTGACACTGGTCATCCTGGCGGTTCTGTTTTCGGTGCAGCGCTTCGGCACCGGCGGCGTGGCGCTGATCTTCGGCCCGATCACCGCGGTCTGGTTCCTGGCTATCGGCCTGTCCGGTCTCAACCATATCATCGCCGATCCGGAAATCCTGTGGGCGATCAGCCCGCACTATATTGTCGCCTTCCTGATCAATTCGCCCGATGTCGCCTTCGTCACCATCGGCGCCATCTTCCTTGCGGTCACCGGCGCCGAAGCGCTCTATGCCGATCTGGGCCATTTCGGCCGCAAGCCGATCGTGCTCGCCTGGCTGGCGATCGTGTTCCCTTGCCTGCTGCTCAACTATGCCGGCCAGGGCGCCTTCGTGCTGGCCAAGAACGGCGTGGTCGGACATCCCTTCTTCGAAATGAACGAAGGCTGGACGCTGATCCCGATGGTGGTGCTGGCGACCGCCGCGACGGTCATCGCCAGCCAGGCGGTGATTTCAGGCGCATTCTCGCTGACCAGGCAAGCGGTGCAGCTCAACATGCTGCCACGGCTGGAAATCCTGCACACGTCGGAAAAACAGTCCGGCCAGATCTACATGCCGCGCGTCAACCTGTTGCTGGCGCTGGTGGTGATGATGCTGGTGGTGGGCTTCGGCGAATCCAGCAGGCTGGCTTCGGCATACGGCATCTCGGTGACCGGCAACATGCTGGTGACCACGGTGCTGCTGTTTGTCGTCATGACCCGCATCTGGAAATGGCGGCTGTGGGTGGCGGTCGCGATGACAGCGTTGTTCGGTTTCATTGATGTCGGTTTCTTTGCTTCCAACATCGTCAAGGTGTTCGAAGGCGGCTGGGCCTCGCTGGCGGTGGCCTTCACCATCGTTCTGGCGATGTGGACCTGGGTGCGCGGCAGCCGTTATCTCTTCGACAAGACCCGCCGCAACGAGATCCCGCTCGATTTCCTGGCCGGCAATCTGTTGAAGAAGAAGCCGCAACTGGTATCCGGCACCGCGGTGTTCCTGACCAGCGATCCGCTCAGCGCGCCGACCGCGCTGATGCACAGCCTGAAGCATTACAAGGTGCTGCACGAGCAGAATGTGATCCTCTCGGTGGTGACCGCGCCGCAGCCGGTGGTGCCTGACAGCGACCGGGTCAAGATGGAGACAGTCAACGAGCTGTTCATGCGGGTGACGCTGACCTTCGGCTATATGGAGCAGCCCAACATTCCGCGCGCGCTGGCGATCTGCCGCAAGCAAGGCTGGAAGTTCGACATCATGACGACCTCCTTCTTCCTGTCCCGGCGCTCGCTGAAAGCCTCGCCCAATTCCGGCATGCCGGTGTGGCAAGACCGGCTGTTCATCGGGCTGGCGCGCACGGCGGCCGACGCCACCGAATATTTCCAGATACCGACCGGCCGTGTGGTAGAGATCGGCACGCAGGTGGCGATCTGACGGTCTCGATCGCCTTGGGCTGACGCTTCGGGGGCGGGCATGAGCGGCGAATTGGTGCTTGTCACCGGCGGATCTGGGTTTCTCGGCGCTCACTGTATCCTTGAACTGCTGAAGGCGGGCTACCGCGTGCGCACGACCGTGCGCTCGGCCAGGCGGCAAGCCGATGTCCTGGCCATGCTCAAGACAGGTGGCGTCGAGCCGGATGACAGGCTCTCCTTTGCAATCGCCGATCTCATGAGCGATGCCGGCTGGTCGCCAGCCGCTGCCGGCTGCGACTATGTCCTGCATGTCGCCTCGCCGTTCCCGCCCGGCGTGCCCCAGCATGAGGACGAGCTGATCATTCCGGCCCGTGAAGGCGCGTTGCGGGTGCTGCGCGCGGCACGAGATGCCGGCGTCAGACGCGTCGTGCTGACCTCCTCCTTCGCGGCTGTCGGCTACGGCAAGCTGCCGCCCGACGGCCGTCCGTTCACCGAGGAGAGCTGGACCGATCCGATGGCAAGGGTCAGCGCCTATGTGAAGTCGAAGACGCTCGCCGAGCGCGCAGCCTGGGATTTTATCGCCGCCGAGGGGGACGGGTTGGAGCTTGCTGCCGTCAACCCCGTCGGCATCTTCGGGCCTGTGCTTGGCTCCGACCATTCGACCTCCACCGAATTTGTCCAACGCATGATGAATGGCGCCATGCCGGGGCTGCCGCGCTTGTCCTTCGGCGTCGTCGATGCACGCGATGTGGCGGACCTGCATGTCCGCGCCATGACCGATCCAGCTGCCAACGGCGAGCGCTTCCTGGCGGTCGCCGGCGATTTCATGACGGTGCGGGAAATCGCGCAAACCTTGAGAAAGCGACTCGGCAATGCGGCGGCGCGCGTTTCGACCAGAGAGCTTCCCGATTGGCTGGTGCGCATGGTGGGACTGTTCAATCCGGAAGTCGCCCAGCTCGTGCCTGAGCTGGGCAAGGTCAAGAATGCCACCAATGCCAAGGCGGTGCGCATGCTCGGCTGGAAGCCGCGTTCGCCCGAAGATGCGCTGGCGGTGACCGGAGAGAGCCTTATCCGGCACGGCCTGATCAAAACATCGAAGTAGAGGGCGGCGGGAAGTCGAGAACAGACTTCCCGCCGCGTGGATTTCAACCGGCCAGGACAGCCTTGTTCGCCTCGAGGAATTGCCTCAACGTCCTTGGCGTCCTGCCGGAAAGCATCTCGACCGCATCCGTCACCATGGCGATGCGGCCGGCGCGCGTGTTGACGTCGAAGGAAACGATGACGCCGGCAAAATCCTCGGGAACGCCTGATGCCTTTACCCCTTCGGTCAGGACATCATCCGAAACCTGCACGACATCGAGCGGCTTGCCGGTGACTTCGCTGACGAGGGCGGCGATCTCGGCCGTCGTATACGCTTGCGGGCCAGTCAGCGTGTAGGTTTCGCTGTCGCTCGAGCCGGAAGCGAGACCGGCGGCGATCGCCGCTGCCATGTCATCGCGTGCGCCATGGGCGATGCGGCCTTCGCCGGCGGACGTGTACCAGTGCCCCGAGGCGATCGCGTGCGGCAGCGCCATGAACAGGTTCTCCTGGTACCAGCCGTTGCGGAAGATCGTGTAGGGGATGCCGCTCGCCTTGATTGCCTGCTCGGTGCTGTAGTGGTCACCGGCAAACAGGACCGGCGACACCGGTTCCGGGTTGGGCATCGAGGTGTAGAGCAGGTGCGAAACGCCGGCGTTTTTGGCCGCCGCGACTGCATTCTTGTGCTGCTTCAGGCGCTTGCCGCTTTTTAGATCGAGATCGCCGGTCGAGATGATCAGCACCCTGTCGGCGCCCTTGAATGCAGCCTCCAGCGATGCGGTATCGTCGAAGTCGGCGGCCCTGATGGTGGCGCCGCGCGCCGCCAGGTCGGCAAGGTTTTCCGGATTGCGGGTGGTGGCAATGATTCGTTGAGGCGGAACCTTGAGGGAGTCCAGCAAATGATGAATGACGCCGCGGCCGAGTTGGCCGGAAGCGCCGGTGACGAGAAGGGTAGCGGTCATGGAGAATCCCAATATTGCGCCGGAAGCGCGGTTCGAGTGGTGGTCTCAAAAAGAGACCAGCGCTAAAATAGGAATTGACCCGTGGTCGTAAAGAAGGCAGTTTTTCGGGAGGTAGGCACAGTCAGGGAACCAGCCGTGGACAGCAAGATCGTCAATCTCAGAACGAAGTTGGAGGTCTACAAGGCCATCTCAGGCGGAGGCAATTTTTCCAATTGCCCGGTTCGCGACGTCATCCAGGGGGTGAGCGGGAAATGGAGTTCGCTGCTGATGATGGCGCTGGCCGAAAGGCCCTACCGCTTCGGAGAATTGCGCAGGCTGGTGCCGGACATCTCACAACGTATGCTGACGCAAACGCTGCATGATTTGCAGCGCGACGGTTATGTGCATCGCGAAGTGTTCCCGACCAAGCCGCCGGCCGTCGAATACAGCCTGACCGATCTCGGACATTCGATGTTCGGTGCCTTGCACCAACTGATCCTATGGGCCGAGCTCAATCATGACGCGGTGCGCGACGCGCGCCTCGGTTTCGATGCCGCCAAGGCTTGAGCCTGACAAGGTCGAGAGGCGCGACTTGATTTCACCCGGCCGCTGAAGGGATTGTCCCGGCCTGTTCGGTTTGGGGGCATCGGCATTTCCTACCGCAATTACGGGCGCGGGCTGGCGATGGCGCTTTATCTCAAGCCGGCCGGGCACAGGGTCACGATGTTCGAGCTTCGAGGAAGCAAGCCGATCGGCTCGGAACTGATCCTGCACGGGCGTGGCGGTGCCGGCCCCGGCGCCGCAGTTCCTGGCCTCGATGGTGGCCGGTGGTCGATCCGTTCAGGCGAACTGGGCTGGCGGAAGCGCGCTGGCCGGATCGTTCTTGCGAATGACCGTCGAAAGAAACGACCCCTTCGCCCGCAGGAAGGCATGCAGGCGCTGTGGATAGTCCTGCGCCACGGCCTGCTTGACGGACGGGCGTCCACTCAGTGCCTGGCGCCAGGCCTGGACGAGCGGTTTGCCGTCCAGAATGCAGAAGTCGCCGATCCGGTCGAAGGTATCGATGTAGCGGAAGACAGGGCCGTAGACTGCGTCGACGAGCGAAAAGCGCCCGCCTTCGAACCATGGTCCAGTCCGGCCGGCTTCGCCCGCCAATTCGGTCTCCACACGATCGAACATTTCCGACAGCGTCCGAGACTCGGCAAGGAATCCTGCCTCGGTCAATGCCGAATAGAATCGGCCGACCCCGTTGAGGATGGCTGAGCCATACTCGATCCAGGCACGATGCCGGGCACGGGCATAGGGGTCGGCGGGGTGGAGGGGATTGGCCTCGGTTTCTTCGAGGAATTCGAGGATGACGGCGGATTCGAAGATCACCGTCTCATCGTTCCCTAGCCGCACGCGCAGCAGCGGCACCTTGCCGAGCGGCGAGATCGCCTTGAACCAGTCAGGCTTGTTGGCGAGGTCGATGTCGACGCGCTTGAACGGCACGCCTTTCTCGGCCAGCGAGATCGCCGCACGCTGGACATAGGGGCAAAGGGGATGGCTGACGAGAATGAGGGTGTTGGCATGCTTCATCGGATTTGCCTCTCGATATCGATGCATTCGCATCTATCTAGATGCAAATGCATTGATCGTCAAGCTTGATGCAACTGCATCTATCTCTTATGATGACGTCATGATCGAGACAGCCCTGCCATCGCCGGAGGCCATCAAGACCTGGGCCCGCCTGATGCGGGTATCACGCCAACTGGTGGAACGTGCCGAAGACGCGCTGAAGGAAGGCGGCCTGCCGCCGCTTGCCTGGTATGACGTGCTGCACGAACTCGCTGAGGCGGGCGAGGGCGGCTTGCGGCCGTTCCAGCTGACTGAACGAACCCTGTTCGCGCAGTACAATATTTCGCGGCTGCTGGCTCGGCTTGAAGCCGACGGGTTTGTCGAGAAGCTGCCGGTGGCTGATGACGGCCGGGGCCAAACCGTCCGCATCACGGCCAAGGGACGAGAGACGCGCCGCCGCATGTGGGCCGTCTACGGCAGGTCGATCGCGGAGCTGGTTGGCGACAAGCTCTCGCCGCAAGAACTGAACACGGTATCGGCCTTGCTCGGTCGGTTGCGCGATCCGCCAGCCGGCGACTGAACATACGTTTGCGCGGCTGCGGGGACATCGGAAGACATTTCGTTATTTTCCCCTTGCGCCGATCTTCGGATTGCGCAATATGCCGAACCGTAACGTACGGTACGGACTCGGGGCGATCCGCGGCTCTACCATCAAACGGGAACAGAGTGTGTTGCAAGCAAACGCCGATCTCGACGACAGCGAAGCGCTGACGGAGCGTCAGAAGGCGGTTCTGGATGCAGCACTCCGCCTGCTGGTCGAGGAGGGCGACAATCTGACCATGACCGCAGTGGCGCGCCGGGCGAGCTGCTCCAAGGAAACGCTCTACAAATGGTTCGGCGACCGCGACGGGCTGCTCACAGCAACGGTGCAATGGCAGGCCTCGAAGGTACGGGTGACGGCGGTCGACGGCAGGGGACTCGATCTTGCCTCATTGGCCGCGAGCCTGGAGCGATTTGCTTCCGACTGGCTGAGGGTCATTTCCAGCGACACTTCGATCGCGCTCAACCGGCTGGCGGTCGGCCATGCCGGTTCGGGCAAGGATGATCTTGGCGCGGTGGTGCTGGAGAACGGGCGCTTTGCCCTCGCCAAGCGCCTGAAGCCGGTGCTGGAGGCCGGCAGGCAGGCCGGGCTGCTCGATTTTTCGGACGCCGAGACGGCGTTCCGCACCTTTTTCGGGCTGGTCGCCCGCGACGTGCAGATCCGTCTCTTGCTCGGCGACCGGCTGGAATTGACTGAGGCGGCGATCGGCGGCGATGCCGTCCGCGCGACGCAGCAGTTTCTCGCTCTTTTCGGAGCAAAAACCGGGCCGCAAGGCCTCTGATCTTCAAACGGGAAGGAAGACAAAAATGCGCGTCTATTACGATCGTGATGCCGATCTTAACCTGATCAAGGGCAAGAAGGTCGCCATCATCGGCTATGGCAGCCAGGGCCGGGCGCATGCGCTCAACCTCAAGGATTCCGGCGCCAAGGAGATCGCCATCGGCCTCAAGGCCGGATCGGCGACCGCCAAGAAGGTCGAGGCCGACGGGCTCAAGGTGATGAGCGTGGCCGACGCCGCCAAATGGGCCGACCTGATGATGATGGCGACGCCCGACGAATTGCAGGCCGACATCTACAAAAACGAGATCGCACCGAACATCCGCGACGGCGCGGCAATCGCCTTCGCACACGGCCTCAACGTGCATTTCGGCCTGATCGAGCCGAAGTCGACGGTTGACGTCGTCATGATCGCGCCGAAGGGCCCCGGCCACACCGTGCGCGGCGAATACCAGAAGGGCGGCGGCGTACCGTGCCTGGTCGCGGTCAACCAGGACGCCTCGGGCAACGCGCTCGACCTCGCTCTCTCCTACGCCTGCGGCGTCGGCGGCGGCCGTTCGGGCATCATCGAGACCAATTTCCGCGAGGAATGCGAGACCGATCTGTTCGGCGAGCAGGTCGTGCTATGCGGCGGCCTGGTGGAGTTGATCCGGGCCGGCTTCGAGACCCTGGTGGAAGCCGGCTATGCGCCCGAAATGGCCTATTTCGAGTGCCTGCACGAGGTCAAGCTGATCGTCGACCTGATCTATGAAGGCGGCATCGCCAACATGAATTACTCGATCTCGAACACCGCCGAGTGGGGCGAATACGTCTCGGGGCCGCGCATCATCACCGCCGAGACCAAGGCCGAGATGAAGCGCGTGCTGAAGGACATCCAGACCGGAAAATTCACCTCGGAGTGGATGCAGGAATACCGTGCCGGCCTGTCGCGCTTCAAAGGCATCCGCCGCATGAACGACAGCCATCAGATCGAGGAGGTCGGCGCCAAGCTGCGCGCGATGATGCCGTGGATCTCGAAGAACAAGCTGGTCGACAAGGCCAAGAACTGAGCGACCCACGTCCCTCATTTTGCAAGTCCTGAGCGATCCACGCTCGAAAAGAAACGGCGCCGCGGGGCGCCGTTTTTTATTGCAGGATTGTGCGGCCTGGCTCAGCGATAGGGCGAGTAGCACTGCTGGCGCGGGCCGTTATAGGGCTGGAACGTGTTGTCCCAAGCCCGATACGAGCGGTAGCGGTTGTAGCACCACCGGACATGGGCGCTCGAAAACCGCCCGGCGCGATAGTAGCGGCGCGGCGGTGCATCATAGTAGTTGTAGTTGTTGTATAGGCTGCTGAGGCCAAGCCCCAAGCCAAGGCCCAGGATCGCGGCACCGGCGCCGTCGTCATAGTAGCGGCCGCGGTAGTGATGGCGACCATGCCGCCAACGCCAGTCGTCGCCGCCGTTCCAGTGACGGCCGCTCCAGTGACGGCCGCTCCAATTGCCGCGATTCCAGTTGTCGCGGTTCCAGCCGCCCGACCGGCGCCATCTCCAGTCGTTGTTGAAACTACTCCGGTTGTTGCCGCCGGCCCAGCTGTCGCGAACCGGCGTCACAGTTGGCGCCGCTGTGCTGGCGGGAATCGACAGATCCGGCTGCAGGATCGGTCCAGCAGCGGAAGGTGCCGTGACGCCGGAGAAGATACCGAGCGCTATCAGCCCGGATTTTACAGTGGAAGAAAAGAGCGCGTTCATTGCACTTCTCCAAGAAAAACAGGCCCCACGCCGACCCTGGATGGGCGCACTGTGGGTCTTTGCGTCTGAACGGCGGATGAACGGAAAGGTTCCGTCAACCACGGCGCGAAGCCCGCCAGGATCAATCGCTTCCAGCTGATGGTTGCCCGGCCTTGTTTTCTGCCGCGCTTGCGGGCAAAGGTCATGATATGTCGCTGCGCCTTGCAACCTTCAATGTCGAGAACCTGATGAACAGGTTCGATTTTTCCGGATACCGCAACCAGCTCAACGAGGATCGGACGCTGGCCCTCTTCGATATCCAGAGCGAGGCCGAGTACAAGATGCTGGAGCAGGCCCGGGCCATCGCGCAGTCGGACGACACGCGGCAGCTGACGGCGCTGGCTATCGCGGCCACGCGCGCGGACATCATCTGCATGCAGGAAGTCGACAATATCGAGGCCCTGAAGGCGTTCGAATATGGCTATCTTTTCAAGATGGTGGGTCAGGGCTACCGCCAGAAATATACCGCTGCCGGCAATGATTCGCGCGGCATCGACGTCGCCGTGATGATGCGCAGCGAGACCGCGCAGGGCCAGCCCATCGAATTCGTGCGCATGACCAGCCACGCTTATGTGACCTATGAGCAGTTCGGGCTGCACACGCCGGAGCTGGCGGCGCTCGGCAACCAGCCCAATGAACGCATCTTCCGGCGCGACTGCCTGGAAGTGGACATTACCGTGGGCGGCTCGCCGCTGACCATCTATCTCGTGCACTTCAAGTCGATGGGCTCGCCCCGCAACGGGCTCGACGGGCGTGAAGCGACGATGCCGATCCGCATCGCCGAGGCGCAGGCGGTGCGGCGGATCATCGAGGAGCGCTTCGGGGCGGATCATGCAGCCGACAAGCGCTGGGCGATCTGCGGCGACATGAACGATTACCGCCAGCGCGTGAAGATCGCCGGCGACGACATCGACGGCTATCGTTTCGAGGTGGTCGACGAGAACCTGTCCTGCATCAACGTGCTGACGGCTGGCGGCTTTTGCGAAAACGTGGTCGAGAGGCGGCCGGAAATGAACCGCTGGACCTTCTACCACACGCGTGGGCCGCAAGAGCGGCATTTGTGCCAACTCGATTATATCCTGCTCTCCAAGGGACTGGCTGCTAAGAACGCCACCGCCGTCCCGGACATCATCCGCAACGGCCAGCCCTGGCGCACGATCTTCCCCGCCGGCCAGGAAGTTGAGCGTTTCCCGCGCGCCGGCTGGGACCGGCCGAAGGCATCGGACCATTGTCCGGTGGCCATCACGCTGGACATGGCCTGAGCCGTGAGCTTCGACCTGCCGCGCAATGTCATTTTGCCGGTCGACGCCGTCGATGTCCGGCTCGATCCCGGGCCGCATCCTTTCGCGCTGGACAATGCCGAGGCGATCGCAGCGAACTGGCAGCACGAGATCGCGGCCAATCCCGCGTTGTTCGATGGTCCCGTTGTGCTGCTTTCGCGACTTGCCTGGCGCGACAATCGCCTCGTCGGCCGGTGCCACGCGGTCAACTACTCCACCTTCATGCTTTGGCGGAAGCGGCGCGAGAATTCCGGCGCCGAGCACGCCTATGCCCATGCCATGCTTGTGGCCGGCGACAATGCGCTGGTGGCGATCCGCATGGCCGCCCACACCGTCACTGCCGGCCGCGTCTATTTCGCCGCCGGTTCATTCGAACCGGCGGATTTTCGCGACGGCCTCGTCGATGTCGATTTCAACATGATCCGCGAGGTGCGGGAAGAAACCGGCCTCGACATTTCGGGCGCCGCACGCGGCCTGCACTACCATGCGCTGTCGACGGCAAGCGGCACGGTGATCTTCCGCCGCTACCGGGTTCCCGAGCCCGCCGAGGAGATCGCGCAGCGCATTTCGGCCTTCGTCGCAACCGAGGCCGAACCGGAGATCGTGGGTCCGGTCATCATCCGCCATGCCACCGACCTGCCGCACGGGCTGATGCCGCATATGAAGCCGCTGATCGAATGGCATTTTGCGAACGCGGACTAAAATCTTAGTACCCTTCCTTGCTGATCGTCTGGCCAGCCATGCGACGGTCTGAGTGGCTTTCTGCTATCGCAAACATCGAATGACTCCCTCCTTCAGGGGCGGGGACTGTTGTGTGTTGATGGCAACTTCTCTATATTGCTATCAATGACATCATTGTAACCTTGGATGATATCAATGAGCGCTGTCACTATCCGCAATTTGCCAGAGGAAACGCTCCGCGCCTTGAAGGTGCGGGCAGCGCACCATGGCCGTAGCACCGAAGCCGAAATGCGCGAAATCCTGGAAACGGCGGTGCGGCCGGCCAATCGGGTCAAACTCGGCTCGCTGCTCGCCGCCATCGGCCGCGAGGCCGGATTGTCGCAAGAGGATGTCGATAGATTGCAGCAGCTCCGCGACGAAACACCGGGCGAGCCGATGAGGTTCGAATGATCCTCATCGACACAAATGTCATTTCTGAGCCTTGGAAACCTGCACCCGATCGCCGCGTAATCGCGTGGATCGACGCCCAGGCTGTCGAAACCCTGTATCTCTCAGCCGTCACCGTGGCTGAGCTGCGGTTCGGCATCGCAGCGATGCCCGCCGGCCAGCGTCGCGCGGTCCTGCATGATCGTCTCGAGCAGGATGCGTTGCCGCTGTTTGCAGGCCGCATTCTGCCTTTCGACCTCGACGCGTCGCGCGCCTATGCCAAGCTCATGGTGCAAGCGAGAGCCTCAGGCAAGGCGATCGGCAATGCGGATGGCTACATCGCAGCCACGGCCGCAGCAAACGGTCTTACGGTCGCCACCCGCGACACCAGTCCATTCGCGGCCGCCGGATTGAATACCATCAATCCCTGGGAAACAGCGTCGTAGCCGCGCCTTTGCTTTCCAATCGCCTTATTCATGCCGCAGCGCGTCGATCGGGTCGAGCCTGGCGCCGCGCAGCGCCGGGAAGAAGCCGAAGACCATGCCGATCAGCGCGGAAAAGCCGACGGCGAGCAGGACGACTGCCGGGCTCGGCGCAAAGGGAATGGCCAGCATCGCCGAGGCGAGACCGGCCAGCGAGAGCCCGATCAGGATGCCGATGATGCCGCCGAGCAGCGACAGCACCGTCGCCTCGACCAGGAACTGGATGAGGATGTGCTTTTCATGCGCGCCGATGGCCAGCCTGATGCCGATCTCGCGGGTGCGCTCGGTGACCGACACCAGCATGATGTTCATGATGCCGATGCCGCCGACCAGCAGGCTGACGCCGGCGACCGCGCCCAGCATGCCGGTCATGGTGGTGGTGGCGCTGGCCATGGCATCGGCGATCTGGGTCATGTCGCGGATCGCGAAATCGCTTTCGCGGTCGGGGGTGATGCGTCTTGCATCGCGCAGAATATCCTCGACGCGCGGCTGCAGCTCCGATGTCGGGGTGCGGTCGTCGGCGGCGACGTAGATGTTGTCGATGTTGCGGTTGCCGACGATGCGCCGCTGATAGGCATGCAGCGGCATCAAGACGACATTGTCCTGGTCCTGGCCGAAGCCGGTATAGCCCTTCGGCTCGAGCAGGCCGATGATCTTGCAGGAGGTGCGGTTGACGCGGATGATCTCGCCCTCGGGATCGCCGGCGCCGAAGAACTGCTGGCGCACCGTCTCGCCGATCAGGCACACGCCTGTGCCCGAACGGGTCTCGGACTCGCTGAACGGACGGCCTGAGACCAGTTTCCAGTCGCGGGCATCGAGATAGGCGCTGTCGGTGCCGGTGACCCCGGAGGTCAGGCTCTCGGTACCGAAGATGACGCGGACCTGCTTCTGCGAGGCTGGCGAAATGGCGCGCGCGCCTGTCAGGTGGGTGACAAGTGCTGCTAGGTCCTTTTCGGCGAGCGGGCGGACGACCTGGTCGAGCCCGCCCGGAGCGCCGGGACCGGCCGGACGGCCGGAGCGCACAACCAGAAGATTGCTGCCGAGCTTGGCGATGTCGCTCTTGACCTTTGCGGTGGTGCCGGAACCAATGGTCAGCATGGCAATGACCGCGGCGACGCCGATGACGATGCCGAGCAAGGTCAGGAACGAGCGCAGCATATTGCGGCGGATCGAGCGCAAGGAGAGGCGGACGGTTTCCCAGAGCATGGTCAGGCCACCTCGACAGTCATGGTGTCGGAGGCGACATGGCCGTCGAGGAAGCGCACCGTGCGCTCGGCATATTCGGCGACGTCGGCCTCGTGGGTGACCATGGTGATGGTCAGGCCAAGCTCCTTGTTCAGTTGCGTCAGCAACTCCATGATCTCGTGCGTGCGGGCAGTGTCGAGATTGCCGGTCGGTTCGTCGGCGACGAGCAGCGTCGGCCTCGTGACGATGGCGCGCGCGATCGCCACGCGCTGTTGCTGGCCGCCGGAAAGCTCGGCCGGCGTGTGATGCTCGCGACCGACAAGGCCGACTTGCGCCAGCGCCTGCATGGCAAGATCGCGGCGCTCGCGGCTGGCCACGCCGCGATAGATCAGCGGCAGTTCGACATTTTCCGCCGCCGTGGTGCGCGCCAGCAGATTATAGCCCTGGAAGACGAAGCCGACATAAAGGTTGCGCAGCATGGCGCGGCGGTTGCGGTCGAGCCGGCCGGCATCGACGCCCATGAAGGAATAGGTGCCGGCGGTCGGCGTGTCGAGGCAGCCGATGATGTTCATCGCCGTCGATTTGCCGGAGCCGGACGGGCCCATGATGGCGACGAACTCGCCGCGCCGGATCGCAAGATCGACGCCGGCCAGCGCATGTACCTTGGCTTCGCCCTGGCCATAGCTCTTCCAGACCTTGTCGAAGGTGATGAGAGACGCGCCCATCGCCACGGCGTCAGCTCCGCTGCTGCGAGGCGGTGATGACCTGCGCCCCCTCTGGCAGACCCGAGGTGATCTCGGTCAGCTCGCCGTCAGTCGAGCCGATCCTGACGTTGACCGGATGCGGACGGCCTTTCTCCAGCACGTAGAGCGTGCGTGAGCCGTCGGTGGGCGGCGTTGCTGCCTGGCGCTGGCGATTGCCGCCGGGACGTCCCATGCGGCCGGTGAACAGGTCGCTCAGGCTCCAGCCGCGGGCGGCCTGTTGCGCAGGACGATAGCGGAAGGCGGAGGAGGGGACGGTCAGCACGTCCTTGGCCTGCCGGGTGACGACGGAAACCGTGGCGGTCATGCCTGGCCGCAGCAGCAACTCGTTGTTGTCGACCTCGAGCCGGGCATTGTAGGTGACGACGCCATCGGTCGTGACCGAGGCGTAGGAGATGTCGCGGATTTCGGCGTCGAACGGCCGCTCCGGGAAGGCATCCACGGTGAAGCGGGCATGCTGGCCTGGCTTGACCGCGCCGATATCGGCTTCGTCGACCGCCGCCACCAGTTCCATGTTCCTGAGATCGGCGGCAATGATGAACAGCACCGGCGCCTGCAGCGAGGAGGCCACCGTCTGGCCGGGATCGACGGAGCGCGTCAGCACGATACCGTCGATCGGCGCATAGATCGTGCTGTTGGCAAGGTCGGTCTGCTGCGATTTCAGGTCGGCATTGGCGATGGCGAGATTGGCCTCGGCGCTGTCGAGCGCCGCCTTGGAGCGGTCACGGGTCGCGGTCGCGGCTTCGAGCGACTGGTCGGTGGCCATGCCGCGCTTGGTCAACGCTGCGGCGCGCACGAGCGCGCTTTCATTTTCGGCCAGCGTCACGGTGGCGTCCGCGACATTGGCGGCGGCCGCCTTGGCGGATGCCTCGGCGCGTTCGATCTGCACCTGCAGCTTGGCGGTGTCGAGCGCGGCCAGCACATCGCCCTTCTTGACCCGTTGGTTCTCGTTGACGGAGACTGAACGGATGATGCCCGAGAGCTGGCTGGAAATGTCGACCTGGGTGAGGGGCTGCAACGTGCCGGTCGCCGAAACCTCGACAGTGAGGTCGGCCTTGGCGGCGGGCACCGTCGTATAATCGATCTTGATCGGCGAGCCGGCATACCACTGGTAGCCGGCAAAAGCCGCGACAAGGACGATCAGCGCCAGCAGCGCATAGAGCCAGCCGCGGCGGCGTTTCTTGCGCCGTCCCGTCTGGTCGAGCCCGAGCGCGGTCTCGATGGCGGAATCCGATTCCGTCTTTGGCAGATTGACAATCTGGTCCACGCCGGACCCCCTGAAGCGCAATATGTCCCTATGAGTGCACAGATCAGTGCTAATGGTTCGAATATCAAATTAAATTTCGCTCATGTTGGGATTGAGGCAGAAATTCGGATCAAAGCGGAAGGTTTCCTCCATGAGACGCGATTACTTGCTTTACGATGTGTTTACGACCGATCGGTTGGCCGGCAACCCGCTGGCGGTGGTGCTGGACAGCGGCGGACTGGACACGGCTGCGATGCAGGCCATCGCGCGCGAATTCAACCTCTCGGAATCCGTGTTCGTGCTGCCGCCGGACAATCCCAAGCACCGCGCCCGCATCCGTATCTTCACGCCCGACTATGAAATGCCTTTCGCCGGCCACCCGACCGTGGGCTCGGCGATCGCGCTGGCCGAACTGGGCGATATCGCGCTCGCTGAAATGGCCGTCAATGACGGCGCTGCGAGCATTTTCGTGCTGGAGGAAAACATCGGCCCGGTGCGCTGCGCCGTCAGCAAGCACGATGGCGCGACATTCGCCGAATTCGACCTGGCGAAGCTGCCGGAGCCGCTGAAGCTCGAAGCCGACCCGGTGGCGATCGGCGCCGCTCTTGGCCTGGCGCCGCACGAGATCGGTTTCGAGAATCATCGCGTCGCGTTCTGGTCAGCCGGCGTGCCCTACGTGACCATTCCGGTGGCCAATCTTGAAGCGGCCGGCCGGATCCGGCTCGACAACCAGGCCTGGTCGGAGCTGGCGCCGCGCAAGAGCGAATGGGCCTTTGCCAGCCCCTATGTGTATTGCCGGGAGACGGTGAACCACGAGAGCGCCTTTCATGTGCGCATGATCGTGCCCGGCACTCCTTCCTACGAGGACCCGGCGACCGGTTCGGCGGCGGCCGCATTCGCAGGCGCCATCATGTATTTCGACCGTCCGACCGACGGTGTTTCGCAGCTCTGGATCGAGCAGGGTCTGGAGATGGGCCGGCCCTCGCGTATCCGGCTCGAACTCAATGTCGAGGGCGGCAAACTGGTCTCGGCGCGCATCGGTGGCAACGCGGTCAAGGTGGCGGAAGGCAAGCTGTTCGTCTGACCATCTGCGTCACTTCAGCGATTTGTCGGGAAATGATTCCGGCAGGGCTGGACAGGATCGGCATCGGCGGCTATATGCCCGCCAACGCCGGTTTTTGCCGGCCGAGTGGGTGCGTAGCTCAGTTGGTAGAGCAGCTGACTCTTAATCAGCGGGTCCACAGTTCAATCCTGTGCGCACCCACCATTTAAACCGCTGATATTATTTCTTTTTTCGCTGTTCGGCAAGCGTGTCGCGGGTCCATCGGTTTCCAATTCTAACGCTTGGTTTCCAATTCGCGTTCTGTTCCTGTTCCAATGCGGGCTGCCTAACTTCGGCATAGCGCGATTCCAGAAGCTTCATGCCGTCACGCGCCAATGCGCGCACGCTGACCTCCCGACCATAGTGTCGCACCATCTCCTCGCTCATGTTGCAGATCGCCCCGACCTGGGTTTCGGTGCAGCCGACCTCCAGTAGGTTGATGACGGCATTTTTCCTGATGCCGTGGAAAACGAGGCGGTTTTCCCTGAAGGGCTTGAAGGGCTCGGTGTTCATCAACCGCTGCCAGTCGGCCCGGAAGCCATCCGTCGTTTCGTAGGGGAGGCCCTTCACCCCAACATGAAGCTGCACGACGTCGCCGCGTGGGGCTTTGTCGATCCATTGCCGATAGGCGCTGTGGACAGGCACCCATACCGTTGATTTGGTCTTTTGCGCGCGGACCTCGATTGTGTTCTCAGAATCGCGTGGGCGCTTCATCAAAAGAACGTCGCCTTGGCGTTGGCCCGTGAACAGCGCAGAGATCGCCGGCAGCAGAAGATTGAACGGCGCATGCTCGACCAATATCTGCCAAGCCCATTCAGGCCATGGCGACCATGGCTCGCCGCCAGGTATCTTCTCAGTGAATTGCACAGGGTTCGCCGCACTGAAGCCGCGAGGAACGCCCCACGCCATCAGACGCGACAGATAGGCCCGGAACTGGTTAGCGCTCGCTGGCGTGTCTCCTAGGCTGTCGATGGCCTGCTGCGCATCGACTGTAGTTAACTCGGCCGGAAGATCGAACGCCCATGCGGCTTTGACCAGTTGCGCCGAAGCCTGGTAGCCGCGCCGCGTGGACGCCGCGAGCGTCTTGAACGCCTCATGGGCGTGAAAGCCGTCTATCAGGGCGGTGAAGTCCTTGGCGTCGTCGTGAAGCCGCCGCTGCGCCGCCGCATGTATCTTGATAGCTGATGGCCAGAAGGCCCTATCTCGATGGTCGGGCAGTTCTGCGCCCATGAGAAACCAGCGGTCGTTGGCCCGCTCCAATAGCGCACAAATCTCAACCGCCTGCGGAAATTCCTTGCTCAACGGCTCGGGAAGGGCGATCGACGGCAGCGCGGCGGGCGTGTTCCTGTTGCGCGTGTAGAATGTGTAGACGGTCTCCTTGCCGTCCTTCCGGCGCTTGGTGATGCGGTGGACATGGCGAGGCAGTTCAACCATGCCGCTTTTGCCCGAGCGCGCCAACGAAACGTTCTCCCATGCCGCTCGGCTTTTCGACCAACCCGAGCGATTTATCCAGATCGCCACGATACCAGAATTTTCGCCTTGCGCTCTCAACCCAGCGAGGCTGTGGATAAGTCGAGCCGACACGCTGTTGAAAATCCTCGACGTGCTTCTCCCCGCAATATGCCGCGGCCGTCTCGACATTCATCCGGGGCGGCCAGGAATCTGCTGGAAGCGAAACGGCCCGGCGCTCAGCCATGTCCACCCCCATCAGAGAGAGCGGTACGGCCTGCTTCGGTGATGCGCCAGCACCAGGCATTGTCGAATGACCTGCCGAGACGTTCGACTAGGCCGCCCCTTTCGAGCGATACAAGGATCGGCGTGGCCCATTCGCGCAGGTTGCCAGTCTTTTCCGAAATCTCGGGACCGTCGGGCGGCACCTCATGTCTCCAGCCGGCAAGGAATCGCAGAACGATCTGCTTTTTGTACGTCAGCCCGCTCACAGGCTTTCCTCCGCAGTCTGAGGGGCGGTGGCGGCAGGACGCCAAGCTCTGGCGTCGATAGACGCACCGCTGTCGCCGCGCCACGAGAATATGCCTGGTTGCCAATCGCGCCATGAACCGTGAACAGGCCAGCCGCCAGCACTATGGGTATCCGAGTGATGCCACAATTCGATACGCGCGCCATCCTTCGGCGCGCTGTCCATCGATCGCCAGCCCGGTGCCTCCACCACCTTGTCGGGTGCTGGTGGGGTGGCGAGATAGAGAGGGATGTCGACAGCATCGAGCGAACCATCTTGATCTGCTCTATCAGGCCACATGGAGCCAGTCATCCTGTGCCGAAATTCAAGCTGATGCCGATTAGTCCAAGCCACCGGCTCGGCCTTCCGCTCCTCTAGGAAAGCGGCGAGCTTGGCGATTTCCAGGATTTCGTCGGCAGAACCGATCTGAGATGCCGTTCCGTCTGCATCGATACGGCTTGCTAGGGCGTAGAGCCTGTCGCTGATCTCAACCATTGCTGCTCTCCTCTGATAGGGAACGGGCGGCGCGGAGGTGCTTGATCTGCACGGATGGCTTGCAGAACATATCGTCTTCCAAGCCGTCAAATTCGAACGCCCGACCCCCGAAAGGCTTCAGCGCCTTCCTCGCCTCTTCCAGCTTTGCTTCGGCGCGGTCCGTCTTCACGATAAAACGTTCCGCCTCGTACTTGGCAGCAACCTTTGCATCGCATTCTATCCGCGCTTGCTCTTTGAACAGGTCCCGTTCCCCCTTGAGGCTTTCGTTCTCGGTGCGGAGAGCGGCGACAGCCTCCATGGCATCTGCAACAGCTTTCTCGTCGCCATGCAGCGCCTGATAGTGGCCGCCGTCTCGATGGATCACGGCCAGAACTTCGCCAAGCCACCTTCCGTTGTTTCGGGCGCGCTCACGAATCGGCTCCAGATCGTCTCCCACCGGCAGGGAGGGAGTTGCGAGCGCTGACAGGATGCGAGCCTCGTAATCATCTTGTGCCGCGGCTTTGGCGGCTTCCAGCGTTTCGTATGGATTGGTTCCTCGATCCCACCCAGAGACGATATAGTAGCCGCTTGATATCCATATGTGGTAGCGGTCGGCATACCATCCTCCGCTGCGCTCCACCCACGCCAGCCCCTTCACCTGCACGCCAGCCTTTACGGTCGGCTCTGCTCGGGAGGAGGCGCGACGGTTCCACGCGGGGTAGGGGGAGCATTCGTGATGGTAGAGACGGTCGCCTATGAGGAGGCTGTTATTGCCGATAGGCATTGAGCATTTGGCGCACAGGCTTGGCACGGCGGATGAACCGGTCATCTCAATATCCTCTCGCGGGATTGTCGCAGTAGCCGTCGCGGTCGTAATGGCGATTGAAGCGATACCAGCCCTGCCGATCGGGATTGACGACTTCGCGAAGCTTGCCTTCGAAAAATTCCAGTTCGCCCGGCTTCTCTTCCAGCCCTTCCGCCTCCAGCGCGCGGGTGTTGGAGGGGGTCATGCGTCACCTGTGGCTTTGGAGAGGACAAATCGCGCGCGGAGTCGGTCCTTGAGGCGGTCCGCTTCGCTTTTGTCGCTGTCTTCGAATAGGATGGATTCCAGCGCCGACAGTATGTCATCGTAGGCTGGGAACAGATCATCGATGGCCTGAGCCTTCGCAATGGTCTGCGATGAGCAAGCAGCGTGTAGTTCCATCTCGATGGCGCATTTCATCGCGCGCTCAGTAGGCGTATGCGCTGTCTTCTCTGCGTTGCTCATGGCTGGGGTCTCCACGCTGCAACCCTGTCGATGAGGCTTGGCGCCTCTAGTGTCGGCTCACCGTCAGCATCGACGGCGATGAAATCCCAATCGCCGGGTTCCATATTGTTGGCGCTGTAGTAGGCGAGCTGCACCGAGCCATCGACCAAACGGACTTCAACAACCGTTTCGTCTGCCGGCATTTTGCAAGTCATGCGCTCGCCGTCGTCTGAAAGTTCGATAAATGCTTCTGCGTTGCTCATGTCGTGGGCTCCTTGCGCTGTTGGGCGGTGCGGATGATTATTTCGGCGGCGGGGCTCATGACTAAGCCCCTTGCGAAATAAGATTTCGGCCTGCCGGCGTAATGCAGTATCCTGCGCCAGCAAGATCGCCGTCGTCAGTGAAAAGAGCGCGGTGATATTCGGCCAGACCGCGTCTCGCCAGATGTCGAGTAATGCGGCGGACTTCGCGGATGTCAGGCATACCGGCCTCGTGGCTGATGGTCTTGAAGTGGGCGCAATATTCGCCGTACGGTTGGCTGTTCTCATTCAGCGCCGACAGCACCCGCCTGTGATGCTCAAGAAGCTTCATATCCGTTCTCCAGTTGCGATGTGGCGGCGTGGCATGGTCTTGGAAAGGGGCTTGGGAACGCTCTGCTTCTCAGGTACGACGATCAGCCCGGAAGCGACCCAAATTCGCTGGGTTTTCTGCAATGCGCGCAAGGAAAAATATAGCTCTTCTTCCTTGCTAAGTCTATGATTATCAATGGCTTCATGGCATTGTGAGCAGCCGAAAGCAGCATTGAAATCATCGCTTTTCGTGGCCATCGCTTTGACTTCGGAGGGCAGATGACACAGGACCACGGTGGATCGGTCGTGCGAGCAAATGCCGGGGATAGCAAAGGCGCATTGCTGGCCGCGCGCGCTGTTCCTGAGCTTGCTCGATACGAGGCCCATCACCTCAACTCCATCGCCAAAATCTCCGGCTCGATAAGCGCTGCCAGTTCCTCTTCAAGCCGCCGTTGCTGGCGCAATTCTGCATCGCGAGCGGCTTTGAGCTCAGCGTGTACGGCTGTGTTCCTGTCGGGGAGGCGGCGAATGTGCGCCGGGATCCAGATGGCGCGCGTCATGCTGCCACCTTTCCCATGGCTCGATAGTTCGATTGAACGGTCCGCCACGCTTCAATGACAGCCTCGCACTTGCTGCGCTGGTTCCGGTACTCCTCGTCGGCTTCCACAGCCGCGTAGAAACTCTCACAGGCGATCTGGTAGCCTTCGTCGAGCACGGACAGAGCCTCGCGCTCTGCAACCGTACCTGTGGCCTTCAGGAAGGCTCTAGCCTTCGCGGCGCGTCTTTCATCGTCTCGGCGCTCTCGCATGGCTCTGGCGGCTGCTGCGGGCTGTGCGTGGCTCTCCAGCATATCGAACGCGCCATGAACCGTTTCATCTCGAATTGTGAACCGCATCATTGTCTAAGACCTTCCCGCCGGAGCCATTCGCGGCTCCGGCTTCTCTGGTGAATTATCCGGCCATCAAAAAGCGGGCGGCTTCGGGGATTTCTTCGCGAAGGTGGACGCGCGCGAAGCCAAGGTAGTCAGCCGCCAGTGCCGCGCAGTGGTCGTGCATTTCAGGGTAGCGGTAGGCTGTCAGGGTTTGCGGCGCGGAAACGCCGTAGACCCTCGGCTCCAGTTCCTTGATGACAAAGACGTTCCAGCGGAATTCGTTGGCGTCGAAGATGTCGAGGTAGAACTTCCACTGGCAGCCGTTCAGATAGCGCTCCGGATCGAACCTGCCTGTCGTCTTGTGGTCAATGACAACTCGGCCTTCGACGCCATCCACCTGACCGGTGACAGTCAGCCCGCCATACTGGCCATAGGCGCGCATTTCTCGCGTCGTTGGGAGCGTGATCACTGCATCAGGCAATAGGAACTGGTAGCCGTTCGCCTCGAACTGGGTGTGGAGGCCGTCCCCAGCGTTTTCCATCGCCTTGTGAAACGCAGTGCCGGCCTTCATCGCCTCGCTTGGTTCATCGACGGTGATAAATCGCACAAGATCCTCGACAGTCGGCTCGTCCTGCCCTTCGAACAGCGGTTGCCAGTTCTTCCACTGCCGGTAGGCTTCGATGTTCGAGACGCGGGCGAGCATCACGCGGCCTCTTTCGCGGCTGCGTATTCAGTGCGCGCCTTGTCGAAGGCAAGACCGAGTTCAGTTGCCCGCTTGTGGAGCATGGTCTTGCAGACCGTGCCGGCACCGATAGCGCGAGGAAGGAGCTCGTTGATGCCGGCAAGGTCCTCGACCTTGGGGAGAGCGTCTCGGAACCACTGCTGTTCGGCAACTGCCTCGCGCTGATCTTCCGTCAACTCGTTCAGGCGGGCTTTGATGCGATCGATTACACCTGCCAGGAACCCGTCAAACTCCGGAGCCGACATATCCGGCACGTCCAGCGGCTCAAGCTGCCCGGGGTTCTTGCCAAAGGCGGCGTCGGTCGGGGAAAACCGCAACTGGCGCTTGCCGTTGGCGATGACCAGCCGGCCCATAGCGTCGGCGGCCTTGTAAATCTCACCCTTTGATCCGCCCTGCACGTCGAGACGTTCGATGATGTCATCGCCGTTGCGCTGTTCGTCCATGTGGGCGATGAGCACCACGTCCTTGCCGAAGCTGTTCAGCAGCTTCAGGAACGAGGTAAAGCGCGCCTTCAGTTCGCCGTAGCCCTGGAGGGTGAGGGCGCCGCCACGACCGTGCTTGGGATTGATGCGGATGATGTCTGCGGTCAGCGTGTCGAGCGCGCGGCCAGCGGTGTCCACGATGACGGTCTTGAACGGAGCGAGGTCTTCAGCGGTGATGCCGGCGACATCGGACCAGTCAGCGACACGCACGGTGTCCTTGCGATTGGCGGCTCGGTGGCTGCCGTTGTCGAAGTCGAGCAGAAGCGGTGTGTCAGCCGTGAAGGCCAGCGACGATTTGCCGAGGCCGGGCGGGCCATAGATAACCGTGTTCAGGCGTTCGACTGTAATAGGCTCGGATGCTTTCGTGATGCGCAAAGTCATGGTATGTTCCCTTCTTTCAGGCTAGTGATCGGTTGAAGCTGTCTCTGGCGCGCTCCAGATGCCATTTTGCATCACGCCACAACCGGCGCGCTTCAAGGATGCAGGACGCGTAGTTTCGGTGATTGCCTTCCGCTTCCCATTTCAGAGCGTCACGGCGTAGACGATGGGCCAAGCGCCGCTGTGTCTGCGAAAGACGGAACTGGGCTGTAGCCGTGTCAAAGAATGCCGGTCGCACCGTCCGGGAAGGCTCCCGGTGTGGATTGAGGGCGGTCATGGCTGGTCCTCTGGGTTTTGAACCGTGAAGACAACGGTTGCGCCCAACACTTCCGACAGCACAGTTTCGGCCGCCTCGATATCCACATGGAATGGTTCCTGCGGAACTTCGTTGACCTGGATCGTTGCGGTCATTTGAGGCCGCGTGAACAGGGAGCGCGGCAGTTCAGCTTTGACCCACATGGCGCGCTCATCAATGGCGAGGGCGGGCGGGTTCTTCGTGCAACGCGGCGCGCTTCCTGCATCGTTGAACACCAGCCAGAAAGAGTATTTGATGACGGGGGCGTTCATGGCGCGAACACCATCAGCCAGAGTGCCGCCGAGGTCAGGAACGTGAAGACCGCTATGCCGGCGAGGATGTCTTGAAGGGTGTGTTCCATCAGGCTGCGTCCTCCATTTCGGTCAGCCAAGCCCAATTTTTGCGGCGTTTGATGCGGCTGATACGCGACGGCGCGACGCCGTACCTCTCGGCTATTTCTTTCTGGGTCAGAAAACTTATGAGTGCCCTGATCTCGCGCACGTCGTTTTCGGTCAATTTGGCGTTTGCACTTCTCTCGCCGCGATCGTGGGTCCCATGGATCAGCCTATCCTCTTGGTTCTCCTTCGGAGTCTTCCACGACAGATGGCGCTTAGCGCAGCAGCCTTTGTGCCCATTGCCACAAGAGTGCGCGGCGTGGTGTCTAGGTGTCGGCGGAGGGCCGTTCGCGTCAGTGCATATGCGACGAGTTACCGACTGGCCGTTTAAAACGCCGTACCCGCACCTTTTGGCGAAGGGCCACGGCAGGCATTCGTCGCCCTCGTAAGAAAGGACGACATCGAAGTAATAACTCTCTGGCTCGCCTGGTACGACCCTGCCACCCATGGGGTCGCCATTGCGCCGCCAACGATAGTAATGCGAATTGCACCAGCCGAGCGCTTTGTGCTTGCGAAAGCAGCCCTCTATCGAACAAATACTCATCAGACTGCCTCCTTCCAGTTAGGTTCGATGCGCTCGATCATGGCAAGCGCGCTATCAGCGTGAGCCTTGGCCATGATCAGGCTGCTCTCGGTCGGGATGAGGTTGCAGAGGCGATCTGTCTGCCAGTGCTCCACCCAGCCTTTGATGTCGGTCAGGTGCTCGCGGAGAATGAGGGCGTCTGAACGGGTCACAGTTCGCTCTCCTCATCGGGATCGATTTCCAGCAAATCGAGTTCATCGACCCGAATGCCGCGCTTCAGCTGCGATAGGGTGAGTTCTCCGCAGCGGTAATATCTGCCACCTGCCGCAACCGTGTATTCAGGACCGAGCAGCCCGCCATATCGCTTCGTGATGACGCGGAAGTCCTGGCTGTCAGCGATGGCTTGGCGGCGGGCAAAAGCCGACGAGGACAGGTTAACGGACATGGCCGTAGCTCTCCCCTGTCACGACATGTTTTATATTGTTGGCATCAAGGCCGTATATTTTGCCCAATCTATAATATGAGCACCCTGACGCATGGAGACTGCGGATGTCTCGAACCGCGTCCGGCCACAGTTTCCCGTTGCTGGTGCGGAATTTCCTAGCGCAATCGCGTGAGTTGTCTCCGGTGGTGCCGAGAAACAGATGGTCTGGGTTGACGCAAAGGCGGTTATCGCAGCGATGGAGAACGTACAGACCGCTCGGAATTTTCCGGCCTGAGAGAATGAGCGAGACCCTGGGCGCGCGGAAATTCTTACCCGAGAAAAATATCCGGCCGTAGCCGCCAAAGTCGATCGAGCCCAGCCAAATCCAGCAGCCGGTGTTCGGCTCCGGGATGTATTTTTCGGTGAACCTTGCTAGCGCGCTAACGGCATACGTCGTGGCCGGCGTATGCCCTGGCTTCTCTGCTGCGACGTTCATGGCTGCGTCCTGTTGTTGAGAGGTTGAAGGGGGGGGGCGTGCTATGCTGTGGCTTTGGAAAAGACTGCTTCGATCCGGTCGAGAAGTTCTTCAGCGCGGTTGAATGGCTGGATGAATTCAGCCGCGTCTTTGAGCACCGCCAGCATCTCTTGCTTTGCATCGTCGGTTTGGTCGAAGAAGACTGCTCGGCAGAACTCGATGACAGCCTTGACGCCTGCATCATTCCCGCCCGGAGCCGCCCAGAAGCGTTCCATTGCCACTTCGAAAATATCCTCATCGCGGATGGGCGTGGCTCGTCTCATCACTGCACCTGTGCAAGGTTGGCGCGGCGCGAGGCGCGAACAGCGGCTTCGAGGGTGGCGAAGCGGGCAGGACGGCCAGCGACATCTAGCAAGGACTCGCCGCCCGCGTCAGACGGATGGCGATGAACATGGAAGGGACGCTTGCCACCAGCACCCGAGCCAGCGCGCCAGTCGGCGTGGTTTTCCAGCGTCGGCGTGATGATCTGGGCGTAGGCTGCGAAGTTCATCTCATTCTCCTGTGCGCGCCGGGGCGTCCTTCGATCTGCTTACGAATTGGCTGAGCCACCGCGACATCATCATGACGACGCGGTTTTGGCGCAGGCCGGTGTCGGATGCTTTGGTCATCACGAGTTCCCCGCCATGCTGTCCATGCGAGCGATTTCGCGGTCGAATGTCTCGACTGGTTTGCCCGGTCCAACGATCCAATTGAGATTGGCTTGGGCCGTGTAGATCTTCTCAAGCTGGTGAACGATTTCCGCGTTGATCGACCGATGGTTGGCCTTAGCGCTGGCAGCTACCTTGGCTCTCAATTCTGCCGGGTAACGGATGATGAATTTGGGATCGGTGGGGGTCATGTCGGATCTCCGTTGTTAATCAGACTTTGCCATCTGCAAAGAATGATGTCAACATTAAATTTGCACATTGCAAAGAGAGAAATTTGCTGCTACCAAAGAGGGGTGGTGACCGGGTGCAATCCCCGGCTGGATTCGGCCACAGGCGCGGGGGTCGAAAGTCCTACGGCGCTTCCAGAAACTGAGGACGGGCAGTCGAGAGGCACCCTGGGCTCTACAGCCGGACTTGTCCGAAGTGTGAGAGTTCCATAGCGATCCTAGCTCCTTGGCTTAATGCCATGGGGTTAGGGGGTCTTATGGGATACGCCAGCCTGAACCGAGTGTGAGGACGACAGATGGAACGGAAGAAAATCACTGAGGAAGAAATACTGTCTCAACAGACAGAGAAGGGCGGCTGGATGAAATCGACGCTCGCGCAATGGGGCGTCCCATGGCCTCCCCCAAAGGGATGGAAAGAACATCTGCTGAAATTCGGGGCGCCGTTCGAGGAAAATCCATGAACGACAAGCGTGTTTACGACCTCGCTGGCAAAATGGGCCAGCTTCTCGAAGGCGAGATGACCGAGGAAGCCGGGGCGGCGATCGGTCTGCTTGTTGGCATTTTCGTGGCCGGGTTCGGCGGGCGCGAGAAGCAGATTCGCGAAGGCATCCAAGCCATATGCGCAGATGCAGAACACGCCGCCGTCAAGCTTTATAGGGCACGCCAATGAGCGAGATGATCGAACGCGTGGCGAAAGCAATTCACTCCGATTCCAGTAAGCAGGGCGCTGGTCACGGTGACTTTGACGCCCTTATGCCGGAGGTGCAGGACAGCTTTCGCTCTCTCGCCCGCGCCGCTATCAAGGCCATGATGTCGGCGACGCCAACGCCACCTGACGTTGTAGAGATGGCGATCCAGGTCCAGCGACAGTTCAAGGACAAATTCGCCAAGGCCGCTGGCGACGGAGAAAAGACGGGCCTCGTGGCATGTGAGCTTGCGGCAGCCGCCATCCTTGCCGAGCGGGCGCGCTGCGCGAAACTTGCAGAAAATCACAGCGGAACTCACAGCCATTGGTTCGGCGAAGCGAATTCACACCAAGCGCGTGAATCAATCGCGCGAGTTATAGCTGACGATATCCGCCAAAGCCTCAACCACCGGATTTTTCCCGGCGCTGACACCGCACAGGATACTCTGAAGCGCTACCCACAGGTCATGTCGGAATTGCAGAAATCAGAACAGGCGGAGGATCAGGAATCATAACGGCGGCGATGGGGCGCGCGCCTCACTCTTCCTCGCCAAGGAAGACTTGCAGCTCGTAAATCAGATCCCGCGCGCTCGATTCATCAACAAGGATCTGAACCAAACCGTCATCGGTTTCGAGCATCAAAAGTCCGACACTAGGGTCATTGGCCCCCATCACCGTTATAGTAGAGCTTTCCAGGCGCGGCGGGTCGACAAGCGGTTTCAATTCGGATCCTTGTAGCTCTTGATAAGGGCGCCGACGCGCCGTCTCTCCGAGGGGTCCAAGTCTGCCATAACCGATGCGACGACATAAGGGTCCGAATAGTCCGCGTCTCTATCTGCCGGGACAGGCTTTCGAGAAAGTAACCAAGCGGCGGGGATTTGGAAGATGCCGGCTGCCTTCTCCAGGATATCTTGGTTGTAGCGGCGCTTGCCGTTCTCAAGGCTCGACAGATAGCCTTCGTTCATTTCAAGTGCGACCGCCAGCTCGGCAAGGGTCATGCCCTTCGCGAGCCGCCATTCGCGGATGAAAGTCCGTCGCCATTGCTCTGCTGCCTTTGCCATCTGCACATTATCGCCCGCAGGCGGGGAAAATGTGTTTGCGATACGCAAAGAAAGTATTGACGTATCTCTTTGCACATGGCAAAGATAAGGCATGGAACAGGCACACCCTCTCTCTGAATGGCTCAACAAAACCGGCGAAAGCCAGGCTGACTTCGCCCGACGTATCAACGTGTCGGAATCGCATCTGTCGTTGATCGTTGGCCGCAAGCGCGGGCTCTCGCTCAAGCTCGCGGCCAAGATCGAGGAAGCGACAAACCGCAAGGTTCCGGCGGCGAAGCTTGTTCTGGTTGGGGCGTCTCAGTGAGCAACCCTCAACCTCTCCGCTCCACAGCAGGCGAGTCCCAGCGCCTTCATGGTTGCTTGCATGGACGCCACAACCGATGGAACGGGCCTGATAACGCGGTTCACGACCACGTAGTCGATGCCATCGCACTCGAAAGCTCGCTGGCGGACATAGCCGGTGAACCTCATTGTGCCATCGCCCAAGTCCTCCGGTATGACTCCGCTGACAAAGATGTCCTGCACGATGATCGGCTCGATAAGTGCAATGCTCATAGCGTTTCTCCCAAGCCCTTCGAAAGCCAAGGTGTGGGAAATCGCACTGCAACAGCAATCGCTGAAATGGCGGAACCAACAGGGAACTTTGAGCATGGTAACCGCATTGTAAACGGCTGCAACAAAGCGCGATCACTGGCCGCCTCGGTTCAGCACCTTTCGCAGATCTCGGACGAGCGCTCTTGCAGCGCCATCGGTCAGAACCAGACGCCCGACAATGCGGCGTTCGGCATCGGCGGCATCCGATCTGGGGACGTTCACCCAAGAGACGATTCTGATCTCGCCATTGATGCTGTCAACTTCAGCGCCCTCGGCAAAAACGTCAGGGATTATCACCGGCTCGGTAAGCGGAGGGTCAGGATCGTGTTGAGCCATCATAACCTATCGGCAACAACCAGAGGAGAGAGCGATGCGAAGTCCGCACACCGCGTCTATGTTTATTCTAATCTGATCGTCGGCGCCGGCCTGGAAAGGCGTGAGGAGCATCAGCCTCACCGCAGAAACACAACCGACAACGCGCCTGCCGAGAGCGCCGCTGATGAAATCTCGGCTCTGTTCCATTGCGACGACAACCTCACCACTGAAATCCTCAAGACAGCGGCTCTTGGCCTGCTGTTCCTCTACGTCGTGTTCGGAGTGCTGCCATGAGCGGGCCAGATGAAAACGGCTGGATGCCCATTGAGACGGCGCCCGAGGGTCGCTGCCTTATGTGGGTCCCTGGTGCCGGGTTCAAAGGCGCTGGTGACGCGCTGTTCGGAACGGTGTGGGTGTATCCAGACGAGCGTCATTACAGACCGGACAACTGCCACGGCCATTGGAACGTAACCCACTGGCAACCCCTTCCCAAGCCTCCAATCCCCCATTCGCACACACTGTCACCCTCCGGTGTTGCTGCGAAGCCCGACGCTGACCACTCCTCCCAAGCGGCGTCGGGCACCAATTCACAGGAGCGGCCATGAGCGCGAGCAAGCAAACTTCGGCAATGTTGTCCGCTCTGTTGTGGTTGCGCAATCGCAATGGCGACGGAGTTTTTGACCGCAACCAAATCCTGGTCGCTGGCGGCCAACGCGCCCCATATATGCGCGGCACTTGGACCAAGCTTGCCGCCGAGGAAATGGTGGAATTCTACCATGATCGCCGCCGCGTCCGCGTCACTGATTTTGGCCATCTCGTCAATCTGAAAGGCGTCAAGGAAAACTTACCCTGCGAAGAGGATATGGGCGCGTGACCTACGCTCTAATCCTCGCTGCCTTCCTTGCTGGAATAGCCGCTGAGCGCGCCAGATCTCAGCGCCGCCTCACGGCGAAGGCGACCGCTTTCAATGAGCTTATGCATGAGTGCCGGAAGCCTCTCGATCTCGAACCGTGTGAATACACGGGCTTCTGGCAGGAGCGGCGCTGATGTTCGTTCCTCAAGTCCCCCAAAGGGGTGGTTCTGATTATCGTGCCGAAGCCTTTTCGCCGTGGGGAAACTATCCCCTGCCGGCGCGTACACAAAACACCTTTGCGCTTTCGTCTGTCCCTGCAAGTTCAAGCGGTCGCGCATCTGGTTCCTCTTCTTCCTTCTCGGGTGCCTTTTCGTCGGTGCCCGTCGTCTACGGCTCAAACCGTAGAACGGAAGGAATTCTCAATGACGGAAAAACAGGGGCGTGACCGGGAAAACCCACGGCGCGAAGCAGAAATGTATCGAGTTGAAGCAATTCAGGAAGAGATGGCACTAGCCGTCAGGTTCTTGGGCGGCGAAGGCCCTGCCAAGGACCAGAACAGGAAGGCAGCGCGAGCTGCAAAACTATCACCAACCGTGATCGAACGTTTGCGGTGGAAGAAAATTAAAAGAGTGCCGGCCGATCTCGCGGACGCAATCCGCGAAGCCGTCGAGCGACACAACGAGGAGGGTTTGGGACGTGCCAGACATGAAGCATTCATCGCCAGGCAGCAAGCCGCCGTCCTTGCTTCGCGCCTTGCGGATATCGATCCTGATTTTTACGGGCAGGAGATTGCTCGCTTGGGGCGGCCGGCTGTCAGCCTTGGGAGTGGCTCTCATTCACAAAGCGGAGAATGACCAATGAGCCCGCAATATTGGATCGCTCACACCGGACGAAACCCCGCTCATCGCTTCGGCAAAGGACGTGATAGGTGGAAGCAGAAGTTTCCAAAGCTTGACGGCACGACTACCGAGTTGACGTTTCTCGGTCCCAAGAACCCGAGCCGCTGGCTGCCACACCAGGGGAAGCAGGAATGCGCGCGCCGCCTCCGGCAGATGGAGGCGAGGGCATGAACGCTCACACCAGCTTGACCAAGATCCAGGTCGAAGACTCCGACGAGCCTGAGACACCAGTATCTCACCCAATCCTCATGCTGGTGCTTCTCATTGCAGCCGGATGGGCTGCAACGGGTGGTGCTCTCTATTCCGCATACCGCGCGATTGAAGCCCTCGCAGGCTGGGAGTAGAGCGTGAACGCAATTGCCCGACAGAGCACCGTCATCGACCTGATCGAGGAATACGATCAGAAGCGCGAGGCCATGGAAGCCGAGGTCAAAGCTTTCGAGGCGGCCTATTCGCGACTGGAGATGGCGGCTTGCATCCAAGGCAAGTTCGCCGGCCCGGTTTCCCAGCACAGGCCCTACGTTAGTGCTGAGACGCTGAAGCGTAACCTCTGCAAATCCGGGTGGAAGGCTGTCTATGACCGCCTCCAGATCGACCGCATCGCCAGTGCGCGCGACCGCAGGCTTTTCGACCAGACGATTGAGAATCCTCCAGAACTGACGTTCGACAATGCCAAGGCGACATTCGGCGATTATCTGGAGCGGCCCCGGCATCATATCCTGCGAGGCCTAGCCGAGACGTTCGCCGATCTCGACCCTGCCTATAAGTCCCATTCGAAGGTGAAGATCGGCGTCAAAGGCTTGCCGAAACGCGTCATCCTCAGTTCGTGGGGCAGCTATTCGGACACCTATGGCAAGAACAAGCTACGCGACATCGTGAATGCGCTCGCTGCGTATCGCGGCCAGCCGTTGATGGAATGGGAGGAGTTCAACGCCATCGCCATCATGCATCGCGCCGGAGATGATGCGATCCTTGATGGGCGCCAAGCCGAAGAGACAGATCGATATGGCAAGGTGACGATCGGTCAGACGGTTGATCGGGGCATGACAATCCGCAAGTTCGGCAATGGCAACGCGCATGTGTTCTTCGCGCCGGCAACCCTTCTCGACATCAATCGCGCACTTGCCGAGTTCTATGGCGAGGTTCTGCCGGATGCCGAAGAGGAAAACGCCACGCCGCGCGCCGGCACGGCAGTCTCGAAAGACCTGCAATTCTATTGGTCCCCGCCCGGTGTGATCGAACGGGCGCTGGAGTTCGCTGGCGTCTACAATCTTAGGGAATGGCGGAACAACCCGCCCGAGCCTTCGCGCATCCTCGAGCCGTCGTGCGGTGACGGCCGGATCATGGATTCGATCCGCGCACGTGGGCATCGTGTCTTCGGCATCGAAGTTCATGCGGGGCGTGCAGCCGAAGCGCGGGCTAAGGGTCACAATGTCCTGACTGCCAACTTCCTCGAGCATCCTGCCCGAGCCGAGTTCGACATGGTGGTGATGAACCCGCCGTTCTATGGCCGGCACTACGTCAAGCATGTTCGCCACGCGCTGGAATTCCTGAAGCCGGGCGCCGCGCTGGTGTCCATCCTCCCGGCAACTGCCTGGTACGACCATGGCGACCTCCAAGGCGACTGGACGGACTTGCCTGTAGGCAGCTTCGCCGAGGCTGGGACGAACGTCCCGACAGGAATACTGAAGATCCGCAACCCAATCCTCGCCTCACGTGAAACGAGGCACCGGCATGGCTAAACGCGGCGAAGTACAGCGCTACTATGTTGAAGTCGTTCTGGCCCACGACAGCGACGACTGCTTAATCTGGCCATTTGGCAATACTCGCGGGCGCGGGCGCATGTCCCTTAAAGGGCGCGGTACATTCGTTAGCCGCCAAGTTTGTGAGGAAGTAAACGGGCCCCCCCCCAACGCCAGAACATGAAGCGGCGCATTCATGCGGAAACGGTCATTTAGGCTGCGTCACCAAGCGACATCTTTCATGGAAAACACCGAAGGAAAACCAGGCGGATAAATTGGTGCATGGGACATATCCGTTTGGCGAACGGAATGGACTGTCAAAGCTCACGGCAGCAGACGTGCATGAAATACGCGCGCTACAAGGAAAAATACAGCAGAAAGAAATCGCTAATAGATTTGGTGTGTCTCCCAGCAACGTCAGTTTTATTCACGCGAGAAAATCATGGTCGTGGTTGTAAATCTCCCCTGGCCCCCGCGCGAGCTGCATCCAAGCGGCTGTAGCGTGGATGGGTGCGACAAGCCTCACAGGTCGAAGGGCTTTTGCTACATGCATTTGCGCCGCTTACAGCGGCATGGCGATCCGCTTGCCACGGCCAAAACGCCCAATGGCGAGCCGATGCGCTTCCTCCTTAACGACGCCCTAAACTTTTCCGGGGAAGTGTGCCTTGCTTGGCCATACAACAAAGATGAGCATGGCTATCCACTAGTGCGGAACAAAGGCCGTGCGCGTCGAGCGCATCGGATACTTTGTGAAGCTGCGCATGGCCCTCAACCGTCACCGGAACGCAAAGAAGTCGCTCATGGATGCGGAAAACCTTGCTGCGTCAATCCTCGCCATCTGCGATGGGCGACCCCCAAGGAAAACCAAGCCGACAAAATTCTTCACGGCACGACCAATCGTGGCGAGCGCCAAGGTCGATCCAAACTAACGGCAAGCGATGTTCTCAGGATTCGAGAACTCGAAGGCAAGGTTAGCCGAAGAGAAATAGCGGAAATGTTTGGCGTTCGCTCGGGCGCGATAGACAAGATCATTTGGGGTCAGCGATGGTCATGGTTATAACCCTTCCTTGGCCTCCCAGAGAGTGCCACCCGAACTTTAGAGGGCACTGGTCCAAGCGCGCCAAGGCAGCAAAGGAATGCCGCACGCTCGGCTGGGGCCTGACGCTGGCCGCCGGCATCCGGCGCAATGATCCAGACATTCCCAACCCTCTGAAGGTTACGGCGGTGTTCTGCCCTCCCGACAATCGCCGCAGGGACCGGGACGGGATGCTTTCGAACATCAAGAATTACCTCGACGGGATCGCCGACGTAATCGGCATTGACGATTCAAATTGGGAAATCGCCATCCGCAAAGAGGCGTCAGTAAAGGGTGGATGCGTCCGTATCGAACTTGAGGCAGCCGCATGAACGAAATCCTCGCCAACTTGATGGCCGTCCTCGACGCGGAGCGCGCCCGCGCCGTCTTCGATCACAGACGGCTTACCATCAAAAAGCCATTGACAGCCTACGGGGCGAAGCTCCTGGCCAATAAGCTCGCTGCTTGGGGCGATGCCAATGAAGCGGCAGACATCATGATCGAGCGCTGCTGGCAAGGCTTCGAGGTGGAATGGGTGCGAGATCGAAGGCGAGGCTCCCCGCCAGCCGGCAAGCGCATGAACGCGGTCGAGGCCAATCTCTCTCTCAGGATGATCCGAAATGAACCAGCAAGCCGAGGATGCGATTACGTGGATGCTGAACGAGTTCGGCCAGACCAACCAGGATTACCAAGTCCGGTTGCTGACGCTGGGCAAGCTTTTGGAAGAGCAGAGCGATCTCGCCATCATTGAGGCGGCGAAGCGGTTCGCGGCGGGCGATGTCGAAGGCCAGTCCATGACCTTCCCCCCAACGGGACCAGAGTTCGTTGCAGAAGCCCGCAAGCGGCAGGAGCTTATCGACCTGATGGCCAAGCCACGGTTACCGGCCCCGCGCTATTTCCCCGGCCCGCTCGCACCCTTCCAGGTTCGGCAACAGAAGCGATTGGCAGAAAACGCACACCTCCCGGTCCTGTTCGAAAACATCACCTACGATCAATGGCGAAAGATGAGCGCGGCCAAGGAAATTCCGGTTGGAGCGAAATGGATCGCAACGCTAGGGATCGTTTATGGACCGGCCCCAAAACAGCAAGCAGCAGCGGAGTGAGTAACATGCAAGTGTATTCGTATAGGGCAACCGAGCGTGGCATTCGCGAGCGCCAGACCGTGCGGCAAATGCCGGTATCAGGCGAGATTGTCGAATCTGCGCAAATCATTCGCTCGGCTCGCCTTAAGGCCAAGGCTGAGGCTGAAAAGATCATCAATGAAGCCCGCTCCTATGCTGCCGAGCTGATCGCGGAGGCCATTGCGATGAAGGAGGAAGCGGAAGCGCGGGCGGGGAAGGTTCTTGGGGCAGCCGGTCTCAGGAGCGACGACATGGTGAACCGAACTCCAGCCGCCGATCTCATCAAGTCCGTTGCCGACAAGCACTGCATTACCGTGGATGACATCAAGGGCTATGGCCGCAGCGATGTCATCACCGCCATTCGGTTCGAGGCGATCGCGCTGGTTTACTCAGAGCGCCCCGATCTTTCGTTGCCGCAGATAGCCAGGATTTTCAATCGTGACCACACATCGATTTTGCATGCGGTGGAAAAGGCAGGCGTCTATCGACCGACGAGGGCTAGGCGAGACGACGCCATGGCTAAAGAGGGCTGCGCGATGGGCCAAGGGTGAAGACATGAGCGAGAAAACTGTCTGGACTTGCGACGGGTGCGACGAGGAAAGGGTTATGGCCCCGGCTCCGCACAAGGGTGATTGGAGGCGCATTACGGTGACTCTTGGGGGCTTCAGCGGGTATCCGGTTGGCTCCCACGCTGATGGCGAGCGCAGCTATGAGCTTTGCCCATCCTGTCAGCAGCATCTCTATACGCGGGCGAGCCCTAGGTCATGGGCTCGTGCGAGCGCTGAAGCCTCTCCCACAAAGCAGGAGGAGTAGATGAAGCGCCTTTATCCGCTCTTCTCCATCCCGCTCTGGTTTGGCCGCCTGAACTTCAAGCTCGCCAAGCACACGCTGTTTAGCGAGCGCTACGGATTCCGCCCCAGCATGACAATTGGGAAGTACCGCATCACGTGGGTTCGATACCGAAAACTGAAGTGGGATGAATAGATGAAAGACATTATAACATTCTGTGGCATCAGTTCTCTAGTAGGGATGCTGATTGGAGCAGTCGCGGCGCTAATCTCTGTCATCTGGGATGCTGATTTTGCCTTAAGGCTCAGCGGAACGGCCATGGTCGTATGCGGCGCTGTGTTCGGTGCCGCGCTCTTCGCAACCAATTCGCCGCTCTATCGGGATTGACCCTCATGGCCTTCCCCCCAGACATCCGCAAGAAGGCTGAGGCTTGCCTTACGCCCAATCAATGGAACCCAGACACTGTTTCGGCCATCGCGCACGCTCTAATGGATGAGCGGGAGCGCTGCGCAACGATTGCGGAAACTATCAACGCTCGCAAGGTCTACTTCGATGACCGCCGTTTCTACGCGGTTGGCGTCGGGGAGGACATCGCTGCTGAAATCCGCTCCCCATCCTCCCCAAAGGAATAAACACATGAAGGCAGCTACCAAAGCGGCGAAGCTGAGAGCAAAGCGCGAACGCGGCAGGCCGAGAGCAGAGGGGCCACGGGAGCCGAGTGGGCGCGTGTCACGTTCTGGGATCGATAGCGAGGCACCGGACAAGACGGCAATCTCTGTCCGTGTCCGCATGATGGGCATAACAGAAGACCAGGCCAAGGATCAGAAGGCGGGCAGCTTCATCGGCTACCTCAACATGATCGGGCCGCGCGATGGACTGTCGGACGACCAGTACGAAGGCGCGCTGGAATATTTGCGCTTCCGCGAGCGCCTGTTGCGGGCGATCAAGTCGCCTGCCGCAATCTACGATCCGGAAGCGCGCGGTTCAGGGGATGGCGAGATATCCGAGGCTTATGAGAAGTGGTGTAAATCGACTGTTCAGGAGTGGACGGCCCTCAAGCAGGCGATCCAGGGCGAGCAAAATTATTGCCGCGGCAACCTGTGGGCGGCCCTCCAATACGTGGTTATCGAGGACAAGCCAATGCATCACATGATCGGTGAAACCCGTCTTCTGTGCAACGTTTTTGCGCGCCACTTCAAAACCATGCAAGAAAATCGCCATGCCGCTTGACTTCGGCGCGCAAATCAGGTTTTGTGACGTTATGTCATCACTCAGACTTGCGTCTGAAGGACAGCAAATCCCCAATTCGCGGGCTTCTTCGAGATGAAGCAAGAGCCTTCCAAGCTCCCAAGGTCGGTTTGACTCCGACAGTCCGCTCCAAACCAAGAAATTGCAGGCCGGAGCGAGTGTTGGTCGCCTGACCACGTTGCGGATAAGCGCGCAATCGTCATGACTGCGCCGCCTGCAAGCCAGACCGTCGAGGACGCGGGTTATGTCCCGCCGCCCGTTACGCGGGTTGGAATCCCCTCGATGGCCCTCATGCGGAACACAAATGGCTGAACCCCGCCAGATCACAGAGATAGCCGAGAGGGAAACCGCGTTCTTCCTCTCTGAGCATGCTCGTCAGGCAATCTACACAGCAACCAGTCTCGCGGCCCACACCATGCCGCTCCCGGCCGTCGTCAAATACCTGCGTGACCTGGCCGACCAGATCGAAGACTTCGGATAACTCCCAAAGAAGGGAAAGCCCCATGTCCGTTAGGCCAGATGCGGTATCACGCGTCGTCTCTTCTGCGGCAAGCACGAACGCCACCTCGGCGAAGGCCGCCCCAGCCCAGCTCTATTCGGTGATCGGCTACAATACAGCCGCCGCTGTGCTGTACCTCAAGTTCTATGACAAGGCGAGTGCGCCAACGGTCGGCACCGATACGCCCAAGATGACGCTCCCGCTGCCGCCGGCATCCGGCTTCTCGTTCAGTTTCCCGACGCCCTTCGAATTCAAAAAGGGCCTGGCTTATGCGCTGACCGCATTGGCGGCGGATGCCGACACCACGGCGCTGGTATCTGCCGACGTGGTCGGTCTCAACGTCATCTACACCTGAGCGCGCCCGCCGCTCCATCCGGGCACCAAGCAACAGCAATCATAAGGAAGCCCCCTCATGTTCCATTCCCTCTACGGCAAGAAGCTCGGCCTTGACGAGAACAACACCCTGCGCCACGAAGAAGGCTCGATCAGCCTCGATAGCGGCACCAAGACGGCAACGGCTACCGGCACTGGTGCCACGGGAACCGCTACGCTCAACAAGGTGTCGGGCAAGATCACCACTGGCGCCCTGACCACGGCGGCTGCCGCCACGCACGTCCTGACCTTGACCAACTCCAAGATCGCGGCTGCGGATCAGGTTTACGTCTCGGTTGGCAAGGGCACGGCAACCACCGGCACCGTGACGGTTGCGGACGTTCTCCCTGCTGCCGGCTCTGCTGTCATCACGATTCAGAACATCCATGCCAGTGCGGCCGTCAACGGTACGCTGGTCATCGCGTTCATGGTCGTCAAGGCCTGATGAACCCTCTCGACAGGCGGCGCAACCGTCCTGACCCCGCCGACCAGCGCAAGGCTCAGGAAGAAGTGCGCCGCCAAATCGCCTTGGCAGTCTCGATTGCCGAAAAGAGGGCATTGGCTGCATTGCAGCAAGACACCGTAACCGAGTGAACTGGCTTGGAGGCAGGCCGTGTCCAAGGATGGATTGACCCAAAAGCAGGATGACTTCGCCCTCGCATTCGTTGAGACAGGCAATGCGTCAGAAGCCTATCGACGGTCGTTTGACGTAGGCGAAGACACTAAGCCTGAAACCATCTGGAGCGAGGCCAGCCGTCTCCTGGCCAGCCCCAAGGTGTCCGCAAGGGTTCAAGAGCTTCGGGATATGGCCCGCGATATGGCCATGGTTTCCGTTGAATCATTGACAGCCGAGCTGGAAAAGGCCCGCTCACATGCAATGGCCGATCCCAAAGGGGCCGCTGCTGCGGTCTCTGCCATCATGGGCAAGGCGAAGCTTCACAAGCTGCTGGATGACGAGAAGGTGAGCGCTGGCGTTTTGGTTAATGTGACCATCGCCTCCAAGGACGCCGGCATCCTGTGATCTTCAAGCTCACGCCGAAGCAGGAAGCCCAAGTCGCTCTCATCTCGTCAGACGCCACGCATGTCATGGCTTATGGCGGTTCGAGATCGGGCAAGACATTCGGTTTCGTTCGGGCTGTCCTCATCCGCGCACTGGCTCACAAGAGCCGCCACGCGATGCTGCGCTACCGGTTCAACCATATCAAGGCATCGATCGTCCTCGATACGCTGCCCAAGGTGATGGAACTCTGTTTCCCCGGCGTTGCCGACAACTGCAAGCTGGACAAGACCGACTGGTACTATTCCTTGCCCAACGGCTCGGAAATCTGGTTCGGCGGCCTGGACGACAAGGAGCGCACCGAAAAGATCCTCGGGCAGGAGTATGCGACGCTCTACCTCAATGAGTGCTCGCAGATCCCATATGCCTCACGCAACATGGCGATCACGCGTCTTGCCCAGAAGACGCCGCTACGGCTCAAAGCCTATTATGATTGCAACCCGCCTGGAATGGCGCACTGGACCTATCGCCTCTTTGTCGAACGCCGTGATCCTGATCGCAGAACGCCGGTAGCCAATCCCGGCAACTTCGCCGCGATCATGATGAACCCGAAGGACAACGAAGCCAACCTCGATCCGAAATACCTGGAAGAACTCCAGAGCATGTCGGAATCGATGCGGCGCCGCTTTTGGCTTGGACAGTTCGCGGATGTCACTGATACCGCACTTTGGACGCTGGAGCTTCTCGATCAGCAGAGGGTTGTAGACGGCAAGGTCCCCGACATGGTTCGCATCGTGGTCGCGGTCGATCCTTCAGGGGTGTCCGGCGAGGAAGACAAGCGCTCCGATGAGGTCGGGATAGTCGTTTGCGGTCTCGGCAAGGACGGGCGGGGGTACATCCTCGAAGACCTTTCAGGGCGCATGGCACCCGCTCAATGGGGTGCTGCGGTAGTTTCGGCCTATGACCGGCACGAAGCCGATTGCGTGGTTGCGGAAGAGAATTTCGGCGGCGCGATGGTGCAGGAGATCATCCGCAGCGCCAGTGCAGACAGCAGCCGCAAGACGGGCGGCCCGGTACCGTACAGGTCCGTGAGGGCCAGCCGAGGCAAGATTGCCAGGGCCGAACCGATCGCCACTCTCTTCGATCAACAGAAGGTCTCTCTCGTTGGGTTGTTCCCCGAGATGGAAGACCAGCTCTGCGCCATGACGACAGCAGGCTATGTGGGCTCGCGTTCACCGGATCGGGCTGACGCAATGATCTGGGGTCTGGCGTCGCTGTTCCCGGCCATGACGAAACAGAATGCAGGACCGAACGGACACCGGCCACCAGTTGTCAATCTGGGCCACACCAACATGAAGCGGAGGCGCGCATGAACCAGAACACGGCTGGAGCGGTACTGCTGCTCATTCTCGCGGCTGCCGGCTTCCATACCAATACACCGGTCGCCTGGTGGTTTGCCGGTCTCACCGCCGCACTTGCCTTCTTGGCCGAAGAGGCCCGTGCATATCATGAAGTCCATGGCGGGTTTAATGCCGCTGCCGTTCGCTTCGGCCTTGCGGTGGCCTCGTGGGCCACCGTCGTTATCTCTGCAATTTCACTGCTCACATAGGAGAGCCTCATGGGTTTTCTATTCCCCAAAGCCCCGAAGCCGGCTGAAGCTGCCCGCATGCCGACGCCCGAAGACACGAGCGTCGTTGCCGCTGAGGATCGCCAGCGCCGTCAGATCGCCCAGCGTTCGGGCAGGGCGTCCACCGTGCTTTCCCGGCCGTCTGGCGGGGCGAGCGCGGGCACCACCAGCTACGGCAACAGCCTCCTGGGATCGGCGGGCTAACTGAATGGACACGCGCGCCCGCGAGTTGGTCTCCATCGGAGATAAGCTTTTCGCAAAAAAGCGCCAATGGGACGAGCTTTGCCAGGATATAGCGCTGAACTTCTACCCGTTCCGTGCGGACTTCACCACGGTGTTTACGCTCGGGGATGATTTCTCTCGCGACCTGATGGACAGCTACACGGTCCAGGCGCGCGAAACCCTCGGCAACACCATTGGGGCTCTGCTGCGGCAAGGCGACTGGTTCTCCGTCAAGACTGGCCTTGAGGAGCTTGACGAAGATCCCGCGAACGCTCGCTGGCTGGAATACGCGACCACGCATTTCCGTCGGCTGGTCTATGATCGCCGCGCCAATTTCGTCCGCGCCACCAATGAAGCCGATCATGACTGGGTGGCGTTCGGCAATCCTGTCCTGTCGGTCGAGGAAAGCCCGGATCGGACGCACTTCCTGTTCCGCGACTGGCATCCCAAGGAATGCGCGTGGATGGAGAACGCGGTCGGCAGGATCGACCACAACCAGCGCAACATGCCGATGACCGCCCGCAACATGAAGCGCCGCTGGCCCAAGACCATCCATTCCGATGTCGTTCTGGCGGCCGAGAAGGAGCCGTCAAAGGAATTCAAGGTTCGCCACGTCGTTCTGCCGTTCGAGGAGATATATGGCGACGACAAGGCCAAGCGCCGCCAGTACAAGGACAATCCGTTCTGCTCGCTCTACATCGATTGCGAGCACCAGAATGTCTTGGGCGAGGGGCCGCTACCGGTCTTCAACTACGTCATCCCTCGCTGGCGCACCGTGTCGAGCTTTCCACAGGGTTTCAGCCCAGCCACCATCAATGCGCTGCCCGATGGCAGAATGCTTCAGTCGCTGGCTCGCATCCTCCTGGAGCAGGGCGAGAAGGCTATTGACCCGCCAATGTACGGCAGGGGCGAAATCTTCCGCGATGCCGTCAACCGCTATGCCGGTGGCCTGACCTATGTCGATCTCGAGACGGACCAGAAAATCCAGGATGCCATGATGTTCGAGCAGCCTTCGAATGGCTTGAGCATGGGCATGGAAATGAAGCAGGACGTTCGCAACCTTATTGCGGAATCGTTCTTGCTCAACAAGATCAATCTGCCGCCGCAGCAAAAGACCGCATTCGAGACGCAGGCGAGGCTTGAGGAATACCGCAGGGCCATCCTGCCGTTCACCGGGCCCATCGAGAGCGAATACCATCTGCCGTTACTGGACATCGGTTTCCAGATGGCGGTGCGCAACAAGGCGTTCAATATCGAGGATATGCCCAAGGCGCTGTCCGATGCCGACGTGACCTTCATCTTCGACGGCCCGCTCAACACCGTGCAGGGCAGGCAGAACGTGCAGGCTTTCCAGGAATCGGTGCAGATCCTTGCTGGCGGTGCGCAGTTCGACAAGACAATCCCGGCAATGATGGATTTCAAGCAGATGACCAAGGATGCCGTGCGCGGCACCCAAGCGCCGGCCGACTGGTTCGCGGATGAACAGGCACAAGAGGAAGGCGCGGACCAGATCGATCAGGTCGCAAAGCTCACGCAGGCCGCCGAGTTCCTACAGGGCGGCGCACAGGTTGGCGGACAGGTCGCGGACACCGCTGTGAAACTGCAACAGGCAGGCTTGGCCGCGTGAGCGAAACCCCGCAGATCGGCAGGGTAGCCGAGTTCATCATCATGTCGGGCTGGATACTGCTCGTCGTGGTGTGCTTCTGCACCATTCTTGAGGTCTGCTATCTCGCGATGAGCGGGGCGGCAATAAGCGACCCCTTGCAAAAGCTGGCGTTCACATCGGCTGGCTTTCTGTTTGGCTCCTTCCCGACGATGGTCAAGGATCTGATCAATGCGCGGTAGCGCGCTCTTGCTGCTCATTGCGCTGGCCGGCTGCGTTACTCATCGCGATATGCCACGTGAAACATCGCTCGGCATCACGGCGCTTTTGAAGCAGAACCTCAATCGCAAACCATAGGAGGCAACTATGGCGATTGGAAAAGTGAAGGTTGGCGAAAGCCACGAACGCCTGATGCATGCCATCGGCGAAACTATCCGCATCCACACATCTCAATCGCCTATGAGCGTTGAGGCGATCGCTGGCGTACTGGCGTTCTGTGCCGGCGCTGCGATCGGTAGAGGATCGAAAGGCCGGATTGAACGGCGCCAGTATCGAGAGATGGCCGTCGCTAATATCGACTTTGGTTTGGAAGCGATGGTCTCCAGCATGGCCAACAGCAGCCTCATTCTGCCTGAGGGTTTCCAGTGAGCACAGCCGTCGCAGTTATGCTCATCGCTGCGGCCTTTGTTGGCGGCATCGTCCTAGCAATGGTGCTCACCTACATCGCGGTCTGCGCCGCCATCGCAAAGGCGCTTGGCTGGTGACGGAAGCGCATTCCCCGGCCGCCTACGACAAAGACATCCTCATGGCCATTAGAGCCGTGATCGCCGGCAAGGCCAATGAAGGCCAGCAGCAGATGGCAATGGACTGGATCATCCATCAGGTCTGCAACTACTACGACCTCAGCTACCGGTCTGGTGGCGAGGATGGCCGCAGGGCAACCGACTTTCACGAGGGGCGCCGCTTTGCTGGCGCGCAGATCGTGAAGATGACCCGCCCTGAAACGCTCAAGGCTCTCGAAGCTCAAGCGGCCAAACCAGTTCGAGGCAAGAGGCAAGAGGCGAAGGAATGACCGAACAGACAGGCGATATCGTCGCCGATAAGGTGGACGACACCACGAAGACTGCCGATGACGCCGGGAAGGCAGTTGAGGCGGGCAAGGATAAGGCGGCAGACGCGTCGAAGGCTTCCGACGCAGCAAAGACCGGCGCAGACAAACCGGCGTCTGGCGAGGCTGCAAAAGAGTTCGTCGCCGACTCCACCAAGTCCGATGAGGAAAACGCAGCGGCGCTTGCCGAGTTCGAGAAGGCCAATCCTCCGAAAAAGGATGAAGCCGCCCTCCCGGACAACTGGCGCGAACTAGCGGCCGGCAAAGACGAGGATGTTCTTAAGCTCCTGAAGCGCTACGGCTCGCTCTCCGGCGTTGCAAAGGCGCTTGTCGAGAAGGAAAAGATCATCCGATCTGGGAAGTCCAAGACCTCAATGCCTGATCCTTCCGATGAAAAGGCAATGGCAGCCTGGCGCAAGGAAGAAGGCATCCCGGACGATCCGACCGGCTACAAGCTGCCGGAAACCGTCACCAAGCGCATGGTGGACGAGGACAAGCCCATCCTGTCCAGCTTCACGGAGTTCGCGCACAAGAAGAACGCGCCGCCCGCCGTGGTCGAGATTGCCTCTGAATGGTACGTCGAGATGGCAGAGGCGGCGGCAACAAAGCAGGCGGAGGAAGACAGAGCCGCCTCCGAAAATGCAGAGGATGCCCTCCGCAAAGATTGGGCGCACGGCGAATACAAGGCCAACACCACCATTGCCCATCGCTGGATCGAAACGGTTCCTGGCCTCGGCGCCAAATGGGCGGAAGCCCGTGTCGACGGGCGCAGGCTCGGAGATATCCCCGAATTCATCGCGTGGGCCTCGGATATGGGGCGCGACAAGTTCGGCGATGTCGCCTTCACCACGAGCGACAGTGAGCGCAAGCACACCGCCCGCATCGAAGAGATCAAGAAGATCATCGGGACCGATGAGTACTACGAAAAGGGTCTCGACAAGGAATACGCCACGCTCCTGGAAAAGGAACTGAAGCGCAAGAAATAGGAATTCCTGACGCCAGTCAGAGGATGAATGGCTCGCTTTGGCGGGCCTTTTTACTGTCCGAACGATGGCCACCCCGGCAACGGCCCCATCGAACGGATTTCTTCAAACCGCCCAAGACGTGAAGCCCCGAAGGACACCGGCCACCCCGCGCAAAGCGGCCCCGGAACGCCTGCGGCCACCCTGCGCATCTGCGGCTCCAAACCCCCTCAATCTTGAAAGGATACGATCATGGCTATCGAAGCCGCAATGATTCAGTATCGGCAGGAGTTCGTCGGGGCTTTCGAGCAGCGCGTGAGCCTGCTCAAGGCCATGACGACCAAGGAATCGGTGATCAAGGGCAATCAGGCTACGTTCCTGGTGGCCGGCTCCGGTACCGACACTGCCGTTACCCGTGGGACCAACGGACAGATCCCGTATGGCAACCCGACCAACTCCCAGCAGACCGCGACGCTTGTTGAAAAGCATGCGCCGTATGAGCTGACCGGGTTCAACATCTTCGCCTCGCAGGGCGACCAGAAGCGCATCATGCAGATGAATTCGATGGCGGTCATCAACCGCGACATCGACCTCACCCTGCTTGCTGAGCTTGCCAACGCCACGCAGGACTTCGGCACGGGCACCGCTTCGCTCGCAACCGTTGCCGGCGCTCAGGCTATCCTCGGCAATGCGGATGTCCCCGTGGAAGATGAGAACAATATGTTCTGCATCATCACGCCGGCCTTCCGTGGCTATCTCATGCAGACGACCGAATTCGCTTCGGGCGACTACGTGGAAGTCAAGCCGTTCGGCGGCCCGGCGCGCAAGATGTTCCGCTGGATGGGCATCAACTGGGCCGTTTCGAGCCGCATCACCGGCCTCGGTACGGCATCGGAACTTTGCTACATGTTCCATCGCGACGCCATCGGCTATGCGGTGAACGTGGGTGAGGAGTCGATCGCCATCGGCTACGACGAGAAGCAGGATACGTCCTGGTCTCGCGCCTCCGTCTTCCATGCGGGCAAAATCCTCCAGAACACCGGCATCGTGAAAATCACTCACGACGGCTCGGCGTTCGTGGCCACGTAAGGAGAACGAACATGGCTTATGTCGCTGACAACCTCGCAATGGTCATTAACCCGGTCGGCGGTTCACTGCCGCGCGTGTTTCTGTACCTCAACGCTACCCCGGATGCGGACGCCACCATTATCGGCGCTTCCTACTTCTCGGACGGCGTGACCAAGGGCATGCGCGTTGGTGATCTTGTCGATGCCGTCAACGTCGGCACCGCCAAGTACAAGCGCTACCAGGTTGCATCGGTCTCTGGTGCAGCCGCCACGGTAGCGGCGCCCGTTGCCATTACCTGATACGCAACCCTGCGGCTTCGGCTGCGGTGTTGCCTCCACCTGCGGTCGAGGGGCCTGGCTTCGGCTGGGCCCCGAACCGCCCCACAAACATGAGGCAAATCATGAAAATTCCCGCGCAGACAGCGGTCAACGCCGCTGACCTTACCCGCACGTTGCGCCGCATGAAAGTCCCGGTCGACATGACGCCGGCGGATGTCATGGTGCCCGGCAACTGGGCCAATGTCTTCAGCAAGGTCTTTGTCGATGATGAGGTGATCGTCTGGCCGGAAGACCGCGCCTGGCGCCTACATCTCCTTGTCGTTGAAGTCGGCGTTGGCTTCGTCAAAACGGCTGTTCTGCATTCGCTCGAACTGCACGCGCGTGCCGCTCCTGCCGCCGAGCCCGCCGATATCCCCGATGTCCCGGCCGGCTACAAGGTCAACCATGCCCCCAAGACTGGCTGGCGTGTGCTGACCGAAGATCCGGTCATGGAAGTCAGCCGCAACCACAAGAGCCGGCTCGAAGCAACCTTGGCGGCCATTACCCATGCCGCCAAGGCCAGCGGGCTTGCCGCATGACCACGCTGGCGTATCGGGACGGCATCCTCGCCGCCGATAGTCGTGGCACATGCAACGGGTGGATACAGCCCGGCAAGGAAACCAAGCTGTTTCGTCTTAAGGATGGGCGGGCGGCTGGTGCAACGGGGCAGTGGGCACTTGCCGCTAAACTGTTGAAGTGGATCGAAAGCGACCGGTCTGAAGCGCAGCCCGAAGGCGACGCCCGCATCGTAGCCATCGGGCGAAAGATCGAAGTCTTCGAAGATGGTCACTCCTACATTGAAAGCGCCAAATTCATGGCGTGGGGATCAGGGATGCCGCCAGCTCTGGGTGCTCTGTATGCCGGGGCCTCAGCAGAAGAGGCGGTACGGATAGCGGGCTTGGTCGATACTCTTACGGGCGGCCGGGTCATCTCAATGCAATGCGAGGTTCCCCATGGCTGACCGTCTGGCAATCTATCGCGGCGCGCTCCAGTTGCTCGGCAATGCGGCTGGACTGTCCAGCCTGACCGAAGTCAGCGCGGCCCGCAATGCGCTGGATTCGGCTTGGCAGGATGCTGGCGACTACATGCTCACCCAAGGGCTGTGGAACTTCTCGATTCGCGCAGTCGAGCTTTCCAATGATGAGGACGTGGCCCCGCTGTTCGGCCTCACCTATGCCTTCTCCAAACCGACCGATTGGGTTCGTACCGCCTCCATTTCCTCGGATGGCACGTTTGTCGAAAGCTATGAGAACTATGAGGACGAGACGGGCTATTGGTACGCCAACATCGACCCGCTCTATGTTCGCTATGTTTCGGATGACGACGAATACGGCTGGAACGTCGCGGCATGGCGCCAGCCCTTCGCCAAGACCATGGAAGCCTTCCTCGCCTTCCAATGTGGGCTTCCGATCTCCTCCGATCGCGGCAACCGCAACGATCTCTATGGCATCTACGAAAAGCGGCTGAAGAACGCCAAGACGCTCGACGCCGTCGATGAGCGCGTGCAGTTCAGCCCGCGCGGCCGGCTGGTTCGGTCAAGGCTTCGCTCTTTCGGCGGCACCGACCGGAACGAAAACAACTAGCATGCCCAAGCAGAATATCTACCTTCAGGCTTTCAACGTAGGCGTGCAGGATAAGAAGCATCTGCCGCGCGTTGACCTTCAGCGCATGCGACTGGCTGCCGAACAGCAGACCAATCTTTTGCCTCTCACATCCGGGCCGGCGTTCATGCGCCCCGGCCTTCAATACATCTCGACCACCCATACCAACGACATCTGCCGTGTGAAAGAGTTCGTGTTCGGCGCCACCGATGCGGCGCTGATGGAGTTCACCGATCAGCTGTTCCGCGTCAAGGTGGGTGACGTTCTGGTGACCAGGCCGGCTGTGACTGCCGCTATTGCCAGTGGTACGTTCTCTGCCTCGACGGGATGGACGCTAACGGCGACCGATGGGGCGACCTCGACAATCTCCGGCGGCTTCCTCAACCTGACCGCACTTGCGCGCGGTTCCAAGGCATCGGCAGCACAAACGGTCACCGTCAACCAGATCGGCACGGAACACGCGCTTCGCATCGTTGTCGAGCGCGGACCTGTGACACTGCGTGTCGGCTCCACCTCTGGCGGTGACGAGTACATCAACGAGACCACGCTGCGCACCGGCACGCACTCCCTGGCGTTCACCCCAACCGGGGCATCGTTCTTCCTTCTCATCCAATCCGAACTGGAGCAACTGAAGCGGGTCGATAGCGTCACCATCGAGGCGGCTGGCGTCATGACGCTGCCGACGCAATGGCTTGAGGCCGACCTGTTCACGATGCGTTTCGCGCAGTCTGCCGACGTGGTATTCGTGGCTTGCGGGGGCTACCGCCCGCAGCGCATCGAGCGCCGCACCAACCGCTCATGGTCGATTGTCAACTACCAGCCGAACAATGGGCCGTTCACAGTCGGGACAACCCGCGATGTGAAGCTTACCCCCAGCGTGACGGAGGGCAACGGGACGCTCACGGCATCGTCGGCATTCTTCAATGCCAACCATGTTGGGACATTGTTTTCCCTGTTTCATGAAGGTTTTTCCTGCTCGACCAATCTTGCTGGGGATGGTCAGTTTACCGATGCCTTTAAGGTAACCGGCGTCCGCAGCACGTCGTTCTACGATGATCGCAACTGGACCTATACAGTCACCGGAACCTGGGCCGGTACACTGCGCTGGTATCGTTCTTTCGATGGCGCGGATACGGGTTTCAAGGAATTCCGCCGTGAAAGCGGTGAGAGCACAATCGATATAACCGCCAACATCGGCCCGCTGACCAACGACGACAATGACGACAATGCCATCATCTGGTATAAGCTTGGCTTCGGGGCAGGCTCATACACTTCAGGTGTGGCGACCATTACTGCCGATTACGACGGCGGTGGCGGTTCCGGCATTTGTCGGGTAACAGGTTACAACAGCCCGACCTCGGTCAATATCGAAGTCCTGACCCCGTTCCATGGCTCGGACGCCACGGCGGATTGGCGGGAATGCGAGTGGTCAGAAAACCAGATATGGCCTGCCGCTGTGACATTCGCCGAGGGTCGGCTTTGGTGGTCCGGATCGGATCGCATCTGGGGTTCCGTCTCGGATGGCTTTGAGGACTTTGACGACGAAACCGAAGGCGACAGCGGGCCAATATCGCGCTCCATCGCCACAGGGGGAGTAAACGACACCCAATGGCTTCTTGCCCTTCAGCGCCTCTTGATTGGCACGGAAGGGGCTGTATCGACCTGCAAGTCGTCCTCGCTCGATGAGCCGCTGACGCCGACCAACCTTTCGATCAAGGATTCGTCATCCACTGGTGCTTCTTCCGTGGACCCGGCCCGCATCGACACCAGGGGCATCTTTGTCGACCGCTCTGGTAAGGCGCTGTTCGAACTGTCCTTCGATGGGGCGAATGGCGACTACAATGCCACACAGGTCAGCAAGCTTGCCACCGACCTGTTCTCCGGGACGATCAAAACGGTTTCTGTCCAGCGCCGCCCCGATACCCGGATCTGGGTCGTCATGGATGACGGCTCCTGCGTCTGCGTCGTCTATGAACCGCTGGAAGAGGTTTTGGCCTTCATCCCGATTGAGACTGACGGGGAATTCGAAAGCGTTGCCGTGCTGCCCGCCGATGATCAGGATCGTGTTTATTTCGTCATCAAGCGCACGGTGAACGGCTCGACGGTACGCTATATCGAAAAGATGGCTCTCGACACTGACGTCAAGCCTTCGACGCTGTGCAGGGTTATGGATGCCCATGCATCGGGGACCAACAGCCCGGCCTCTACAACCGTTGCGGTTGGAACGCATCTTATCGGCGAAACCGTGGTGGTCTGGGCCGATGGCGCGCCCTTGGTGCAGGCCGTCGCCGGGCTTTCGGTGCCGCTTGAATATGTCGTTGACGGTTCTGGGAACATCACGGTCGCATCTGCGGTCACGAATTGGATTGCCGGTCTTCCCTATCGGATGCGCTACAAGTCTTCCCGGCTGGCCTATGCCGCTGCCGGCGGAACGGCGATGCTCCAGAAGAAGAAGGTCGACAGCCTCGGGCTGATCATGACGCACTTTGTCCGTGCTGGACTGCGCTACGGCTCCGAGTTCGACAATGCGAACCGGCCGCTGTTCCCAATGCCGGATTACAAGGATGGCCAGACGGCGCCTGCGATTGTGTTGAGCGATGTTGCCGAGGAGGAAGCGTGGACTTTCCCTGGCGAATGGTCGACTGACAGTCGCGTTTGCCTCGAATGCAGTTCGCCGAACACCGTCACCCTAACCTCGCTCGTGATGGGCATCACGGACAACGGGTAATGCTCACCATCCATCCTGCCGACCCGCATAGGATCGCTGTGGCGCTGAATGTCACCATAGACTGGCCGGCAGTTGCCTTCGTGGGGATCGATGACGGCGAGTTTGCTGGCTCCGGCGGGCTGGCTTGGGGTGCTGACAAATGTTGGCTCTGGTTCCAGACCTCATTGCAGAAGCCAGAATACGCAAGGCCGGTTTTGAAAATGGCGCGCCTGTTGCTTCGCAAGGCGGTGCAGCTCGGGGAATCGGAAGTCTACACCGTCAAGGATGCGCAATTCCCGTCATCGGCCAAGCTTCTGAAACTGGTTGGGTTCGAACTGTCTGAAATCAAGGACGGGCAAGAGGTCTTTATATGGCATTCCTCCCAGTAATTGGCGCGCTGTTCGGCGGCTCGGCTGCTGCCGGCTCGACGGGTTCCTCGCTGGCCGCGCTCGGCAGCGTGATTTCCGGTGTCGGCACGGTCGCGGCCGGTGCGGCTGCGAACGCCGACGCCAAATTCCAAGCCCAGCAATTGGACATGAAGGCCAAGGAAGAGACCGCGGCGGCACAGCGCGACGCCATAGCCAAGCAGCGGGAGGGCCGCATCATCAATTCCAGGGCTCAGGCCATCGCTGCTGCCTCTGGTGCCGGAGCGGGGACCGATGCCCCGACCATCGTCAAGCTGATGTCCGATACGACAGGTGAGGCGCAGTACAATGCCAACTCCTCGCTGTATGGCGGTTATTCCCGCGCGGCAGGCTTGAGGGATCAGGCGAAGGGGACGCGCGCATCGGGCAAGGCTTCATTGCTCGGCTCGGTGTTCAGCGGCTTTGGCACGGCAGCGAAGGGCCTTTCCACATATGGCTAGATTGCCGAGTTCTCTTGATCTTTCCGGGCCGGACAATCTCCGCTCCGGTCGGACGATAGCCTCATACGACACGAGCGCCATCGGCCGCGGTATCGCAAGCGTTGGCGCCGATCTCTCGGCTATCGGCCGTGAAAAGCAGCAGCAAGAGAACACGGTCGATATCGCGCGTGCCGAGGCCGAGAAGACCAAGGGCCTGCTTGAGGTCAAGAACCAGTTCGCCAACGATCCGGACTACGCAACCTATGGCAAGCGCGCTCCGGCTGAAACCAGCCAGGTCGTCAAGACCGCCGCGAACCTCATCCGCGATCCGCAGATGCGCGAGCGCTGGTCGCTCAGCGCCGGGACGGACGCACTGCGCGTCAACGACGGCATCAATGACCATGGCGTCACGATGCAACGCGAAGCGGAGACTGTTGCGTTCGACAACGCGCTTGAGACCAGCCGCCGCCTCTATGTCGATCCGAACACGCCTCCTGACGTAAGGGACAAGGCAAAGAAGGACATCGAAGGCGCCATCCAGCAGGGGCGACAGTCGGGCCTTCTCGACCCCAACCAGGCAGAGGTGAGGCGCAAGCAGTTCATTGAAGATGCCGAGTTCTCCCGTGGCAAGCTGGCCGTGGACCAAGACCCGTCCATCATCTCCAAGCCAATGCCGCAGAATGTCGCCGAACGCGCCTCGACCGCAGTAGGCTATTTCCAGAGCCAAGGCTGGACAAAGGAGCAGGCTGCCGGCATCGTCGGCAATCTGATGGCCGAAAGCACCCTCAACACGGGCGCCCGCAACGGGGGCGACGGGTCGGATGGGTCAGACTCCATTGGCATCGGGCAGTGGAATTCCAACAGAGCCCGCAGCCTCAAGGCGTTCGCTGAGCAGAACCATACCGACTGGCGCGACTTCGGCACCCAACTCGCATTCGTCCAGCACGAGCTGACGCACAACGAGAGCAATGCCGCTGGCCTGCTAAAAAATGCAAAGGACGTGAAGTCCGCCACCGAAGCCATGATCATGTACGAGCGTCCTGCCGGCTCCGATAAGGGCCCGCAGAATGCCATGGCTTACAAGACGCGCCTGCAATATGCAGCGCAAGCCGCCGGTCAGGACGTTAATCCCGACTGGTATAGGAACATCTCGCCGGAACAGCGCGCAGTCATCGACAACGAAGCCGAAACGCGCCGCAACCAGATCGCGGTGGAGAGTCGCGCCGGCATAGAGGTGGCGACAGCGAACGCACCGACCGCTATCCTCAACACCGGCGCCTATTCTGGTGATATACCCAGCGCAGAACGGTTCTTCCAAGCCTACGGACCACAGGACGGAGCATCGCGCTATAGCTCCTTCGTCTCGTCTCTCCAGACCAGCAAGCAGGCTTACGACATGCGTACCATGTCGGCCGGCGACATTAAGAAGGTGGTGGATGAGGCCAAGCCGGTCTCGTCTGGTGACGATGCCGCTCTTGAGCAGAAGCGCTATGACTTCCTGTCGAGTGCCGCCGACGCAACGCTGAAGGCTCGGGAGGCTGACCCGGCAACCTATGTCAAGCAGGCATTCCCTGCCGTTGCGGCGCGATGGGCAGCCGCACCGGCCATAGGAAACTACCAAAGCGCGGTAGCCGCCTCGATCGCGGCGCAGCAGCAGCTTGGAATCCGTGACCCACAGCCGTTGCCCAAGGACATCGCGGACAACGCCGTGAACATCTGGAAGGACGAGAACCAGCCGCAGGCAAACCGCATCGGTGCCGTGTCCAGCATCATCATGGCCACCAACGACCCCGGCCAGCGCAAGATCCTGTTCAACCAGATGGTGAAGAGCGGCCTGCCAGACATCACGGAAGGCGCATTCGAGGCTCTTTCTCGGGGAGATGAGGGCGCGGCGCAGCGCTTGTTCCAAGCCGCCATGGTCGATCCATCCAAGCTGGCCGGCAAGATCCCCAACGACATCAAGACATCAGACATCGACCAGGCGGTTCAGGAAACCCTTATGGACGAGGGCCAGATTGGCGACCTCTACTATGGCTTGTCCAATGGCACAGCGGACAACTACACCCGCGCCACCCGGGACGCGAAGCTAATCAACAATTCGGTCAACATCCGGCTCCGCAACGGCGAGACCATGGACCAGGCAATCGCTGGCGTGGCCAAAGACCTCTATGGCGATGTCAAGCCGGTGACCGCCGACAACGTGCAAATCATCGTGCCGAACAATCAGGATGCCGAGGCGGTTGTTTCAGGACTCCAGGCGGCGCTGCCTGACGTGAAAGCCGCGCTGACCACGGCGCTTGCTCCTCCTGCCGCTGGACCGAGCGGGCCGGTCAAGGGCCAGATTGCGGCTGGTAACATCGACCTTGCTACAAGGCCCGTGGTGAAGAACGACGACGGCACCATCAGTACGGTGCGTTCGATGTCCTACGAGAACGACGCGGGTCAGGAGGTGCTTATCCCGACCGTTTCGAATGAAGGCAAGGTCATGTCGAATGACGAAGCCATCAAATATTGGGGCGAAAAAGGTCAGTTCCTCGGGAAGTTCGACAATCCCGACGATGCGACCGCTTACGCCGAAAGCCTGCATGAAAGCCAGGCCCAGTTCTACGCTGGTCGCGCTACCGGTGGCAACGCAATCATGAACGCAGTCACCAGCGATTCCATCAACCGCATTCTGAGCGAAGGCTATTTCCGCAATTCCGGTGGGGGGTATGTGTTCATCGACCCGTACCTTGGCGCTGCCGTTGCCGACGCGCAGGGCAATCCGATCATCTTCAAGCCGAATATGGCGAAGGCTGCACCGAGCGCGGCCCCGGTAAATCCGCTTGCCGGCGGCCCGCAGCCATTCGCACCTCAGACGAACTCTCCCGTCTCCGGCGTCGTGCCACAGGGCCTTGACCAGCTATGAGCGATGTCTATTCGTTCACGCCCGGCCCGACATATCGCGGCGCGAACAGACAGGAATTGTTTGACGCGGCCATGGAACAGCCGTTGAGCGTTACATCGACGCTGATGGACCAGGCCAAGGGCGGCGTGTTGCAGTCGTTTGGACTGGGCACTTTCCTCAAAGACAAATTGGTTCCCGAAGAAGCGCCGACCACTCCCGGCACCCCTCGGATCGTTCCGAACGGCGAAGGTGGGTTTACATACAAGCGCGAAACCCCGGAGGAGATGGCTCAGCGCCGTGCCGACATGGGCGCCCTGTCCGAGGACGAATACAAAAGTTCGCCGTTCTTTCGGAAAGACATCCCTTGGGATGCGGGCATGACTACCGCCCGAGCCGCATCTCTTGCCCAGTTCGATGATGCGCAGAAGGTCAGGGACCACTACGCTTCAAAGCGACCCATCGCGGCCTTCATCGGCAATCTTGGCGGCCAGGCGCTCGACCCGATCAACTACATTCCGGTTGTCGGCGAGACGGTAAAGGCGGCGCAGATCGCCCGTTTCGGCTATGTCGCTGGCCATGCCCTCACGGCGGCGGCGGATGCCGCTCTCAACACCGGCATCGCCAGCGTTGCCACGGCAGGAGAGCGGGCCAAGTTCGGCGACGACGTGTCCTGGCAGGCTACGCTTTCGCAGATGGCGACGGCTGCTCTGATCGGTGGCGCATTTGGAACGGTCCATGGCGCCATAGGGAGCCGCGTGGACGCGCGCGTCCGTGCCGAGGCAGAACAGCGCCTCTCGACGCTCCGCACCACACAGGAGGCGCGCATTGCCCTGAACGAGGGCATCGACGCTGTTGTCAGGGGAGACGACGTAAACCTGTCGCCGAACTCGACCGAGCCGATGGCGCGGATTGCGGATGAAATCAGCCGGGACAACCCGGCGAACGGCATCATCCGGACACAGCCAGACCCCGCTGGCATGTCGCCAGTGGAAGCGTATCACGGCACGCTGGCCGATTTCGAACGGTTCGACCCAAAATTCCTAGGGACAGAAACTCAGGTTGGGTCTGCCCGCGAAGCGTTCTTCTTCTCGTCGGATGCTCGGGTCTCGGAGGGCTACGCTCAAACGGTAAACCCCTATCAAGAGGGCGTTGCCGCCAAGATTTTTCGGGGCAAACTCGGCGAGTTCTACACCAAAATCAATGAGGCAATCGTCAAACTGATCCGGGGTAAGGGGCTGATCGAGGAAGGCCAGATACTGCGCACTCGCCTGCGGATGGACAATCCCAAGATCATCGATCGGAAGGGCGCCGAAGTTGTGGATTCCGAGCTTCTGGATGCCATCAAGACCGCGAAGGCCGAAGGGCATGACGGGGTAGTTTTCAAGAACAGCCGCGACCCTGGCTACACGGATGCAAGCGATATCCCTTCCGATGTCTATGCAGTCTTCGACCCCAACAAGATCGACATTCTCTCGAAACACAAGGATGCCGCATCCGCCGCTGCCGCGCGGGGCCAAGCGTCAGCTCAGCCAATTCGCCCCGCAGTGGACACTACCAAAGCCCGCCCCGATCCCATCCCGGAAGGCCGCAAGCAGGCCGAGACGGCAATTGCCAAGCCGGACGACAGCAAGGCGCTGGCTGCTCAATACCGTGTCGATCCACAGACTGGGGGCTTTCATGAGGAAGCCGACATCGCGCAACTTGCATCTGAGGGCCGCTTGACCGAGGAAGACGTTATGACGCTTTCCCAGTCTCAGGCCGATTTCGAAACTGGCGCTGCCTATGGCGAAGCGCTCAAGTCCGTAGCGGGGTGCCTTCTGTGAAGATCCGCTACAAAATCGGCGACGACTGTTTCAATGCGGCCAATGCGGCTTCAGGCCAGCAACTCAATCGCGACGACATCGAAGCCGCCTTCCAGCGCATGGCCGAATACAAGCAGAGCTTGCAGGCCAGCGGCAACATCGACGGCATGGCCGACAAGCTGAAGTCCTTCGCCGAACGTGAGGCTGAGCGCACCAGGGTCGCTGCCGCACTACAAAAGCGCCACGCCGCGCTCAACATTCTGGTGCGGGATCGCCTCGATCAATCCGTGACCGGATTCATCAATGCCGGCATGTCGCCAAAGAAGGCCCTGCTTGCCGTCCTGGAGGGTACACAGAAGGGCGTAGAGGGCGGGCGCAACTCTGTCGCCGCTTTGAACGGAGCCTATGAGGGTCGCTATCTGGGCGGCTTGTTGGGCGAAATGCAGGCAGAGCGTCCACACCTCATCCATGCGCTACGTGATCCGCGACTGGATATCGACATCATGCGCGAAATGGCCGAACTGAAGGAGGGCGGAAAGCCTGGCATCACCGGCAACAAGGATGCCCAATACGTCGCCAAACTGTTCTCCACCTATGCCGAGATGAGCCGTACCGATTTGAACAGGCTCGGGGCATCGATCGGCAAGCTTGATGGCTGGGCCGGCGCACAGACCCACGACGACATGAAGATGATCGCCGCCGGCAAGGAAAGCTGGATTGCTTCCGTCCTGCCAAAGCTGGACATGGCCAAGACCTTTCCTGACGCGGGTTCAGCCAAGGAGATCGAGGAGGCGCTTTCCGGCATTTATGACACCTTGGTCACCGGTCTGCCGAACAAGCCAACACCAAGAGAGATCGGGCAGCGCGTCAGCCCCGCTAACCTTGCGAAGTCGCTCGGCAAGTCTCGCGTCCTGCATTTCAAGGATGCGGAGTCCGCCTTGGCCTATCGTGATGAATTCGGCTACGGCAACACGGTTTCCGGCATGGTGGCGCACCTGCGTTCGGCTGCAAAGGTCGCGGCCAACATGGAGGCGCTCGGGCCCAACCCAGAAGTCATGTTCGGTTCTCTGGTCGATGGCCTGAAGCGCACGATCAAGGAGGATGCCAAGCTTTCGCCGGCCGAGAAGACCAAGCGTATGAAGGGCCTTGATGCCGACGCGGGCTCGCTGCGGCATGCACTCGATATCTCGACGGGTCTGATCTCACGTCCGGTGGACACGACGGCGGCCAAGATCGGTGGGGATATCCGGGCTGTCCAGTCAATGGCAAAGCTTGGTGCGGCGATCTGGTCTTCCATGTCGGATACCGTCACGGGCGGCCTCGCTTCGCAGTTTCGCGGCTCCGGCTTCTTCAAGGGCTTCGTCAATCAACTGGACGGCATCATTCACGGCAGACCCAAGGGGGAGGTCGCGGAAATCTCCTATCTCTTGGGCGAAGGGTTTGACGGGCTGATCGGTCACATCGTTTCGCCGGCTGCCGCTGTTGACGGGCCTGTGGGTCGGCTGTCGAAGATGCAGGAGACGTTCTTTCGCTGGAATGGCCTATCCTGGTGGACCGATATCCAGCGCGCCGCAGCAGGGCGAATGATCTCGGCTGAGATGGGCATGAGGGCCAAGACCGCGTTTGCCGACCTGCCGGCCGCGTACAAGCATGTTCTTGGCCTGCACGGGATCGATGAGGCGAAGTGGAATGTCATCCGACAGGCTCCTTTGCGTGAGGCCAACGGCAATCTCTACCTGACCCCTGATCGTATCCAAGCCCTTCCCGACGAGGCATTTGCGGGGCTTGGCAAGAATGTCGAAGCCGCCCGCCATGATATCGAGATGTCGCTACGCCGGTTCGTTGCCGATGAAACCTCCTATGGCGTCATAGAAACGGATGCACGCTCCCGCCGCACCACGACATGGGGTACGCGCCCCGGCACGCTGGCGGGCGAGGGCATCCGCTTTATCATGCAGTTCAAGGGCTTCCCTATCGCCTTTTCACAGCGAGCGATTGGCCGCGCCGTGTTCGGCTTCAGGAAGGGTGCAGCGCTCCAGCAGACGGCGCATATCGGGACAATGCTGGCTGGCCTCACAATGGCAGGTTACGCCGCAATGACCATGAAGGATTTGACCAAGGGCTATTGGCCGCCGCGCGATCCCGCCGATCCCGCAACATGGGGCGCTGCCTTCGTACAGGGCGGTGCCGCCGGCATCTATGGCGACTATCTCTTCGGTCGCGTCAACCGCTTCGGCTCTGGCCCGGCTGAAACCGCAATGGGGCCGGCGCTGGGCACGGCGTTCGATGCGCTCGACCTGATCATGAAGGCGCGGGACGCCAGCATCAGCGATGACGAACAGATCAAACTTGCCGACTGGCTAAACTTCGCAACCCAGAACACGCCCTATGCCAATCTCTATTATGTCCGGCCGGCGCTGGATTTCCTGTTCATGAACTCGCTGCGGGAAGTGGCAAGCCCCGGCTTTACCAGGAGGCAGGAGAGCAAGCGACGTTCGACCTATGGGCAGCAAAGCGTCATGCCGCAACCCCTTCGCCCGTTCAACTGAGGAGTTTGGCACCGATCAAGGCGATGGCAAGTGTCCCCGCCATCATTTGCAGCCATCGTTTCAGAAGCAAATCAGCCTCTCGCAATCCGCCGGCAATGTAGCCGACGCCCCACACGAATCCGACCAGCCAGACCGCAAACAAAGCAATCGGGTTTACGGAGCCTATCAGCAGCCGGCAGGCCAATGACCAGCCTGCGGCAAAGGTGATGAACGCGACGAACTGGTTCAATGCCTGAGATACCGCAGCCCGGACCCGACAATGATCCCGAGGAGTGCCCAGTACCAAGGCTCATGGGTGTTCTTGAGCCAGTAGTTGAACGACAGACCATCGCCTTGGGCGAAGAACCCGACGATTGCCAGCAACACCGCTCCTATCAGGGAAGCGACTAGAAAATCCAAAGCGGCCGATTTCTGCATAGCCGCGCACTCAAGCCCAAAAACTGAATTTTCGCAAGGCCGCTTCTTACGGATCGGCCCCCTTTTCTATGGGACATCCACATGACCTCAATCGCCATCGACCGTTCTGACGGCCTCTCCAGCTCGACCGCGATCAAGGGGCCGTGCCGCGTTGCCACGACCGGCAATATCACGTTCAGCGGCGTGCAGACCATTGACGGTGTGTCGGTGGTCACCGGTGACCGTGTGCTGGTTAAGGATCAAACGACGGCTTCCCAGAACGGCATCTATGTCGCGGATACCGGCGTATGGCGCCGGGCCAAGGACTTCAGCAACAATCGCGATGTCAGGAAGGGGGCTCGCGTATTCGTTACGGACGGCACCGTGGCGGCAGACACAATCTGGGCGGTTGCAACTGATAACCCCATCGTCATTGGGACGTCCTCCATCTCATTTATCAATGTCTCGGCAATTGGTGCGCAGCCGCTCGATGCTGATCTGACTGCCATCGCAGCCTTGACGACAACTCCCTTTGGCCGGTCGCTGCTTACCAAGACGGCAGCGGAAGACGTTCGCGATGTGCTCGACACTGCACCATATGTCGCCACGCGCACGGCTCTCGCCGCGCTCAACGCCACAAAAGACACCGTTGCCTACCTCACCGAAGGCGGTCGCGAAGGGCCGTTCATCTGGTCCTCGTCAAACCTAGCATCCGGTGTTACCGCAGACCCGCAGCAGGGTTTTTTCGTCCCCCCCGCAAGCGCCCCGACAGGTGCTAGCGGTGCGTGGGTGCGTGTCCTCAACCGCAACCGCTGGCGCCCCACCCCGGAAATGTTCGGTGCGGCTGGCGACGGCTCTGCGGATGATACTGTTGCGCTTCAGGCATGGGCAAATGCCCTCAACATCGTCAACGCGATAGAGTTGAGCGGCAACACCTACAAGTTCACCGATACCATCACGTTCCCCGCCCTCGATCGGAAATCGATCGTTGGGCCGGGGTCATCCGCCTGCAAGCTGGTCTATGCCGGCGCAACGACCACAAAGACCCTGTTGACGTTCGGCAACGCCTCGGCTGAAAAGCGGGAATGGACCCTCAAGGGGTTCAAGATCACCAGTTCCACGACCATGACGGCAGGTGCCGCGCTCGAACTCAAGTTCATGTCGGCGGTGGTCATCGATGACGTGCCGGTCAGCGAACCTGCCGGTGTGACCGCGACAAGCCAGCGTTGCTGGGACGGCCACAGATATGCCAATTGTCAGGGCATCTACACCACCAACAGCCCGCCGCATGTCATCAACGACGCCTATCAGGTCTATGGCAACGCAGCGGACGATCGCGGTTCGGAGGTTTTCCTGTCCGAATATACGATCTCGAACTGCACCGTAGGCGTTCACATCGCCGGGGGCATGGGTGGTGTCTACATAGACCGGCAGGTTCATTTCGGTTGCGATGTCGGCGTGCTTGTCGATAACACGATTGCGGCGCGCGCGAACCGCGAATTCTTTTTGGGAAAATCTAGCGTTCAGGATGGCTGCAACATTGCCGGGGTGTACATTGATGACGCCCTGTCCACAGGCGGCCTGACGATCGACCTCGCCGGCTTCTACACAAGCACCGGATTTTTCAACCAGTCGCCCCCCGCGAACACCTTCCACAACATCTGGATCAAGAACGCCCCCAATGCCCGGATTTTGTTCAGCGGCGGCCAGTCGTCCCTGGCTTTCGGTGCGGGCCTCTACGTCGAGGATGCCACGGCACGGATCACCATAAACCCGTCCGTTCTTTTCTGGAGCAATCGGGCCAACGCGATCGACGGCAACACGGCACTCACCAAGATCTGCGCGCCTTGCACGCTGCAAACCAATTCGCCTAGCAATATGGGTACCAATGTCAAAGGCGAGGGGTTTTGGATTACCTGGACTGTAGCGCTCACATCACCCAGTTCCACGAGCTTCGTAGGGTCCGCTGCTGGCAGGTATTTTAGGTGGCGCGGTCTTTGCACAGTGGAGATTGATATTTCGATCACCAGCATCGGCACCGGTTCTCCCAACCATCTGGAGGTCAATCTCCCCATTTCGCCGGTGAATAACGTCTACATCGGCGGGGTCGGCCCCACGATCGGGAAAGCCGTGGCGGGCGATGCCGTGTCCGGAAGCACCACGCTTTCCATCAAGGCGGGAGACAACACTTATCCCGGCGCCAATTCGAGCTTCATAACCATGTCCGGATCGTACAAGGTCGCTATCGAGCTGTGACCTATTCGGCGGGTGCGACTTTGCTCATCCGCAGCCGTGGGATCGTCCAGAACGTCGCCAGCCTGTTACCTAGCCAGATCGACGGTTTCTCCACCCATCGATATGATAAGACCGCGATGGGGATGGTTAGCAAGACGACCGCAACGGACAGGGGCAGGCCGACCTCAAGCGGATGGGAGACGGCCCAAGGCCATGCCTTGAAGGGGCCGTCGATGATCTCCATCACGAAAACCGCGTAGAGGTAAAAGCTGTAGCTGATCTCGCCGAGGAACAGGGAAAACGGGCGCTCCAGGAACTCACCGAAGCGTCCGGTCTGGCCGTAGTAGATGGAGGTGACCAGAGCGGCGGCGGCTATGCGGTGAACCCAAAACGCCAAGCTGATATCCTCGATCGTGTGCCGGGCGACAAACATCACCGCCAGCGAGGGTATCCACGCGTAGCTAGGCAGCAGGTACGCCGCGAACTTGCCAACCTTGGTCGGGATCAGCATCCCAAGGGCAAAGCAGGTCCACACAAGCCTGATGTTCACGGGCGGCGATGCCGGGTAGACATAGGCGAAGGCAACTGTGATTGCGATGATGCCCGGCACCAACCCGGCTTCCTTGAAGTAGCGGAATGCGAAGAACGCAATCAAGATCACCGGGGCGGCTATCATCTCGACATTCAAAGTCCACGTCGCGCCGTTTACCTTGAAGTCGTAGAGGAAGACGTTCTTCACGAACTCCTCTACCGGAATCGGCCTCACGATCAGATTGAACGCGGTCCAGCAGGCCAGCAGACATAGCAGCAGCGCTGGATAGATACGAAAGAAGCGGCGCACCATAAACTGCCACGCCACAACCGCCACTCGATCATCTCCGGTGCGCATGAGGCTTTTCACCAACACCGCACCGCTGAGAACGAAAAAGATGACAACGGGGGTCTCGCCGTTCAAAAACGCGAAGACCATTTTCGTCAGCCGGCCATAGAAATCCGGAATCTTCCAGTACACCGTCCACTCAATGCGCTGGACTTGGGAATAGTCCAAGGCGGTGATGGTGTGGAAGAAAGCGACGGAGATAGCGGCGTACCCGCGAAGGCCGTCAAGCTGGCGGTTGCGGTTGCCCGCTGCTGTCGAGGCTACCAAATTCGCGAATCCATATCTTCCCAGGCTTCGGCTTTGGTCATTGGCCTGCATTCCCAGTGTGTGCCGGTCCAGCGCTTCATCGTCTGGTCCTTGGAAAACACCCCGCTAACCCATCTGCCGTCACGGTTCGACAGGTAGACCCACCGCGCCGCGATAGTCACCAGAAACGCGATCAAAGCCAATGGTCGTGTATCCATCGAAAACCCCTTCCTGTTGCCGGTAGATAGCCCAACCGATCTGGCGAGGCAATTGCTTCATCTTTCGTCCCGGCGCTGACCATAGCCAATCATCATCCGAAAGGAAAATCCAATGGACTTGTCCCTTGGCTGCACCCGTCTGCTCATTGACGAGAGCAAGCGGCAGGGCCTTCTGCGCAACCAATGCGCTTACGTGCTGGCCACCTCCTTCTGGGAAACCGCGCACACCATGCGCCCCGTGGTTGAAGCTTACTGGCTCTCGGAAAACTGGCGCAGAAACAACCTTCGCTATTACCCCTGGTTCGGGCGCGGTTTTGTCCAATTGACGTGGGAGAAGAATTACCAGCGTGCCGAACGCGAGACAGGTTCGCCTGTCCACCAGAACCCGCAACTCGCCCTCGATCCCGTCGTTGCATCGAAGATTGCCGTCACCGGCATGAAGGAGGGGTGGTTCACTGGCCGCGACCTCAACGACTTCATCGACCTCCAGCATTCCGATTTCAAGGGCGCTCGGGCGATCATCAACGGCAAGGACAAGGATGACGAGATTGCCGCGATCGCACGTCAGTACGACGCCGATCTGAAGCGTGAAGGCTACAATTGATGCGTCGTCCTTCCTGGACCATCCGGCGCAGGATTGTCGTCATCACACTCCTCTGGTGCGGCGGGATGGTGAGCTACCTGTCGATCTTTGGGCGCCCCGTGTCACTCTCCGAGACGACCGTTAACGGCTGCCTTCTCCTTATGGCTTCTGTAATCGGCTCCTACGTCTTCGGCGCCGTTTGGGACGACAAGAACCATTCGGCCTTCGAATACCCAACCTCCTACCCCCCGCAATATCCAAGCGGCCCGGCTATGCCGCCGCCCGATGAGGGGCAGCCATGATCGGGACCATCGCACGCCTACTCGGCCTCGATACGCTGCTGGTCTACGCCATCCTGGCGCTACTCGCTGGCGGTGGCATCTGGGCATGGAGTGCGCACCGTTACAACACCGGTTATTCGGCCGGCGAATTGCATGAGCGCGCGGCTTGGGAGAAGGAAAGGGCGCTACTCGAACGCCTTGCCGAAGTCGAGCGCAAGGCCAAGCAGGCGAAGATCGACCAGATCGAGGCTGAAAACCTTGCCCTAGAAGGCCAACTAGCCGAGACGCAGAACGCGCTTGAGGAGGCCATCCATGCGGACGGCGCTGACAAGAAGCCCGCCATGTCCAAGAACGTTGCTCGCGCGCTAAATGGTGTCGGGCGATGAGAGCGTTCCTCATTTGCGCCGTCCTGGCGCTCTCGGGCTGCGTCACCGATAGACACTCGGTCTTGCCGCCCATCACGGCGAAAATTCCCCAATCGCTCAAGCAGGCGTGCGCTGGCGTAGTGAACCTCCCAATACGGGATCTGACCGAAGCCGAGGTAGCCCGGCTTTGGGGTAAGGACCGCGCCGCGCTGGCTATGTGCGCCAAACGCCATGCTGCCCTTGCGAAGGCGGCTTCCGTACTGGAGGCCGCGCCATGAGCAGCCGCAAGGTTTCGAGCATGACCGAAGACGAGCTTGTCGAACTGATCCGGGAAGCCGTCCGGGCTGAATTCAGCGATGCCGGCATGCGCGTCGATGCCCCCGCCGATATCGATGAGGCACGGGCGGACTTCATGTTTTTGCGCCGGGTCCGTCAGGCTTTCAACGGGGCTGCCGCGAAGATCGGTGGGGCCGTCATCTTGGCCGTTGTCTCAGGCGTCCTTTGGCTAATCGTCATCGGCGCGCAGGCATTTTTCAGCAAGTCGTAACTTCCCCTCCTCCTCGAAAGGACATGGCCATGGGCGAGCATCCTCGCTTCTGGATTGCGTTTGGAATCATGCTTCTCGCGTTCGCCTTCTTCACGGTCATGTCGGTCTACATAGTGACGACCGCCCATGCCGAAACCGAACTCGGCCCGTCCGCTCCCCCGGTCGTCCATATCACCGATGATCCAGGCGGCAACGTCGCCGCCTATTACCGAAAATACCAAGCCCTCTCCAATGCCGGGACCGAGATCCACTTCCACGGCATTTGTGCGAGCGCTTGCACGATGGTGCTTTTCAAGGAGTTCACGGGCATTCGAGCCTGCGCCGACGAGGGGGCCATCTTCGCTTTCCACAAACCCTTCACCCAGAACAACGGGAAGATCGCGCGCTCGAAGTCTGCCAAGAGAGAAACCCGAAAGCTGTGGGCTATGTGGCTGGCTGCCCTTCCTGACCCATTGCGGAAGTACCTGCAAGGCGTTCACGTCCCCTCGGCGACTGATGGCGATGAGCAAAATACGTTGCTCCTCCTACCGGCGGGCGTCCTCCTCCCGAAATGCTCAGTGACGGTGGCCGCACAATGACCCCAACAACTCGCCTGTTCATCCTCAACTTTGCCGGCGCTTGCTTCGTCGCATGGGCTTGGTGGCTCGGCTATGTCGGGTTCGTCTTCACCCACGACGTTTCCCACATCAGCTATCTGATCTCTGCGCTGTTCCTGGCTAGCATAGCCGGCGTCTTCATGGGCAAGACCACACATCTGGAGCGTGTCGAGGTCTGGCTTGTGACGCTTGGGCTCATAGGCAATGTCGTCGGCTTCATCATCGCGCTTCAGAACATCGACACCGGTTCGCTTGGTAGCGCAGAAGGCGTTCAGAAGGTTGCTGCGTCGCTGCTAGCCGGAATGGGCGTTGCCTTCTGTAGCACGCTCGTAGGCGCCGTGGCGGCGCTCTGGACTAGCGTCAACGCTTGGGTGCTGTCCAAATGACCCCGATCCTTGTTCGTGATCTGCTCATGAACATGCTCTTGGGCCTGACCGCGCTCGTCGTGTTGGTGCTGGCGCAGATCAATCCAGTCGCCAAGGACAACCCCGACACCCTCCCGCCTCCGGGAAACATTGCGGTGCTTGTCTGCTGGCCGCAGGGGCCGACCGACGTTGATACGTGGCTCGGGGCACCCGGAGACAAGCCAGTAGGCTACAGCCGCAAATCGGGCTTTGTCTGGGCGCTTCTGCGCGATGACATGGGGACGGTCAACGACGCCAGCCCCGTCAACTGTGAAAGCGCCTTCGCTCGCGTCACCCCTGCCGGCGAGTTCGCGGTCAACATCCATGGATACAGCCTGCCGCAAACTGTCAGCGTTCACGTTGAGGTTTCCATGAACGGTCGGCTTCTGGTCTCGACGGACATGGAGCTACGGGCAAAGCAGGAAAGAACCGTGATCCGGTTCACGCTGGACGGCAAAGACGACATCGTTCCCGGATCGACAAATCAAGTGTTCAAGCCGCTGCGTTCAGCGCAATGAGCCAGATCGCTTTAGCTGGCGCTGTCTTCCTCGTTTTTCTCATTGCCGCCATCTGCGTCAGCGCCTTCGGGCTCTGGTGGATGGGGCCACCGGAGGATCTGGAATGATCGCCATCGCCTCGACATGGCTTGGCCTTAGCCTCGTCTTGTGCCTATCGGCTTGGGTTGCCAAACGGCGCATTGTTGCCGTTTCGCTGCCATTTGCAGTATGTATCGCCGCGCTGGCAGTTTACATTCCAACGGGCTCTCCGCGCTTCACAGCGCCGCCCGCTGGTGAGTATCAGGTGCTAGGCGCTGATATCCAAGTCGATGTGGCGATCTACGCGCTGCTGAAGCCCAAAGACGGCCCTGCCGTCTACTACAAGCTTCCATACTCCACCAGCCAGGCCAACGCGCTCCAAGGCGCTCTGGACGGCGAGGGCGCGGCCAAGGCTCAGGTCGGCGAGAATGGCGGCGTCTCTTATGACGGCGACCCTCCAGTTACCGGCACCGAGCCAAAGCAGCCGGAAACACCCGCAATTTCCATCCCATAATCGACCCCAGCAGATCAGGAGTCCATGTCTTGGTAGCAAAACTCACTGAAGACGAAATTCGTCGGCGCATAGATGCCGTCAACAGCCATCCAACTCTTAGGGCAGCCGCGCAATTTCTCAGAATGAAATCCAGCACTCTTGGACACTTCATGGAGTCCATGAGAACAAGCGGCCGCTTACTGGATGGTGTGGTCTCATATCCAGCCGAGCCCCCAGATTTGCCGGCTCCGGTGGAGATCGCCGCGCCATCCCCCGTCGAAATACGCGACACCAATTTCTGGCGCAATAAGGCAAAGGCCGCAGAGGAACGGGCGGCCGAAAGCGAGCACATCCTGCGGGAAATGGCCGGCGTTTTTCAGCGGCAGGTGGTTCCGCCGGAATGGACGCTTCCCGGAGGTGGCGCGGAGGGCAGGGCAGTCGGGCTCATCCACTTGTCAGACCTCCATTGCGGCGAGGTTGTCCGCCTTGAAGAAACTGGCGGCGTCAACGAATACAACCCCGAAATATTCCGGCACCGACTGAGGCGCATGATTGATGCCTCGATCCGGATCCTTCCCCGATGGTCATCTGACTGTGACTTAAAGGGCGTCGTCGTAGCGCTCAACGGGGATCTGATCTCTGGCGACATCCACGCCGAGCTGCGAGAGACAAATGCCCTTACATCGCATGAGCAAGTGGCCCTCGCCACTGACGAGCTTGCCGCCGGCATTCGGATGCTGGGTGATCAGTTCGGTGCCGTGCTGGTCACAGTGACCCCTGGCAACCACGGTCGCACGACCGAGAAGACCCACGCCAAGCGCATGGCCGCGCTCTCTTACGACATCATGATCGGCAATATCCTGGCCCGCGAGTTCGCCAATGATGCCCGGATCACCGTCAACACAGCTTCGGGGGCAGATATCGTGTTTCCGCTGTTCGGATGGTCTGTGCTTCAGACCCATGGCGATTCCATGGGTACAGGGGGTGGCCAAGGCTTTGCCGGTCCCGAGCTTCCCATCGTGCGCGGTGGCAAGAAGATCAAGCTATCCGGCTTCGCCACAGGCGAACGCTACGACATCATTTTGACCGCGCACTATCACACGTCATCGAACCCCGGGACCGTGCTGGCCAATGGTTCCATGGTGGGCTACTCGGAATACGCCGTGCGCATCCGTGGCCTTCCTGAGCCTCCGCAGCAATGGCTGGCACTCATTCATGAGAAGTGGGGCCTGCGCGAGCGTGTGCCCGTGGTCCTCGAAGATCCAGCACCGCCGCGCCGTCCGCGCTTCAGAGTGCCGGCGGGAATGGTGGCAGCATGAGCGACGACAAACTCCGCATCCGCGTCGGCCTCGGCGAAAATGGGAAGACACCCACATGGGAGCTGATGCACCATGGAGTGAAGGTCTGCGACCTGAGCTACACCGAGTTGATCGAGCATGCGCTCCAGGCTGTCAGCTCGGCCCGGTGGATCACTGAGAAGCGCTAGACCTCACCCATCCATTTCCAGCGGTTCATGCTCTGGCTCCTCGTGCCAGAAAACCTGCCGGAGGTCTCTTGCATCCACGCTCTGCCCGCAGACCTGGCAGACATAGAAATGGTCGCTCTCGTCCTTGACGGGAGGGCCGACGAGCTTGCCTTTGATGGGCTTGCCAAGATCGGTGCGCTTCATCGAACGCGCTACGCTGCCTGTTTTAGATGCGATGCAACTTCCACAACCAGATAGTCAGAGTATCCCATTAATTTAGGGCAGCGGCCAATGATGGCCGATATCCGAGCTTCTTGCTTGACAGTGGCGTTGCCCAAAATCCCCATCACCTCTCCACGAGACCGCATTTGTTCAATGAGGTCCCGGCGCCTGCTGCACCATTGCGAATACGCTGGGCCTGTCTCGCGGTATAGATTTTGCAGGCGATCACCCTCCATTTCTGCCTCCTCGGCAGAGCCAAAGACACCCAACGGGTGCTCTATTCCATCACCACCAATGTCAACCATCAAGAGATAAAGCATCGGCTATCCTACCATTCCCGCTTGGATTCTGCTATATAAAAATCAGAGAGGCGGCGACGTGGCATCCGTCGCGGGGGTCGATATGGGGTTGATCGCGTATCGCCCCGTTCCTCTCACTTCTCCCTCTCCAAAATCTCCACCGCCTTTGTCTGGTGGTCATAGAACCCAGTTCGAACGGTCTCGATCACCCTGCCGCCATTCTTGAACACGATTGTGGCAGAGGTAAAGCACTGCGGCGCGGCATCGAATGCAGCTCGCGCCATGGCGAAGTGGTCTGTCTCTAGCTCGATCACGCCATTGACCAGGATCTGGTAGGACTTCTCGTGGATGGCTCTGCTTCGTGGGCCCATGATGGCGCTCCTTTTGAGGGATCGCCGCAACAGGTTGAGGGTAGACGATTTAGCCCGCGTTTGCTATATGTTCTCGGTCGAAGCAGAACACTCCAGCCGTGCGGCAAACGCGGCCCCTTTGCCGGGGATATTGCTTCGGCTTCAGTTTCCCGAGCAATCGGGTCAGGCGAGGTCTGAATGCCAGTTCGACTCTGGCCTCCGCAAGCCGAAAGGGTGCGGGGTAGTTCAACCGGAAGAACGCAGACCGCCTTGCCTCTCCCCTCCAGTGCCACATATCCACGGCATGAGGCATTGGTTCTCCCCGCCAGTTCATGTTCGCGACATCGACAACGCCGGCAGTACCATCGGCGTCAATTCGGTGGAAGGCGCTATCGAGCAGCTTCAGAGATGGCCGGTAAAGGCGAAGCTCAGGGCAGCCTATCCGATCTGCTATGGAGCACTGGCCGATCCTCCCACAAGCACGGTTGAGGATGCTCGCAAGGCTTTTGAGGCCGCCGCGAAAGAGGCCAAGGTGCTGCGCTAAGGCCAGCCCATCGCCCATGCCACCTCAATCATGATTGCGCCGATCGGGGCCAGGTAGAGCATTGTGCGGACGGTCATGGCTCGTCCTGCTGGCGGATGGCGGCGGCTTCGATAATTCTCAACTGCTCGGAAAACCGCAGCGCGTTGTGGTGCTGGCGCTCTCGCCAAAGCTTCGCCTGCTGCTCGTACCATTGCGCCACGTGGTCGCAAGCCTCTTCGAAAGAGTATCCATGGTCCGGGTTAGTGCCGTAGCACCCGCCATTTTCGTCCCACTCCCGGCAATAGTGCGCTGAAATGGTCGCGCCATCACCGACATATTCTATATCAAAACGCGGATCACCCATATCAGTCTCCTTGGGTGGCTGCGGGGTCAAGGTCGCGCTTGATATCCTCGACCTGTCGGACGATATCCCTGACCTGTTCGGTCTCTTCGTAATTCCAGCGAATGCGGAACCCGAGGCCCAGCAGGATGATGGTCGCTTCCAGGCCGCCCATGTTCCGCTCATCCTCGATCTCGATCTTGACCGGATGGAACGTATACCAGTTGCAATAATCGAAGAATTGCGACCATTCCTCAATCCACTCGATGAAAACGCCTCGATAGGCCATGGCTCTAACTCCTGTTCTGGGCGGTTTCCAATTCACCATATGTTCCGGTGTTTTCTGGTGATAGATGCTGCTGCATTGGAAACGCGTGTATCTGATTTCGTTACCGGATTTGACTTGCCCGGTTACTCTTAATCAGCGGGTCCACAGTTCAATCCTGTGCGCACCCACCAAATTTTTCAAAGACTTGGTGGAAAGACCCTGAATAGGCCGGTTCAATTGCCGCGCTCATTTCATCGGCTGCTTTCGCCGCCCGGCCGCCTTTGGCCAGGAGAGATGTAGGACTTTGCAGCTTGGTCAAAGACTAGGATTGGCCGCGCCGAAAGACGCGGCTCAGAAACCTGCCGAACCGAAAAGCCATGCCGTTGTCCGCGCTCCGACCGTCGTCGGCATCAATGGCGGCCTTTCCGTTTGAGAAATCGCTGATGAGCCACCAGAAGAAAACCAGAAAAACAACGAGAATTGCGGTGTCGATCGGGCCGTAAGTTGAATATCCACTGTGCCGAAGCACACCAGCAAGCAGCACGGCGATAGTCATAGCAGCGGCGGCCGGGTGAAGCTTTTTCATTCACCAGATCTATTCGAGAATCGCTACAACCGGAAGATGTTACTTCTCCGACACGCCCGCCTCGGCAAAGCTTGCCATCCTCGCATGGCACTCCAGCGCCGAGCGGACGATGGTGACGGCGAGGCAGGCGCCGGAGCCTTCGCCGAGCCGCATGCCGAGATCGAGCAGCGGCGGCAGGTCGAGCGCCTCGAGCAGGCCGCGATGGCCTGACTCGGCCGAGACGTGAGCGGCCATTGTGTGGGCCAGGCCGGCGGGATGCAGCTTTGCCAAAGGTGCCGCGGCTGCGGTGCAGACGAAGCCATCGAGCAGCACCGGTATGCCCATGTGACGGGCGGCGAGCGTGGCGCCGAAGATGGCGGCAAGTTCGCGTCCGCCGAGCGCCGCGGCAATCCCCAGCGGATCGGCAAGCACAGCGGCATGGCGCTTCAGGCCCGATTCGATGGCAACCACCTTGCGCATCAGGCCGGCATCGTCGACGCCGGTGCCGCGTCCGGTCCATTTTTCCGCACCGCCGCCGAACAGCGCCGCCGAGATCGCGGCGGCCGGTGTGGTGTTGCCGATGCCCATTTCGCCAAAGCAGACGAGATCGAGATCATCAGTCACCGCATCGTAGCCGGCCGAGACGGCGGCAAGAAACGCCTTGTCGTCCATCGCCTGCGTTTGTGTGAAGTCGCCGGTCGGATGGTCGAGATCGAGCGGAATGACGTCGAGTTCGGCGCCCGCGATGCGGGCGAGCTGGTTGATGGCCGCACCGCCGCCGGCGAAGTTCGCCACCATCTGCACCGTGACTTCCGAAGGATAGGCTGACACGCCTTGCGCGGTAACGCCGTGGTTGCCGGCGAAGACGAAGACTTTCACTCGCTCGAGCCTGGGCATGTCGCGGCGCTGCCAGCGCGCCAGCCACGCGGCGATGCTCTCAAGCCGGCCGAGGCTGCCCTGCGGCTTGGTCAACGTGTCCTGGCGGCGAGCGACCGCGCTCGCGGCGGCATCATCGCCATCAGGCAGGTCGAGGCAAGCAGCGCGCAATTCATCTAGGGATTTGAATGGCATGGAAGGAAATTCTCCGAGACAGAGTCAGGAAAGGGCTACGGAAGCGACGAGCAGCACCGCGATTTCGCTCACCTGCTCCAAGGCCCCGATCGTGTCGCCGGTCTGGCCACCGATCTGGTTGAGGCAAAGCGCGTGGAAGGCGGCAAACAGCAGTCCGAGCAGGATAAGCGCGGCGATGGCGCCGCCGATCCCGAGCAGGAGGAGCGGGATGGCGCCGAGCACGGCGCCGGCGATGGCGATTTCCCGCGAGACGGTGCCGGCGGCGGCCGAGAGGCCATCGTCGCGCGCCGGGGGCAAGAGATGCATAAGGGCGCCTAATACGCCGCGCGAGGCCGCGTGGGCGGCCAGGAGCGCGAAGAGAGCTTGTGTGGGGTCGACGAATTCCGACAGGGCGCTCCAGCGGATGAGGAGCGATAGGCCCAGCGCCATGGCGCCGTAGGCACCGATTCGGCTGTCGCGCATGATCTCCAGCTTGCGGCCGCGCGTCTTGCCGCCCCCAAAACCGTCAGCGACATCGGACAGGCCGTCCTCGTGCAGGCAGCCGGTGGTGACCACGGTTGCAACCAGCGCGAGGGCTGCCGCCGGCCCCATGGCAAGGCCAAACCGTTCCGCCGTGGCAAAGACGATGGCGCCGATCAGGCCGACGACGAGGCCGGCAACCGGGGCGGCCCAGATCGCGGCGGCAAGGCTGCGGCCGCGAAAGTCGATGACCGGCAAGGGCAGCCTGGTGAAGAACACCAGGCAGAGAGCAACATCGCTGGGGATCTGCCGGGGCGAAAGGGTGACCTTCGGGAGCTTCATGCCTCAGCCTCTCGCGATGGCATGGAAGAAGGTGCCGCTGACTTGGCCGCGCCGGTAGCCCGAGGCGCCGATCGGATTGCCTTGCCCATCGGCGAGGTCGGCCAGGGGCTCGTCATCGCCGGTCGCCGTCATCTGCGCATAGTGGAATTCGTGCCCGCGGATCAACGCGCCCCGCGGGCCGAGCGGACAGTCGGCGCGCAGTCGCGCCTCGCGATAGCCGAGGTTCATCTTGCGCCTGGCGAAGCTGGTTGAATGGCCGAGCAGGCCGAGCATTTTGTGCGTTTCGCCAGATGCATCTTCCAGGGCTTCGCCAAGCACCATGAAGCCACCGCACTCACCATGGATGGGCTTCGTCCCGGCGAACCTTGCCATTGCTCTCCGAAAATTCGCAGCGGCGGCGAGACGGCCGGCGTGAAGCTCGGGATAACCGCCGGGCAGCCAGCAGACGTCGCAGCTGCCGTCAGGCGCCTCGTCCGCGAGCGGCGAGAACGGAACGATCTCCGCACCGGCCTTGCGCCAGTAGGCCGCGACGTGCGGATAGAGGAAGGTGAAGGCGGCATCGTCGGCAAGTGCGATGCGCTGGCCGGGCGGCGGCAGCGCATCATCGAAGCCGCCTTTCGCAGGAGTGAGGGGGGTCGCCAGCCGCATTATCGCGTCAAGGTCGAGCGACTTTTCGGCCATGTCGGCCAGCCGGTCGAGATGGGCCATCAGGTCATCATATTCACCAGCCTGGACGAGGCCGAGATGGCGCTCGGGCAGGTTGAGCGTGGGATCGCGCAGGATGGCGCCGACGACCGGCAGCCCAATCGCCTCGACGGCGTCGCCGGACAGCCGGCGGTGGCGCTCGCTGCCCAGCCGGTTGAGCACGACGCCCGCCATGCGCACCTCCGGATCATAGGTGGCGAACCCCTTGGCGACGGCCGCCGCCGTGGTCGACTGGCCTGAAACGTCAAGCACTAAGAGCACGGGCAGGCCGTAGAGCCGGGCGAGGTCGGCGGCCGAGCCTGTGCGGCCTGGCGAGGCCGGTATGCCGTCGAACAGGCCCATGGCGCTTTCGAGGATGACGAAATCGGCGTCGTCGGCTGCCTGCGCGGCGAGTGCGTTGAGAAGCGAAGGTGGCATCGCCCAGCTGTCGAGGTTGATGCCGGACAGGCCGGTGGCGGCGGTGTGGAAGCCGGGATCGATGTAATCGGGGCCGGACTTGGCGCCGCGCACTTTCAGGCCGCGCCGGGCGAGTGCGCGTAAAATGCCGATGGTGACGCTGGTCTTGCCCGAGCCGGAGCGCGGCGCGCCGATGATGATCGCGCGGGCGCTCACGACGCACCCACCAGCGCCGCGCGCATGGCGACGATGCCGCCGACCACGATCAGCGCCGGCGCGGACAGGCCGGCGGCGGCGGCTTCCTCGGCGATGGTGGCCAGCGTGGCGACGACAATGCGTTCCTGCGGCGTTGTCGCGGCGACGATCACCGCCGCCGGAGTCGATGGCGCCAACCCGCTGTCGAGCAATGCGGCCGATATTACGGGTAGATTGGCCATGCCCATATAGACCACAACAGGCTGGCCGGTGCGCGCGATCGCGGCCCAGTCGAGATCCTCATCGGTGCCGGCGGCATGCCCGGTCGCCAGGATCACCGCCTTGTTGATGCCGCGCATGGTGGCGGGGATACCGGTGGCGGCCAGCGCGCTGAGGCCCGAGGTGAGGCCGGGCAGGACGCGGAACGGGATGTTTTCCCTAGCCAACGCCAGCGCCTCTTCGCCGCCACGGCCGAAAATATAGGGATCGCCGCCCTTCAGCCTGACGACGCGGCGGCCCTGGCGCGCCAGCCGGACCAGCAGGGCGGTTATGTCGTCCTGCTTCATCGAGGGTTTTCCGCCGCGCTTGCCGGCAAAGAAAAGCTCGGCGTTTTCGGCAACCGCGACGACGTCCGAGGAGACCAGCGCATCGTAGACCAGCGCATCCGCCTCACTCAGCGCCGCCAGCACTTCCAGCGTCAGGCAGCCGGGATCGCCGGGGCCGGCGCCGGCGAGCCAGACATGGCCGGGCTCAAGCGTCCGCGGCTTGAAGTTCAGCCGGGCAAGCGCCTGTTGGAGCGCGGCGTTCTCGCCCTTATTCTTGGTGCTGTCGCTCACAATCCGTCCCGTCCGCGAAAACGCCTTTGGTAGTGGGCGTCGTACAATGAACTCTCGCCAAAACCTTCCGCCCCCAGAGAGCGGCCGACGAAGATGATGGCCGTGCGCTCCATCGGATCGGCGGCCAGTTGTGCCTCGATGGTTTCCAGCGTGCCGGTCAGCATGCGCTCGTCCGGCCAGGAGGCATGGAAGACGACCGCCACCGGGCAATCGCCGCCATAGTGCGGCGTCAGCTCGGCGACGACGCGGTCGACGGCGTGGATGGCAAGATGAATGGCTAGCGTGGCGCCGGTGCGGCCGAAGCCGGCCAGCGTTTCGCCGGGCGGCATTTTTGAAGCGCGGCCGGAGACGCGGGTCAGCACCAGGCTCTGGGCGACTTCGGGAATGGTCAGCTCGCGCCGCAGAGCAGCCGCCGCGGCAGCGAAAGAGGGAACGCCCGGCGTCAGCGTGTACGGAATGCCGTGCTTTTCCAGCCGCCGGATCTGTTCGGCAACCGCGCTCCACACCGACAGGTCGCCGGAATGCAGGCGCGCGACATCATGGCCGGCTTCGTGGGCGGCCAGATACTCGGCCTCGATCTCGTCGAGCGACATCGGCGCGGTGTCGATCAGCTTCGTTCCCGGGGCGCAGTGCTGCAGCAATTCGGGCGCCACGATCGAGCCGGCATGCAGGCAGACCGGGCAGCTTGCCAGCAGCCGCGCGCCGCGCAGGGTAATAAGGTCGGCGGCGCCCGGGCCGGCGCCGATGAAATGCACGGTCATGCCGCGTCTCCGCTGATTGCGATGGCGCAGGTGACCGGTCCGAGCACAGTGCGGGGTCCCAGCAGCCTGGCACCTTCGCCGGCGACGGCCAGCGCCGATGCTTCGGAAACCGATGCTGTGCCGGCCAGATCCTGCGAGAGGCTGGAATTGCTGAGCGCCTTCGTCGACGCTGCTTTAAGCACTGCTTCATCGACGACAATGACGGGAAGGTTGAGTGTGCGACCTGCGGCAGCGATCGCCTGTTCATCTTTCTTGAGCGTGGCGGTGGCGAGCGACGAGAGCGCCGTCATCGCCAGTCCATGTGCTTCGAGCGCGGTTTCTATCGCGGCAAGCACGTCCTCGACGCTCACGCCCTTTCGGCTGCCGATGCCCGCGACCATCATGGCTTGATCCAACTCCATTGGGTAACCGGCATCGCCGGCCGCCAGGCCTGCATCGAACCGACAGGCGCGGCGCGGGATATGGCGATGCGGGTGAGATCGCCCCCGAGCTCGGTATGACGGGCAAGGAGCAGCGTCTCCATTTCCAGCGTCACGGCATTGGCCACGAGCCGGCCGCCCGAGCGCAGCGCCTTGATGGCGGCGGCCAGCACGCCGGTGTCGCTGCCGCCGCCGCCGATGAAGATCGCGTCAGGGGTCTCGAGCCTTGCAAGCGCCTTAGGCGCGCGGCCTTCTACCACGATGAGACCGGGAACACCGCAGGCGGCGGCGTTGTGGCCGATGCGGGCGGCGCGGATCGGATCGGCTTCGATGGCAATGGTGCGCATCGAGGGATGAGCGAGCATCCATTCGATGCCGATAGAACCGGAGCCGGCGCCAATATCCCACAGCAATTCGCCGCGCCTCGGCGCCAGCGCCGACAGTGTGACGGCGCGGATGTCATGCTTGGTAATCTGGCCGTCATGGTCGAACAGGTGGTCGGCGAGGCCGGATGTCAGCGGCAGGATACGCGCATCCGGACCGGATTCGATTTCGAGCGCCAGCACATTGAGCGGATTGATGTTTTCGAGGTCGAACGCATCGGCGCGGGCCGAGCGCAGGTTCTCTTTTGGCCCGCCAAGCGCCTCCAGGACCGTAAGCCGCGAGGCGCCGAAATCAAGCTCGGTGAGCAGGCGGGCGATCGCCGCCGGTGCTTCGCCGTCGGATGTCAGCGCCAGGATGCGTGCGTTGGGTTGCAGCAATGGACGGATCAGGTCGATGGGGCGGCCATGCAGCGAGACCGTTTCGATGTCCTGCAGCGCCCAGCCAAGGCGAGCGGCCGCCAGCGAAATGGCAGACGGCGCGGGAATGACATGCATCTCCCGCGGCTTGACCTTGCGGGCGAGGGTGACGCCGACGCCGTGGAAAAAGGGATCGCCGGAGGCAAGGACGCAGACGCGCCTGCCGAAAAGCGCCAGAATATCAGCCATCCCGGCATCGAAAGGTACCGGCCAGGGACGCGGCTCGCCCTTGGCGAATGATGAGACGAGCGCCAGATGCCGCTTGCCGCCGAAGATGATTTCCGCATCGGAAATCCGCTGCTTGGCCTCGTCGCCGAGACCCGCTACACCGTCCTCGCCGATGCCGACGATGGTGAGCCATTTCTGGTTGAGCTTGGCGCCGCGCGGACCCTTAGCAGGCATGATGACCCACCGCATTCTGATCCTCGGCGGAACCACCGAAGCCCGGCAACTGGCTGGAAACCTGGCCGCCGCCGGTCACTCGGTGATGCTGTCGCTCGCGGGCCGAACCGAAAGCCCGGTGGCGCAGGGCGTCCCGGTGCGCAGTGGAGGGTTTGGCGGCGCCGATGGTCTGGCCGCCTATCTCAAGGAGATAAGCATCGACCTGCTGATCGACGCTACGCATCCCTACGCGGCACGAATCTCCGCCAATGCGGCGCAAGCCGCGCGCATGGCTGGGGTGCCGATCGTCGCTCTGCGCCGTCCCGGCTGGGAGCCTGTCGAGGGTGATCGCTGGACTGAGGTCGACACGACAGGGGATGCGGTGCAAGCACTTGGATCGGCGCCGCGCCGTGTTTTCCTGGCACTCGGCCGGCAGGAGGTCGCGGCTTTCGAGGCCGCGCCCCAGCATCACTATCTCATCCGCAGCGTCGATCCGGTCGAGCCGAAGCTGGCAGTGCCCAATGCCACCTACCTGTTGGCGCGCGGGCCGTTTCGCGAGGCGGAGGAACGCACGCTGCTCGAGCGGCACGGCATCGACATCGTCGTATCCAAGAACAGCGGCGGGGCGGCGACCTATGGCAAGATCGCCGCGGCGCGCGGGCTCGGCCTCGACGTGGTCATGGTGCGCAGGCCGGCGCTGCCGGAGATTCCTTCGGCTGCGACCGTCGATCAGCTTGCCGACATGGTCGATCATCTTGTCGAGCCTGCCGCGGAGCGCGGCGTATAGACCAGCGAAGACTTCTCGCCGCGCCTGATGATCCGCGTTTCCGGCGAACCGATGATGATGCAGGTTGCCATGTCCGCCTTGTCGGCATCGGCATCCGCCAGCAGGAACACCTCGATGCGTTCGTCAGGCCGGCCTGCGGCACGGCCGAAGATAACGGGCGTGGTGCCCGGCAGAATGGCCTTCAGACATTCGAAGGCGCGGCCAAGCTGCCAGGGGCGCGCCTTCGAGATCGGATTGTAAAGCGCGATGACGAAGCCGGCGCCGGCGGCCGCCAGCAGGCGCAGTTCGACCAGGTCCCATGGCTTCAGATTGTCGGACAGCGAGATGGCGCAGAAATCATGGCCGAGCGGTGCCCCGATGCGGGCAGCGACAGCGAGCATGGCGGTGACGCCAGGCACGATTGCGAGGTCGATGGCGCGCCATTCGGAGGGGCCGGCTTCGATCGCCTCGCAGACGGCCGCAGCCATGGCGAAGACGCCTGGATCGCCCCCGGAGACGACGGCGACATTGTGACCTTCGGCCGCCTTCGCCAGCGCCTCGTTGGAGCGGGCAAGCTCTTCGCGATTGTCGGAGGCGATGCTGGTCTGGTCGGGGCGCAATTCCAGCCGATCGAGATAGGGCTTGTAGCCATAGAAGAAGCTTGCCTCGGCGACGGCGTGGCTCGCCTGCGGCGTCACCTGATCGGCGTTGCCGGGTCCGAGCCCGATGACGGTGAGGCGGCCGCTCATGCGCCACCCGCCGACGCGACAGGGCGTCCGGACCAGCCGGCGACGAGCACGATGGCGAAATAGGGCGCCTTGTCGTCCGGCTTGTCGGTGAGCCGCATCGAGACGCTGCCCGGCATGGTCCCGCGCTCGACATAAACGGCGCGTGTCAGCTTGCCGGTGGCCTCCAGCGCCCGTCGGATTTTGGGCAGGTTGCGGCCGACCTTCATGATGACGGCGGCATCGGTGTCGGCGAGGCGGCGGGTCAGTTCGAACTCGCTCATCGTGCCCGGCAGCACGGTCAGCACGTCGTCGCCCTGGACGATCGGCAGGCCAGTCGCCGACCAGCAGCCCGACATGGCGGTAACGCCGGGAATGACCTCGGTCGGAAAACGATGGGCGAGGCGCACATGTAGATGCATGTAGGAGCCGTAGAAGAGCGGATCGCCTTCCGATAGCACGGCGACCATCTTGCCGGCATCCAGATGACCGGCAACGGTCTCGGCGGACTCTTCGTAGAAGGCCGATATCTGCGCGCGGTAATCGTCGTGATCCTTGTCGATCTCCGTGGTCACGGGATAGAGCAGCGGCAGTTCCAGCATGTCGGGCCGGAAGCGCGTTTCGACGATGGCGCGCGCATTGCTGTTGTTGCCGCGCTTGGCGAAATACGCCACCACATCGGCCTCGGCCAGCGCACGCGCGGCCTTCAGCGTCAACAGTTCTGGGTCGCCGGGACCGGTACCGACGCCGACCAGGCGGCCCCTTGAGCCGGTTTTGGGGAGCGCGTTCACAGGCCGGGCCTCGCCAGGGAATTGAGGGCTGCCGCGGTCATGGCGCTGCCGCCAAGCCTGCCGCGCACGATTGCATAGGGTACGCCGTAGGAATTCTGCGCCAGCGCATCCTTCGATTCGGCGGCACCGACGAAGCCCACCGGCATGCCGAGGATGGCGGCCGGTTTGGGCGCACCGTCGCGCAGCTTTTCCAGGAGGTAGAAGAGTGCGGTCGGCGCATTGCCGATGGCTACCACCGAACCGGCGATGCGCTCGCCCCACAGGTCGATCGCGGCGGCAGAACGTGTGTTGCCGATCGTCCTGGCGATTTCATGCGTGCGCGGATCGCGCAGCGTACAGATCACCTCGTTGCCGGCAGGCAAGCGGGCGCGGGTGACGCCGTGCGAGACCATTTCGGCGTCGCAGAAGATCGGCGCGCCGGCGGCAAGCGCAGCCCGTGCGGCGGCAACGAAATCGCTGGAGAAAACAAAATTCTTGGCGGCTTCCACTTGGCCGCAGGCATGGATCATGCGGACCGCAATATCGGCCTCCGCTTCGGAAAAGCGCGCGAGATCAGCCTCGGCGCGGATAATGGCAAAGGAGCGTTCGTAGATCGCCGTGCCGTCGTGGATGTAGTCGTAGGCGACCATTGTCATTCCTGTCGATAAGCCTCTGCGATGCCGGCCGGCCCCAGCCTTGTCAGGCAGGCGGCGGCGGTCTCGCCCTGATAGCGTGCGCTGCGGATTGCCGCCACGACGCGGCCGATGCCGCGCGCGGCGTCATAGCCCGGCCTGTAACCGGCAGGAAGGGCCTTTGCCGTCGCGTTCACGACAAGTCCGGCTCCATTTTCGCCGCCGACCACGGTCAGCGCCGCAGGGCCGGGATGCGCGCAACCCTTGGCGCATCCTGAAATGTGCAAGGTGAAGTCGAGACTATCGGCGTTTTCGCTGGCGATCGCCTCGGCAATGTCCCGCGTGGCAATGCGACCCGAGGCACAAGCCGGCGCGCCGGGACAAGCAGCGATGCGCGTGCGCGGGTCGGTGGGGGAGGTGACGAAGCCGAGGGTAGCGGCTGTTTGCTGGAGGAAGGGATTGGCGGTTGGTGGCTGGCCGAGGAAGAAGAGGGCGCGGCCCGGGGCGAGGCGGATTTCTGACGTGCCGAGGGTGAGAGCGCTTTGAGCTAGGGCGATGAGCCTTTCGGCGGGCATGCTGCCGTAGGGGAGACCGATGCCGAGAGTGGGGACGTCGCCGGCTAAGGGGAAAAGGCCGATAGGTTTGCGCGAGGCGCCCCCCTCTGTCCTACCGGACATCTCCCCCTCAAGGGGGGAGATTACGTGGTCGCCGACGGTTTCGCCAATTTCCGGTGTCGCTAAAGAAAATCCGGCGTCGAAGCTGCCGATCTCCCCCTCTGAGGGGGAGATGTCCGGCAGGACAGAGGGGGGCGCCTCGCGCAAATTTGTCAGGCATAGCCAACCCGCCAGGGACACCAACTGCCTCTCCGACAAATCCCTTGCGTGAGCGTCGCGGCCTTTCTCGGCGATCATCCTTAGAGCCGCGACGGCTATATCACGAGTCACACCGTCATCAGCAACCGCGAGCAGCCTTGCATTCCGCCCGTCACCGGCAACCGACACCCGCCACCGGATTCCCGCATCGGTGCTCACCGCAACAAGCCGCATGTCGGCCGTCACAGCGTCCATCGTCAGTTGCCCGCCACCGTCGACAATGACCGAAACCTTGGGCCCGAGTCGCTGCGTCAGCCCGGCGTCCTCGACCGCTTTCCTGATCCCATCAGCCAGCGGCCGGGGATCGACGATCTCCTGCGGATCGATGCCGGCCAGTGGTCCGGTCTCCACTGGTACGCCAGTGCGGACCACAATGCCCAGCGCATCGACTTCCTTCGCCAGCAGGGTGGCACTTTCCGCAGTCAATCCGCGTATTTGCAAGCTGCCGCGCGCTGTCACTTCCATGATGCCGTTGCCGTGCCGCAGGGCGGATTCTGCCAACCCGATCAGAAGCTTCGGCGACAATCCGCCAGAAGATGGGCCTCCGGCGACCGGGTTGAGCCGTACCAGCAGGCCGTCGCCGGTCTGCATCGGCGCCGACAAGGCCGGGCAGGCGCCGCGGCGCGAGAAGGCGTTCATGCCGCCACCCCTTGGGCTTCGGCAATCAGGGCCGCGAGGTCGTCGTCGATGGAATTGCGCAAGGGATGCCACAGGCCCCGCCGGCGCGCCGACAGGAGGCGTTCGGCGATGACCTTCGCGGCGGCCGGGTTTTCGCGCAGGATGAAGGCGCGGACGTCCGCGTCGCCGAGATAGGCATCGTGCACGGCCTCAATCAGCGCGCCCGGTATGGCCTGCGTGGTTTCGGCGAAGCCAACCAGCCGGTCGACCGTTTCGGCGAATTCCGAGGCGCCGCGCGGGCCATGGCGCATCTGGCCCGCTATGAAGCGGGCGTTGACGGCGCGAGCGCGCACGACGCGCGTCACAGCCTCACTGAGCGAACGCGGCTTCGGCCTCTGCGGATCCGTCGTGTCCAGCACGATGACGTCGGCATTCCTGCCAAGCGCTGCAAGGGCGGCCGAGAAGCCGCCGATAAAGGCGACATCGGCGGAGCCTTCGAGGATGTCGCGGCCGGGATCGTCGCCGGTGTGGACGAGAAGATCGGCTTCGGCGATACGGTTCTCGAATGCGCCGGGCGCGGCGATCCCTTCACCGCCGGCGCCGCCATAGGCATGCGACGTGGCATCGAGATAGGCGCGGCCGATTTCCTCGCGCGCCGCCCAGTCGCCGCTCGACAGGATTTCCTCGACGCCGGCGCCGTAGGTGCCGGGCGAGGTACCGAAGATGCGCGGGCTGATCTTGCCTTCGGCGCGGGTCCTTGCGGCGAGCGGATTTTCCGAATCGTCCTCGTCGCGCGCGGCAACCGCGTTGGCAGCGGCATCGATCAGCGCGATCTGGGTCGGGAACATGTCGCGGAACAGGCCCGATATGCGCCAGGTAACGTCGACGCGTGGGCGGCCAAGCGCTGCCAGTGCCAACACCTCGATGCCGGTGACGCGGCCTGTGGCGGCATCCCATTGCGGTCGGCAACCCATCAGCGAAAGCCCCTGCGCGATCTCCTCGCCGCCGGTGCGCAAAGACGCCGAACCCCAAAGGTCGATGATCAGCGAGCGCGGCCAGTCGCCATGCGATTGCATATAAGCGCGCACCACTTCCTCGGCAGCAGCCTTGCCGATGTCGTAAGCCGTCGGCGTCGGCATGGCGCGCGGGTCCGACGTGAACAGGTTGCGGCCGGTGGGCAGAATGTCGGAGCGGCTGCGCGCGGGCGCGCCGGCCGGGCCCGCCGTGACATGACGGCCATCGAGCGCGTCGAGAAGGGCGGCCTTTTCGATCTCTGCGCTTTGCTGGCGCATAAGGTCGGGCTCGTCGTCGGGCGCGCGGCCGTAGACATGCAGCCCATCCTTGATGGCGAAATCCTTAAGGTCGCAGAGCCAGGCATCGATGCGGCGCAAGGCCTCGTCCGGCGCGTCGGTGCGGGCAACGCCGGCCTCCGCGGCGAGGCCCGTCGTCTGCGCGGTTTCGACGATCAGCCCGGCCAGACGGTCACGGCGACGGCGGTCGAGACCGTCAGCCTGGGCGTATTCGTCGACCAGCCGTTCGAGCTTGTGCTGGTTCTCGTCCAATCCGGCGCCGGTCAGCGGCGGCGGCAGATGGCCGAGCGTGACGGCTGCGATCCGCCGCTTGGCCTGCGCCGCCTCGCCGGGATTGGAGACGATGAAAGGATAGATCACGGGCAGGGGACCGGTGACGATCTCGGGGAAGCAGCTTTGCGAAAGCGCAACCGTCTTGCCAGGCAGCCATTCCAGCGTGCCATGCGCGCCGACATGGACAAGCGCATGGACGCCGAGCGATTTGCGCAGCCACAGGCCGAAGGCGAGCAACGCATGGCGTGGCGGCAGCGTCGGGTCGTGATAGTCGGCGCGGCGGTCGGCCGATCGGCCGCGGTCGGGAGCGAGCGCCACGGTGATGTTGCCGAAGATCGCGGTGCGGAAGGGGAAGTGTTTTTCGCTTGATAGCAAAGCTGTCTCGCCTTCGGCTTTGCCCCAAGCGGCTTCTACTGCTGCAACTGCTGCTGACGGCAGCTCATACGAGAAGGCAAGGTACTCATCCAGCCCCAGCCCGGCCTTGCTGCGCTCCAGCGCATCCAGCAACGCACGCGGCGATTGCGGAATCCCTTCAACCGCATAGCCCTGTTCCTTGAGGTCGTGCAGCATCGCCAGCACGCTGGATGGCACGTCCAACCCGACCGCATAGCCCGTGCGGCCGGGAGCGCTTGGGTAATCGGGGATCAGAATGGCGAGCTTGCGTTCCGCGCGCGGCGTTTCCCGAAGCCTGATGAAGGCTTCGACCCGGTCCGCCACCTGTTCGACGCGATCGGGCTCCGGCCGGTTGGCAAAGGCGCGGTGGCCGAGCGCCGGGTCGGTCTCGCTTTCGCCTTTGAACGAAATGGCGCCGGCGAGGATGCGGCCGTCGAGTTCGGGCAGCACGACATGCATGGCAAGGTCGGCTGGCGCCAGCCCACGCTGGTTCGTTTCCCAGACGTCGCGGCGGGTGGTGGCGACGATCACCTGGAAGACCGGCACGCCGGCGCGGTCGAACAGGGTTTCGACGCCGGGTTCGGCGCCGGAAGCGAAGGCGGTCGCCGTGACGATGGCGGCGGGCTTGAGCTGGGCAACCGCGGTCTCGACAAATGCCAGGGATTCCAGGTCCTTCAGGCTGGAAACAAAGATCGGCACCGGACGCATACCGCGTTGCCGCAGCGCCTCGAAGAGCGTGTCGATCGGGGCGACATCCGCGGCGAGCAGCATTGAGCGGTAGAACAGGATGGGCACGACCTTTCCCTCCCCCTCGAGGGGAGGGTGGCCCGCAGGGCCGGGTGGGGTCGGTGCGACTGGGTTCGGCGCCTCTTTAAGTCGGCGCACTTCAGAGGCGACCCCACCCCCGGCCTGCGCCCGAACCCTTCCCTCGAGCGGGAAGGGGACGACGCCGCGACCTGGCTCGTAGTAACCCGCCTTCGGCACGCTTACCGGCTCGGCTGCTATCGCATCAGACCCCGCCAACCGCGCCAGCCTGCGCACCAGGGCGCTCATATTGGCCGGGCCGCCCTCGCGGAAATAATTGAGCAGCCCGTCCAGTTCCTCGCGCGGCAGCGTCGAGGCTTCGATCAGCCTGATATCCTCGTCGTGGCTCTCGCCGGGAAGCAGTGCCAGCTTTATGCCGCGCTCGCGGGCAACCGCGGCCAACTGGTCGCAGCCGTAGCGCCACCACTCGTAACCGCCGAGAATACGCACCAGGATGATTTTGGCGTGACGGGCGACGCTGTCGATCCAGAGGTCGACGGACATGGGGTGGCGCAGGTCGCGGAGCGCGGCCAGCCGCATCGTGGGCAGCCGATCGGCGTCGCCTTTCCAGGCCGCCGCCAATCCGGCTAGGTCGCTGTCGGTGAAGGACAGCGCCACCATATCCGCCGGCGTCTGCCGCAGATCGACCGGCTCGGCGAGATCGTCGAGCGAGGCGGATGTGGTGGCGAGGATGTGCATCGCGGTCGCTGTTGCGTCAGCCGGCGAGTATACGCTCGATCGCCGGGCGGTTCAGCCCCTTGAGGCCGATGACGACCAGGCGCGAGCGGCGGTCGTCGTCAGCCGTCCAGGCGCGGTCGTAGTAATGATTGACGCGCGGACCGACCGCCTGCAGCAACAGGCGCATCGGCTTGCCGCCGACCTCGACGAAGCCTTTCACCCGCAGCACGTTTTCCTGTTCGGCCGCGGTGGCGACGCGCTTTGCCAGGTCGTCCGGATTGGCGATCGAGGGGATGTCGACGATAAACGTATCGAAGTCGTCGTGCTCGTGGTCGAAGGCGCCGTCATGATGGGACTTGCGGTTCTCGATGTCGTCCTCGACGGCGAGGCCCAGCCCGAGCAGCACGGACGGATCGACCTTGCCATGAGCTGTCGGCACGACCTTCACGGCGCGGGCGGAGTGTTCGCCAATGACGGCGTTGGCGCGAGCCGAACCTGCGGCATCCATCAGGTCGCTCTTCGACAGGATGATGAGGTCGGCGCAGGCGATCTGGTCCTCGAACACCTCCTCGATGGGATCGTCGTGGTCCAGTGTCTGGTCCTGCGCGCGTTGCGCCTGCAGGGCGTCCATGTCGTTGGCGACGCGCCCCTCGGCGAGTGCCGGACCGTCGACCACGGCGATCACGCCGTCGACTGTCACCCGGCTCTTCACCGTCGGCCACTGGAATGCCTGGACCAGCGGCTTGGGCAGAGCCAAGCCTGAGGTCTCGATCAGGATGTGGTCGACCTTCGGCGTCAGCGACAGGATCTGGTCGAGCGCCGGGACGAAATCGTCGGCGACGGTGCAGCAGATGCAGCCATTGGCCAGTTCGACGATGTTTTCCTCCGGGCAGGTGTCGATGCCGCAGCCCTTCAGGATCTCGCCGTCGATGCCGATGTCTCCGAATTCGTTGACGATGATGGCGATACGCCTGCCGCCCGCGTTTTCCAGTAGATGGCGGACCAGCGTGGTCTTGCCGGACCCCAGGAAGCCGGTGACGACGGTACAGGGGACGCGGGAGAGAGTGGCGGCGGAAACTGCGGCGGTCATGATCAGTCCTTCAGCATGTCGAGGGGAGGAATGCGGGCAACGAGGCCGCGCTTGAGGGAATCCGGACGGCCGCGCCACGGAATGAGGCCGTCGGTCGAAGAGGCGAAGAGTTTCGCGCCGGTGACGAGATCGGCGCCGCTGGCGATGTTTAGGTCGCCGAAGACATAACTCCAGCAGCCGTCGCGAAGAATCGCGGCACTGAGGCGGCGCTTGCAATTGCCGAGGCATTCGACGGTGCGGACGCGGACATTGTCGGCCGTTGCGGCTTGGCGCGTGTCTTGAGCCAAAACTTCGCCGGCGCGGGGATGGGCGTCGGAACCGGTCTCATCGCGGCAGGAAGCGCAGACGATGATGGTGACGCCGGCCAAGGCCTCGCTATCGCCAGACAAGTCGCTATCGCCAGACAAAATGTCCGCTGTTTCAGCCGGGAAACTGCTGTCGCGTTCCAAATCGGGCTCCTTGCCCGGAAAACCCGCCGGGCGATCGGATTCTTATGTCTCAGACGGCAGGTCTCCTGGCTCGCGGGTCATCGCCTTCGTGCCGCCTTCCCGGGACCGTCCCAGTGGTTTTCGGCCTTGGCTCGTCGCTTACAGTTGCGGGGACAGCCGCGGATTTGAAATCGAGATTTCGCACCGCATTCCCTCTTGGCTCCTCCCTTTGCCGAGAGGAGACCGTCTCGATGGGATTTAGGCTCTTGCGGGCGGCGGTGTCAACGCGCGTCTACGACACGGCAATGTCGGCGAGCGGCTGCCCAAGGTCGCCGGCGGGCGTAATCTCAATCCGTTCGAGGCCGAGCCAGCCCTGCATCTGCGTCAATTCCTGGAAGAGTTGCGCGGCGGTTTCAGGCGGCGCGCTGGGCTCGGCATAGGCCGCGTGGACGCGTAGCACGCCGGCCGGCCGGTCGGCCTTGAGGTCGACGCGCGCCACGATCCTGTCGCCGAGCAGGAAGGGCAGGACGTAATAACCGTATTGCCGCTTTTCGGCAGGGGTGTAGATTTCTATGCGGTAGTGGAAATCGAACAGCCGCTCCGTGCGCGAGCGCTCGAAGACCACCGGATCGAACGGCGCCAGCAGGGCGCGGGCGTCGATCCTGCGGGGAATGCGGGCCTCCTTGTGGAGGTAAGCCGGTTTGTTCCAATCCTCGACACGCACCGGCACCAGCTCGCCTGTTTCAACCAGTTCCTCCAGCCGGCCCTTCATGTCGGCCGGCGACAAGCGAAAGTAGTCGCGCAGGTCGCTCGCTGTCGCGACGCCATGGGCGCGGGCGGAGATCCGCAGCAATTCCCGATGCGCGTCCTCGGCTGATGGCACCGGCAGATCGAGGATTGCCTGCGGCAGCACGCGCTCGGGCAGATCATAGAAGCGTTCGAAGCCACGGCGATGCGCGGTGGTGATGCGTCCTGCCCAGAACAGCCATTCGAAGGCATGCTTGGCGTGGCTCCAGCCCCACCAGCCGCCGGATCCCTTTTGGCCTTCGAACGCGGACGCGGCGATCGGACCGCGTTCTGCGACCTCGCGGTAGATCTCTTCTATATAGGCGGCGTGCTCGCGCCCCCATTTGGCCAGTCCCAGGTACATTTCATCGCCGCGCTCGGCGCGCTGCATGCGCCAACGCATCAACGGATAGGTCTCGACCGGCAGGAAGGAAGCCTCGTGCGCCCAGTATTCGAAAACCGTGCGCTTGCGCGTGACGGCGGCGTTGTCGAGCAAGGCGAACGGGTAGGGGCCAAGGCGCGAATAGAGCGGCATGTAATGAGCGCGCACCACCGCGCTGACGGAATCGATCTGCAGCAGGCCGGTACGCGAGAGCACGCGGGCGAAGTGGCGTCGGTCGGGCGTGCCGGCTGGGCGGGGATCAGTGAACCCTTGGGCGGCGAGCGCGATGCGCCGGGCCATGGCGAGCGAGATCTTTTCCTTCATTCGGATGCGACTCTGAGGCGTGTTGAGCGTCGTTCGGACAGTTGATTCCAGCGATGCTAGCAGGGTTTTGTCGGCAATTCTGTCAGGAGAGAAAAGTGGAGTAAAAAGCGAAGGAAATCAGACAGGAGCGGATCGGACCAGTTTCTTCCCTTATGCCGTCCAGGCCGGTGTTTTGAACAAGGTTTGACTTGCTTCGCCGGAAGCGCTGCGCTAACCCTCGCCGCGTTGCAGCAAAGGCCCCTTAAAACGGTTCAGCGGTTAAACTGTCACGCTTCCGCAATAGGGTCTGGTGCTGTAATCAAAATGGATTGGCGCCAACGGAAAGCCGCAGCATGAACGCACTTCTCGGTTCGTACCTGCCCATCGTCCTGTTTATCGCAGTGGCGGCGGCTGTCGGCGTTGCGCTTATCGTGGCGCCGTTCCTGGTGGCCTATCGCAATCCCGACCCGGAAAAGCTTTCCGCCTACGAATGCGGGTTCAACTCGTTCGATGACGCCCGCATGAAGTTCGACATCCGCTTCTACCTGGTGTCGATCCTGTTCATCATCTTCGACCTGGAAGTGGCCTTCCTGTTTCCGTGGGCGGTGTCGTTCTCGAAAATCGGCATGCTCGGTTTCTGGTCGATGATGGTGTTCTTGGCAGTGCTGACCATCGGCTTTGCCTATGAATGGAAAAAAGGAGCGCTCGAATGGGATTGAGCGACAGTTCCGGCACGCTCGTCGCGCCGAAGCCCAAGGGTCTGATCGATCCCAATACCGGCAGGCCGGTTGGGTCCGATGATCCGTTCTTCCTCGAAATCAACAACGAACTCGCCGACAAGGGTTTTCTCGTCACCTCGACCGAAGCGCTGATCACCTGGGCGCGCAGCGGCTCGCTGATGTTCATGACCTTCGGCCTCGCCTGCTGCGCCGTCGAGATGATCCACACCTCGATGCCGCGCTACGATTCGGAGCGGTTCGGTGTTGCCCCTCGCGCGTCTCCGCGCCAGTCCGACATCATGATCGTCGCCGGCACGCTGACCAACAAGATGGCCCCGGCGCTGCGCAAGGTCTACGACCAGATGCCGGAACCGCGCTACGTCATCTCGATGGGCTCCTGCGCCAATGGCGGCGGCTATTACCACTATTCCTATTCGGTGGTGCGCGGCTGCGACCGCATCGTGCCGGTCGACATCTATGTGCCCGGCTGTCCGCCAAGCGCCGAAGCGCTGCTCTATGGCATTCTTCTGCTCCAGAAGAAGATCCGCCGCACCGGCACGATCGAACGGTAAATCCATGGCCGCATCCCTGAGCGAACTGTCGACCTATCTCGGCGAAAAACTGATTGGCCGCGTCAATGAAGCGGTGTTCGCCTATGGCGAACTCACCATCCATGTCGAACCGCGCGATCTGATCGAAGTGGTGACTTTCCTGCGTGACGATCCGCGCTGCCAGTTCATCTCGGTCATCGATGTCTGCGGCGCCGACTATCCGTCGCGGGCCAAGCGTTTCGACGTCGTCTATCACCTTTTGTCGCCAAAGCAGAACGTGCGTATCCGCATCAAGGTGCAGGCCGACGAGGAGACGATGGTGCCGTCGATCACCGGCGTCTATCCCGGCGCCGACTGGTTCGAGCGCGAGACCTACGATCTCTATGGCGTGCTGTTTTCGGGCCACCCCGATCTGCGGCGCATCCTCACCGATTACGGTTTCGACGGTCACCCGCTGCGCAAGGATTTCCCGCTGACCGGCTTCGTCGAGGTGCGCTACGACGACGAAGCCAAGCGCGTCATCTACGAGCCGGTGGAACTGAAGCAGGAATTCCGTAATTTCGATTTTCTGTCCCCATGGGAAGGCACCGATTACGTGCTGCCAGGGGATGAGAAGGCAAAGCAGTAATGGCCGAAACTTCCGTCCGCAATTTTAACATCAACTTCGGACCTCAACACCCTGCCGCGCATGGTGTTTTGAGATTGGTTCTGGAGTTGGACGGCGAGGTCGTCGATCGCGTCGATCCTCATATCGGGCTCTTGCATCGCGGCACCGAAAAGCTGATCGAGCACAAAACCTACTTGCAGGCAGTGCCTTATCTCGACCGGCTCGACTATTGCGCGCCGATGAACCAGGAGCATGCCTTCGCACTGGCCGCCGAGCGCCTGCTCGGCATCGAGGTGCCGAAGCGCGGCCAGTTGATCCGCGTGCTCTACTGCGAGATCGGCCGCATCATGTCGCACATCCTCAATGTGACGACGCAGGCGCTGGACGTCGGCGCGCTGACGCCGCCTCTGTGGGGCTTCGTCGAGCGCGAAAAGCTGATGGTGTTCTACGAGCGCGCCTCGGGCTCGCGCATGCATGCCGCCTATTTCCGTCCGGGTGGCGTCCATCAGGACCTGCCGCAGAAGCTGCTCGAGGACATCGGCAAGTGGATCGATCCGTTCCTGAAGTCGATCGACGACCTCGATCAGTTGCTGACCGGCAATCGCATCTTCAAGCAGCGCAATGTCGATATCGGCACGGTTTCGCTGGCCGACGCCTGGGCCTGGGGCTTTTCCGGCGTCATGGTGCGCGGCTCGGGCGCTGCCTGGGACCTGCGCAGATCGCAGCCCTATGAATGCTATTCGGAGCTCGATTTCGATATTCCGATCGGCAAGAACGGCGACTGTTTCGACCGCTACCTCGTGCGCATGGAAGAGATGCGCCAGTCGGCGAAGATCATGCGCCAGTGCATCGATCTCCTGCTCGGCAAGGAAAGCTCAGGGCCGGTGTCGAACCTCGACGGCAAGGTCGTGCCGCCGAAGCGCCAGGCGATGAAGCGCTCGATGGAAGCGCTGATCCATCATTTCAAGCTCTACACCGAGGGTTACCGCGTGCCGGCCGGCGAGGTCTATGCGGCGGTCGAGGCGCCCAAGGGCGAGTTCGGCGTCTATCTGGTCTCCGACGGTACCAACAAGCCTTATCGCTGCAAGCTGCGCGCCCCCGGTTTCGCGCATCTCCAGGCCATGGATTTCCTGTGCCGCGGTCACATGCTGGCCGACGTCACCGCCGTCCTCGGCTCCCTCGACATCGTGTTTGGTGAGGTCGATCGCTAAATGTCAGTCCGTCGTCTCGCAGAAGCCAGCGTCCAGCCAGCATCCTTCGCCTTCAACCGGGCGAACGCGGCCGCCGCCAAGCAATGGATCAAGAAGTACCCGAAGGGCCGGGAACAGTCTGCGATCATTCCACTGCTGATGCTGGCGCAGGAGCAGGAAGGCTGGGTCACCAAGGCGGCGATCGAGACGATTTCGGACATGCTCGGCATGCCGCGCATCCGCGGGCTCGAGGTCGCGACCTTCTACACGCAGTACCAGCTGAATCCTGTCGGTACGCGGGCGCACATCCAGGTTTGCGGCACCACGCCCTGCATGCTGCGTGGTTCGGAAGCGCTGATGGACGTGTGCCGCTCCAAGATCCACCATGACCAGTTCCACACCAACGACAAGGGGACGCTGTCGTGGGAAGAGGTCGAATGCCTCGGCGCCTGCGTCAACGCGCCGATGGTCATGATCTTCAAGGACACGTTCGAAGACCTGACGCCGGAACGGCTGGCGGAAATCATAGATCTCTACGATGCGGGCAAGGGCGCCTCGGTGACGCCGGGGCCGCAGAACGGCCGCACCGGCTCGGAGCCGGCCACCGGCCTCACGACGCTGAAAAGCGAGAAGGCGATCCTCAAGTCGACCCGTGACAGGGAGGCCATCGAAGCCGCCAAGGCCGCCAAGGCGGCACCCGACGCGATCATCGCGGCGCCGGTGCCAGCGCCGGCCGCCACCCCCGTCGCGCCGTCCAATGCCAGCAAGCCGAAAACCGATGCGGCTGAAACCAGCCCGGCGCTGAAAACACCGTCTCCGGCCAAGGTCGCGTCGGCAACGGAAAAAGCGGCGAGCGTCGCGGCCCCCCGCCACTCGGCGACAAACGCCAACAAGGCGGCGCCCGAGGTCGAGAAAGTTTCGAAGCCGCGCAGCGGCCCCCTGAACAAGGCTGAGCCGGCTTCCGCGTTCAAGTCGCCGGAAACCAAGGTTCCCGCCAAAGCGGCCAAGCCTTCCTTGGAAGACAAGAACCGGCCGGCCGGCATCGCCAGGCCGGCACTGGTCGATGATCTCAAGCTGATCTCCGGCGTCGGCCCGAGGACCGAGGGCATCCTGCATTCGCTCGGCATCTTCACCTTCGCCCAGGTTGCGTCTTGGAAGAGGGCCGAACGGGAGTGGGTGGACAGCTATCTCTCTTTCCGCGGCCGCATCGAGCGCGACGACTGGGTCAAGCAGGCCAAGGCGCTCGCCAAGGGCGGTGTCGCCGAATATATCCGAGTCTTCGGCAAGAAGCCGGTCTGAGGGACGAACAATGCTCCAGGACAAAGACCGCATCTTCACCAACATTTACGGCCTCTTCGACAAGTCGCTGGCCGGCGCAATGGCGCGAGGCGCCTGGGACAACACGCCCGGCATCGTCGCCAAGGGGCGCGAGTGGATCGTCAACGAGATGAAGGCGTCGGGCCTGCGCGGCCGCGGCGGCGCCGGTTTCCCGACCGGCCTGAAATGGTCGTTCATGCCCAAGCAGAGCGACGGCCGGCCGAGCTATCTCGTCATCAATGCCGACGAATCCGAGCCCGGTACCTGCAAGGACCGCGACATACTGCGCAACGATCCGCACACGCTGGTCGAAGGCGCCTTGCTCGCCGGCTTCGCCATGGGCGCGGTCGCGGCCTACATCTATGTGCGCGGCGAGTTCATCCGCGAGCGCGAGGCGCTGCAGCGTGCCATCGACGAGGCCTATGAGGCCAAGCTGATCGGCAAGGGCAACACTTCAGGCTACGATTTCGACGTCTATATGCACCATGGCGCCGGGGCCTATATCTGCGGCGAGGAGACGGCGCTGCTCGAAAGCCTCGAGGGAAAGAAGGGCCAGCCCAGGCTGAAGCCACCATTTCCTGCCAATGTCGGCCTCTATGGCTGCCCGACCACGGTCAACAACGTCGAATCGATCGCGGTGGCGCCGACGATCCTGCGCCGGGGCGCCGCCTGGTTCTCATCCTTCGGCCGGCCCAACAATGTCGGCACCAAGCTTTTCTGCGTCTCCGGCCACGTCAACAATCCGTGCACCGTCGAAGAGGCGATGTCGATCCCGTTCCGCGAGCTGATCGAGACGCATTGCGGCGGCATCCGTGGCGGCTGGGACAATCTCCTCGCCGTCATTCCTGGCGGCGCCTCGGTGCCGCTGGTGCCGGCCGAGCAGATCATCGATACGCCGATGGATTTCGACGCGCTGCGCGACCTCAAATCCGGCCTCGGCACGGCGGCCGTCATCGTCATGGACAAGTCGACCGATGTCGTGAAAGCCATCGCGCGGCTGTCCTACTTCTACAAGCATGAGAGCTGCGGCCAATGCACGCCGTGCCGTGAAGGCACCGGCTGGATGTGGCGTGTGATGGAGCGTCTGGTGCGTGGCGAGGCGCAGAAGCGCGAGATCGACATGCTGCTCGACGTGACCAAGCAGGTCGAAGGCCACACGATCTGCGCGCTGGGCGACGCAGCCGCCTGGCCGATCCAGGGCCTGATGCGGCACTTCCGCGGCGAGGTGGAGCGGCGCATCGACGAGTTTTCGCGCAACGCGCACCGGGCCGAGCCGGTGTTGGTGGCGGCGGAATAGAGAAGCATTGAATGGGCGAAAGCCCGGAGCGAGAAGAACGGGGCGGGGCGAACGAAGAAACGACCAGGAGAATTCTATGGCGCCGTATTCGACACCCCACCCGTTGATGCCCAATTTGGACCAGATCGAGAAGATGAACCAGGACCTGACCAGGATGATGCCGAAGGAGATGGCCGGCGCCGTCAACCTTCTGGCGCACCCTGTCGCGGGCGCGGCGGCGATATCGGCCCTGGGGCTTGGGCTCGCCAACCACGCTTTCGGCGTCTGGTTGGGTGCGCTGTCGGGCGCAGCCGAGGCGTCGCAACGCCTCATGCAGCCGCTCATCGAGGATTTCGAGGCGCGCGTCGAACAATTCGAGGATGCGAGCCTTTCGTCCACCAGAGCGCGGGCGACGGCCAAGACCCTGATCGCCGAGGCACAGTCCTTCGCGCAGGAAGTCACCGACATTGCCGCCAGGGAGGCTGCCACCACGGTGCCGGCGGCACAGGCCGGGCGGTCAGCGGACGAGCTTCCGGATGTGCTGCTGCCCGAGGATTTCAGGCAGCCCAAGGCTATCGACAGGCCGGCGAAGCCTTCGGATCTCAAGAAGATATCGGGTATCGGCCCGAAGCTGGAGACGGTGCTCAACGGGCTCGGCATCTGGACGTTCCACCAGATCGCCGACTGGTCGCCCGAAGAGATCGCCTGGGTCGACGACTACCTGTCGTTCAACGGCCGTATCGTGCGCGACGACTGGATTGCCCAGGCGGCTGTGCTGGCCGCGAAGAAGTGAATGAAATGCCGGGTGCCGCGTCTGTCGCGCCCGGAAAATGAGATTGCGGGAAATCCGCAGAGGTTTGAGGCGAATGGCAAAGCTCAAGGTCGACGGGAAAGAAATCACTGTACCCGACCATTACACGTTGCTGCAGGCGGCAGAGGACGCGGGCGCGGAAGTGCCGCGCTTCTGCTTCCACGAGCGGTTGTCGATCGCCGGCAATTGCCGCATGTGCCTGATCGAGGTGAAGGGCGGGCCGCCCAAGCCGCAAGCGTCCTGCGCCATGGGCGTGCGCGACCTGCGTCCCGGTCCGAACGGCGAGGCGCCGGAAATCTTCACCAACACGCCGATGGTCAAGAAGGCCAGGGAAGGCGTGATGGAATTCCTGCTGATCAACCATCCGCTGGATTGCCCGATCTGCGACCAGGGCGGCGAATGCGACCTGCAGGACCAGGCGATGGCCTTCGGCGTTGATTCCTCGCGCTATCACGAGAACAAGCGCGCGGTCGAAGACAAGTATATCGGCCCGCTGGTCAAGACGGTGATGAACCGCTGCATCCACTGCACGCGCTGCGTTCGCTTCACCACCGAGGTTGCCGGCATTTCCGAACTCGGCCTGATCGGCCGCGGCGAGGATGCCGAGATCACCACCTATCTCGAGCAGGCGATGACCTCGGAGCTGCAGGGCAACGTCATCGACCTATGCCCCGTCGGCGCGCTGACCTCCAAGCCTTTCGCCTTCCAGGCACGGCCGTGGGAGCTGACCAAGACCGAATCCATCGACGTCATGGATGCCGTCGGCTCGGCGATCCGCGTCGACAGCCGCGGCCGCGAGGTGATGCGCATCCTGCCGCGCGTCAACGAGGCGGTGAACGAGGAATGGATCTCCGACAAGACCCGCTTCATCTGGGACGGCTTGCGCACGCAGCGCCTCGACCGGCCCTATGTGCGCAAGGACGGTAAGCTGGTCCCGGCGAGCTGGGCCGAGGCCTTCGCGGCAATCAAGGACGCCGTGTCGAAGACTACGCCCGAGAAGATCGGCGCCGTAGCGGGCGATCTTGCCGCGGTCGAGGAAATCTACGCCCTGAAGCTCCTGATGACCGCACTCGGTTCGAAGAACATGGATTGCCGCCAGGACGGCGCCGCGCTCGATCCGTCGCTTGGCCGGGCAAGCTACATTTTCAACCCCACCATCGAAGGTATCGAACAGGCGGACGCGGTGCTGATCATCGGCGCCAATCCGCGCTTCGAAGCCTCGGTGCTCAACGCCCGCATCCGCAAGCGCTGGCGGGTCGGCAATCTGCCGGTCGGCGTCATCGGCGATGTCGGGGATACACGTTATGACTACGAACTGCTGGGCGCAGGACCGGAATCGCTCAAGGATCTGGCCGACGGCAATGGCAAGTTCTTCCAGGTGCTGAAGAAGGCGACGCATCCGCTCATCATCGTCGGCCAGGGCGCGCTGGCGCGCCCCGATGGCGCGGCCGTACTCGGCCAGGCGGCGAAGCTCGCCGCCTCCGTCAATGCCGCAAGGGCGGACTGGAACGGCTTTGCCATCCTGCACAATGCGGCGGCGCGCGTCGGCGGCCTCGACCTTGGCTTCGTGCCGAGCGAGGGCGGCAGGAACGTCGCCGGCATGCTGGGCGAGACGGACGTGCTGTTCCTGCTTGGCGCCGACGAGATCGACATGGCAAAGACCGGCGGCGCTTTCGTCGTCTATGTCGGCACCCATGGCGACGCCGGCGCGCACCGCGCCAACGTCATCCTGCCGGGTGCCGCCTATACCGAGAAATCAGGCACTTACGTCAACACGGAAGGGCGCGTGCAGCAGACCAACCGCGCCGGCTTCGCGCCGGGCGACGCGCGCGAGGATTGGGCCATCATCAGGGCATTGTCGGATGTACTGGGCAAGAAGTTGCCGTTCGATTCGCTGCCGCAGCTGCGCGCTAAACTCTACGGCGAATACCCGCATCTTGCCCGCATCGACCAGGTTGCTGCGGGCAATGCCGAGGATATCGCCAATGTGGCGAAGCTCGGCGGACGGCTGAACAAGGGCACGTTCACGTCGCCGGTCCAGGACTTCTACCTGACCAACCCGATCGCGCGGGCCTCTGCCGTGATGGCGGAATGCTCTGCGCTGGCCAAGAGCGGCTTCAAGCAGGCGGCGGAATAAGCATGGACACCTTCTTCTCCTTTTACGTGCTGCCGGCGCTGATCATCGTGTTGAAGTCGGTCGTACTGATCGTCGTGCTTCTCATCGCCGTCGCCTATCTGCTCTATGCCGACCGCAAGATCTGGGCGGCGGTGCAACTTCGCCGAGGCCCGAACGTCGTCGGCCCCTGGGGTACGCTGCAGGCTTTTGCCGACCTGTTGAAGTTCGTCTTCAAGGAGCCGGTGATCCCGTCCGGCGCCAACAAGGGCGTGTTCCTTTTGGCGCCGTTGGTATCGGCGGTTCTGGCGATCTCGGCCTGGGCGGTCATTCCGGTCAGTCAGGGCTGGGCCGTCGCCAACGTCAATGTCGGTATCCTCTATGTCTTCGCCATCTCCTCGCTCGAGGTCTATGGCGTGATCATGGGCGGCTGGGCGTCCAATTCGAAATATCCGTTCCTCGGGGCGCTGCGTTCGGCCGCACAAATGGTGTCCTACGAGGTCTCGATCGGCTTCGTCATCGTCACCGTGCTGCTTTGCGTCGGCTCGCTCAACCTGTCCGACATCGTGCTGTCTCAGCAGGATGGGCTCGGCACCAAGCTCGGCCTGCCCAACACCTTCCTCGACTGGCACTGGCTGTCGCTGCTGCCGATGTTCGTCATCTTCTTCATCTCGGCCCTGGCCGAGACGAATCGCCCGCCTTTCGACCTGGTCGAAGCCGAATCGGAACTGGTCGCCGGCCACATGGTCGAATATTCATCGACGCCGTTCCTGCTGTTCTTCCTCGGCGAATATGTCGCCGTCGTGCTGATGTGCGCGCTGGCCACCATCCTGTTCCTCGGCGGCTGGCTGCCGCCGTTCAACTTCGCGCCCTTCACCTGGGTGCCGGGGGTGATCTGGTTCGTGCTCAAGATCTGCCTGATGTTCTTCATGTTCTCCATGGTGAAGGCGTTCGTGCCGCGTTACCGCTACGACCAGCTGATGCGGCTTGGCTGGAAGGTGTTCCTGCCGATCTCGCTGTTCATGGTGGTGCTGACCGCCGCCTTTCTCAAGATCATGGGGTTTGCGTGATGTCCGCTCTGTCCCAGGCCGCCAAATCGCTGCTGTTGAAGGATTTCGTCGGTGCCTTCTTCTTGTCGATGCGCCAGTTCTTCGCGCCGAAGGAGACGATCAATTATCCGCACGAGAAAGGGCCGGTGAGCCCGCGCTTCCGCGGCGAGCACGCACTGCGCCGTTATCCCAATGGCGAGGAACGCTGCATCGCCTGCAAATTGTGCGAGGCGATCTGCCCGGCGCAGGCCATCACCATCGAGGCCGGCCCGCGCCGCAATGACGGCACGCGCCGTACCGTGCGCTACGACATCGACATGGTGAAGTGCATCTATTGCGGCTTCTGCCAGGAAGCCTGCCCGGTCGACGCCATCGTCGAGGGGCCGAATTTCGAATTCGCGACCGAGACGCGCGAGGAACTCTACTACGACAAGGACAGGCTGCTGGCGAATGGCGACCGGTGGGAGCGCGAACTGGCGCGCAACATCTCGCTGGACGCACCGTACCGCTGATATCGCATGGACGGGGGCGAGGGCCCTTGTCCGGGGATGACCCGAAGCATTTCAGGCAAAGTCATCCCTCAGAACTTCAGAGTTGCCCATGTTTCTTTGCGCCGGGTCTTTCAACCCGGTTGAAACATGGGCTAGGACAACGCGGCTTCGCACCGGAGGCGGAACGAAGCCACAGACAACAAACAGGACGAACGTCCTGTTTGGACAGGAACCCGGGGGAACCCCAATGCTGAGTGGACTAGAGGCGGCCTTTTTCTACCTCTTCGCCTTTGTCGCCGTGGCGTCGGCGTTCATGGTCATTTCGTCGCGCAACCCCGTGCATTCGGTGCTGTTCCTGATCCTGACCTTCTTCAACGCCGCCGGCCTGTTCATGCTGACGGGCGCCGAGTTCCTGGCGATGATCCTGCTCGTCGTCTATGTCGGCGCTGTCATGGTGCTGTTCCTGTTCGTCGTCATGATGCTCGACGTCGACTTCGCCGAGATGAAGGAAGGCGCCCTGCAATATGCGCCGATAGGCGCGCTGGTCGGGCTGATCCTGGCGGCGGAACTGATCGTGGTGCTCGGTGGCTATACATTCGCCCCGCAGCTCGCCTCGACGGTATCGAAGCCGATTCCCGATCTCGCGGCGCGCTCGAATACGGCAGCGCTCGGCGACATCCTCTATACGGACTACCTCTACTACTTCCAGATCTCGGGCCTCGTGCTGCTGGTGGCCATGATCGGCGCCATCGTTTTGACGCTGCGCCACAAGGAAGGGGTCAAGCGGCAGTCGATCGCAGCCCAGGTCGCCCGCACGGCGGCGACGGGCATGGAAATCCGCAAGGTCAAGTCGGGCGAAGGAGTCTGAGATGGTCGTCGGCATCGCACATTATCTGACCGTATCGGCGATCCTGTTCACGCTCGGCGTGTTCGGCATCTTCCTGAACCGTAAGAACGTGATCGTCATCCTGATGTCGGTCGAATTGATCCTGCTCGCGGTCAACATCAATTTCGTCGCCTTTTCGGCGGCTCTCGGCGACCTCGTAGGCCAGGTGTTCGCGCTGTTCGTGCTGACGGTCGCGGCGGCGGAGGCCGCCATCGGACTTGCCATTCTCGTCGTCTTCTTCCGCAACCGCGGCTCGATCGCGGTCGAAGACGTGAACATGATGAAGGGTTGACGGAACCACCATGTACCAGGCCATCGTCTTCCTTCCGCTGCTCGGCTTCCTGATCGTCGGCCTGTTCGGCACGTCGCTCGGCGCCAAGGCGTCCGAATACATCACCTCCGGTTTCCTGGTGATCGCGGCGGTGCTGTCGTGGGTTGCTTTCTTCACCGTCGGCTTCGGCCATGGCGAGGTGTTCACCGTGCCGGTGCTGCGCTGGATCCAGTCCGGCGGGTTGGAGGCGTCCTGGGCGCTCAGGATCGATACGCTGACGGTGGTCATGCTGGTGGTGGTCAACACCGTGTCGGCGCTGGTCCATATCTACTCGATCGGCTACATGCACCACGATCCGAACCGGCCGCGTTTCTTCGCCTATCTGTCGCTGTTCACCTTCGCCATGCTGATGCTGGTGACGGCCGACAACCTCGTGCAGATGTTCTTCGGTTGGGAAGGGGTGGGCCTGGCGTCCTACCTGCTGATCGGTTTCTGGTACAAGAAGCCCTCGGCCAACGCCGCGGCCATCAAGGCCTTCGTCGTCAACCGCGTCGGCGATTTCGGCTTCGCGCTCGGCATCTTCGGCGTGTTCGTGCTGTTCGGCTCGGTCAATCTCGGCACCATCTTCGCCAATGCGGCGACGTTCATCCCGGCTGAAGGCGCCCCGCAAGGTGCGGCAGTGCTGACCTTCCTCGGCTATGCGTTGGACAAGCAGGCGGCGATGACGGTCGTCTGCCTGCTGCTGTTCATGGGTGCCATGGGCAAGTCGGCGCAGGTGCCGCTGCACACCTGGCTGCCGGATGCCATGGAAGGGCCGACGCCGGTCTCGGCGCTCATCCATGCCGCCACCATGGTGACGGCCGGCGTGTTCATGCTGGCGCGGCTGTCGCCGCTGTTCGAGCTGTCGCATTCGGCGCTGACGGTGGTGACCTTCATCGGCGCCTTCACCGCCTTCTTCGCGGCGACCGTCGGCCTCGTCCAGAACGACATCAAGCGCGTCATCGCCTATTCGACCTGCTCGCAACTTGGCTACATGTTCGTGGCGCTCGGCGTCGGGGCCTATGGCGCGGCGATCTTCCACCTGTTCACGCATGCCTTCTTCAAGGCGCTGCTGTTCCTCGGCTCGGGCTCGGTCATCCATGCGGTTTCCGACGAGCAGGACATGCGCAAGATGGGCGGCCTGAGGACGCTGATCCCGACGACCTACTGGATGATGGTAATCGGCACCCTGGCGCTGACCGGCGTCGGCATTCCGGTCACCGTCATCGGCACCGCCGGATTCTTCTCCAAGGATGCCATCATCGAGACGGCCTTTGCCGGGCATAATTCCGTGGCGGGCCTCGCCTTCGTGCTGCTGGTGATCGCCGCCGGCTTCACCTCCTTCTATTCCTGGCGGCTGATCTTCATGACCTTCCACGGCAGGCCGCGGGCGAGCCATGAGGTGATGCACCATGTCCATGAATCGCCGCCGGTGATGCTGGTGCCGCTGTTCGTCCTGGCGGCGGGCGCGCTGTTTGCCGGCATCATCTTCCACGGCGCCTTCATCGGCGAGGGCTATGCCGAATTCTGGAAGGCGTCGCTGTTCACGCTGCCGGACAATCACATCCTGCACGACATCCACGAACTGCCGCTGTGGGTGGAACTGTCGCCGTTCATCGCCATGCTGATCGGCCTGGCGCTGGCGTGGAAGTTCTACATCCGCTCGCCGGAAGTGCCGGTCAACCTGGCCGCCCAGCATCGCGGGCTTTATGCCTTCCTGCTCAACAAATGGTATTTCGACGAGCTCTATGACTTCCTGTTCGTGCGGCCGGCCAAACGCCTCGGTTCCTTCCTGTGGAAGACCGGCGACGGCACTGTCATCGACGGTCTCGGGCCTGACGGCATTTCGGCACGCGTCGTCGATGTCACCAACCGCGTCGTCAAGTTGCAGACCGGCTATCTTTATCACTATGCCTTCGCCATGCTGATCGGCGTTGCCGCATTCGTCACCTGGATGATGCTCTGATGACCGCCTGGCCAATTCTGTCGCTGGTCACCTTCCTGCCGCTGGTTGGTGTGCTGCTCATCCTGTTCATCAACGACGACAGCGAAAACGCACGCCGCAACATCCGCGCCATCGCGCTGCTGACGACGACGTTCACATTCATCGTCTCGCTGTTCATCTGGACCGGCTTCGACAATTCGCAAGCCGGCTTCCAGTTCGTCGAGAAGGTCGCCTGGCTCGATTCCGGCATCTCCTACCATATGGGCGTCGACGGCATTTCGATGTTGTTCGTCATCCTGACGACATTCCTGATGCCGCTCTGCATCCTGGCGTCGTGGGAAGCGATCGAGAAGCGCGTCAAGGCCTACATGATCGCCTTCCTGCTGCTCGAAACGCTGATGATCGGCGTGTTCTGCGCGCTCGACATCGTGCTGTTCTACGTCTTCTTCGAAGCCGGCCTGATCCCGATGTTCATCATCATCGGCGTCTGGGGCGGCAAGCGGCGCGTCTATGCCTCCTTCAAGTTCTTCCTCTACACGCTCGCCGGCTCGGTGCTGATGCTGCTCGCCATCATGGCGATGTTCTACCAGTCCGGCACGACCGATATCCCGACGCTGTTGACGCATAATTTCCCCGCCAACATGCAGACATGGCTGTGGCTCGCCTTCTTCGCCTCCTTCGCGGTGAAGATGCCGATGTGGCCGGTGCACACCTGGCTGCCGGATGCCCATGTCGAGGCGCCGACGGCCGGTTCGGTGATCCTGGCCGCCATTCTGCTGAAGATGGGCGGATACGGCTTCCTGCGGTTCTCCTTGCCGATGTTCCCGCTGGCATCCGAGATGTTCGCGCCGCTGGTCTTCGCGCTTTCGGTCGTCGCCATCATCTACACCTCCCTGGTGGCGCTGATGCAGGAGGACATGAAGAAGCTGATCGCCTATTCGTCGGTCGCCCATATGGGCTTCGTGACCATGGGCATCTTCGCCATGAACCAGGAAGGCGTGCAGGGCGCGATCTTCCAGATGCTCAGCCACGGCCTGGTCTCGGGCGCGCTGTTCCTGTGCGTCGGCGTCATCTATGACCGCATGCACACGCGTGAGATCGCCGCCTATGGCGGCCTGGTCAACAACATGCCGAAATACGCCACCGTGTTCCTGATCTTCACCATGGCCAATGTCGGCCTGCCGGGCACGTCAGGCTTCGTCGGCGAGTTCCTGACCATGCTGGGCGTGTTCCGGGTCAATACCTGGGTGGCGTTCTTCGCCGCCACAGGCGTTATCCTGTCGGCGGCCTACGCGCTTTGGCTCTACCGCCGGGTGATCTTCGGCGCGCTGACCAAGGACAGCCTCAAGGGCCTGCTCGACCTCTCGACACGCGAGAAGGCGATCATCTATCCGCTGGTCGTGCTGGTCATCTTCTTCGGCGTCTATCCCGCTCCCGTCTTCGACGCGACGGCCCAGTCGGTCAAGTCGCTCGTCACCAATGTCACCGCATCCATCGGCGCCGCGCAGACCGCGGCGGCGAACTGACCCAGGGGTTTTGCGAACCATGACGCCGGACCTTCTCTCCAGCCTGTCGCTCTCGACGCCCGAGCTGATCCTTGCCATCGGCGCGCTCGCGCTGCTGATGGTCGGGGCCTACTCGCGCGCCAACACCGCCAACACCGTGACCGGCCTTGCCGTCGCCGTGCTGGTGATATCGGGCGCCTGGCTGATCGTCTCCACCGGGCAGGGCAGCGCCTACGGCAATGCCTTCATCCAGGATTCCTTCGCCCGCTTCATGAAGCTGCTGGCGCTGGTGGGCTCGGCGGTGACGCTGATCATGTCGATGCGCTTTGCCAAGGCGGAGCGGTTCGACAAGTTCGAATATCCGGTGCTGATCCTTTTGTGCACGCTCGGCATGATGCTGATGATCTCGGCCAACGGCATGATCGGGCTCTATCTCGGCCTCGAGCTGCAGTCGCTGGCGATCTATGTCTTGTGCGCGATCAACCGCGAGAACCTGCGCTCGACCGAGGCGGGCCTGAAATACTTCGTCCTCGGCGCGCTGTCGTCGGGCATGCTGCTCTATGGCATCAGCTTGGTCTATGGCTATACCGGCAACACCGGCTTCCAGGAGATCGCGACGGCACTGGGCGGCGGTGAGCGCCAGCTTGGCCTCGTCTTCGGCCTGGTCTTCGTGCTGGCCGGCCTCGCCTTCAAGATCTCGGCGGTGCCGTTCCACATGTGGACACCCGACGTCTATGAGGGCGCGCCGACACCGGTGACCGCCTTCCTGGCGGCGGCACCCAAGATGGCGGCTATGGCGCTGATCGTGCGCGTCACCATGGGCGCGTTCAAGCCGATCGCTTCCGACTGGCAGCAGATCATCGTCTTCATCTCGATCGCGTCGATGGCGCTCGGCTCTTTCGCGGCGATCGGCCAGACCAACATCAAGCGCCTGATGGCCTATTCCTCGATTGGCCATATGGGCTACGCTCTGGTTGGCCTTGCCGCCAACAGCCAAGCCGGCGTGCGCGGCGTCGCCATCTATATGCTGATCTATCTGGTGATGACGCTCGGCACCTTCGCCTTCATCCTCGCCATGCGGCGCAAGGAAGGCAATGTCGAGCAGATCAGCGACCTGGCAGGCCTGTCCTCGACCAACCCGATCATGGCCACGATCCTGACCATCCTGATGTTCTCGCTGGCCGGCATCCCGCCGCTCGCCGGCTTCTGGGGGAAGTGGTACGTCTTCCTCGCCGCCATCAATGCCAACCTCTACGCGCTGGCGATCATCGGCGTGCTGGCCTCGGTAGTGGGGGCCTATTATTACCTGCGCATCATCAAGATCATGTGGTTCGACGAACCGGTCGGCGGCTTCGTGCCGATGGCCAGTGAATTGCGCCTCGTACTCGGTGTCTCCGGCGCTTTCGTGCTGTTCTATGTGCTGATCGGCGGGCCGATCGGCACCTATGCCGAAGCCGCCGCCAAGACATTCTTCTGACGGGATGGCATTTCGGCTGGCTCCAACCTCGGCGTCGGAAGGGTTCCGGCTGGAGGCGCATGACAGTGTCGGCTCCACCAATGCGCTGGCGCTGGATCATGCCCGGGCGGGCGACCCCGGCAGATTATGGGTCGTTTCCAAGAAACAGGAAAGCGGGCGCGGGCGGCGCGGCCGCGTCTGGACGACACCCGAAGGCAATCTGGCGGCGACTCTGCTCGTCCTCACCGGGGGCGAGCTTCGCCTCGCCGCGACGCTCGGTTTCGTCGCCGGCCTGGCGCTGGCCGATGCGCTCGATGCCGTGGTGCCGGCGGGCCGGATCGCCATCGGCCTCGACGGCGGCAATGAAGGCAAGAACCGTTTCGAGCTGAAATGGCCGAACGACGTGCTCGCCTCCGGCGCCAAGCTCGCCGGTATCCTGCTGGAATCGGCCATGCTGGACGGCGGCCGTTTCGCTGTGGCGGTCGGCATTGGCGTCAATGTTGTGGCATACCCTGAGGATTTGCCTTATCCCGCGACGTCGCTTCACGCATTGGGTGCGGCATGCGACGCCGAAACGCTGTTCCTGGCGCTGTCGGATGCCTGGAGCGAGAATGCCCGCCTGTGGGATGAGGGGCGCGGACTTGACGCCGTCAGGCGGCGCTGGCTGGCACGCGCGGCGGGGCTTGGCGGCGAGGTTGCTGTCAGAATTGACGGTAATGTGGTGCGCGGGGTGTTCGAGACCATTGACGAGGACTGCCGTTTCGTGATCCGCGACGATGAGGGCTCGGTTCTGACGATCGCCGCCGGCGATGTGCATTTCGGCGCGGTCGCATCCGCCCGGGTATAGTTTTGTTTTTGCGCAATTCCAGACGGAAAACCGTTACAGACTTTCCCGGAATTGCTTCAATGGCTTGGCCTGAGGGCCAGGAAGGAAAAAATCATGGCGAAAGCGGAAAACGCCGAACTCGTCTTCGTGCCGCTGGGCGGCGTCGGCGAGATCGGTATGAACTTCGCTCTCTACGGCTATGGTCCGCCGAGCGCGCGCGAGTGGATCGTCATCGACGTCGGTGTCACCTTTCCCGATGCGGCGCATCCGGGCGTCGACCTGATCCTGCCCGACACGCGCTTCATCGAGGAGAACATCGCCAATTTGCGCGGTATCGTGATCACCCACGCGCATGAGGACCACTATGGCGCGCTGCTCGATATCTGGCCGAGGCTCAAGGCGCCGGTGTGGATGACGCCGTTCAGCGCCGGGCTGCTGGAAGCCAAGCGCCAGGGCGAGCAGGGCGCGCCGAAGATCCCGCTGACCATCTACCGCGCGGGCGAAAAATTCACCGTCGGTCCGTTTGAAATCGAGGCTATCCCGGTCGCGCATTCGATACCCGAACCGATGTCGCTGGCCATCACTTCGCCGGCAGGCACCGTCATCCACACCGGCGACTGGAAGATCGACCCGGCGCCGACGATCGGACCCAAGACCGACGAAGCGCGGTTCCGCGCCTATGGCGACAAGGGCGTGCTGGCGCTGGTCTGCGATTCGACCAATGCGATGCGCGAAGGCGAATCGCCATCGGAAGTCGCGGTCGGCGAGGGGCTGAAAGGGGTTATTCAGGCCGCCAGGGGCCGCGTCGCCGTCACCACCTTTTCCTCCAATGTCGGCCGTATCGTTTCCATCGCCAAGGCGGCGCGCGATGCCGGCCGTCAGTGCCTGGTGCTCGGCCGGTCGCTGAAGCGCGTCATCGATGTCGCCGGCGAGCTCGGCTACATGGATGGTTTGCCGGAGTTCATCGCCGAGGAGGATTTCGGCTTCATTCCGCGCGAAAACCTGGTTGTCATCTGCACCGGCAGCCAGGGCGAGCCGCTGGCGGCTCTGGCCAAGCTGTCGCGCGACGAGATGAAGTCGGTGTCGCTGACGGCCGGTGACACGGTGGTGTTTTCCTCGCGCACCATTCCCGGCAACGAGAAGGCGATCCTCGAAATCAAGAACCGCCTCGTCGACCTCGGCATCAAGATCATCGAGGACGGCGATGCGCTGGTGCATGTCTCCGGCCACCCGCGGCGAAGCGAATTGCGCAAGATGTATGAATGGGTACGGCCGCAGATCGGCGTTCCCGTGCATGGCGAGGCCGCGCATCTGGTGGCGCAGGGCTCGCTGATGTCGACGTCGGGCATCGGCCAGGTGGCGCAGGTGCGCGATGGCGACATGCTGCGGCTTGCTCCCGGCCCTGCCACGATCATCGACCAGGTGCCGTTCGGCCGCATCTACAAGGACGGCAGGTTGATCGGCACCGACCAGGCGATGGGCATTCGCGATCGTCGCAAACTGTCGTTTGCCGGCCATGTCGCGGTCAATGTGGTGCTGGACGAGAAGTATGAGCTCGCCGGCGATCCCGATCTGGTCGCAATCGGCGTCGCCGAGGCCGACGCCAGGGGCGAGACGCTGGAGGACCTGATGATCGATGCGGCAATCGGCGCGGTGGACTCCATCCCCCGTCAGCGCCGAAAAGACCTCGACCTGGTGCAGGAGGCGGTACGCCGTGCCGTACGCGGCGCCGCCAACGAAGCCTGGGGCAAGAAACCGCTGGTGACTGTATTCGTCACGCGGTGACGAATAAGGGAATAGGGGAGTAAGGCAGTAGGGGAGTAGGGAAGAACGAGTAGTTACTTTCTTCAGTCTCATTTCCCCTACTGCCCTACTCCCTTACTCCCCTAAAGCGGAGCGCTCTATGCTTGGACGCCTGAACCATGTCGCGCTTGCGGTGCCGGATCTGGCTGCGGCTGCCGCTTGCTATCGCGACACGCTAGGCGCCGAAGTGAGCGAACCGCAGGCGCTGCCCGGGCATGGCGTCACCGTGGTGTTCGTCAATGTCGGCAACACCAAGATCGAGTTGCTGGAGCCGCTCGGCGAGGGCTCGCCGATCGCGGCTTTCCTCGAGAAGAACCCGTCGGGCGGAATGCACCATCTCTGCTATGAGGTCGACGATATCCTTACCGCGCGGGACCGGCTCCAGGCAGCTGGCGCCCGGGTTCTGGGCGACGGCAAGCCGAAGACCGGCGCGCATGGCAAACCTGTGCTGTTCCTGCATCCGAAGGATTTCTTCGGCACGCTGATCGAACTGGAGCAATCATGAGCTGGGTTTCGTTCACCGCACTGTTTTTCGCGACCTGGTGGGTGGTGCTGTTTGCCGTTCTGCCGTTCAGCGTCAGGACGCAGGATGACGACCGTGACGTGACGCTGGGCACGGTGCCGAGCGCGCCGCGCGGACCACATATGCTGCGTGCGGTGATCCGCACCACCGTCGCCACGGCGGTGCTCATGGGCATTTTCTACGGCCTGACGCACGGGCTGGGATATAGCCTCAACGACATCCCGCACATCGTGCCGGAATTCGGCCAGGCCACGGCAAAATAGCAGCATTCAAACTGGGCTCTTGCGCTCGGGCGAGGCCGCGCCGCCATTCGGCGCCGGCGTACCTGTTCAGGCTTCAAAAAATCATGACGCGGGGTAAGGTGATTTGGCAACGCATTGCGCTAAGCAGGTGATTGCACAAAAAAAATGCAAGGCACAAGGCCTTGCAATTTAAACGCGTCCGATCTGTTTCCGGTTTCCGGCGGCAGCGAGTAACCGCGCCTAGATCGCATCCTCCCAAGACTTTGACCGCGTAGGAGAACAGATTTTTCTCTGCTCTCTCGGTTATCGGGGCACATTAGCCCAACGGAAATGAAAATGTCACGAAGAATTTTGCCTTGAAACGGGCATTCTCGTGCTGCACTGCACAATAGTATGGCAGGCTTTGCTTGGGAAACCACCAGCAGGGCGTTTTATGCAACCGTGGCTCCTTCGATCGTCCAGCATTCGCGGCGCGGGCGAGTGGTGCTCAAAACCCTTTTCATTCCGCGCACCACGCCCGTTCGAAAGCTGAATTTCCGTTTTCCGGGTCGATGCGTCCGGGTTCCCATTGTGCCATGAAATGGCTATGAAGCCGGGGCAAGCAAGCCTGCGTCGCACCGATTCTGGCGCGGCCTCCTCATTCACGGACCAGTCCATGCGTTTGTCGCGCTATTTCCTGCCCATCCTCAAAGAGAATCCGCGCGAGGCGGAGATCGTCTCGCATCGGCTGATGCTGCGCGCCGGCATGATCCGCCAGCAGGGGCAGGGCAGTTTTTCCTGGCTGCCGCTGGGCAAGCGGGTCCTGGACAAGGTCTGCCAAATCATCCGGGAGGAACAGAACCGCGCCGGCGCGCTGGAAATCCTGATGCCGACCATCCAGTCGGCCGATCTGTGGCGCGAAAGCGGCCGTTACAACGACTACGGCAAGGAGATGCTGCGCATCAAGGACCGCCAGGACCGCGACATGCTTTACGGCCCGACCAACGAGGAAATGGTCACCGAGATCTTCCGCGCCTATGTAAAGTCCTACAAGGACCTGCCGCTCAACCTCTACCACATCCAGTGGAAGTTCCGCGACGAGGTGCGGCCGCGCTTCGGCGTCATGCGCAGCCGGGAATTCCTGATGAAGGATGCCTACTCCTTCGATCTCGATTTCGAAGGCGCGAGAGCCGCCTACAACAGGATGTTCGTGTCCTATCTCCGCACCTTCACCCGCATGGGCCTGCAGGCGATCCCGATGCGGGCCGACACTGGCCCGATCGGCGGCGATCTGAGCCATGAATTCATCATCCTGGCCGACACCGGCGAGAGCCAGGTGTTCTGCCATCGCGATTATCTGTCGCTCGGCGTGCCCGGAGCCAACACCGATTTCTCCAACGACGCCGAGATATCAGGCATCGTCAAGACCTGGACGACGCCTTACGCGGCGACCGACGAAATGCATGACGAAGCGGCCTGGGCTGAGGTTCCCGACAGCGACAAGGTTTCGGCGCGCGGTATCGAAGTCGGCCATATCTTCCATTTCGGCGAGAAATACTCCAAGCCGATGGGCGCCAAGGTGACCGGGCCCGACGGCAAGGATCATTTCGCTTCCGGCGGTTCCTACGGCATCGGGCCGTCGCGGCTGGTTGCGGCGATCATCGAAGCCAGCCATGACGAGAACGGCATCATCTGGCCGGAAGCGGTGGCGCCGTTCGATCTCGGCCTGATCAACATGAAAGCCGGCGATGCCGATTGCGACCGCGTCTGCGATGAACTCAACGCAGCTTTCACTGCCGCCGGCAAGGATGTGCTCTATAACGACACCGACCAGCGGCCGGGCGGCAAGTTCGCCACCGCCGACCTGATCGGCCTGCCCTGGCAGGTGATCGTCGGACCGCGCGGCGTGGCCGCCGGCGAGGTCGAGATCAAGAACCGCAAGACCGGCGAGCGCGTGACGCTGCCGATCGCCGATGCGAAAAAACGCTTCGGTGCCGCCGCATGAGCGAGGCGGCGGCAGCCAGACCGGCAGGCGCCGGACCGTTTTCCATCTTCGAACGCACGGTGGCGTGGCGCTATCTGCGCTCGCGACGCAAGGAGACGGTGATCTCGGTCATCGCCTCGATATCTTTTCTCGGCATCATGCTGGGGGTGGCGACGCTGATCGTGGTGATGGCCGTCATGAACGGGTTCAGGGCCGAGCTGCTCACCCGCATCCTCGGCGTCAACGGCCATCTCATCGTGCAGCCGCTGGATTCGCCGCTCGAGGACTATGCGCAGGTCGCCGGCCGCATCAACGGCGTGGCCGGCGTCAAATACGCCGTTCCGCTGATCGACGGCCAGGTGCTGGCGCAAGGCAATATCGGCGGCGGCTCCGGTGCGCTGGTACGCGGCATCAGGGGCGAAGACCTTGGCAAGATCGCCATCGTCGCCAGCAATATCAAGCAAGGCTCGATCGCCGATTTCGACACGGGCGAGGGTGTCGCCATAGGCAAGCGCATGGCGGAGAATCTCGGCCTGGCGCTCGGCGACACGATCACGCTGATCTCGCCGGACGGCGACGTGACGCCGCTCGGCACGACGCCGCGCATGAAGGGCTACAAGATCGCGGCGATCTTCGAAGTCGGCATGTCGGAATATGACGCCTCCATCGTCTACATGCCTTTTTCGGAGGCGCAGCTCTATTTCAACATGGATGGGCGAGCCCAGACGATCGAGATCTATGTCGACAATCCCGATGATGTCGACGCGCTGAAACCGAAGGTGGAAGAGGCGGCGCAGCGACCCATTGACCTCGTCGACTGGCGGCAGCGCAACGAGACCTTCTTTTCCGCCCTGCAGGTGGAGCGCAACGTCATGTTCATGATCCTGACGCTGATCGTTCTGGTGGCGGCGCTCAACATCATCTCCGGGCTGGTCATGCTGGTGAAGGACAAGGGACACGACATCGCCATCCTGCGCACCATGGGCGCCTCGCGCGGCGCCATCCTGCGCATATTCCTGATGACGGGCGCGGCGATCGGCGTCACCGGCACCATCGCCGGCGTGCTGCTCGGCGTGGTCATCTGCCTCAACATCGAATCGATCCGCGAGTTCTTCTCCTGGATGACCGGCAAGGTGCTGTTCAATCCGGAGCTCTATTTCCTCAGTCAGTTGCCGGCGAAGATGGATCCGCGCGAGACGACCTATGTCGTCATCATGGCGCTCGGCCTGTCGTTCCTGGCGACATTGTTTCCGGCATGGCGGGCGGCCCGCCTCGATCCGGTCGAAGCGCTGAGGTACGAATGATGGCGCAGGCCATTATCGAATTGAAGAGCGTCGAGCGGCACTATGTCCAGGGGCCGCGCAAGCTCACCATCCTGAACGGTGCGGACTTCTCGCTGAAGCGCGGCGAGATGGTGGCGCTGGTGGCGCCGTCCGGCACCGGCAAATCGACGCTGCTGCATACGGCAGGGCTCCTGGAGCGGCCCGATGCCGGCGACGTGATTCTCTCCGGCCGGGCCTGCGGCCGGCTGTCCGACGACGAGCGCACCTCGATCCGCCGCAACGATGTCGGCTTCGTCTACCAGTTCCACCATCTGCTGCCGGAGTTTTCGGCGCTGGAAAACATCATGATGCCGCAGCTTATCAAAGGGCTGCCGCGCAAGGAGGCGGCCGAGCGCGCGGCGCAGTTGCTCGACTATATGCAGATCGGCAAGCGCGCATCGCACCGGCCGTCCGAACTGTCGGGCGGCGAGCAGCAGCGCGTGGCAATCGCCCGCGCGGTCGCCAATGCGCCGCTGGTGCTGCTGGCAGACGAGCCCACCGGCAATCTCGACCCGGTCACTGCTTCCTATGTGTTCGAGGCGCTGGAGGCATTGGTGCGGCAATCGGGCCTCGCGGCGCTGATCGCCACCCATAATCACCAGCTGGCAGCGCGCATGGACCGGCGCGTCACCCTGGCCGAGGGCAAGGTGGTACCGCTTTAGGGGCACCTCGATGTCCGCTGCGAGATCGGGTCCAATCTTAACTACGTCCAGTGAGATTTCCGCGAGTTTAGTTTGCCATCAGGGATACTGATCTTTCCGGGAGTCCCTCAAGATCAGAGCCGCCAATGAGCCTTCAGTGCGATCAGGGTGGAAGAGATCGCGATCATCACCAGGATGAGCAGCCAGGTTACAAAGTTGCGCGAGAGGCGCCACCGGCGGCCTTGCCTCATGCGCTTTCGCCAGCGATCAGCTTGATTGGCGCCTTCGTGTTGCCCCACGTCCATCACTCGGCAGTCGTACAGCTTACCCACTATTGTCTCGACTAGGATTGAGTGCAAGCAGGCGCTCATCCATACGCTGCGGGACGATAGCGGCGCCGACATCTTCCTGACCTGTTGATAGGTCCCGCACCATCAACCTTTTCTTAACCCTGCCGGTTGGATCGCTCGAAGATTCCGGCTGCGGACGGATTCTGCTCGTTGACTTTGAGACAAAATTAGAACAAATTGCGAACATATCAACAACAGGAGAGAGTTATGACCGATCTGGTTCAGGATGTCATCTCGCTGGTTTGCATGAGCACCTTCCTCATTTCCATGGCGATCTGGATCGGAGCCATGTGAGGTGACGGTGTCTGCCGTCTTTGTTCCGGCGGACGAAAGTCCGTCTTGCCGTTAAGCCTTTCTTGCCGCCATGGCGCTAGGGTATCGCTCCTGAAAGCAGGAGCGCCGCGTGTCGCCCATCGTCACCGCCTTCCTCGTGGCCAGCAATCTCGGGCTGATTTTTCTCCTGATGAGCGTGCCGCTTGGTTTGCGCACCATCAGGCTCAGCCGCACGGTCGCGGCCGACCGGCAGCGCCTGTGGCAGGCGCTGTGGCCGCTCGGGAGCAATGCCGGCTGGTCCGGCGAAATCCTCTCGGCAGAGATGCTGGGCGAGGGACTGGTCCGCACCAGAATGTCCTGGGAGGGCCGGGACGGCCAGCCGATCGAACGCAAGGCCCTGCTCGAGAATGTCGTGCATGGCAGGTGCTTTTCGATGCGCGTCATCGAGGACACGGCGCTCGATCCGTCTTTCTGGGCGCATTATCGGGAAACCGCGCAGTTGGTCTCGATTGGCGAGGCCACCCGGGTGACGCTCACCCAGACCGACCGTTACCGCGGCGTGGCCTTCTTGGTGTTCCGCTATTTCGCCATGCGCCGCGAACTCGCCAAGCTGGATGGCTGGGCCAGGACAGGGCGGTATCGCAAGGGCGGCTGGTTCGAACATCCGCTGAGCCAGCTCGGCTTCGCCGCCCTCTCGGCATTCATCCTGTGGCCGTTCTTCGGGCTTCACCGCGGCGGGCTGGCGCTGGCCGCGATCCTGACTTCCGTTGTCGCCCTGCACGAGCTCGGCCACATGGCGGCATTCCGCCTGATGGGCCATCGCAGGGCGCGCATGATCTTCATCCCGCTCCTCGGCGGCGTCGCCATTGGCGGCCGGCCCTATGACAGCCGTTTCGAAGTCGCGTTCGTGGCGCTGATGGGCGCCGGGTTCTCTGCTTTCCTGGTGCCGTTGGCGATGATGGGCAGTACGTTTGCAAGCGCGGAAGGGCACTGGCTTACCGCGACATTGCTGGCGACACTGGCGGGCTGTGCTGCCCTGTTCAACATCGCCAATCTGGTGCCGGTGTGGAAATTCGATGGCGGCCAGGTGCTGCGCCAGATCTGCCCGGGGCCGGTCGCGCTGGCGCTGGCCTCCTTTTTCCTGTTCTCGGCCTTCCTCGCGCTTGGCTGGCAGGCCGGCTTTTCCACCGGCTTTCTGCTCGCGGCCGGCGCGGTCTTTGCAATCCTCAGCCTTCTGACTGCGGGCAGCGGGGTGAGGCCGCGCCACGAACTGAAGCCGATCCGCACAGCCGACCGTTTCGTCATCGCCGGCGCGCTGCTGGCGGTGTTCGTCATCCACGGCTATGGAGTGCTCTGGGCGTCCGCACGGCTGATCTGAGCTGTCCGGAAAGCGTTCAGCCGGCCTCGCGGACTGTTTCCAAGGGCAAGGCCGTAGCCGGGCCGAAGACATCCTCGAACGCTGATTTCAGCGCCAGATCGAGATCGGCCATCGTCACCGGCAGCCCGAGATCGACGAGGCTGGTGACGCCATGGTCCTGCACGCCGCACGGCACGATACCGCTGAAATGGCCGAGGTCCGGCTCGACATTGATGGCGATGCCGTGAAAACTCACCCAGCGCCTGAGCCGAATGCCTATTGCCGCGATCTTGTCCTCGGCGGCAGAGCCGTCCGGGAGGGCAGGGCGATCGGGCCGCACCACCCAGACGCCGACGCGATCCTCACGGCGCTCGCCATTGACGTTGAAGGCGGCGAGCGTGCCGATGATCCATTGTTCGAGGGCGGCGACGAAGGCGCGCACATCCTCGCGGCGGCGTTTCAGGTCGAGCATGACGTAGGCGACGCGCTGGCCCGGCCCATGATAGGTGTATTCGCCGCCGCGGCCGGCCGAAAACACCGGGAACCGGGTGGCGTCGATCAGGTCCTCGCTACGCGCACTGGTGCCGGCGGTATAGAGGGGCGGATGCTCGACCAGCCAGACCATCTCGCCGGCGGCCCCGCTGCGGATCGCTTCGGCGCGCGCCTCCATGAAGGCAAGCGCCTCGGGGTAGGCGGTGAGGCCGGGCTCGATCGCCCATTCGACGGGCGCCGAACCGGGCAAAGGCAGGAACGACGTGGCGATCTGGCTGCGTTCTGGCATGGGATGTCTCTTGTTGTACTCCATATGGCGATATCGGGCCGAAACGTCCAGTTCGCGGTGCATTTTGACGCTTTGATCCGTTATGGCAATTCCCAGCGATTAAATGCTCGGGGCGCACTTGTTTCGCCGGAAACGATTTGCTACACGCCGCGAGCCGGTCGGTTCCGGCTCCTACCACGTGCGGTCGTGGCGGAATTGGTAGACGCGCAGCGTTGAGGTCGCTGTGGGGCAACCCGTGGAAGTTCGAGTCTTCTCGACCGCACCATTCTCTCTTCCGGGAATCTCATTTGTAGCGGCACCTCCAGCCCAACGGACCGCGCATTTCGTTTGATATTCCCGCGCGTTACGCCAGTTTCTTTTGAGCGTCGGATTTTCCCGAAACCGGTTTCCCCTTTCGGGTCCGATGTTCTAGACCTGAGACGCACCTTTTCCAGGATTGCAATGGCGGGAGGCGCTGGTGGAAGGCCAGGACGAACGGACGACCGGCGCTGGGGTCGCTGACGAACACCGCGCCGACATCTACGGTGAGGACGGCGCTGTCCTTTCGTCCTTTCTCGCCCAGATCGGCGCGGCGATCGCCGACCGCGATACGCTCACGCTCAAGCGTGAGGTCGACGACCTGCACCAGTCGGAAATGGGCGACCTGATCGAGGCGCTGCATCCCGACCAGCGGCGCGCCCTTGTCGAGCTTTTGGGGGCCGACTTCGATTTTTCCGCGCTGACCGAGGTCGACGAGGCGATCCGCATGGACATCGTCGACAATCTGCCCAACGCGCAGATTGCCCAGGCGGTGCAGGAACTCGATTCCGACGACGCGGTCTACATCCTCGAGGACCTCGAACCGGAGGACCAGGACGAGATCCTGTCGCAACTGCCGTTTACCGAGCGCATCAGGCTACGCCGCTCGCTCGACTATCCCGAGGAGACCGCCGGGCGGCGCATGCAGACGGAGTTCGTCGCAGTGCCGCCGTTCTGGACGGTCGGCCAGACCATCGACTACATGCGCGAGGACAAGAACCTTCCCGACCGCTTCAGCCAGATCTTCGTCATCGACCCGAGCTTCAAGCTGCTTGGCGCCATAGACCTCGACCAGATCCTGCGCACCAAGCGCTCGGTCAAGGTCGAGGAGGTCATGCATGAGACGCGGCACGCCATTCCGGCCACAATGGACCAGGAAGAGGCCGCGCGGGAGTTCGAGCAATATGACCTTCTGTCGGCCGCCGTCGTCGACGAGAACGAGCGGCTGGTCGGCGTGCTGACCATCGACGACGTCGTCGACGTCATTCAGCAGGAAGCCGAGGAAGATCTCCTGCGCATGGGCGGCGTCGGCGACGAAGAGCTTTCCGACAGCATCTTTTCGACCTCGCGTTCGCGTGTTCCATGGCTGCTTGTCAATCTCCTGACCGCCTTCCTGGCGGCATCGGTGATCGGCCTGTTCGACCACACGATCGAGCGCATCGTGGCGCTCGCCGTGCTGATGCCGATCGTGGCCGGGATGGGCGGCAATGCCGGTTCGCAGACCATGACCGTCACCGTGCGCGCGCTGGCGACAAGGGATCTCGACATCTACAATGCCGGCCGCATCATTCGCCGCGAGATGGGCGTGGGCTTCATCAACGGCATCGTTTTCGCCATATTGATCGGCATCGTCGCCGCCGTCTGGTTCCGCGATGCCAATCTGGGCGGCATCATCGCCGCGGCCATGATCATCAACATGTTCGTTGCGGCCCTTGCCGGCATCCTGATCCCGCTGCTGCTCGACCGCTTCAAGGTCGATCCCGCGGTCGCTTCGGCGGTTTTCGTCACCACGGTCACCGACGTCGTTGGCTTCTTCGCCTTTCTCGGCCTTGCCACGTGGTGGTTCGGCGTCCATTGATCCGGCTCAATTGACTTTTACGTAAATGCCGTGCGAGGCTCGGCGACAGGCAGACTGCGGCCGATCCGGCAGGTCTGCGGCGGACGGAGAGCAGCAATCGCCAGTCTCCGGCTATGGGGTGAGAATGCGGGAATATTATTCGATCACCGAGCTGACGCGCGAATTCGACGTGTCGACGCGGACGTTGCGCTTCTACGAGGACGAGGGGCTGGTGCAGCCGGTGCGGCGCGGCCGCACGCGGCTGTTTCGTCCATCCGACCGACACCTGATCCGGCAGATCATGCGCGGAAAACGACTCGGCTTCTCGATCAACGAGATCCGCGAAATCATCCAGATGTACAAGGAACCGCCCGGCGAGGTCGGCCAACTCAAGCTGATGATCAAGCGCATCGAGGAAAAGCGCGAGGATCTGAGGCAAAAGCGCCGCGACCTCGAGGAGACATTGGCAGAGCTGGACCAGGCAGAGGAATCCTGCGTCGAGCGGCTGGTCGAGCTGGGGGTTAATACGTAGGCGGCTTGTGTGAGTGGCCACAGGAAACGTTCGGGATTGGCCGAAGCTTCCAAACATCGTCATCCTCGGGTCTCCGCGACGGAGCTCCGCTCCTGCTTCGCCCGTGGATGACGAAGAAGGGGCGGTTTCGGCCAAGCCAGCCTCCAATCAAATCCAGCGCCGCACCCGCTTGGCATAGTCGCGGTATTTCTTGCCGAACTTTGCCGCCAGCATCTTTTCTTCCTTTTCCACCGCGACCTTCTGCGTGACGTAGGCGGCGACGAAGGCGAGCGGCAGGAACCAGACGATCCCGGAGATGAAGGCGACGCCGATCAACAGCAGCGTGTTGGCGAGGTACATCGGATTGCGGCTGACGGCGAATGGGCCCGAGGTGACAAGATGGTCCGGCACGGCGTTGGGGTTGAGCGTGGTCCTGGCTCGCATCATGGTGCGGATGGCGGTGAACCAGAGTGCGGCGACGCCGAACAGCGCCACCCAGCCGGCCGCGTAGAGGAGGTCGCCCAGGAGGTCGCCGATCCAGGGCAGGGGAAAGAGCAGGCCAAGCGCGATGCTGATGGCGATGGCGGCGATGTAGATCAGCGGCGGCCACGGTATCAGCCCAGGTTTGGGCGGGGTCTCGGTCATTCGACACCTTCCTCCGTCTTGCTGTCGGTCTGGGCCGTGCAGGTGCCGGCGAGGTCCGCCAGATGCGCTCTCCATTCGGCGGTCTGGTCGTTCTTGTAGAGCCGATCAAGCGTTGCCTCGCCCTCCAGCGTGTCCAGCATGCACCCACAATAGCTCGAACAGAACTTGCTGTCGCGCTGCTGCTCGCACGAGATCTGGCAGGTCTTGAGAAAGTTCACCTGCGGGGGTTCGACCTTCGCGGGCATTACTTGCGAGAACAACCAGACACTGCCGATCAGCAGCGGCTGGTGAATCACGTAGAAGGCCAGGCTGTGCCGGCCGATGAAGACCAGCGGGTTGGACCAGCGCCCGGGTGCCACATCCGCCAGGCGCGCCAAGGCGCCGAAGCCGGAGCCAAGCTTGGTCGCTCCGAGGCCCACAAGCACCGCCCCGAACCACGGGAACAACGGGACATAGTCGTTGGAGTGTGGGTTGACCGCGGAAAGGCCGACCCACCACAGCCAGGGGTGATCGAACGATTCCAGCCGAAAATAGAAGGGAATGGCGATGACGGCCGCGGCGATCAGCAGTGTGAGCAGCGCCGGCAGGCGCAGGAATGCCAGCCCGAGCAGGCTCGCCAGCGCGATCTGGTGCAGGATGCCGAAGAAGATCCAACCATCCGGTGTGGCGATACGGGTGGCGACCGAAATGGCGATCGCGGCCCCGGCGACCATGGCGAAGCGTCTCCAGAAGCCGTTCCAGCGGATCTCTTTGCCATGGGCGAGATACAGGCTGACGCCGACCAGGAACAGGAAGGTTGAGGCAATGCAGCGAGCATAGAACTTCCACCAGCCGAAGGCGGTCAGGCCGGGATCGGTGTAGCCGAAGAATTCCAGGTCCCAGGTGAAATGGTAGCTCGCCATGGCGATCAGCGCGATGCCGCGCAGCATGTCGATGGCGACGATGCGCTTGGTCTTCGGCAACTCCGCGGCGGGCATGGTCGGCGTCTGGATGCTCATGGTCTCGCGATCTGATTCAGCCCCGCACGAGGACTATCACGGTTACGCCGGACAAAAGAAGGCCGTGAGCTTCGATACGGACGGTCAGCCGGCGCTGCATCAGGCACCCCTTTAGGCCAGCACGGGAAAGCCTTTGACCGGCTTCGTTTTAACCGGGGCACGTCGGTTTCCTGTTACCGGTCGCGAAATGATGGCCGCAGATTTGGCTGGTGATTCTGCTTTGGGGAAGCAATGTCCACGCATGTGCGCCATCCGATCTGGCTACCGGCCCTCAAGGCCGCGGATGCCCGCACCTTCGCCTCGCTCTACGCGGTCGAATCCTTCGCTCGCGCCACGGTGTCGAGCGTCATCCCGATCCAGGCCTACGAGATCCTCCACAATGAGCAGATCGTCTCGATCCTCTACACCATCGTGGCGATGCTCGGCCTGTCGGTGACCTTGTTCATGCCGATGCTGATCCAGCGCTTCGCCCGGCGTTGGGTCTACACGGCGGGCGCCTGCCTGCTGGCGATCGGCTCGTTGTTCTTCGTCACGCATACGCTCGCCGGGCAATTGGCCGGCATGCTATGCCGTGTCATGGGCGCCAGCGCGCTGTCGATCACGCTCAACCTTTACATCATGGACCACATCCGCAAGACCGATTTCATGCAGGCCGAATCGCTGCGCATGGCGTGGTCGATGTTTGCCTGGACGGGTGGGCCGACGCTCGGCATCTTTCTCTACACGCGCTTCGGCATCTATGCCGCGCATGGCGCGGTCGCCGTATTCGCCTTGGCCCTGCTGGCGTTGTTCTGGACCTACCGGCTCGGCGACAATCCCTCGATCCGGCCGGGCAAGACGCGCCCGGTCAATCCGCTGGCCAATATCGGCCGCTTCGTCGCGCAGCCGAGGCTGAGGCTGGCCTGGCTGATCGCCTTCGGCCGCTCCTGCTTCTGGACGACCTTCTTCGTCTACGGACCGCTGTTCATGGTCATCACCGGCGAGGGCGAACTGGCCGGCGGCATTCTGGTTTCGGCGGGCAACGCGCTTTTGTTCATGGCGATTTTCTGGGGCAAGGCGGGCAAGCGCTTCGGCGGCCGCAGGACCATGACATTTGCCTATTTCGCCATGTCGGCGATGCTGCTGGCGGCGGGTGCCGTCGGCGAAAGCGCGCCGCTCATCACCGGCGCCTTCCTGCTATGCGGCGCCTTCTTCACCATCGCGCTCGACGCGCTGGGCTCGACCGCCTTCATGCGCTCCGTGCGTTCTTACGAGCGCGCGCAGATGGCTGCGGTCTACCGCACCTATCTCGATTTTTCCGAACTGACGCCGCCGCTGGTCTATTCAGTGGTGCTGGCCTTTTTTGGCCTCGGCTCGGTTTTCGTCACGCTCGGCCTGCTTGCGGCGGTCTGCGGCTATGTCACCTGGCGGTATCTGCCGAAGTCGCTGTGAAGCTTACGGCACAAGCGCAGCGTGCCGTTCGCGCACCCAGTCGTGGAAGCGGTGAAGGTCGTACTCCTCCGGCATCAGCACGCCGGCCTTGTGGCGCATGGAGCGCAGCCCTTTCTGGTTGACCTCGCAGATCGCGGCATCCTCCTCCAGCACCTGGGTGCCGAAGCCGACGATATTGTCGATGTCGGTGGCGGCCAACGCCTCGGGCGCGAACAGCCATTCGGCGGTCAACTCGGTCTGCTCGGGGCCAAGCGGCACCAGCCGTACTGACCTGACATAGTCGACGTGGCCGACGATGAACATAGAGGGCAGGCTGGTGGCGTAGGTCTGGCCGGCGGCGCGCTCGGCCGGTGTGAGGCCCGAAAAGACCGGCCCATGCGCCTGGCCGTCGCGCGACCATGTCTCGGCACCCGCCCGCAGCCCGCCGGAAAATTCCGGCGCGTCATTGTCGGCATGGCGGGTCCATTCGGGGTCGTCATGCCGGCCCATCAGGCCGCGGCCATAGATCGGAACCAGCCGCGACAGGTCCTTGTGGACGCCGGGGCAATGCAGGCACTCGTTGAAATTTTCCCAGAAGATCTTCCAATTGCAGTTCATCACCTTGCGCAGCACATGGCCTGATGTCAGCGATTCCAGCGGCCAGTTGCCGAGATCGCCGGAGGCCTGGTCGAAGGATGAGTGCGCCGAGCCGGCGGCATCTTCCGCCAGATTGACGAAGACGAAGCCGCGCCAGACCGACAGCGAGACGCGATAGAGCGGATGGTCCGCCTTGTCGAAGCCTTCGGGCAGCGTTTTCGACGGCACGCGTACGAGATCGCCGCGCAGCGAATAGGACCATGCGTGATAGGGGCAGGTGATCAGCCGCGCCTTCAACCGGCCAGCACTTTCCTGGCAAAGCTGCGAGCCGCGATGCCGGCACGTGTTGTGGAAGGCGCGTAGCTCGCCGGTGTCGTCGCGCAGCACGACGACCTCCTGGGTGCCGACGCGGAAGGTGCGAAAGGCGAGCGGCTGGGCAAGGTCGGCCCCACGGCAGACGAGCAGCCAGTTCCTGTACCAGATGGCGTCGAGGTCGCGCTGGTAGGCCGCCGCATCCCAATAGGCCGAGGACGGCAATGTCGGCTCGGCCCGGGTGAGGCCGTTGTAGGGGGCGTGCTGGCTCTGGACGGGCTGCATGGCTGGCCTCCTGTGAGGATGGCAGCCGACACCCGGCCACGGAAATTGTCAATTGCAGCGGAGCAAGCGGCCGGACGGCGCTAAAGCGCTTGTCGCCGTCGGAATTTGGTTTGCCGGATGCGGCGATTTTCCCTATAGTCACCTTCGTCGTCGGTTCCGATTGGAGCCAAGAGGGAATGCGGTGCGGGCGGATTTGCTGCCCAATGCCGTGGCTGCCCCCGCAACTGTGTGCGGTAGTCCTCTCCATATGCCACTGAAGATTTTCTTCGGGAAGGTGGGGAAGGGCGCTGATCCGCGAGCCAGGAGACCTGCCGGCGACAGGAAACTGACTTCGATGCCCTCGGGTGGAGGGTGAAAGGACAAGACATGAATACCGCTTCCGTCTCCCTCGGCGCCTCCATCTCCTCGCAGTCGCGCCTCTTGCAACTCGCGCTCGCGGCGCTGCTCGGCATTTTCGTCGTCGGCTTTGTCGGTTTCTCGCATATCGACGCGGTCCACAATGCCGCGCACGACTATCGCCACTCGATGGCGTTTCCCTGCCACTGATAGGGATTTGACATCATGAACCTGTTTCGCAACGTCGTGTTCATCGCGGCGATCGCAGGGCTTGTGGCCGGTGTCGTTCTCGCCTGCATGCAGGCCTATGCCACCGTGCCGTTGATCCTGAAGGCGGAAGTCTACGAACAGGCCGGCGGCGGCCATCACCATGACCATACCGCACCGGCCGCGACCGACAACAACGCCATGAGCGCTGCCGCCCCGGCGGGTAACGCCATGAGCTCCGCGGCGCCGGCACCCGCTGAAGCTGCTCCGGCTGAAGAGGAAGGCTGGGCGCCGGCCGACGGCTTCGAGCGTTTCGCCTTCAGCGTGCTTGCCAACATCGTCACCGGCATCGGCTTCGCGCTGGTCCTGGTCGCGGTTTCGGAATTCGCCGGCGGCATCGGCAACTGGCGCCAGGGCGTGTTCTGGGGACTGGCCGGCTTTGCCGTGTTCACGCTGGCGCCGGGCCTCGGCCTGCCGCCGGAACTGCCGGCCATGCCTGCCGCCGAGCTTCTGCCGCGCCAGATCTGGTGGACGGCAACGGTGGCGGCAACGGCGATCGGCCTTGCCCTGATCGCCTTCCGCAAATCGCTGCCGCTGGCGATTCTGGGCGTGGTGTTGATCGTCGCGCCGCATATTGTCGGCGCGCCGCAGCCCGACAGTTTCGAGACGCCGATTCCGGAAGGCCTGCATCATCAGTTCGTGGTGGCGGTAACTGTGACCAACCTAGTCTTCTGGCTCGTGCTCGGCGCTGCCGTCGGCGTGGTGCGTGGACGCTTCACCGGCACCGCGACGAGTCTGCGCGACAGCTTTGCCTGATCGCGGAAGACTGACCTTCATCATCGGTGGTGCGCGCTCCGGCAAGAGCGCGCACGCCGAAACGCTGATGACGGCCTTGCCTTCGCCATGGACCTACATCGCCACGGCGCAAGCCTATGACGACGAGATGCGGCAGCGCATCGCGTTGCACCGGTCGCGGCGCGGCGAGGGCTGGACGACCATTGATGCACCGCTCGACCTTGTCGGTGCATTGGAGATCTTGCCGGAGGACCAGCCGGTGCTTATCGACTGCCTGACGCTCTGGCTGACCAATCACATGCTGGCCGAACATGATGTAGAGGGCGAATGCCGGCGGCTGGCTGACATGCTGTCGCGGCCGCGCGGGCCCTGGTTCGTGGTATCCAATGAGGTCGGACAAGGCATCGTGCCAGACAATGCGCTGGCGCGCCGGTTCCGCGACGCCGCCGGCCGCCTCAACCAGCAGGTCGCCGCGATTGCCGACATAGTGCTGCTGATGGTGGCGGGGCTGCCGCTCAAGGTGAAGTGACATGACCGACATCGACGAAAAGGACGAAGAGCGCCACCGCGCCAAGATGGCCAAGCGCAAGGCGGTGCAGGATGCCGAGGTGGCGAGCAAGACGGTCGAAAAGGGACTGCTGATCGTCAACACCGGCCCGGGTAAGGGCAAGACCACGGCTGCCTTCGGCTTGGCGCTGCGCATGCTCGGCTACGGCAAGCGCGTCGGCGTCGTCCAGTTCATCAAGGGCAAATGGCATACGGGTGAGAAGGAGGCCTTCGCCGCATTCGGCGACCGCGTCGTCTGGCACGCGATGGGCGAGGGGTTCACCTGGGAGACGCAGGATCTGAAGCGCGACATCGCGGCGGCCGAGGCCGCCTGGGCCAAGGCGCTGGAGCTGATGGCCGATCCGTCGATCAGTCTCGTCGTGCTCGACGAACTCAACATCGCGCTGCGCTACGAGTATCTCGATCTGGAGAAGGTGGTTGCCGCGCTGAAGGCGCGCCGCGAGGGCCTGCATGTCGTCGTCACCGGTCGCAACGCCAAGCCGGCGCTGGTCGAGGCGGCCGACCTGGTCACCGAGATGGGGCTGACCAAGCACCATTTCGCGGCGGGCGTGAAGGCGCAGCAGGGGATCGAGTTCTGAGCGTTCCTTACCCTCCCCACAAGGGGGAGGGTAAGGTTAGGTCACAACCATGACAACGACCGAAATCACCCCGCACAGCGCGATCAACAGGCAGTCGGCGACACGATAAAGTTTCAGTGCCCGCCTTATGTCGATGCTGTCGGCTTCGCGCCGGCCGCCTTCGCCCATGAACGCGTCGTCGACCGTTACGCCGCCATAGCTGCGCGGCCCGGCGAGCGCCAGGCCAAGTGCGCCGGCCATCGCCGCCTCCGGCCAGCCGGCATTGGGCGAGCGGTGCTTTTTCGCGTCGCGCCGCACCGCCTGCCATGCGGCTTTCGCGTCGGCGCCTTTCACCAGGAAAGCCGCCGACGTGATGAGCAGCGCCGTCAGCCGCGACGCCGGCAGATTTATCCAATCATCGAAACGTGCCGCTGCCCTGCCGAACGCTTCGTGGCGCGGCGTGCGATGGCCGATCATCGAATCGGCGGTGTTGGCGGCCTTGTAGGCGGCGCCGCCGGCAAGGCCACCGACGCCCGTCCAGAAGGCGGGGGCAACGATCCCGTCGGAGAAATTTTCGGCCAGGCTCTCGATCGCGGCGCGGCAGACACCGGCCCTGTCCAGGATTTCGGGATCGCGGCCTACGATGCGCGAAACGGCGGCGCGGCCCATGTCGAGCCCGCCCGAATCGAGCGCGTCGGCGACGGCCTCGACATGCTCATAAAGGCTCCGCTGTGACAGGAACGATGTCGCCAGAAGGGCGGTGATGAACAGTCCCAAGGGAACGAACCCGAGCAGGGTCTGCACGCACAGGCCAATTAGCGCCGGCACCAGCACGATGACCAGAAGCGCCCGGACACCACGTTGGCGACGCAGCGCGTCGGGATCAGTGGCGCGGTTGAGCCGGCGATCGAGAAAGGATATCAGCCTGCCGAACCATGTCACGGGATGGCCGATGGCGCGAAACAGCCAGTCGGGGTAGCCCAGCGCGGATTCGACGGCCAATGACAGGAAAGCGATCAGGACTGACATGAAGCTTCTTGAAGGAGCGGTGGACCATGGTGGAAGTCTCGGCCGGGCAAGGGCGCTTTTCCCCAACGCCCCTCAGCCTTTCGTCGACCTCTCGACCGGAATCAATCCACACTCCTACCCGCTTTTCGATTTGCCCGCCACCTCGCTGTCGCGATTGCCGGAAGCGGGGCGGGCGCGTGAGCTGACGGCGATCGCGGCCGGCACCTATGGTGCGCCCTCGCCAGCCAATGTCGTCGCTGCGCCCGGTACGCAGATCCTGCTGCCGCGCGTGGCATCGCTGGTCGCGCCGGGCAAGGCGCTCGTGCTGGGGCCGACTTATGCCGAACATGTCCGCGCGGCGGAAATCGCGGGGCACGAGGTGACCGAAGTCAGCGATTTCGCTGATCTGGCGGACGCCGACCTTGCCGTCGTGGTCAATCCGAACAACCCGGATGGGCGCATCATCGAGCGCGACTGGCTGCTGGCGCTGGCCGCCGGCTTGCACGCCAAGGGCGGGCTGCTGGTCGTCGACGAGGCATTCATGGATGTCGGCCCGCGCCAACACAGTCTCGCCGGCGATGTCGGCCAGGGCGGCATCGTCGTGTTGCGCTCTTTCGGCAAGTTTTTCGGGCTGGCCGGCCTGCGGCTTGGGTTTGCGCTTGCCAATGCGCCGACGGCCCAACGGCTGGAAACGCAATTCGGCCCTTGGGCCGTTGCCGGCTCGGCGCTGGAATATGGCATTCGGGCACTTGCCGATATCGGCTGGCAGGACGACATGCGCGCGTCGCTGGCGGAGGCATCGGCTCGGCTCGACGGACTGTTCGGTCGTTTCGGCGTGCCTGTCGCGGGCGGCACCACATTGTTCCGCTATTTCAGCCTGCCGGAGGCCGCCGGCTTGTTTGCAGCACTTGGCGAACGCGGCATCCTGCTTCGCCATTTCACCGACCGTCCGCACGTCCTGCGGGCCGGTCTGCCGGGGAACGAGGAGGAGTGGCTGCGGCTCGAATCCGCCCTTGCCGAATGGGCGGCGCGGCGCGAGGATCGAGCGAAAGGTATCAAACCATGATCCATGTCTGCTCGCTGGCAAAGGTCGAGGAAACGGTGGCGAGGACCGGCGCCGAGCGGCTGCTGTCGCTGTTGGCCGCCGGCACCGATGTGCTCCGCCCGGCCTCGATCATGAGGGAAAACCATCTGCACCTGGTCATGCACGACATCGCGGTGGCGCAGGATGGCATGACCATGCCGGGCGAGGAGCATGTGCGCAACCTGCTCGATTTCGCGCGCCGCTGGGACCGGGCAAGACCGATGGTGGTGCATTGCTATGCCGGCATCAGCCGCTCGACAGCCTCCGCCTATATCATCGCCGCCGCGCTGGCGCCGAAGCGCGACGAGGCCGAACTGGCCCGGACGTTGCGGATGCTGTCGCCATCGGCGACGCCCAATCCGCGGCTGATCGCGGTGGCCGACGCGCTGCTTGGTCGAGACGGCCGCATGGTCGCGGCAATCGAAGTGATCGGGCGCGGCGCCGATGCCTTTGAAGGCACGCCCTTTGCCCTCAAGATCGACGTTTGATGCGACCGTGGAGGTTAGCCGTAGCCTCCCCGCCTTCGTCATCCACGGGCGGAGCAGGAGCGAAGCTCCGTCGCGGAGACCCGAGGATCCATGCCGCGACCTTAGCCGCGAGTGCAGCAGAGCAGAATTCTCCACCGCAGCGACGCTCCCTGGTCACGCCATGGATCCCTTGGGCTGCGGTGCAGCTCCAGGGGTCTGCGCCGCGTCGCTTCGCTCCTTGCTTCGCCCCAGGATGACGAGGGGAGAAAGGCTTCGACCAATCTCAGAGAGGCGATGTGCCATGGGATGGTCAGAAAATCCGCGTCAGGCAACATCCTACTTCAGCCAGTCTGCCAGCTTCGCCTTGCGAACATCCCGCAGCAGGCCGATGAAGCCGTCGGCCTGGTATTCCGCGGTCAGCCGGCCTTTTTCAGGGGTGGCGATGCTGGCGTCGCCGACCACGCCATTCGGGTTGAGATCGCTGGCGATCCAGGCGAAGGCGTGGGTGCCAGTGTGGCGCAGCAGCGAGAATTCCTTCTCGGCCTTCGCGACATTGGACACGAAATTGTCGGCCTTGCTCACGTCGACCAGATCCGGCCGGAAATGCAGCATCAGCGAGGTCTCGACGTCGCCGCCATGGATGCCGTGGCGGTCTTCGAGTTCGGTGTACATGCCGGCCGGGCGGCCAAAGCGCTGCCAGCTGGTCTTGACCGCCAGCATCCTTTCGCGCACCCGCAATTCGCGCGTGACGATGCCCATGATCTCCTCGTTGCCGCCATGCGAATTGACGACGACCAGCTTGCGCACGCCGGCCCGCGCGATCGAAACGCCAAGCTCGGTCCAGGCCTCCACCAGCGTCGTCGCCGGCAGAGTGAGGGTGCCCGGCGCATGCAGATGTTCGTTCGATTTGCCCACCGCCTGGATGGGAAGGATGCGGATGTCGAGATCGTCGGGCAGGCGAGCGATGACCGTGTCGAGCATGCCGTTCATGATCGAAGTATCGGTCGAGACAGGTAGATGCGGTCCATGCTGCTCGATGGCCGCCACCGGCAGCACGGCGATCGTTGCCTCAGGATTGATCGAGGCATATTCGGTTGTCCGGTAGTCGCCCCACCACACGCGTTTTTTCGCAGTCATGTCGTGCCTCTTCAATTATCCGGGCAGACCTAGCGCGGGACGGACTGCCTGTCGATCACCCCGCCGCCAGCACTTCCACCTCGACCTTGAATTCCGGCCGGGCAAACCCCGATACGATCATCAGCGTCGAGGCCGGTGCGGGATCGGAGAACAGGCTGTTGCGGACATCCATGTAGGATTGGAGATGAGCGCGATCGGTCACGAAGGCGTTGATGCGCACAATATCCTTCAGCCCCAATCCGGCCTCGGCCAAAATGGCGATTATGTTGGCGAAGCAAAGCTCGGCCTGGGCGCCGGCGTCTTCCGGAACGAAATCGTCGAAACGGATGCCGAGTTGGCCCGAGCACAGAATCAGACGCTTTCCAGCCGGCACCTCGACGCCGTGGCTGTAGCGCGCAAAGGGCGGCTTGATCGACTTTGGCTTCAGAAATTTGAACATGGCAATCTCCTGTCTCCTGGCAGCCTAGGACCGGATGCCTCGTACCATCAAGATGGCGGTGCATGTCGCCGGTGCGATTGTGGACAGGCGTTTAAAAAATAGGCACGATGCCTCCGGTGCAGCACGACCTTTCCGGCGTTCGCAGATGGCTGTGGTGCAGGCGGGCGGGTCCCGGCGCGAGACGCCGGTGGCATGTGTCTTGCTTCTTGAATCTCTGGTGTCGAGCCTGGCGCGTGGCGCGCCGGAGCAAACAAAGGGTGGTGGTGTCGATGTACGGAAAACTGAAGATGTCGGTGGCGGCGGTGGCCGTGCTTGCGGCGAGCACGCTTGGTGCCGCGGCAAATGAAAAAGTCACCTTCGGCACCAACTGGCTGGCCGAGCCGGAACATGGCGGCTACTACCAGGCCGTGGCTGACGGCACCTATGCCGCATGCGGCCTCGACGTCACCATCATGCAGGGCGGCCCGCAGGTCAGCGGCCGGCCGATGCTCTTGGCCGGCAAGATCGATTTCTACATGGGCGGCAACCTGCTGTCGGCCTTCGACGCCGTCCAGCAAGGCATTCCGATGCGCGTGGTGGCGGCCGATTTCCAGAAGGATCCGCAGGTCATCATGTCCCATCCCGGCGAGGGGCTGGACAAATGGGAGGACCTGAAGAACGCCGAGCAGTACATTCTGGGCGACGAGGGCGCGCAGACCTTCTTCCAGTGGATGATCATCGAACTCGGCTTCGACGCGGCCAAGCGCGTGCCCTACACCTACAACACAGCTCCCTTCCTCGCCAACAAGAAGTCGATCCAGCAAGGCTATTTCACCTCCGAGCCGTTCGCGGTCAAAAAGGAAGGCGGCTTCGTGCCCAACCAGTTCCTGCTCGCCGACTATGGCTGGGACACCTATTCGACGACGGTCGAGGTGATGCAGGACACGATCGACAAGAAGCCGGAGGTGGTCCAGTGCTTCGTCGATGGCTCGGCCAAGGGCTGGTACAAGTATCTCTACGGCGACAACAAGGCCGCCAACGACATGATCAAGAAAGACAATCCTGACATGACGGATGAGCAGATCGCTTTCTCGATCGAGCAGATGAAGAAGTTCGGCCTGGCCGATTCCGGCGACACCGAGAAGCTCGGCATCGGCGCCATGAACGAGGCGCGGATCAAGAGTTTTTACGACAAGATGGTCAAGGCCAAGGTCACGCCCGCAGGCATCGACATCACGAAGGCCTATACGCTGGCCTTCGTCAACAAGGGCGTCGGGCTCGAGCTGAAGAAATAGGCCGTCCCGGCATGCTGCGGGAACAGGTGGCGCAGGCGCCGGCGAACGGGTCCGACACGGCTCCGGCATTGTTGGCGCTGCGGGGCGTCGGCAAGGTCTTTTCCAATGGCGTGACGGCACTCGCCGACGTCGACCTGACGATCCGGGAAGGGGATTTCCTCAGCCTGCTCGGGCCGTCCGGCTGCGGCAAGTCGACGGCGCTACGGCTGATCGCCGGCCTGGCGACGCCGACCTCCGGCATGCTCGACTGGCGTGCGGGCGGTTCGCTCGACCGCTCGAACATCGGCTTCGTGTTCCAGGAGCCGACATTGCTGCCCTGGGCCAGCGTTTTCGACAATGTCTGGCTGCCGCTCAGACTGAAGGGCGTCAGCCGCGCCAAGGCGGCACCGGTGGTGACCGAGATGCTGGCAAGGGTTCATCTCACCGGCTTCGAGAACGCCGTGCCGCGCGAATTGTCGGGCGGCATGAAGATGCGCGTATCGATCGCCCGGGCCCTGGTGACCAAACCGCGCGTGCTTTTGATGGATGAGCCGTTCGCGGCCCTCGACGAAATCACCCGCTTCAAGCTCAACAACGATCTCCTGGAGCTGTGGCAGGACGAGCGCTTCACAGTCGTCTTCGTCACGCATAGCGTCTTCGAAAGCGTGTTTCTGTCCAACAGGGTTGTCGTGATGGCGGCGCGGCCAGGCAGGATCTTCGACGAGCTTGCCATCGATGCGGCCTATCCGCGCGACGAGGCCTTTCGCACCTCACCCGATTATGCGGCGCTGTGCCGGCAGACGTCCGACGTGCTGGTCAAAGCCATCAATTCAATTCCAGGCTCGCATCATGACGGCCATTGACGGTGCATTGAAACTCGACCCCGAGGAAGCACGCCGCGCGCGCCAGGAGCGGCTCGAGCGGATCGGCCGCTGGATCCTGCCGCTGGCGATCATGGTCCTGGCGATCTGGCTGTGGGACCGCATCTGCGTGTGGAACGAAATTCCGCAATACATATTGCCGCGTCCCGGCGTGGTGCTGGGGACGCTCTACAACGACGCCGGCCTGCTGTTCTCCGCACTTTTGGTCACCTTGCGCATCACCTTCCTCAGTCTGCTCCTTGCCGTCATCGGTGGGGTCGGGCTGGCGGTGCTGTTTGCGCAATCGAAATGGGTGGAGATGTCGTTCTTTCCCTTCGCCATCGTGCTGCAGGTGACGCCGATCGTGGCCATCTTCCCGCTGATCAACATCTATGTCGACAACCAGACGACCAAGCTTCTGCTCTGCGCCTGGATTGTGGCCTTCTTTCCGATCCTCTCCAACACCACCCTCGGCCTCAACTCGGTCGACCGCAATCTGCGCGACCTGTTCAAGCTCAACGGCGCGACGCGTTGGCAGCAATTGCGCTATCTCAGGCTGCCGGCGGCGATGCCGTATTTCCTCGGCGGGCTGAAGATCGCCGGCGGCCTGTCGCTGATCGGCGCCGTGGTAGCCGAGTTCGTCGCCGGCGCTACCGGCCAGTCGTCGGGGCTCGCCTCGCGCATCATCGAGGCCGGCTACCGGCTGAACGCGCCCAGGCTGTTCGCGGCGCTGTTCCTGATCTCGCTGACCGGCATCCTGATCTTCCTCGTGCTGTCGCTGATTTCGCATCTCATTTTGCGGCGCTGGCACGAGAGCGCGCTGAAGCAGGAGCGGTGAGATGTCCGGCAGGACAGAGGGGGGCAGGCCTTGATACCAGCCTCTGGTTACTACCAGCTTGCCAACGCACGCGTTCATCGGTCCGTTACGCCTGACCTTGCCGCGCCCTTCGACAGCGACGGTTTCGCACTCGCCGACATCGCGGTGGCCGACGGCAAGATGTCCAGCATTGCCGTTCCTGGCAGATCGAACGCACCTGCCGATGCGATCGACCTCGGCGGCCGTATCGTCCTACCGTGCTTCGTCGACTGCCACACACATATCGACAAAGGCCATATCTGGCCGCGAAAACCCAATCCCGACGGCACTTTCATGGGGGCGCTGAATGCCACAGGTGCCGACCGCACTGCCCGCTGGAGTGCCGAGGACGTGGCGCGGCGCATGGATTTCTCGCTGCGCTGCGCCTACGCGCATGGCACCAGGGCACTGCGCACGCATCTGGACAGTGTCCCGCCGCAAGAGGAAATCTCCTGGCCGGTGTTCGAGACGATGCGCGAGAGGTGGCGCGGCCGCATCGAGTTGCAGGGCGCCTGCCTGATCGGCGTCGAGGGCGTGCGCGACAAGAATTGGTTCGACAGGCTGGCAAAAAGGGTGGCCGCCGCCAAGGGCGTGCTTGGCGTCGTCACCTATATGGTGCCGGATCTGGAAGAACTGCTCGACCATGTCTTCGCCCAAGCCATCAAGCATGGCCTCGATCTCGATTTCCATGCCGACGAGACCGACGACATCGCGGCGATCTCGCTGAAGAAGATCGCCGAGGCGTCGCTGTGGAACGGCTTCGAGGGCAAGATCCTCGTCGGCCATTGCTGTTCGCTGGCGCGCCAGCCGGACCTCGAGGTGCTGGACACGCTTGACAAGGTGGCAAAAGCCGGGCTGGCGATCGTCTCGCTGCCAATGTGCAATCTTTATCTGCAGGACCGGCGGCGCGATCAAACCACGCCCCGCTGGCGCGGGGTGACGCTGCTGCATGAGATGAAGGCGAGGGGCATCCCGGTCGCGGTCGCTTCCGACAATACCCGCGATCCGTTCTATGCCTATGGCGATCTCGACATGCTGGAGGTCTATCGCATGGCGACGCGCATCCTGCATTTCGATCATCCGGTCGCCGATTGGCCGCAGGCCGTCACGGCAACGCCGGCTGATGTGATGCGGCTCGATGGTTTCGGCACGCTTGCCGCCGGCGGCGATGCCGATTTCATTGTCTTCAAGGGCCGCAGCTGGACGGAATTGCTGTCGCGGCCCGAATCGGATCGCATCGTCGTGCGCGCTGGGCGCGCGATCGACCGGCAACTGCCCGACTATGCCGAACTCGACGAGCTGATGGTGGACTGATGGATATCGCCGCGCTGAAACGCGATCTCGACGGGATAAAGCTCGACGACAATCCGGCCATCGTCCAGCAGAAGAGCCGCGATTTCTACTGGTACAGCCCTGTGCTGAAACGGCAGCTCGATCACGTCACCGGCGACCTGGTCGTTACGCCGAAGACCGAGGCCGAGTTGATCCGCGTGCTTGCCTCCTGTCACCGGCATGGCGTGCCGGTGACACCACGCGGCAGCGGGACCGGCAATTACGGCCAGGCGATGCCGCTCTCGGGCGGCGTGGTGCTCAATCTCGCCGACATGAAAGAGATCAAGTCGATCGCGCCGGGGCGCGTGGTGACCGGGCCGGGCGCGGTGCTGGCCGACATTGACAAGGCAACGCGGGCGCATTCAGGGCAGGAACTCAGGCTCTCACCCTCCACCTACAACACCGCCTCGATCGGCGGCTTCATCGCCGGCGGTTCGGGCGGCGTCGGTTCGATCAATTTCGGCGGCTTGCGTGATTTCGGCAACGTGCTGCGCCTGCGCGTGGTGACCATGGAGGCCGAGCCGAGGGTGCTCGAACTCACGGGCGAGGATTTGCACAAGGTGACGCACGCCTACGGCACCAACGGCATCATCACGGAAGTCGAAATGCCGCTGACCGCGGCCTATGAGTGGATCGACGTCATTGTCGGCTTTGACGCCTTCATGGATGCGGCGCGCTACGGCAACGCACTGGCCTGCCAGGACGGCATCCTGACCAAGCTGATCACGCCGATCGCGGCACCCGTGCCGCAGCTCTATTTCAAACGGCACCAGAAATTCCTGAAGGATGGGCAGAGCATCTGCGTCGTCATGGTGGCGCGGCACGGGCTGGACGCGTTCCTTGCCTTCACGCGGCGCACCGGCGGCCAGGTTACTTTCAACGCCGCCACGGCGACGCCGGACGAGAAAAAGGGCCTGCCGCCGGCCTATGAGCTGGCCTGGAACCACACGACGCTCAGGGCACTGCGGGTCGACCCCGACATCACCTATCTGCAGTCGCTCTATCCCTTTCCCAATCAGCTCGCGCTGGTCGAGAAGATGGACGCGATGTTTCCGGGCGAAGTCTTCTCGCATCTGGAATTCGTGCGGCTGGACGGCAACATCACCTGCTTCGGCCTGCCGCTGGTGAAGTTCACCACCGAGGCACGGCTCGACGAGATCATCCGCCTGCATGAGGACAATGGCTGCCCGATCTTCAACCCGCATCGTTACACGCTGGAAGAGGGCGGCATGAAGCAGACCGATGCGGTGCAACTCGCCTTCAAACGCGAGACCGATCCGCAAGGCCTGCTCAATCCCGGCAAGATGATCGCCTGGGAAAACCCGGATTATGACTACTGTTCGGGACGGACTTTTCTGTTCAAGGGGCTGCAGAGGGTGGGATGAGGAGAGGTTCGCGCCTGAACGCCCCCCTGTGGCCTGCCGGCCATCTCCCCCTCAAGGGGGGAGATTATTCGCGCCACCGCTTTCGCCTGTCTCCAACGTTGGAAGCACAGGCGCGGCGTAAGGGCTGCCAATCTCCCCCCTTGAGGGGGAGATGGCCGGCAGGGCGGAGGGGGACGCCTCGCGCTGACCTTCGGGATATCTTCCCGTGAACATCCTCGTCCTCCACGCCCATCCGGTCGAGACCAGCTTCAATGCCGGCCTGCACCGGACGATCGTCGAGCGACTGACGGCTGCCGGCCATGCGATTGACGACTGCGATCTCTATGCCGAGGATTTCGACCCGCGGCTCTCTCGCCAAGAACGGCTGGACTATCACAATCCGCGCGGTTCCGCCGACCCTGCGGCGCCGTATGTCGACCGCCTGCTGCGCGCCGATGCGCTGGTGCTTTCCTATCCGGTCTGGAATTACGGCTTTCCGGCAATCCTGAAAGGGTTCTTCGACCGCGTCTTCCTGCCCGGCGTGTCTTTCAAGCTGATCGACGGCAAGGCGCAGCCGTCGCTGCATAACATCAGGAAGATCGCGGCGGTTACCACCTATGGCGGCAGCCGGTTCCGCGCCCTGCTGATGGGCGACCCGCCGCGCAAACTGGTCAAGCGCGTGCTGCGTGCCACGGTCAAGCCGGGTGCTCCCGTTTACTATCTGGCGCATTATTCGATGAACCTTTCGACCGACGAGACGCGCAAGGCGTTCTTGGCCAAGGTCATTGCCAGCATGGACAGATTCTGATGCGCGCGCTGGTGGTTTATTGCCATCCGGTGCCGGAGAGTTTTTGCGCCGCTATCCGCGACACCGCTGTGGAGGTGCTGACGCGAAGGGGCTGGGAGGTGCGGCTGCTCGATCTCTACGCCGAGAAGTTCGATCCGGTGATGAGCTGCGAGGAACGGCGTTTCTACAACGACCAGGCGCCGCAGGACCTTGCGCTGAAGCCGCATTTCGAGCTGCTCAACTGGGCCGAGGCGATCCTGTTCGTCTATCCGACCTGGTGGTACGGGCTGCCGGCGATGCTGAAGGGCTGGCTCGACCGGGTGTGGGCGACGGACGTCGCCTTCAAGCTGCCGGCCGGCAAGGGGCGGATCAAATCGCTGATGCGGCATGTGACCAAAGTTGGCGTCATCACCACCTGCGGCGCGCCGACCTGGTGGAGCGTCGTCGTCGGCCAGCCCGGGCGCAAGACCTTGCTGCGCGGCATGCGGGCGCTCTGCGCCACGCGCTGCCGGACCTTCTTCCTGGCGCACTATCTGATGGACGCCTCGACGCCGAAGACGAGGGCGGCGTTTCTGGCGAAAGTGCGGACAAAGCTGGAGCGGTTTTAGAAACAGCTTTCTTCGCCCCGTTCACGGGAGATGATGGCGCCTGCGCTAACTGCGAGAGGCTGGGGCCGCCCCTCATTCGGCCTTTCGGGCCACCTTCGCTAAGTGTGTTTGGTCTGGATCGAGCGAACCTATCCGGCCCACGAATAGACGTCCTGGAACAGGTGATGATGCAGGGCGAGATAGTGGTGATAATCCGGGGTTGCCCGCGGGCAGGGGCTCATCGGCGCCTTAGAAACAGCGCCAGCTCGAATTCGTCGATCTCGTCCTGATTTTCGATGCCTAGCAGATTCTGCAGCACCGTGCTGCCAGGATAGCAGGGGGATCGCCTTCGGCGGCGAAAACCACAAGCCGCTACTTCTTGCGGATTTGGTCCTTGGTGAGCGTGCGCCGCTCATCCCCACGCAGGCCGCGCTTGGCTGACTTTAGATTATATACGATTGAACTTATCCACCGGAATCGTCCCGTGGGTTCGCACCCGATTTAACGGCCTCAACGAGATGGAGCCCGGCGCACAACGCCAAGGCTTTAAATAGATGTATAAAGGAGAACTGAACCTCTCTTTTCCGAAATGTCATGGTCGGCAGAAAGGTGTAGGAACCATAACTTATTGATATGTATGATCAACTATCATTTTTTGCGCTCGACAAAGGCAGGTTATGAATTTCCCTAAACGCAGGCTTTTACAAGCCATTCGCATCGAGCTATAGCCACACGTTGAAAAATATGCTGTCAATTCAGCTATAAAACGCCGGTCCGCGACGAAGTGAAATTGCCTGAGCATGGAGAATACGTGAAAGCGATCATCTTGCATTTTGTAGATCGCACCAATATCTAAATGGCATTGTAGCTTGGAGAATCGAAATGACTGATCAGCCTAACGCTGCCGATGCGGAATTTTCGGCGATGCAGACGCTTTACAATGCTCTGGAACCCCTCGACGACGACGCGCGCAGCCGGGTTGTCAATTACATCGTTGCGAGGTTGGAAATCGTCCATAACGCGAGCCGGGCTGCAGCAGCCGCGGCCGAGCCTGCAGCTGGCTCCGAACCGGCAGCGGAGCCGGAAATTGCTGAGGCAACCACCTACGGTTCCGTTGCCGAGCTCTACGACGCTACCCAACCGAAAACGAACGGCGACAAGGCCTTGATTGCCGGCTATTGGCTCCAGGTTTGCCAAGGCGCCGAAAACTTCGACAGCCAGTCGGCCAACAAGGAATTGAAGCACCTGGGCCAGGGTCTGGCCAACGTCACTGCGGCCATTGAATCTTTGAAGAATCAGAAACCGGCACTTGCGCTTCAGCTTAAGAAAAGCGGCAAGAGCCAGCAGGCCCGCAAGGTCTATAAAATCACTGTGGCCGGGGTCAAGGCAGTCGAGGCTATGATCAATGGATGAAGAACGCCTTGCCCAGGCGCTGTCAGGACTTCTCGGTGAAGTCCTGACAAAGGAGCTGTGCATTGACTTCGTGAAGGTCCGCCAGGACGCAACGACGCTGACCCTCGAGCGGGCATCGCCCGGGAAGTTTGTTGAGACGTTCGTGCAATGCCTTCAATACATGGCGAAAGGCAAATACGACGCCAAGCCCGACGTCGACGCCTATCTCAGCAAAACCGTTGAAAATGAAACGGTCATTCCGGAAGGGTTGCGCATTTGCGCGAGCCGCATTGCGCGATCTATCTACACACTTCGGAATAAGCGCAATATCGCGCACAAGAACCCGGTCGACCCGAACAGATTCGACCTAGCTTTCGTGCACCAGGGCGCCGCATGGATCACCGCGGAACTCTTGAGAAATGCCACCGGCGTTTCGATGGAGGAAGCCGGTAAACTTATCGAACTGGTGCAGGCTCCGTTGGGCACGCTGGTCGAGGAAATTGATGGCACCTACCTCGTCCATGCCGATACCTCGGTTAAAGGCGAAATCCTGATTTTGCTCCATAGCCGCTATCCGGAGCGGGTGCCGAGCGCTGATATTCTCAAGACGATGAGTGCAAGAAGTGCTGGGTCCGTGCGAAATCGCCTTGGGGAATTGAGGACAGAAAAACTCGTACACGGCGACGCGAAGACCGGATTCCGGCTCACACAGGCCGGGTATTCCGCGGCGGTCGGCGAAATCCAAGCCTTGATGAAAGCACCAAAATCCTGACCCTCCGGCGCATTTAAGCCAAGTCGCGCCGGATGGCTGCCTCCAGGCGATCGGCAGCTACATTCTCGGCCGCGTTGGCGCGTAGGATGCCAATCTCAAGGTATTCCACGATGGCAGTCCTTCCGCGTCGCCAATGATCTTCAACGAGGGCGGGACGCTGCACAATGCAAGGCAGGCCACGGCCAGGCCCGACTGGACGATAGCGGTCATACCGCGAGGCTCGCGCTCGAGTAGGTGCAGTGACGGCTGCTCAGCATCGGCCGTGGCGGCGACGATGTTGGCCCGCGCCGGGCAAAGTCTGGAACAGGGCAACCCGGGTCCCTGGTTGTTGATGTGCGCCTCGGCGTTGACCCATCTAATCGCGCACCTCCCCACAAGGGGAGAAGGAAAAAGCGCCGCTACATCTTCACCCTTTCCGCCTTCGGGTCATACATCGGCTTCAGCGACGCCTCCGCCGCGAAGCGCTCGCCGGCGATCTCGATCTCATAGGACGAGGCCAGCACATCCGCCTCGGTCTCGCCCTGGCAGGGCACATAGCCCAGCCCGATCGCGCCGCCGAGATGGTGGCCGTAATTGCCTGAGGTGATCGGGCCGACGATCTTTCCGTCGCGCAGGATCGCCTCATTGTGGAAGAGCAGCGGCTGCGGGTCCTTCAGCCGGAACTGGACCAGCCGGCGGCTCACTCCAGCTTCCTTCTTCTTCAACACCGCGTCGCGGCCGATGAAATCGCCTTTGGCCGTCTTCACCGCGAAGCCGAGACCGGCTTCCAGCACGTTGTCCTCGTCGGTGATGTCGTGGCCGAAATGGCGGAAGGCTTTTTCGATGCGGCAGGAATCGAGTGTATGCAGGCCGCACAGCTTCAGCCCGACATCGGCACCGGCCGCATCGATTGCCTCGAAGACATGGGCCGCCTGGTCGGTCGAAACATAGAGCTCCCAGCCAAGTTCGCCGACATAAGTGACACGGTGGGCGCGGGCGAGGCCCATGCCGATCTCGATCTCCTGGAAGGTGCCAAACGGGTTGTTCTCGTTGGAGAAGTCGTTGGGGCTGACCTTCTGGATCAATTTTCGCGCATCCGGGCCCATCAGGCAGAGCACGCTTTCGGCAGCGGTGACATCGGTGACGACGACGAATTCGTCCGTAAGGTGCTTGCGCAGCCAGGCGAGGTCGCGCTGCAGCGTCGCACCAGGCACGACGAGGAAGTAGGCGGTGTCCGACAGGCGCGACACCGTCAGATCGCTCTCGATGCCGCCGCGCCGGTTGAGCATCTGCGTGTAGACGATCTTGCCGGGCGCCACGTCCATGTCGTTGGCGCACAGTTTTTGCAGGAAGGCGCAGGCGTCGCGGCCCTCGACGCGGATCTTGCCGAACGAGGTCATGTCGAACAGGCCGACCTTGTTGCGGACGGCGAGGTGCTCCTCGCGCTGGTTGTCGAACCAGTTCTGCCGCTTCCAGGAATAGCGGTATTCGCGCTCCTGGCCTTCGCGCGCGAACCAGTTGGCGCGCTCCCAGCCGGCGACTTCGCCGAACACGGCGCCGCGCGCCTTCAGATGTTCGTGCAGGGGCGAACGGCGCACGCCGCGCGACGTTACCACCTGGCGATAGGGGAAATGATCGGCATAGAGCAGGCCGAGCGTTTCGGAGACACGCTCCTCGAGGTAGCGGCGGTTCTTCTGGAAAGGCTGGGCCCGGCGGATGTCGACTTCCCACAGGTCAAACGGTGCCTCACCGTCGTTGATCCACTGCGCCAGCGCCATGCCGGCGCCGCCTGACGAGACGATGCCGATCGAATTGTAGCCGGTCGCCATCCAGTAGCCCCGCAGTTCCGGCGCCTCGCCGAGATAGTAGCGGTCGTCGGGCGTAAAACTTTCGGGGCCGTTGAAGAAGGTATGGATGCCGGCGGTGGCCAGCATCGGCATGCGGTTGACGCCCATTTCCAGGATCGGCTCGAAATGGTCCATGTCCTCAGGCAACTGGTCGAAGCAGAAATCCTCGCTTATGCCGTCCATGCCCCACGGCTTGGCCACCGGCTCGAAGGCGCCGAGCATCATCTTGCCGGCATCTTCCTTGTAGTAGGCACACTCGTCGGGTACGCGCAGCACCGGCAGGCGGCTCAGCCCCGGGATCGGCTCGGTGACGAGGTAAAAATGCTCGCAGGCGTGCAGCGGGATGGTGACGCCGTTCTGGGCGCCCAGTTCGCGCGCCCACATGCCGGCGCAGTTGACGACGATGTCGGCCTCGATCGTGCCTTGCTCCTCGCCCTGCGCCCAGGACACGCCGGTGACGCGGCCGTTCCTGGTGTGGACCTTGGTGACCCTCACATTCTCCACGATGGTGGCGCCGCGCTGGCGCGCGCCCTTGGCCAGCGCCATGGCGATGTTGGCCGGGTCGCACTGGCCATCGAGCGGCAGATGCACGGCGCCGACGACGTCGGACACGTTGAGATGCGGGTACATCTCCTTGACTTCCCTGGGCGAAATCTCGCGCACGTCGACATCGAAGGCGCGGGCGAGTGACGCCTGCCGGTAGATCTCGTGCTTGCGCTCCTCGGTCAGGGCGACGGTGATCGAGCCGACCTGGCGCATGCCGGTGCCGACCTCGGTCTCGGCTTCCAGCTTGACGTAGAGGTCGGCCGAATATTTCGCCAGCCGCGTCATGTTCTGGGAGCCGCGCAACTGGCCGATCAGGCCGGCGGCGTGCCATGTCGTGCCCGAGGTCAGTTGCTTACGCTCCAGCAACACGATGTCGGTCCAGCCGAGCTTGGCCAGGTGATAGGCGACCGAGCAGCCGGAAACGCCGCCGCCGATGATGACGGCTCTTGCCTTGGCGGGAATGGTTCTGGGGGAAGGGATGTTCATGCTGCCTCGCGGCGATAGCTGGAGACAAAGCGGCGCAGCCTAAGTGCTGCTTCCCGCAAGACGGGTTCCGGCTGGCACAGGCTGACGCGGATATGGCCTGCTGCGGCCTCGCCGAAGCTGGAGCCGGGCATGACGCCGACCTTCTCCTTGTCAAGGAAGGCGAAGGCGAACTTCTCGTCGTCGGATTCGACGGCCGATATGTCGAGCATGACATACATGCCGCCTTCGGAGCCGCGCACGCCGACATTGTTCATGCCGCGCACGGCGTCGAGCAGGACGGCGCGTCGCGCCGCGTAGCGTTCGGCAATTTCCTTCACGCCATAACCCTTCTCCAGCGCCTCGGTGCAGGCGATCGAGATGAAGGCCGGCAGGCCGTAGGTCGTCACCAGATTGAGGTTGGTCAGCAGCGAGATCATCTCGCTCGGGCCGGTCAGCCAGCCCATGCGCCAACCGGTCATGCCGTGGCTTTTGGACATGGAATTGATGACCAGCGTGCGCTCGGCCATGCCGGGCAGGGAACGCGGCGAGATGTGCTCGCCGCCGCCGAGCGTCCAATAGACTTCGTCGGACAGCAGCCACAAATCGTGCTCGCGGCAGACCTCGGCCAGCTGTTCCAGCCGTTCGCGCGAATAGACGGCTCCGGTCGGGTTGTTCGGCGTGTTGATCAGGATGGCGCGCGTATTCGGCCGAAGTGCCGCGCGGATCATGTCGGCGCGTGGCTGGAAACCATCCTCGGCCGGGGTCTCGACAACCGTGAAGGTCGCGCCCGCGGCGCTGAAGGTGTTGGGGTAGGTCGCGTAGTATGGCGCAACCACGATGGCGTGGTCGCCCGGGTCGAGCACGGCCTGCACGGCGGCGTAGAGCGCCGCCTGGCCGCCCGGCGTGGCGATGACCTGGTCCGGCGTCGTCCCGACGCCCGTGCAGGCGACCGAGGCCGCCGCCATGGCCCCGCGCAGGCGCGGCAGGCCGGGCAGGGGGGTGTAGTGGTGATTGCTGCCGCGAACCGCGGTCACGCAGGCCTCGATCGTTTCGGAAGGCGTATCGAAATCGTGATCGCCGACCGACAGCATGATGATGTCCTCGCCGGCCTCCTTGCGGGCCCATGCGGCGAAGTGGACTTCCCAGCCATCCTTGCCCGACGGCACGATGCCTGAAATGCGCGATGATGGTTTTGGCATCAGGCTCTCAACCTTTCGTTCTTCGGATCCCACAAGGGCTCATCCTTCTGCACCACTGCCTTGAAACGGTCGCCGAAGATCTCGACCTCCACGGCGGTGCCGGGCTCGGTCAGATCGGCACGCAGCATGCCGAGCGCGATCGACTTGCCGACGCGATGGCCCCAGCCGCCCGACGTCGTCTCGCCGACGATCTGGCCGTCATGCCACAGCGTCGACATGTAGGGCGCGTCGCAATCGCCGGGGTTTTCCACCACTAGCGTGACGAAGCGCTTCCTGACGCCCTGCTGTTTCTCGTTCTGCAGCGCTGCCTTGCCGCGGAACTCGGGCTTGTCCCATTTGACGAAGCGCTCGAGCCCGCCTTGCAGGATCGAATAGTCGGTCGAAAGGTCACCCTTCCAGGTGCGGTAGCCCTTTTCGAGCCGCAGCGAATCCAGCGCGTACATGCCGAATGGTTTCAGGCCGTGCGGCTGCCCCACCGCGCAGATAGCGTCGAAAATGGCGGCGGTGTCATCGACCCTGGTGTGGATTTCCCAGCCGAGTTCGCCGGCGAAGGAGACGCGTACCAGCTTCGCCCAGCGCCCGGCGATCTTTGTTTCCTGATGCGTCAGCCAGGGCAAGGTCAGGTCGGCCTCGCAGACGGCTGCGAGGATTTCCCGCGACTTGGGGCCGGCCAGGATTTGGGTGGAGAATTCCTCGGTCCGGTCGATCAGCTTGAAGGTCGCATCCTTGGGCATGTGCGATTTCAGCCATTCGAAGTCATGCCATTGCGCAACCGCCGCAGTGATCAGCGTCATGGACTCCTCGCCATGGCGCACCACCGACATTTCAGTGACGATGCGGCCCTTGTCGTCGGAGAAATAGACGAGACCGATGCGGCCGGGCTTCGGCACGAGGCCGGTCACTTGCCGGCTCAGCCATTCGGCGGCGCCCGGACCTTCGAGGTTGAAGCGCGAAAAACCCGGGAGGTCGAGGATGCCGGCGGCGTCGCGAACGGCCAGGCATTCCTCGCGCACGCGGTGCTGCCACGGCCCGTCGCGACGGAAGGTGAGCGTTGCTTCCTCGGAGACGTCGTCACCATCCTGCGCATACCAGGTGGCGCGCTCCCAGCCATTATAGGCGTCGAAGCGGGCGCCGAACGCCTTGATGCGATCATGGATCGGCGACAATTTCCTGTCGCGTCCCGCCGGCCAGGCATGACGTGGAAACTGGATGGCGTATTCGTTGCCGTAGATCTCCATGCCTTTGGCAACGCAGTAATCCGGAGCCGAAGCGAAGGACGTGAAGCGGCGCGGGTCGCAGGACCACATGTCCCATTCGGTCTGGCCCTCAGTGACCCATTCCGCCAACACCTTGCCTGCACCGCCGCCTTGCGCGATGCCGAAGGTGAAGACGCAGGCCTCGAAGGCGTTGGGGACGCCCGGCATCGGCCCGATCAGCGGATTGCCGTCCGGCGCATAGGGAATCGGGCCGTTGATGACCTTGGACAGGCCGGCGGTACCCAGGATCGGCACGCGGGCGACGGCGTCGGCCAGATAATGCTCCAGCCGGTCGAGATCGTCGGGGAAAAGCTGGAAGGAAAAATCCTCCGGCATCGGATCGTTGTGGGTTGCCCAGTGCGCACGGCAATTGCGCTCATAGGGGCCCAGATTCATGCCGTTCTTTTCCTGGCGCAGATAGTAGGAAGTGTCGACGTCGCGCAGCAGCGGCAGTTTCCTGCCCTGGTCCTTCGACCATGCGGCGAGTTCGGGGATTTCCTCGAACAATATGTACTGATGGCTCATCACCATCATCGGCACTTCGCGGCCGAACATTTTTCCGACTTCGGCGGCACGGTAGCCGGCGGCGTTGACGACGATCTCGCAGCGGATCTCGCCTTGCGGCGTCACGACCACCCATTCGTCCCTTTCGCGGTGCACGCTGGTGACGGGGCAGAAGCGGATGATTTTAGCACCCATGTCGCGCGCGCCCTTGGCCAGCGCCTGGGTCAGCTGCGCCGGGTCTATGTCGCCGTCGCTCGGGTCGTAGAGGGCGCCTTTCAGCTCATGAGTCTCGATGAAGGGATAGCGGCGCTTGATCTCGTCCGTGCCGACGACATCGAGGTCCATGCCCTGGTAGCGGCCCATGCCCTTGGCGCGCTGGAACTCCTGCATGCGCTCTTGCGTGTGGGCAAGCCGCAGCGAGCCGGTGACATGATAGTTCATGGGATAGTCGACGGCCTCGGCCAGCCCGCGATAGAGCTCGGTCGAATAGCGCTGCATGTTCATCAGCGACCAGGACGAGGAGAAGGTCGGCACATTGCCGGCGGCATGCCAGGTCGAGCCGGAGGTGAGTTCGTTCTTTTCCAGGAGAACGCAGTCGGTCCAGCCCGCCTTGGCGAGATGGTAGAGCGAGGAGGCGCCGACGACACCGCCTCCGATGATCACCACGCGTGCCGTGCTCGGCAAACCGGCCATGTTTTTCTCCAACCCTTGATCCAATTTTCATTCAATAAACCGGCGGCGAAACCACCCAGATGACGACCGCCGGCTCCATTCCCGGATTGCGCCAGCGAAAAGGCTTGCCCTCGAAGCGAAAGGAATCGCCTTCGCCGAGCCGGTGCCATGTCCCCGATATTTCGATGTCGAACGTCCCCGACACGACATATCCAGCCTCTTCGGTCGGCCGGCGCGCCTCGCTCTTGAGTTCAGCGCCCGGCGCGAAGACGGAACGCAGCATCTCGAAGCTACCGCCGAGATCGGGCGACAGAAGCTCCTCCATGAGACCGGATTCGCTTGTGCCAAGGGTGCGGCGGCTGCCGGCGCGCACGACCGCGCCGCGCTCGCTTTCGACGGGCACGTCGTGGCCGAAGAACAGGCTGACCGGCACGCCGAACAGTTCGCCAAAAGCCCTGAGATCACTGAGCGACGGTGTCGACAGGCCGCGTTCGACCTGGCTGACCCAGCCGACCGACCTGCCGAGTTTCAAGGCGATCTCGGCAAGCGTCAGGCCGCGCGCCTTGCGCAGCGCCCTGATATCGCCGGCCAGCAATCGCTCGTAATTTCCCTGCAATGCTTTCGCTGTAGCTGGGGGCAAATCGTGCTCTCGTGAAAAAATCCCATCAAATTTCATGAGATGCCGGAGCGGTGAAAAAATCAAGCGGATTTTCACGAGTGCACAAGATTTGCTTGCGCGATTTTGGCGGTTCATGCAAAGGCTCGGCCGCGAGCGGCGAGTGGGGACGTCCGATCGGGACACAGGGTAAGGACGGCCCATGCTGGAAAAGAAGGCTCGAATCACGGTTGATGCCGAGATCGTCGACGACGCGATCGTATCGCGCCGGTCGGTGCGCGCTTTTCTGCCCGACATGGTCGACGACGACACGATCCGCGACATACTGGCGGTTGCGGCACGCGCCCCTTCAGGCACCAACATGCAGCCATGGCGGGTCTATGTCACCAAGGGCGATACCAAGCAGCGGATATCGGATGCCATCCTGAATTCCGGCATCCGTGCCGAAAAGGCCGACTGGGACGAATATCGATATTATCCCACGCAGTTCTTCGAACCCTACCTGACCCGCCGCCGCGCCAACGGTTTCGGGCTCTACGGCGCACTCGGCATCGGCCGCCGCGAGGTCGACAAGATGCGCGCCCAGCACGACCGCAACTTCGTCTTCTTCGACGCGCCGGTCGGCATGATCTTCACCATCGACCGCCGCCTCAACCAGGGTTCCTGGATCGACTACGGCATGTTCCTGCAGAACATCATGGTTGCCGCGCGGGGCAGGGGCCTGCACACCTGTCCGCAGGCGGCGTTCGCGCCCTATCACCGGCAGATCAGGCCGGTGCTCGGCATTCCCGACGAGGAGATCGTCGTCTGCGGCATGGCGCTCGGTTATGAAGATACGTCGAAGCCCGAAAACGCCTTCCGCACCGACCGCGTGCCGCTGGAGGAATGGGTGACGTTCAGCGAGTAGGCCGATTGTGTCTGCGCTGCGACATCCGTTATTCCGTGTTCATCTGGGCGCCATGGCCGCTGACATGGGCGCCATCCTGCGGCGTCAGCTTGAGATAGGCCGATAGCGCGCACAGCGTGATGACACCCTCGATCACGAACAGTATCCGGAAGTCATTGGCGACGGCCGGACGGCCGCCGGCCAGAAACGATAGTGCAGCGGCGGCGAGGCCGACGCTGATCGCCACCGCCAGTTGCCACAATATGTAATAGAGCGCGCTGAAGCGGGCGAGCTGCTCGGGCGCGATATCGGAATAGGCAAGATTGCCGGTCGACGCCCATTGCGCGGAACGGAAGACGCCGAAGATGAAGATGTAGGCAAGCACGATCCACACCGGTGTCGTCGCCTGCATCAGGGCAAAGCCCGCAACCATGGCCGCTACGACGGGCGTGTTGAAAACCAGCACGCGGCGGAAACCGAAGCGGTTGAGGAGGCGTGGCATGAAAATACGCATGACCACCGACCCGACCGCGGCGACGAAGGTCAGCGACCCCGCCTGCACCGCGCTCATGCCGAAGCCGAGCTGGAACATCAGCGGCAGCAGGAAGACGACGGAGCTGAGGCCGATCGTGTCCAGGCCGCCGCCGGTGAGGAAGGAGATGCGGAAGGTGCGGATGCGCAGGAGCTTGAGGTCGAGCAGGGGGTTGCGCACGCGCAGGCAATAGAACGAGGCGACCGTCAGGATGACCAGCGCCAGGGCAAGCTCGACCGCGATCACGCCGGCGGCCGCATCTTTCGCCGCCAGCGAATCCATGCCGAAGACAAGCAGGACCATGCCGCTGCCGACCAGCAGGAAGCCCGGGAAGTCGAACGGCGTGCGCACGGGTTTGGTCACCGTCGGAAACAGCGAGGCGGCAAGGACAGCCGCCGCCAGTGCGAAGGGCACGTTGATGAAGAAGATCCAGCGCCAGGAGATGTAAGTGGTCAGCGCGCCGCCGACGAGCGGACCGACCAGCGGGCCGGACTGGCCGGCCAGCGAGATATACATGTTGATCTTCAGCGTCCGGCTTCGAGGGAACGTCGACAGGATGACGACCTGGCCGAGCGTACCCATCAGCGCGCCGCCGAAGCCCTGCAGCGCGCGGGCGCCGACCAGCGTCCAGATGTTGTCGGACAGGCCGCACAGCGCCGACGAGGCGGCGAACACCAGCAGCGCAAAGCAGTAGACGTTGCGCAGGCCGAAGCGGTCGGCGGCCCAGCCGCCGAGCGGCATCGAGATGATCAGGCTGGCGACATAGACCGTGATCAGCAGGCCAAGCTGGCTGGGTGGACGGCCGAGGCTTTCGCTGATGCCGGGCAGCGCCGTCACCACAACATTCTGGTCGAGGCTGGTCATGAACACGCCGCAGGCAACCGTCAGCGGCAGCAGGAGCGTGGCCCTGGCCGACACATCGGCGCGATCGGTGGCGCCGGCGGATATTTCTGCGGTCATGGAGATATTCGAGCCAAACGGATGCGCGGATTCTGGAGACGGGTTTTGTTACCCTTCGGACCGGCTTGACGGCCATATCATGCCAGTATGACGGCCGCCGGCGCATTGCTGTAGCGTCAGAGCCGGCCGGCCTTGATGCCAGAATTCGTCGAGCCCGAGCCTACTGTACCTCGTAGCCGACTTCCTCGCTGGCATGACACAGCGCCTTCCAGAAGGAGCGCGCGAAAGAACGGAAGACGTAGATGTCGAACTGGTCGCCGCCGGTGCGCTGGACCTGGGCGAAGATATCGTGATGGGTGGTCGAGCGGCCGGCGCCGAGCGGGAAGGCCGGCAGCGCGAAATCGATGGCGAAGAACTTCGCCAGCACCCATTCGGCCTTCGGTCCGGCGATGCGGATCACGGTGCGGCCATGCGAAAGATCGGTCACCGTGCCGATGGCGGGGGTCACCACGTCAGCGAAAGCCGCGGCCAGCCCCTCGGCTTCGTCGGCTACGGTGAACTTTCCCGGCGCGAAACCGAATGCCGATTTAACGCCATTGGTGGCGCCGCCGCCGGCGCCGTCGGGCAGTGTAAGCCCGGTGACGGTGCGGATGCCCGATATCAGTTTCTTCTCTTCGCCCGGCCAGGCGGCGAGCTGCACGATCGAGCCCGGCCGCGTCTCGGTCAGGATGACCTCGACACCATGTTCGAAATCGCCGTGCGAGCCGACATGGAATTCCGGCTCCAGCGGTGAAAGACGCTCAACCATGCATGCGGCTCCCGTCCGGATCGTAGAAGTGGTTGGAAACGATCTCGACCGGCCCGAACCGATTGCGCAGTGGATCGGAGACGTGGGCGCGCGAGCCGTGCCTGGCCTTGCCGCCTTTGACCAGCGCCAGTGCGATGTGCTTGCCGAGCGCCGGCGAATAGCAGCACGCCGTGATGTGGCCGATGGAGCCGTGCGGGTTGGACTCGTCAAGCTCCTCGACGATATGCGCGCCGCCGTTGAGCGGCCTGTTGTCGAGCGCGACCAGGCCGACAAGTTCCAGCCGGTCGGGGGAGATGAGGCCCTCGCGGTCCATCATCGCCGAGCCGATAAACGGTTTCTTCTTCGACAGCATCCAGTCGAGATGCAGGTCGCGCGCCGTGGTGCGGCCGTCGATCTCGGCGCCCGTCACATGGCCTTTCTCGATGCGCATCGTGCCCAGGGCTTCCAGTCCGTAGGTTACCAGGCCGAACGGCTTGCCGGCCTCGACAAGCGCTTCCCAGACATGGGTGCCATGGTCGGCGCCGCAATAGACCTCGAACGCCATTTCGCCTGAGAAGGACAGCCGGCAGATCATCACCGGCACGCCAGCGATCTGGCCACGCACGATGCCCATGAACGGCAGCGCCGCGTTGTCGACAGCGGTGCCGGCGACGCAGCCGGCCAGGATCTGCCTGGCTTTCGGCCCGCCGATCGCTGCACCCGCCCACTGGTCGGTCACGGAGGTGACGTGAACCTTGAGCTCCGGCCAGATCACATCGAGGAAATATTCCAGGTGCTGCATCACCTTGCCGGCATTGGCCGTGGTGGTGGTCATCAGGAAATCCTGTTCGCCAAGCCGCCATGTGGTGCCGTCGTCGAAGGCCAGCCCGTCCTCGCGCAGCATCAGTCCGTAACGGGCCTTGCCGACGGCCAGCGTGGAAAACATGTTGGTGTAGACACGGTCGAGGAATTCGGCCGCGTCCGGACCTTGCACCGCGATCTTGCCCAGCGTCGAAACATCGACGATGCCAGCGCTTTCGCGTGTCGCCCTGGCCTCGCGCACATAGGCCTGCTCGACCGTTTCGCCGGCAAGGCCGTAGATCATCGGCCGGTACCACAGGCCGGCGGAATACATGGTTGCGCCATTGGCGACATGCCAGTCATGCATCGGCGTCAGACGTTCGGGCTTGAGGTCGCCGAAGCGCTCCGCCGCCAGCGATCCGATCGAAACCGGCGCAAAAGGCGGCCGAAAGCGCGTCGTGCCGACTTCCGGGATCGGCTTGCCCAGCGCCTCGGCCATGATGGCCAGGCCGGGAACGTTGGAATTCTTGCCCTGGTCAGTCGCCATGCCGAGCGTGGTGTAGCGTTTCAGATGCTCGACCGAGACGAAGCCTTCGCGGTGCGCGAGCCGCACGTCCTCCGACGTGACGTCATGCTGGAAGTCGACGAAGCTCTTGCCGCTGGCCCTGATCTCGAACACCGGCGCCGGATCGGGATCGCAAGGTACGGCTTCGATCGAGGGCAGCGCGGCCGGCGTGGTTTGCGCGCCCGCCGCGGCAAGGCCTGCGGCGCGGCCCTCACTCACCGCTTCGGCGGTGGAAAAGCTGCCGGTGAAGGCGCCTGCGCCAATCCAGTTCTGCGTCGGCTTCGGCGGCAGGAAAGCTTGCCGGGCAGCATTCCACTCCGCCTTGGCGCCGGCCTGGCTGGCCAGATGGATGGTTGGCGACCAGCCGCCCGACATCAAGAGGCAGTCGGCATGGATGCTGCGCGCGTCGCCGGTGAGCGTGCCGTTGGTCATGTCGAAGCGCTGCAGCTTGACGCCGGAAAGCGCCTTGCCTCCCTCGGTGGCGATGACGGCATGGCCGGGAAAGATCTCGGCTTCGGTTTCCTCGGCCAGCTTGCGCATTTCGCCCGAAAGCTCGGGGCGGACATCGACAATCGCGGCAATCCTTGCGCCGGCCTTCTTCAGCGCCAGGGCGCAGCGATAGGCGCTGTCATTGTTGGTGAACAACGCGATCGTCTGCCCCGCCAGCACGCCGAATTCGTTGGCGTAGCGCTCCGCGGCATGCGCCAGCATCACGCCCGGGCGGTCATTGCCCGGGAATACAAGCGGCCGTTCGAAAGCGCCGGTGGCCAGCACCACCGACCGTGCGCGGATCGCCCAATAGCGATGGCGTGGTTCGCCCTTGCCGGGTGTCTCCTTGTGATCGGTGACGCGCTCAAGGGCAGCAAGCGTATTGCTGTCGTAGTAGCCCCAGACCGTGGTGCGCGGCAGAAGCCGGACATTGTCGTAACCCTCGAGCTGGGCCACGGTTCGCCTGGCCCAGTCGGCCGCCGGCAGGTCATCGATCGTCTCGTTCGACCAGTTGGCAGAGCCGCCGAAACGCGGATCGAGTTCGGCAAGCATGACGCGCGCGCCCTGGTCAGCAGCGGCCTTGGCGGCCGTCAGCCCGGCAGGGCCGGAGCCGACCACCAGCACGTCGCAAAAGGCGTTCATCCGCTCATAGCGCGCCGGGTCGGCGGCGGACCCGGCACGGCCGAGGCCGGCGGCGCGGCGGATGAAATGCTCGCAGAACATCCAGAAGCGCGTGCCCTTCAGCGGCCCGATCACCGGACCCATGAAGGTCTTGTAGTAGAAGCCGGCCGACAGGAGCTTGCCGCCGAGCTGGTTGACGGCGCTGACGTCCCAGGTCAGCGACGGAAAACGGTTCTGGCTGACGGCGACCAACCCGTCATGAATCTCGACCATGGTCGCCGCGACGTTGGGCTCGCGGACCTCGCCCTTCAGCACCGTCACCAGCGCGTTCGGCTCTTCCACGCCTGCTGTCAGGAGGCCGCGCGGGCGGTGGTATTTGAACGAGCGCCCGTAAAGCGTGACGCCGTTGGCCAGCAGCGCCGAAGCCAGCGTATCGCCGGCATGGCCGGTGTAGGACGCGCCATCAAAGGTGAAGCGGATGGTCTTCAGCCGGTCGATGCGGCCGCCGGTTTCGGTGCGGCGCGGGCTCACGATTTGCCCTCCGCCTTGCGCCGCGCGACCGAGCCGTGATCGCCGCGTGCGAAGGCCACGCTGGAAATCTCGTGCGTCAGCGTGTTGCGCACGACCCTGAGATGCGCGCGGCAGCCGCCGGAATGCTGCCAGATCTCGTTGTGGTCTCCGGCCGGGTTCAGCCGGTCATAGACATAGGCGTTCCAGGCTTCGAAGTTCTGCGAGGCGGGGTCGGGACGCTCGCGGTTGCCGTCACCCTGGTAGGTGAACTCGATGACGTCGCGCGGGCCGCAATAGGGACAAGTGATCAACATCGGATATTCCTGGTGCAGCCTTGCTCAACGGAGCCTTAGTGAGATCTTGTTCAGTGCAGTCTGGGGTTGGCGCCCTGGCCCTTGTCGTCGATCACCAGGCCGCGATGGAAGCGGTCGAGCGTGAAGGGGGCGTTGAGGTCGTGCGGCTCGTCCTTGGCGATGGTCCAGGCAAAGCACCAGCCGGAAGCAGGCGTCGCCTTGAAGCCGCCATAGCACCAGCCGCAGTTGAGATACATGCCGGGCAGGGGCCCGGTGGTGATGATGGGCGAGCCGTCCATCGACATGTCGCAGACGCCGCCCCATGAGCGCAGCATGCGCACGCGGGCAAGCCCCGGGAACAGCGCCAGCATCTCGCTCATCACCTCGTCGACGATGGGCAGGTTGCCGCGCTGGGCGTAGCTGTTGTAGCCGTCGATGTCGCCGCCATAGACGAGGCCGCCCTTGTCCGACTGCGACATGTAGAAATGGCCCATGCCGAACGTGACGACCGTATCGATGAAGGGTTTCAGCGATTCGGTGACGAAGGCCTGCAGCACATGGCTCTCGATCGGCATCGTCTCGATGCCGGCGAGCTGCATCACCCGGCCGGTGCTGCCGGCCACCGCAACCGCCACCTTCTTGGCGCGGATGTCGCCGCGTGATGTGGTGACGCCGGTGATGCGGTCGCCGTCGCGCAGGAAGCCGGTGACCTCGCAATTCTCGATGATGTCGACGCCGCGCCGGTCGGCGCCGCGCGCATAGCCCCATGCCACGGCGTCGTGGCGGGCGGTGCCGGCGCGCCGCTGCATCAGGCCGCCGACCACGGGGAAGCGTGCATCATTGGAAATGTCGAGCGCGGGAAGCAGGTGCTTGATTTGCGCCGGCGTCATCAGTTCGGCGTCGACGCCGAGATGGCGCATGGCGTTGCCGCGCCGTGCATAGTCGTCGAACTGGGCCGGCGTGTGCGCCAGGTTCAGGCAGCCGCGCTGCGAGAACATGACGTTGTAGTTGAGATCGTGCGACAGGTTCTCCCACAGCTTCATCGAATGCTCGTAGAAGCGGGTGTTGGCGGGCAGCAGATAGTTGGAGCGCACGGCGGTGGTGTTGCGGCCGACATTGCCGGAGCCGAGCCACCCTTTTTCCAGCACCGCGACATTGGTGATGCCGTGTTCCTTGGCGAGATAATAGGCAGTCGACAGCCCGTGCCCGCCGCCGCCGATGACGATGACGTCGTAGGATGCCTTCGGGTCCGGCTTTCGCCAGGCCGGCTTCCAGTCCTTGTTTCCCTTGAGCGCGTTCGCGAGCAGCGAAAGGGCCGAGTACTCTGCCATAGGTATGATGTCCGTTTCGGGCGATGCGGCAGACTATAGAGCAGGCCGCACGCGCAAAGCCAATATTGCGCCATCGCCTTTCGACTGGCCGACGCTCCGGCCACCGCCAGATCAGCGCAGGTGGCGGTCGGATCAGGCGACGAATCCGGGTGACGGGATCCTTCGTAGGCGCGCTGTTGAACGAAAAACCCGCCTGTGCGGCGGGTCCCTGGCGCGAGTCAGCACCATGGCTGAATATCTACCATAGCTGCCTTCACCCAGTCAAGAAAAAATTCCTATCATAAAAAGCTGCCGGCGCAGAGGGACTGGCCGCCGTCAGTTCTTGGTTGACCCGAGTTCGAGGCCCTGGCGGTCGGATGCAACGGCTTGCCCCATGATGTGGCCGTCTTTATCAAGGACAGGCAAATTCATTGCCATTGCCGCCTTGAGTCGCCAACAAATCATGTTTTTCAAATTGCTTCGCCTCGTTCTGATCCTGACTCTTGTCGTTTCGGCGCCGCTCTCCTTCGACGCGTCGGCGCAGGGGCTTGGCCAGGCGCCTGCCGGATTGGTCGCCGACCAGCAGAAAATCCTCCAGGACCTGACGGCCAAGACCGACAATCTCGACAAGAAGATCCAGCAGGACGGCGATGACGACGCCACCCTCGTCGATATCCGCCTTCAGCTGGAAGAGCTGTCGCGGCAATCGCTGAACAGCGCGCTGGCCTTCCGCACGCGCCTTAGCGAGATCAACAGCCGGCTCGAGCAGCTTGGCCCGGCACCCGCCGCCGGCCAGCCGCCGGAGCCCGATATCGTCAGCACCGAGCGCCAGGCGCTGGTCTCCGAAAAGGCCGAGATCAACGCCGTCATCGCGCAGGCGCAGACGCTGTCGATCCGCATCAGCGGGCTGATCGACAAGATCGGCAACATGCGCAGCGCGCTTTTCCGTAATCTCCTGACCAAGCGCTATGTGCTGTCGGATGCGCTGAGCCCACAGGTCTTTTCCGACGCCCGCGACGAGTTCGGCAATTTCTACAAGGCGGTCTCGTCCTGGCTGAGCTTCGCCTTCAGGTTCAAGTTCCAGGCCGTTCTGGCGGCAACCTTCGTGGCGCTCGGGCTGGCCCTGGTGCTTCTGGTCGGCGGCAGGCGGTTGTTTGGACGGGTGTTCGAAGCCGATCCGTCCAATGAGGATCCGTCCTATCTCAGCCGGCTGTCGGTGGCTTTCTGGTCGACATTGCTGCCGACGCTGGCGGTCGGCGCTTTCCTTGGATCGACGATTTTCTTTTTCAACTATTACAACGTTTTGCGCGGCGACATTGGCCCCTTCCTCAACGCGCTGGCGACCGTCATCGGGGTGGTGTTCTGCGTCAATCGGCTTGCCAATGCGGCGCTCGAGCCGCGGCTGCCGAACTGGCGCCTGATCCCGGTCGAAACCGGGCCGGCGCGCTGGCTGGTGCGGCTCACCACCGCCATAGCCGTGGTCATCAGCGTCAACACCTTCCTGTCCGTCATCAACGACAAGATGGGATCACCGCTGTCGCTGACGATCGCGCGCAGTTTCGTGGCCACCATCGTCGTCGGCATCATCCTGATCCTGATGGCGATGCTGCGGCCGTTCAAGGCCGGTGACGGCAGCTGGCGGCCCTGGCCCGCATGGCTGCGCTACCTGGCGCTGGCTTTGGGGTTCTTCACCATCATCGCGGCGCTGCTCGGTTATATCGGCCTTGCGCTGTTCGTCTCGTTGCAGGTGGTGGTCACCGGCACCGCGCTCGTCACCGCTTATATCGGCTTCCTGTCGGCACAGGCGATCGGCGACGAGGGCGCCTTCGCCAACACGTCGGTCGGGCGCTGGCTGTCGGCCAATTCCAGCTACGAGGACACCGCGCTCGACCAGCTCGGCCTTGTCGTCAGCGTGGCCATCAATGTGATGATCGTGCTGGTCTTCCTGCCGCTGATCCTGTTGATGTGGGGCTTCCAACTGGGCGACATCCAGGCCTGGGCCTACAAACTGGCGACCGGGATTAATATCGGTTCGGTGACGATTTCGGTCACCGGCATCCTGTCGGGCATCGTCGTCTTCATCATCGGCTATTTCCTGACGCGCTGGTTCCAGGGCTGGCTCGACGGTTCGGTGATGGCGCGCGGCAAGGTCGACACGGGGGTGCGCAACTCGATCCGGCTGGCCGTCGGCTATGCCGGCGTGGCACTTGCGGCACTGATCGGCATCTCGGCGGCGGGCATCGACCTGTCCAGCCTGGCGCTGGTCGCCGGCGCGCTGTCCCTCGGCATCGGCTTTGGCCTGCAGAACGTGGTGTCGAACTTCGTCTCGGGCCTGATCCTGCTGGCCGAGCGGCCGTTCAAGGTCGGCGACTGGATCGTCGCCGGCGACATCAGCGGCACTGTCAAGAAGATCAGCGTGCGCGCTACCGAGATCGAAACCTTCCAGCGGCAGTCGGTGATCCTGCCCAATTCGAACCTGATCAACAACGCCGTCGGCAACTGGACGCACCGCAACAAGCTCGGCCGCATCGACATCAAGGTCGGCGTCGCCTATGGCAGCGACGTCAAGCAGGTGCACGCCGTGCTGCTCGAGATCGCCCGCGGTCATCCGCTGGTGCTGAAGAACCCCGAACCGTTCGTGCTGTTTTCCAATTTCGGGCCTGCCGCGCTGGAATTCGAGATCCGGGTTTTCCTGGCGGATGTGATGAACGGCAACATCGTGCAGAACGATATTCGTTTCACCGTGCTGGAAACATTCAGCGACCAGCATATCGAGATACCTTCGACGCCACGCGCGGTCGTCGAGCCCAAGCATGCGAAGGCCTGGCCGACCGACGACGACAAGATCGAGGCCGATTTCGCCGAGCAGGAACAAGCAAAGGCGGAAGCCGCGGCCGAGGCCAAACGTCTGGCCAGATCGGGACGCAAGGCGAAAAAACCTGATCCGGATTAGATCGGCGGTCGGAAAATTTCAGGCCGTCAAAACCAATTGCGGCATGAATGCGGCATTCAGTTGCGGTTCAGCTTCCATCTCATATAAGCTCCCAAGCAAAGGCGAGGATGCCTTGCGAATGCAACAGAGGCGGTGGGAACACCGATACTGCACATGTGGAAGTCGCTCGTCGCCGCCGTCGCCTTGCTCGCCGTGAGCGGCTCGGCCCATTCCGCCAGCGCGGTCAACAAGGACGCCGAGACCCGCACGCTGATCGTGACGGAAGGCGGCAGCAAGACCGACCTGGCGCTGGCCGCCGGCGAAACCGTGGAATTCTGCCCGAATGGCTGCTTCGTCACCTTGCCCAATGGCGACCTCGAAGCCCTGACCGGCTCGGAAACGGTCGAGATCTCGGGTGGCGTCGCCCGCATCAAGTAATTTCGACGGCATGCCTTGAAAGGCCGGACATTTGTCCGGCCTTTTATTGTTTTCGGTAGCCGTTGTTTAACAATGACGCGGGAATACCGCGGCGACAGCCGCCTACAACCGGGCGTTTTAACGTTCGTTACGCCATCTCCCCGCTATACGTCTTGCGAAGACGCCGACAAACGGCGCGACGGGTTCGAGGCAGGGCAGGACGGCATGGACGCGCGGTCTGACGGAAACGCAATACCGCTTGCGGTCGATCTCGACGGCACGCTGATCGCGACCGACCTGCTATGGGAAGGACTGTTCATCCTTCTCAAGAAGAACCCGCTCTACATTTTCCTCGTGCCTTTCTGGGCCGCCGCCGGGCCGGCCCGGCTGAAGCAGGCCATCGCCCAGCGCGTCGATATCGATCCGGCGTCGCTACCTTACCGCGCACCGTTGCTCGACCGCATCCGGGCCGAGCATGCCGAAGGCCGCAAGATCGTGCTGGCGACAGGCACGCCGCGCAAATTCGCCGACGCCATCGCTCGCCACCTCGGTGTCTTCGACCGGGTGCTGGCGACGGACGGGGTCGACAATCTAACTTCCGGCAAGAAGCGTGCCTCGCTTATCGCGGCCTATGGCGATGGCGGCTTCGACTATGCCGGCAACAGCCGCCATGACCTCCAGGTTTTCGATGCGGCGCGCAGTGCGATCGTGGTGGCGCCGGATCGCCACGCCGCGCGCTGGCAGGCGGCACATGGCGCGGAGGCGATGCCGGCGCCGAAGCCGACATTGCGGACCATCGTCAAGATGTTGCGCGTCCATCAGTGGCTGAAGAATTCGCTGATCACCGTGCCGATGGTGCTGTCGCATGAGTATTTCAACACCAACATGATCTGGGAATGCCTGCTGGCGTTCGTCTCTTTCAGTGCCGTGGCGTCGGCGATCTACATCCTCAATGATTTCTTCGACCTTGCACTCGACCGCAAGCACGCCACCAAGCGCAACAGGCCGTTCGCCAGCGGCGCGCTGTCCATACCGTTCGGCATTGGCGCGATCGCGGTGCTGCTGGCGATCGGCCTCGGCACGGGAGCCCTGCTGTCGCTCGAATTCCTCGCCGTGCTTGGCGGCTATTTGGCCGTCACCACGGCCTATTCACTGTCATTCAAGCGCATGCTCCTGGTCGACGTGCTGACGCTGGCGGGCCTCTACACAATCCGTGTGCTGGCGGGCGCGGCGGCGACCGGCGTCGATGTCTCGTTCTGGCTTCTGGCCTTCTCGATCTTCTTCTTCCTGTCGCTGGCGCTGGTGAAGCGCTTCGTCGAACTGCGCACCACGGCCATTCCACCCGGCGAGCGCATTGCCGGGCGCGGATATCGCACCGAGGACCAGGAGATCGTCGCCCAGGCCGGCATGGCTTCGGCCTTCTCCTCGGCACTGGTGCTGGCGCTCTACATCGACAGTGTCGCGGTGCGTGAACTCTACCCGCATCCCTGGCTGATCTGGCCGCTGCCGCCGATCGTGCTTTATCTCACCATGCGGGTCTGGATCCTGGCGCGTCGCGATGAGATGCATGACGATCCGGTCGTGTTCATCATCCGCGACTGGCGCAGCCAGATCGTGGTGCTGATCGGCGCCGTGCTGCTGATGATCGGGGGCTGGTAGGCATGGCCGGCGAGCGCTTCAACAGCTTCGGGCGCGCGACGCCGCCGGCGCCCCGCGCCACCGGCGTCGATGATGCTATCGCGCTGCTGAAGGGCGGCCAGGCCAGGCGATCCTCTTTGCTTGCCTATGGCAATGGCAGATCTTACGGCGATTCCTGCCAGAACGAGGCCGGCGCGGTCGTCGACATGCGGCCGTTGAACCGCATCCGCGCCTTCAACGCCGAGACCGGCCTTCTCGAAGCGGATACGGGCGTTCTTCTGTCCGACATCATTGCCCACGCCGCGCCCTACGGGTTCTTCCCGGCAGTCGTTCCGGGCACGCAGTTCGTCACGCTCGGCGGCGCCATCGCCAACGACGTCCACGGCAAGAACCATCACCGGCGCGGCACGTTCGGGTGCCATGTGGAGAGCTTTACGCTGCTGCGGTCGGATGGACGGGCCTACCGTTGCTCTGCGACCGACAATGCGCGCCTATTCCGGGCGACCATCGGCGGCATGGGCCTCACCGGCCTGATTCTGTCGGCCTCGATTCGGCTGATGCGGGTTCCGTCGCTCGACATCGTGGAGAAGACAACGCGGTTTCGTGACCTCGGCGAATATTTCGACCTGGCCGAAGCGGCGGACCAGGCCAATGAATATGCCGTCGCCTGGATCGATCAGCTCGCCGGCGGCCGGGGCAGCGGGCGCGGCCTGCTGTTCACAGGCAATCACGCCGAGCATGGCTCGCATACCGCTGCGCGCGCCGGCGGCAATTTCGCGGTGCCGTTCCAGCCGCCGTTCAATGTGCTCAGCCGACCGTTCCTGAGCGCCTTCAATGCGGCCTACCGATGGAGGAAGGGCCGCTCTGCCGCGCCGCGCCAGGTCGGTTACCAGGGCTTCTTCTTCCCGCTGGACGGCGTGCGCGATTGGAACCGGCTTTACGGCCCGAACGGGCTGTTCCAGCACCAGAGCGTTGTGCCGGAAGCCGCCGCGCGCGAAGCGGTGCCGACGCTGCTCGCGGCTGCCAGGCGGGCCGGGCAGGGCTCGTTCCTCACTGTTCTGAAACGCTTCGGCGGCGTCCTATCCCCGGCGCTGCTCTCCTTCCCGCGGCCTGGCTACACGCTGACGCTGGATTTCCCCAACAGGGGAGCCGCGACCCTGGCGTTGTTGGATGAACTCGACCGCATCGCCATCGGAGCCGGCGGAGCGGTCAACCCCTACAAGGATGCCCGCATGAGTGCCGCAACCTTCGCCGCGTCCTTTCCGGAGTGGTCGCGGCTGGAGGCGCAGCGCGATCCGGCCTTCATGTCCGGCTTCTGGGCGCGAACCGCGAAAGACATCGACCTGCGAAGCCGGGGCGCCGAGGCAGCCGAATAGATAAAATTGAAATGGATCTTGGTTAGCAAGCGGTTAACGAGAAGATTTACTCAAAATATCCTTGTGAGTTCACGAAATCTTTTCGGGTTTGTAATAGAAGGCGTCACGGGTGGCTGAGCTGACATGAAATATATCGTCTTCATTCTCTTTACGGTCATGACCAATGCGGCCGCGCAGCTGATGCTGAAGCAAGGCATGATGTCGCTTGGGCCGATCTCGTTCGAAGGCGCCAACCCGCTTATCAAGCTTTTGCAGATCGTCTTCAGCCCCTGGGTGTTTCTCGGCCTGTGCACCTTCGTCATTTCCATGGCCTCGCATCTCTATGTGCTGTCCAAGGTCGAGCTTTCCTTTGCCTATCCGTTCCTTAGCCTCGCCTATGTCGCCGTCGCGGTCTTCGCCTATTTCGTCTTCCGCGAGGATCTCAATGGCTGGCGCATCGCGGGTATCGCCTGCATCTGCGTGGGCACGGTGCTGATCGCCCAAAGCGGCCGAGACTTGGGTGCCCGCGGGCATGACGAGCAGACCGTCTCCATCACCCCCGACAAGATCGGCACCAGCGAGATCGTTCGATGAGACATGTGATTTTCGGCGGTGACGGCTTCGTCGGCCGCCACCTTGCCCCGAAGCTTGTGACGGATGGTGAAGAGGTGGTCGTCGCCGACATCGTCAAGAGCGACCTGGCGCATTACCGCAACGCCCGCTTCATCCATTGCGACGTGACCGATCCCGCGTCAGTGGCGGCAGTTGGGCTGAAGGCAGACGACATGGTCTACAATCTGTCGGCCAAGATGCTGTCGCCGATCCAGGTGCGGGCCAAGCGGCATGACTTCTTCTTTCCGGTCAATTTCCATGGCACCGAGCACATCATGCAGGCCATGGACAGGGCTGGCGCGCCAAAACTCGTCCACTACACGACCGACATGATCTACGGCCACACGGTCACCCAGCCGATGACCGAGGAGCATCCGGTCGCGCCGCTCGGCGAATATGGCTGGTCGAAGCAGAAGACGGAGGAACTGGCCGCCGAATGGCGCAAGCGCGGCATGTCGATCTCGCTGTTTCGTCCGCGCCTGATCATCGGGCCGGGCAGGCTCGGCATTCTCGAAAAACTGTTCAAACTGATCGACTGGAACCTTCCAGTGCCGATGATCGGCTCGGGCAAAAACCCCTATCAGTTCATCTCCGTATTCGACTGCGCCGAGGCCGCGCGGGCCGCCTGGAAGGCCGGAGTGCCTGATGAAGCCTACAATCTGGGCTCGCTCAACCCGCCGCCGGTCAGGAAATTGCTCGGCGACCTGATCAGGCATGCCGGTTCGAAATCGATCCTGATTCCGACGCCGGGCTGGGCGGTGAAGCGCACGCTGGACCTGCTCGACCTGGTGAACCTGCCGATCATGGATCCGGAGCAATATCTGATCGCCGACGAGGAGTGCGTGCTCGACGTCTCCAAAGCGGGACGCCAGCTCGGCTGGGTGCCGCAATATCGCGACGAGGATATGCTGATCGCCGCCTACAGCGAATACCGCGCCAAGAAGGCCGGGCACGCCGTCGCCGCCAAACATGTGCCCGCCGAATAGCGGCCTGCCAACAGTTTCATCTGCGCACGATCCCCGATCCTGCGCGCGGACAGGAGATTGAAATGACCATCATGGCCAAGCCCGATCAGGCGAGCGCGCGCACCATGGTCAGCGCGCCGGCGCTGTCGCCAGCCACCATCGCCAAGCCTGGCCTGATCAGCGTCGAGCAGGCCAAGGCGATGGACGTCGCTGCGATGACCGACCTGTTCAAGGCACATCTCAACCCGGGCCAGCTGCATTTCATGAAGCTGCTCGGCTTCCACAAGATCAAGATCGAACGCGCCGAGGGCATGTTCTATATCGACCAGAACGGCCGCAAGATCCTGGATTTCTTCGGCGGCTTCGGTTCGCTGGCCTTCGGCCACAACCATCCGCGCATCCTCGAAGCGCGGAAAAAATTCCAGGAGGAGAAGCGCCAGGAGATCGCCATTGCCTTCATGTCGCAGTATGCGGCCGCGTTGGCGCACAACATCGCCAAATGTTCGCCCGGCGATCTCGACATGGTGTTTCTGGGCTCGTCCGGCTCGGAAGCGATGGAAGCGGCGATAAAACTCGCCGAGCGTGCCGCCGGTCCGAAGCGGCCCAAAATCGTCTATGCCGAAAATTCCTTCCACGGCAAGACCAAGGGTGTGCTGGCGATCACCGACGGCCAGCTCTACCGCGCCGATTTCAAGGTGGCCGACAATGCGGTCCGCATTCCGTTCGCGGACATCGAAGCGGTCGAGCGCGCATTCCGCGGCGATCCCGAGATCGGCGTCATCGTACTGGAAACCATCCAGGGTGGCGGCGGCATCATCCAGGCGCCCGCGGAATATTGGCAGAAGCTGCGCGCATTGTGCGATCAGTACGGTGTGCTGTGGGTGGCCGACGAAGTGCAGTGCGGTTACGGCCGCTCCGGCCGCTTCTATGCTTTCGAACATTATGGCGTCGTCCCCGACGTGACGGCGCTCGCCAAGTCGCTCGGCGGCGGCAAGGCGGCGGTCGGCGCGATGGTCGCCAGGCGCGAGATTTATATGAAAGCCTATGGCACGCCGAAGACGGCGATGATCCATGCCATGGCGACATTCGGCGGCATGGGCGAGGCTTGCGTCACCTCGATCGAAGCGCTCAACGTTCTCTATGACGAGGGCCTGATCGACAACGCCGCCGCTACCGGCGAATATCTTTTGCAGCGCCTGCAGGCGCTGAAGGACAGACACCCAAAGATCATCAAGGAGGTGCGCGGCAAGGGGCTCATGATCGGGCTCGAGTTCCATGATTTTTCGCAGACCTTGCCGACGGTGTTGCGGCCGGTGGTCAGCGTGCTCGACGACAAGCTGAAGGGTTCGCTGTCCGGCTTCGTCGGCGCGCTGCTCCTGCGCGACTATGACGTGCTTGTCGCCTTCACCGAATACAACCGCAACGTCATCCGGCTCGAGCCGCCGCTGATCTGCCAGCGCGAGCATGTTGACCGCTTCGTCGACGCCTTCGACAGCCTGTTGTCGCGCGGCATTGTGGGAATCGTGAAGGATTTCGTCAAAAGCCAGGTTCGTTGAGCCCCACGACGATGCTGACCAAGTCGCCCACTCCGCAAAACCCGCTCGACCGGCTCACAGCGGCCGGCCTGGCGTGGGGTGAGGGAACCTATGCACGGCTGGCGGCGCCCATCGGCGCGGCGGCTTTCGCGCTCTATATCCTTTTGACGGCGCTGACGGCCTGGGTGATGCCCGATGCCAATTGGGACATGCTTCCCTATCTCGCCATATCAGAGGAAGGCACATACCCCGATGCGCAGGCGCTGCATGATTATGCCTACAACACCGTCAAGGCCGGGGTCTCGGCAGGCGACTACAAGACGCTGACCGACGATGGCGGCGGCTTCCGCAGCCACATGGCGGAGAATGCCGCCGACTTCCATTCGCTGCTCGGCATGTACCGGATCAAGTTCCTCTACGCCGAGATCCTGTCGACGCTGAGCGCGGCGATGTCGCCGGTCGAAGCGATGCGGCTGGTGCAGGTGGCTTCGGTGCTGCTGTTCGGCGCAATCACGCTGCTCTGGCTGCGCTCGGAAAAGGCCTTGGCGCTGGCGCCGGTGATCGGCGCGGTGCTGATCATGGCCGATTTCGGCGATGCGGCGCGCGCCTCGACGCCGGATCTGCTGACTTCGGCGCTGCTGCTCGGCGGGCTTTACGCCTATGTCCGCGGCCGCGAGACGGCGACGGCGATCCTGCTCTTCCTCGCCTTCATGGTGCGGCCGGACAATATTGTCTTTCTTGCCGTTTTCGCCGTTCTGGTCGTCGCCTTCCGGCAGCAGGCATGGGGCGCGCTGGCCGGTTTTGCCACGTCTTTCGTCGCCTATTTCGCCATCTCGCACTGGGCGCATCATCCTGGCTGGTGGCCGCATCTGTGGTTCTCCAGCGTCGCGCAGCACTACAATATGGACGGATTCGAGCCGCCCTTCTCGGTCGTTGCCTATCTCAAGGCGTTTGCCGCATCGCTGCTGCGCGCCGTCAATCTCAACAGCTGGGTTGGCGTCTCGGTGCTGGCGCTGGCCGGCTGGTACACGGCCGGCCGTGCCGGCTTCCGGCTCGACCGACGCGCCGGCATTCTGTTTGCCGCGCTCGTGCTCGGCGCGCTGGCTAAATTCACCGTCTTCCCGATCCACGACACGCGCATCTATTTCCCGCATCTGGTCCCGCCATTCCTGTTGCTGGCTACCCCTTTCATGGCGCTGTGGGCGACGATCGCCCATGGCCAGCACCGCGCCGTCTTGCATGTCATTCCCGGAGACACGCCATGAGTTCGCTATCCAGCCTGACGCGCATCGCGCTGTCGCTTGGCCTTCCGGCCGGTTTGCTCGACCGCGGTCCGTCGCTGCGCGGCACGAAATTCCTGGCCGGGGCGGCATTGAAATCGCGCTTCGGCGGGACAAGGCGGCCTTTCCAGATGGTCAATATCGGTGCCTGCGACGGCGCGCTGTTCGACGACGTCACGCCGTGGCTGCATCGCATACCGGGTGCCCGTGCCCTGCTGGTAGAGCCGATCCCCTATAACCAGAAGCGCCTGCGCGCCAATTATCCCGATACCAGCCGCTTCATCATCGAGCCGGTTGCCGTCACGAAAACAAGGGGGACGATCACCGTCCACACCTTCGATGCCGCCGCGCTCGAGGCCGGCACGCTGCCGATCGAGTTCATCGGCTGCTCCTCGGTCACCGACACGAACCTGATGTCGGGCAAGAATGCCTGGGGCGAGGATGACGTGAATTTCAATAAATTCGCGCCCTATCTCAGGGACATCGAAGTGCCGTCCGAGACCTTGCAGACATTACTCGACCGCAACGGCATCAGCCATATCGATGCCTTCCTCGTCGATTGCGAGGGCGCAGACTGGATGGTCTTCGAGCAACTCGATCTCCAACGCTACCGTCCGGGCATGATCAAGGTCGAGGTCGGCGCACTGCCCGCTCCGGAGATCGGCCAGGTCGTGGTCAAGCTCAAGACCGCCGGCTACCAGGTCGGTTTCCAGGCCGAGGATATCTGGGCCTTCGCCTGACGGCAGCGATTTTCCTGATCCAAATCGGGTCGCGGCGCATCCGCGGCGTGTCGCAAACAGGCGGTAGCGCGCTCACCGTCGTCTGCATATTGTGCGCCGATCAGACGGGCGCCGACGCCGCCCGCAACAGCACCTGGAGTCGCGGGCAATGGCAGAGTTTCCGAACAAGGCGAAGGTCGTCATCATCGGCCTGGGTGGCATTGTCGGCGCGTCGATCGCCCATCACCTGATCGAACGCGGCTGGGACGACATTGTCGGTATCGACAAATCAGGGATCCCGACCGACATCGGCTCGACGGCGCACGCTTCCGACTTCTGCTACACCACCAGCCACGATTTCCTGTCCTGCTGGACGACACTCTACTCCATCGATTTCTACGAGAAGATGGGCCATTACGCTCGCATCGGCGGCCTCGAAGTCGCGCGCGTCGGCGATGACGGCCGCATGGACGAAATCAAGCGCAAGATCGCGTCGGCCAAGGCTTTTGGCACGCGCGCCCGGCTGATCGAACCGGCCGAGATCAAGGAGAAATTCCCGCTCATCGAAGAGGGAATGGTGCAGGGCGGCCTGTGGGATCCCGACGCCGGTCTGGTCATCCCGCGCTCGCAGACGGTCGCCGGCAAGCTCGTCGACCAGGCGGAAGCCTCCGGCAAGCTCAAATCCTTCGCCAACACGCCGGCCCGTTCGCTCGTCGTCAGGGACGGCCGCATCAGCGCCGTGGTGACCGACCGCGGCACCATCGAGGCCGACTATGTCATCGTCTGCGCCGGCATCTGGGGCCGGCTGATCGCCGAGATGGTGGGCGAGGACCTGCCCGTCATGCCGATCGACCATCCGCTCACCTTCTTCGGCCCTTACAACGAGTTCGCCGGCACGGGCAAGGAGATCGGCTGGCCGCTGCTGCGCGACCAGGGCAATTCGGCCTATATGCGCGACACCGGCGACCCCAAGACCGCCGAGGGCGGGCAGATCGAATGGGGTTATTACGAAGAGACCAATCCGCGCCTTTGCCATCCGCGCGACCTGCTCGAGAAGGACCAGGCCCGGCTTTCGCCTTCGCAGCGCGACCTCGACATGGAGCAGATCCTGGCGCCGCTGGAGCGCGCCATGGAACTGACGCCGATCCTTGGCGAACTCGGCTATAACGAAAGCCATTCCTTCAACGGCCTGCTGCAGGTGACGGCCGATGGCGGCCCGTCCATGGGCGAGAGCCAGAAGGTGAGGGGGCTGTGGTATGCCGTTGCCATCTGGGTCAAGGACGGCCCGGGCATGGGCAAGCTCATCGCCGACTGGATGACGGACGGCCGCACCTCGATCGACCATCACGCCATCGACTATGCGCGCTTCTATCCGCACCAGACCAAGGAGCAGTTCATCTGGGATCGCTGCACCGAGACAGCGATGAAGGTCTACAATCCCGCCGTGCATCCGCGCGAGCCCTTCTCCAAGGGCCGCAACATCAGGCGCTCGCCGTTCTGGGAGCGCGAGAAGGAACTCGGCGGCTACTTCATGGAACTCGGCGGCTGGGAGCGAGCGCACGGCTATGCCGCCAACGAGCATCTTTTGGAGAAATACGCCAACCGGGTACCGGTGCGCGAGAACGAATGGGACAACCGCCATTTCTGGCGCGTCTCCAATGCCGAGCATCTGGCGATGAGCGAAGACTGCGGCATCGTCAACCTGTCGCACTTCTCGATGTATGACGTCGAGGGACCCGACCACGTCGCGCTGCTGGAGTGGCTGTGCGCGGCCAAGATCGGCGGCGACAACAATATCGGCAAGGGCATCTACACCCACTTCCTCGACGAGGAAGGCATGGTGCGCGCCGACTTCACCGTCATCCGCATGGCCGACCGCTGCCGTTTGATCGACGGCGCGGACGCCGGCCCGCGCGACTTCCAGTACATGCGCCGCACCGCGCAGGATAAGGGTTTCGATGTCACCATCACCGATGTGACGGAAAAATACGTCACCATCGGCATCTGGGGCCCGAACGCCCGAGCAACCTTGCAGAAGGTGGTCGAGAATCCCGAGGGCCTTGCGCTGGAGAATTTCCCGTTCGCCGCGATCAAGCCGATCCGGATCGGCGGCAAGGACGTCACCGCGTTCCGCATCTCCTATGTCGGCGAACAAGGCTGGGAACTGCACATGCGCTACGAGGACGGGCTGGCCGTCTGGGACGCGCTGCGCTCGACCGGCGTCATGCCGTTCGGCGTCGAGACCTATGCCAACACGCGGCGCATGGAAAAGAGCCTGCGTTTGCAGAATGCCGACCTGCTCACCGAGTACAACCTGCTCGAGGCCGATCTTGCCCGCCCGAAGGTCAAGGAGAACGACTTCTGCGGCAAGGCCAAGCACCTGGAATACCGCGCCCGCGAGCACCAGCCGGCGATGCTGTGCACGCTGGTGATGACCGAAAACACCGATTCCAAGGGCGTGGCGCGTTATCCGGTGGGCATCATGCCGGTGCTGGACCCCGAGACCGGCGAGACGCTGGTTGACGAACTCGGCCGCCGTTCCTTCACCACGTCGGTCGCCTACGGCCCGACCATCGGCAAGAACATCGCGCTCGCCTATCTGCCATGGGCTTACTGCCAAGAGGGCCGCAAGCTGAAGGTGGAGTATTTCGGCGAGACCTATCCGGTCGAGGTCGCCGGGGTCGGCTACAAGCCGCTCTACGATCCGGAGAATCTGAAACCGAGAAGCTAGGCGACCTCCCAGCAGGGCTCGTCAGCAAATTTTGGATAAGCCCGGCGGCCATGGTCGGGCTTTTCTCTTTTTCGGCTGGCGATTCTGGCTTACCCTGCGGCATGTCTGCTTTTGCTCGCGCAAGACATCTGCTTTCCGGTGCCGCCGCCCTGGCGCTGATGCTGTGGCTGGCGCCGGCGTCGCTCGCGGACGAACCCGTCGACGTCGAACTGGTGCTGGCGGTCGACGTCTCGCTGTCGATGTCGGCGGACGAACTCGAGATCCAGCGTCGCGGCTACGCGGCTGCCTTGACGCACGATCATGTGCTGCAAGCCATCGCCGCCGGCGCTTATGGCAGGATCGCCGTCACCTATGTCGAATGGGCCGGCACCAACTCGCAGCACGTCATCGTGCCGTGGACGGTGATCGCCACTCGCGCGGACGCCGAGCGGGTGGTGGCGCGGCTGTCCGCCCAGCCGCCCAACAGCGCGCGGCGCACGTCGATCTCCGGCGCGCTGGAATTCGGCGCGGACCTTTTCGCCGAAAGTGGCTTTCAAGGGACAAAGCGGGTCATCGATATTTCCGGCGACGGCCCCAACAACCAGGGCGCGCCGGTCGATATCATCCGCGACGAGGTGGTCACGCAAGGCATCGTCATAAACGGCTTGCCGCTGATGACCCGCGGCGGTTTCACCAGCGCCTACGACGTCAACGATCTCGACCGCTATTACAGCGACTGCGTCATTGGCGGCCCCGGCGCCTTCATGGTCCCGGTCAATGACTGGACGCAGTTCCCGGAGGCTATCCGCCGCAAGCTGGTGCTGGAACTCGCCGGGCCGGCCTCGCCGCGGTCGGGTAGCAAGGCCGATCGTCCGCCGGTGGTGCTGGCGCAGGCCGAACGAGCCACCGATTGCCTTGTCGGCGAAAAGATGTGGCGCAACCGCAACTGGATGCTCGATAGCCGCTGAGAAATTCCAGAAAAAGCGCAGAGCGCTTTGCCGGTACGCGCGTAACGCTTTCCCTTGGGAATTGGTTGAAAAAAATAGTCAAAGCGGTTCGGCCTTTCCGTGAAATGCCCAACCGCTCCAGGCTTGCCAGTCCGGCAGAAGCAGTGGCAAACTGACCTTGCCGCGCCATCCGGCGGGCGGGGTGACGCGGTCAAACCGAGGAAACACCAGATGAGACGTCTAGCCATCCTGACTGCGGTCGCGTCCATGCTTTACGCTGACGGCGCCAGCGCCCAATACGACGATCAGGCCGCCTGCATCATGTTCGAAAATGCGAATTTTCGCGGACGGTCGATCGCGCTCGGGGCCGACGATTCGGTCAATTTTCGCGGCCGCGAGTTCTGGAACGACCGCGTGTCGTCGGTGATCGTTCGCCGGGGCTGCACTCTCGTTGCCTATGAGGATTCGCGCAGGGGAGGCCGTTCGATCGAGATCAGGCGCAGGGTCCGCGATTTCGGCGGCAGCGACTGGAACGACCGCATCTCGTCCGCGGAGTGCTACTGCGACCAGTATTGACGACACGGTCCTCGGCCTAGCCGCTTTATGGCGGCAAAGGCGAACATTCGTCGCCGACGATGGGGGCGAACACGGCCCTGTTCATTGACAGCCGGGCGGCGTCCGTGAACATTCCCCCAGAGAAAACAAAGGGGAACTGACATGAACAGGACCATTATCCTTACGCTGGCGCTCGCCGCCGGCCTGTCCGCGCCGGCGATGGCCGCCACATCGGTCACTATCGGCATCAGCGGCTGGACCGGCTTCGCGCCGCTGACGCTCGCCAAACAGGCGGGGCTCTTCGAGAAGCACGGTCTCGACGTGACTTTGAAGAAGGTGCCGCAGGCCAGCCGGCCGCTCGCCATCGCCAGCGGCGACCTGCAATGCGCCGCCACCACGGTCGAGACGTGGCAGGTGTGGAACGCCAGTGGCGTGACCACCAAGCAGATCTTCCAGCTCGACAAGTCCTACGGCGCCGACGGCATCGTCGTGCGCAACGACATCAAGACCGTCGCCGACCTCAAGGGCAAGACTGTCGCGTCCTCGGCGCCGGGCACCTCGCCCTATTTCATGCTGGCCTGGGTGCTGAACAAGAACGGCATGTCGACCAAGGATGTCACGGTGGTCAACCTGGAACCGGACGCGGCGGCGCAAGCCTTTCTTGCCGGCCAGAACGACGCCGCCGTCACCTATGAGCCGTTCATCTCGGCGGTGCGCGACAAGGCCGACCAGGGCCACATTCTGGCGACCACGCTCGACTACCCGATGGTGCTCGATACGGTCGGCTGCACGCCCGAATTCCTCAAAGCCAATCCGGACGCCGCCAAGGCGCTTGCCGACAGCTATTTCGACGCGCTCGAGCTGATCAAGAAGGACCCGCAGAAATCCTACGGCATCATGGGCGCGGACGTAAAACAGTCGGCCAAGGAGTTCGAGGATTCGGCGAAGTACCTGAAATGGGCCGACCGGGCGGAGAACAAGCAGTTCTTCACCAAGGAGTTCCAGGATTTCTCCAAGACCGCCGGCGAGCTCCTGCTGCAGATGGGGCTGATCAAGGAAGCGCCTGACGTCTCCACCCTGGCCGACACCAGCGCCGTGGCGAACTGACCGGCCGCTGTCTAGCGGCGGCGCCCCGCGCCGCCGTTTTGCTTCCCACAAGGACCGTTGTTAATGCCGCGCCCCTTGCATCCGATCTCGCCGGGCACGCGAACCGTGCTCGGCATTTCCTTCTTCGTGCTGTTCGTCGTCTTCTGGGCGTGGATCACGCTTGGAGGTCACGTCAACCGCATCTTTCTAGCCGATCCGCTATCGATGCTGCGGGATGGCTGGCGGCTGCTGGTCGAAGACCGGTTCTGGCTCGACATACTGATCACCATCTGGCGCGTCTTCGGCGGCTTCGTGCTGGCATCGGCCGTCGCCGTGCCGCTGGGCATTGCGATGGGCGCGTGGAAACCAGTCGAGGCGTTCCTGGAGCCGTTCGTCTCCTTCGCCCGCTATCTGCCGGCCTCGGCCTTCATTCCGCTGCTCATCCTTTGGGCCGGCATAGGCGAACTGGAGAAGCTGCTGGTCATCTTCGTCGGCTCCGTGTTCCAGATCATCCTGATCATCGCCGTAAAGGTCGGCTCCACACGCCGCGACCTTGTCGAGGCGGCCTACACGCTCGGCTCCACGGACAACGGCATCGTCAAGCGTGTGATCATGCCCGCCAATGCGCCCGAGATCGCCGAGACGCTTCGGCTGGTGCTTGGCTGGGCTTGGACCTATGTCATCGTCGCCGAACTGATCGGCTCGTCGTCGGGCATCGGCTACATGATCATCAACAGCCAGTCGCGACTGGCAACCGGGCAGATCATCTTCGGCATCATCGTCATCGGGCTGATCGGCCTGTTGTCCGACCTTGCCTTCAAGGCGCTTAATCGTTGGCTCTTCCCGTGGAGCCTGGCATGAGCAAGCTTCTCATCGAGGGCGTCTCGCGCACGTTCGCCGGCGTGCGCGGCGGCTCACCCGTTCAGGCGCTGATGCCGATCGACCTGGCGGTCGCGGCCAATGATTTCATCACCATCCTGGGACCTTCGGGATGCGGGAAGTCGACGCTCTTGCGCATCGTCGCCGGGCTTGAGGCGCCGAGCCAAGGGCGCGTGCTGCTCGACGGCAAGGCGGTGACCCGGCCGGGGCCGGATCGCGGCATGGTCTTCCAGTCCTACACGCTGTTTCCGTGGCTGACGGTCGCCGAAAACATCGCCTTCGGCCTGCGCGAACGCGGCATGGCTGAGCGGGAGAGGGGCGAAATCGTCGCCTCCTATATCGACCTCGTCGGGCTGAAGGGCTTCGAGAACCATTGGCCGAAGCAACTTTCCGGCGGCATGCAACAGCGCACGGCGATCGCCAGGGCGCTCGCCAACGACCCCGCGATCCTTTTGCTGGACGAGCCGTTCGGCGCGCTCGACAACCAGACGCGCGGGCTGATGCAGGAACTGCTGCTCGGCATCTGGGAACGGCGCAAGAAGACGGTGCTGTTCGTAACCCACGACATCGAGGAGGCGATCTTCATGGCGTCGCGCGTGGTGGTGATGACGGCCAGGCCCGGCCGGATCAAGTCGGACGTCGCCATCGACCTGCCGCACCCGCGCCACTACACGCTGAAGACCAGTCCGGAATTCTCCGTGTTGAAGGCGCGGCTGACCGAGGACATCCGTGTCGAGGCGATGCGATCGGCAGAGGTGCTCTGAGGCGCGCCTTTATGCCGCCAGCAGCTGCTTGCGGTCGACGCGTTCCTGCTGCGGCGAACGGGCGTAGAGCTCGCGGTAGCATTTCGAGAAATGCGAGGCCGAGACGAAGCCGCAGGCGACCGCCACCTCGACCACCGGCATCGAGGACTGGATCAAGAGATGCCTTGCACGGTCGAGGCGGATTTCGAGATAGTAGCGGGCCGGCGAGCGTCCCATCTCGGTGCGGAACAGCCGCTCGATCTGGCGGCGCGACAGGTCGACATGATCGGCGATCTCGATCAGCGACAGCGGCTCCGACAGATTGCCTTCCATCAGTTCGATGATGGTCAGCACTTTCGAATTCTGCACGCCGAGACGGGCGCGCAGCGGCAGGCGCTGGCGGTCGGTCGGGCTGCGCACGCGGTCGGTCAGCACCTGTTCGCAGACGCGGTTGACGAGATTCTCGTCGAAATCGTCGCCGATCAGCTTCAGCATCATGTCGAGCGCGGCGGTGCCGCCGGCGCAGGTGTAGATGTTCTGGTCGATCTCGAACAGGTCGGCAAAGACATTGGCCTTCGGGAACGCCTCGGAGAAGCCTGGCAGGTTCTCCCAATGGATGGCGCAGCGCTTGTTGGACAGCAGGCCGGCGGCCGCCAATATGTGCGCACCGGTGCACAGGCCGCCGACGGCGACGCCGCGATTGTATTCCTCGCGCAGCCAGGCGAAGGCGGACTTGTTCTGGTAGCGCTCGACATTGGTGCCGCTACAGACGATGGCCATGTTGGGGCGATCCGGCCCCGCCATCTTCCTGCGTTCCTCCTCCAGCGAGGTGTTGACCGCGCATTCGACACCGTTCGAAGCGCGCACCGGCTTGCCGTCGATGCTGGCGAGGCGCCATCGATAGGCCTCGTAGCCGAGCATGCGATTGGCCGAGCGCAACGGGTCGAGCGCCGTCGCAAAGGCGATCATGGTGAAATCGGGGACAAGGAAGAACACAAACGATCGCTGGACCGGATGCTTTACGGCGTTCACGGGAACCTCACGCAGCCATGACGCGAACAGGATGTCGCGAATAGCATAGCGACATCAGGAAACGCCTTGCTTGTCAATCGGCTAAGGAGCTTTAGCAAGATTTAATTTGCGACATGGGTCGCAAATGGGCAATCGTGTTGCGATGCCGGGCAGCCGCGGCGCCGTCCATGATGGAAGCGCCGTCAGGGGTGTGCAAACAAACGCCGCCTCGGCGGAACCGGGCGGCGTCATCTATTCAGGCAGCGCGAGGGAGCGCTGCCTGCGGGATCGGTTCAGGCGACGAAACCGAGGCGTGCAGCAGCCATGGCGCCGGTCTGGCCGGGCATGGTGTTGGCAAGGCGCTGGCGCTCGAGGGCCGTGGTCAGGTTCATTTCACGGCGAGGGAAAAGGCGGGCAAAAAGCTTCATGTTCATCTCCAATTCGGTTGCTCAGACGGGTCGCCTTCGCTTGATGGAGTGGGGCAGCTCGTTTGCTGGCGCGGATATAGGCTTGTGTAAGTAAAAACTAAATCGCAAAAGCGAAGCACTTGATATGAAAAGCGACACGCAAGGCGGGAGCCTTTGTAGGCATTACAGGATTTTTCGATAATTTACAAATGGTTAGCTCAAAACCGAGCCGCTATGCGGCTTGTTCATATGCGCCATGCAGCGGCGGCATGGCTCCGAAATTCATGTGAACGCAAATAAAAGGGCAAAACAGGTCGGTAAAACAAGAAAACCTGCCGGGCGGTTTGCGCGGCAGGCCGTCAATGCATGATACACACGGTTTACTTTGCTCCAGCCCAGGATCCGACGCCGGCGCGTATGCCGGCCTTCGTGTCGGCCGCTTCAGGCCAGCCAATATCCTTCTGCAGCTCGATCGGCAGGGAGCGGATGGCGCGTTCGGTCTGGTAGCGGGCGCGGGCCGCGCTGAATTCGGTCGCAAGCCGACCGATGGATGACAGGATAGACATTTCGATCTCCTCATGTCGGGGCGGAAGTGCCCGGCAATGCCTTACGTCAGGTCTGTATCAGCTTCATTGCATGTCGAAGACAGGTCTGTGTCGTGATCGTTTCGCGGCTGCCTTGGCAGCATCCTGCTTCGATGGAGTTGACTATGCGCCCGAACTGATGTTCAATCAAACGAAATGGAATGATAGTTTGCATCAGAAAAATTGAAGGTCGATCGTCATGAACGCCCCACTCAATCATCCGTTGCCGCTGCTGGACCTCGACGTGCTGCGCACTTTCGTGGCGATTGCCGAAACCGGCAGCTTCACCACCGCCGCCAATGCCGTCTTCCGGACGCCGTCGGCGGTCTCCATGCAGATCAAGAAGCTGGAGGATATTCTGGGCCGCTCGGTGTTCGCGCGCGATGCCCGCTCGGTGACGCTGACCACAGATGGGGAAATGCTGCTGGGCTATGCCCGCCGTCTGCTGTCGATCAATCGCGAGGTGGTGTCCAAGTTCATCGTTCCCGACATTGTCGGCGTGGTGCGGCTGGGCTCGCCGGATGATTATGGCGAGCGCGTGCTGCCGCATGTGCTGAAGCGTTTTGCGCAGTCGCATCCGTCGATCGCCGTCGACGTCACGATCGACCAGAGCAGCAATCTGCGCCGGCGCATGGATGACCGTGCGCTCGACATCACGCTGCTCACCAATTCCTACAAGACCAGCGCGCTCGGCGCCGAGGTGCTGTTGACGGAGCCGATCGTCTGGGCCGGCGCCAAGGGCGGCTGCGCGCATCTGCGCGAACCCTTGCCGGTGTCGCTGTGGGAAGAGGGCTGCGCCTGGCGGGCAGGGGCGCTCGAAGCGCTGAGCCGCGAGGGCCGCAACTACCGCATCGCCTATATGAGCGCGCATACGGCCGGCCAGCGCGCCGCCATCATGTCAGATCTTGCCGTGGCGCCGCTGCCGAAGTCTTTCCTCGGCAACGACATGGTCGAGCTCTGTCCCAAGGACGGCATGCCCGATATCGGCACCTATAACCTCGCCATGGTGGTAGCGCCGGATGCCAGCGCGCCGGTCAAGGCGGTGGCCGACCACATTCGCGCGACGTTCGAAGTCTTCCGGGAAACCGGCAAGTTCTGATCAGCCGGGGTGCTCCGACTGGAGGCTCTGCCCCGAAGCCTCGGCGGACGGCGCTTCGAAGCTTGCTCGGGCCCCTTCAACAAGGGGCGAGGGGTTCTCGGTCAGAAACGCCACGATCCGTTCGCGCGCGCGGCGCGATTCCGGCATATTGATCAGCGGCCAGACGTGGAACATGCCTTCCTCGTGGACGAGTTCTACCTCGACGCCGGCGGCCCGCGCCTTTTGTGCGAAGATCAGATTGTCGGGCGTGAGAAGATCGCGAGAGCCCGCCAGGAGCAATGTCCTGGGCAGCACCGAGAGGTCGCCATAGACGGGGCTGATATGCCAGTCCGTCGGATCTATTCCGGCACTGTAGAGCCGGATGGCCTCCCGTCCGCCCGCGATGCCCAGCCAGGGATCGTTCCGCTCCGCCTCGAACACCTCGGGGTTTGCAAGCGAGACGTCGAGACCGGGTGAGATCAGCACATGGCGCGACGGCAAGGGCAGGCCTTCTTCGGCAGCCATCATGGTCAGCACCACGGCCATGTTGCCGCCGGCGGAATCGCCCATGAAGACGATGTCTTCCGCCTCCGTCTCGCCGAGCATCCGGCGATAGACGTCGCCGACCATGCCGAACATGGCGTGGAAGTCATGCTCGGGCGCGATGGGATAGATAGGCACCGTAAAGGCATAGCCCAGCCGGTCGGCCATGTCGGCGATCAGGTGCCAATGATAGGGCGTGATTTCAAAGACATAGGCGCCGCCGTGCAGATAGAGAACCCGCTTGCGCTCGCCGGCCCTGGGGGCGATCTCGTAGACGGGAAAGCCGTCGACGGTGCGTGTCTCGATGTTGAAGCGCTGCTGCACGGACACCGGAGGGTGATGGTCCTCTGTCCGGCGCGCCGCGGCGATCCAGCGCTGCAGGTTTTCCGGGCTGGAAAACGCCTTCTTGCGACTGTGCCTGAGCACGAAGGACACGACGTGGCTTTTCAAACTTGGCATGCGGATACACGAACTTCGGCGGAGCCGGCTAAGAGAAGTCCCCTTCATGTTTGAAGATCGTGCCCTGGTCGAAGATGTCAAGATTTACGCTGTGTGCACACGTCGCTGTGATCGGCGCCGCATTTCTCGCGGGAGGGATCAGCGCTGCGGCAGAAGGGCTGCGCGCAGGCGGTTGCTGGTGACGGCCGGAGTCCCGCGCGGGCTCCGGCGCGTGCCGAGCAGTTTGCACTTTTCGGCGAAGGTCATCAGCGTGTAAAGCCCAGGAGCAGGGCGGAAAGTGCTGCCTGCGGGTCGCTGGGCGGCGAGGCCGGCCAGCCGATGTCCTTCTGGACATGCGCCGGCAGGCTGTTCAGGGCGCGGACGGCCTTGTTCCTGGCATGGGCCTGCCTGATGGTCGCACCGTAGCGGCCGAGATTTTCAAACATCGACATTTTCATCTCCCTTGAAGAACGGCGGCGGCCGAGGATTATCTTCGGCCGCCGTTCGATGCCGGGTAAATGCGCCTGCCATGTATCGGTCGGATTTCGCGAAAACGGTGATTTGGTTTCCGGATCAGTCAATCCCGAAACATTTGCATGCAAATGAATTGGACCAGGCAACCAACTCTGAAATCTCGGGCGCTGCTCCTCATTGTCCTGCCGGACATTTCTCCTCGTATAGTGACGGGGCGAAAGTGGCCATCGTTGATGATTTCGCCAATCACAGACGTTGCCGAACAGGCGCAAATGTTGCGGGGAGCTCCCGTCTTCCCGTCAGTATACGGGGAGAAGGTGGCGGCACCCAGATGAGGGGCGACGCCAACAGTTCGGGAAAGCACTCGGCTGCGCGGCTGTCTACTCCCGTCCACGCCGCGCGGCGTGGCCTTCGCGCGAGCGCCGGCGCGGGGTGGCGTTGCCGGCGATGCCGTCCTCGCTCACCGTCTTGCGCGGCGGCAGCTTCACCGCCGCCGACAGTTTCGGGAACGGATCGACCTTGTTCGGCAACGCCATCGCATAGACGAAGTGTTCCTGGAATTTGGGCTCCAGTGCGGTCTCGATCTTCTCGATCTGGCTAACCGTCTCCTCGATCTCGCGACGATAGCCGCGATTGAGCAGCGCCATGCGCGCACCCGCGCCGGCGGCGTTGCCGACGGCCGAGACCTTGTCGAGGTCGCAATCGGGGATCAGGCCCAGCACCATGGCGTATTTCGGATCGATGAAGGAGCCGAAGGCGCCGGCGAAATGAATGCGGTCGACATGCTCGGTGTTCTGCTTTTCCATCAACAGCTTGGTGCCGGCATAGAGCGCCGCCTTGGCGAGCTGGATGGCGCGCACGTCGGTCTGGGTGATGGTGATCTTCGGCTCGCCTTCCTTCAGCACGTAGGAGAAGGTGCGGCCGTTGGCGACGATACGCGGCGAGCGCATGCTGAGCGATCCGTCGACGACGCCGTCTTCGGAAATGATGCCGGCCAGATACATCTCCGCAACGATCTCGATGATGCCGGAGCCGCAAATGCCGGTGACGCCGGTCGCCTGCACGCTGTCGAGGAAGCCCGGCTCGTCGGACCACAGTTCCGAGCCGATGACGCGGTATTTCGGCTCCAGCGTCTCGGGATCGATGCGCACGCGCTCGATGGCGCCGGGCGCTGCGCGCTGGCCCCCGGAAATTTCCGCGCCTTCGAAGGCCGGACCGGTGGGCGAGGAAGCAGCCACGACCCGCGCACGATTGCCGAGCACGATCTCGGCATTGGTGCCGACGTCGACGATCAGCATCATCTCGTCCTGGCGATGCGGGCCCTCCGACAGCGTCACCGCCGCGGCGTCGGCGCCGACATGGCCGGCGATGCAGGGCAGCATGTAGAGACGTGCGCCCGGGTTGAGCTTGAGACCGATATCCGAGGCCTTGATGCGCACCGCGCCCGAGACGGCGAGCGCGAAGGGCGCTCCGCCAAGCTCGGTCGGATCGATGCCGAGGAACAGATGGTGCATGATCGGATTGCCGACGAAGACGGAATCCAGGATGTCGTTGCGCTGGACACTGCCTTCCGCGCAGACCTTGTCGACAAGGCCCGAGATCGCCTCGCGCACGGCGACCGTCATGCCTTCGCGGCCATCCGGGTTCATCATCACATAGGAGACGCGGCTCATCAGATCCTCGCCGAAGCGGATCTGCGGGTTCGATGTGCCGGAGGAAGCGGCGACGCGGCCCGACAGCAGCGACACCAGATGCATGGCGATGGTGGTCGAACCGATATCGCAGGCCAGCCCATAGGCCTCATTCTTGAGGCCAGGCCACAAAGCGATGACGCGCGCGATGTCGCTGTCGGCGTCCTTGTGGATGGCGGCGGTCGCGGTCCAGTTGCCCTTGCGCAAGATGCCCTGCACCTGCGGCAGCAAATAGAAATCGAATTCGAGGTTCTTGAAGTTCCAGTCCTTCATCAGCGCGATCTTGAGCCGGTCGAGGTCGCCTGACGGATTGTGCATGTCGGGTTCTTCGATCTCGACATAGCACATGCGGATCGCCGTATCGCGGGCGATCACCCTGGTGTCGGCATCCTTGCGGATGGTCTGTGCGTTGATGACCGTGTCCTGCGGCACGTCGATGACAAGGTCGCCGAGGATCTGCGCCGAGCAGGAGAGGCGGCGACGTTCCGGCAGGCCGCGCACGCGCTCATAGCGCTCTTCCTTGGGCCCCTTGGGCGAGATGTGGTCGTTGGAGGAGACGATCTTGTGCTTGGCGAAATTGCCTTCCTGAACCTCGATCTGACAGCGCCCGCAAGTGGCGCGCCCGCCGCACACGCTTTCGACATAGACGCCGAGCTGGCGCGCGGCGTCGAGCACCGGCGTGCCGACCGGAAACCGCCCGCGCTTGCCCGACGGCATGAACAGCACGAGCGGATCGGTGATGTTGGTATGCGAATTCACGATTGCGCGCTTATCCCCTTGCCATGCGGGCTTCACGGCCGCCACGACGGCGACCGCCATTGCCGCCTTCGCCTGGTGCATTGACCGCCGTCGGTGCGGCGACCGCCTGGCCGCCTTCGGCCGGCTTGTAATCCTTATAGGTGCGAATCCAGTTGGTGCAATTCTCGTCGGTGCCGTTCAGAACGTTGGCGCCGCGCACGGCCTCCATTTCCTGCGGCCGCACGGGGTTCATGATCGCCGATGTCATGCCGGCGCCGATCACCATCGGGATGAAGGCAGCGTTGATGCCGTGGCGGTGCGGCAGGCCGAAGGAGATGTTGGAGAGGCCGCAGGTGGTGTTGACCTTCAGTTCCTCGCGCAGGCGCCGCAGCAGGGCGAACACCTGGCGGCCGGCATCGCCGAGCGCGCCGATCGGCATGACCAGCGGGTCGACGACCACATCATGCGCGGGAATGCCGAAATCGGCGCAGCGCTCGACGATCTTCTTGGCGACTGCGAAACGAACGTCCGGATCCATCGAAATGCCGGTCTCGTCGTTGGAGATGGCAACGACCGGCACGTTGTATTTCTTGATCAGCGGCAGGATGGCCTCGAGCTTTTCCTCCTCACCGGTGACGGAGTTGACCAGCGGGCGGCCCTTGGCGACCTTCAGAGCCGCCTCGATCGCGGCGGTGACCGAGGAGTCGATCGACAGCGGCAGGTCGACCAGGCCTTGCACGATCTCCAGCGTCTGCACCAGCAGCGCCGGCTCGGTCGCGTTGGGATCGACGGCAGTGACGCCGGCATTGACGTCGAGCATGGTGGCGCCACAAGCGGCCTGTTCCAACGCGTCCTTGATCACGGTCTCGAAATTGCCGGCGACCATCTCGGCGGCGAGTTTCTTGCGGCCGGTCGGGTTGATGCGCTCGCCAATCACGCAGAAGGGCTGGTCGAAGCCGATGATGATTTCTCGTGTCGCCGAGGCAACGATGGTCCGGGTCATGAAATCTCTCCGTCGTGATATAAAGAGTTCTTTATATCGTTATCTCTTGTGGATCAAGCGAATGGTGGCTCTCCGCGCAAGTCAATGCGCGGTCTTCACCATGTCCACCTGGGTTTCGGTAACATCGTCGTGCAGGATATGGTCGAGCCGGTCGGCGACCATCTGGTCATCGCGGCGGATCTCGCGTTTCCAGGGCTGGCGGCCCTTCAGCACGCCCGATTCATCGACGATCTCGGCGACATACTCCTCCTGACGGTAGGCCATCACATGGATGCCCGAAACGCCCGGGATTTCCTTCACCTCATTGATGATGTCGATGCAGAGCTGCTTGCCTTCCTTCTTCTGGTCCTGGGCGCCTTCCAGCCGCTTGATGACGGTATCGGGAATATGGATTCCCGGCACGTTGGAGCGGATCCATTTGGCCGTCTTGGCCGAGGCGAGCGGTCCGACGCCGCACAGGACGAACACTTTCTCCGTGTGGCCGAGATCGCGTGCCTTTTGCATGAAGGTCTTGAACATCGGTACGTCGAAACAGTACTGCGTTTGAACGAACTGAGCGCCGGCGGCGATCTTCTTGCCGAGATGGATCGGGCGGAAGTCGAAGGGCGGCGCAAACGGATTGACGGCCGCGCCGAGGAACAACTGCGGCGGCGTGGTAAGCTTGCGGCCGGACAGGAACTTGCCGTTGTCGCGCATGATGCGGATGGTTTCGAGCAGCGACATGGAATCCAGGTCGAACACCGGCTTGGCGCCGGGCTGGTCGCCGGCCTGCACGCCGTCGCCTGTCAGGCACAGCATGTTGGCGACACCCATGGCAGCCCCGCCCAGCACGTCGCCCTGGATGGCGATGCGGTTCTTGTCCCGACAGGCGATCTGCATGATCGGGGCATAGCCCATGCGGGTCAGGAGCGCGCAGATGCCGACCGACGACATGTGGCAGTTGGCGCCCGACGCATCGACGGCGTTGATGGCGTCGACCCAGCCGTCGAAGATCTTCGCCCTGTTGTAGACGTCTTCGGGATCGGCGCTGTCGGGCGGGTTGAGCTCGGTGGTGACGGCGAATTCACCGCGTCGCAGGACGCGTTCGAGCCGGCCGCGCGAGGTGTGGCCGGGCAAGGGATCGAGCGGCAGATGGATGCCGGCCGGATTCTCGTCACGCTGGCGGGCGATCATGCGGCCGCTCCGGTCTTCGCATCGGCCGCGGCTTCACGGGCCGCTGCCGCCTGCGCGGTGACGCGCAGCCAGGCGGACGTTTCGCGCAGCGACTGGTCGACCGGCTTCTGCACCGCAAGAATCCTGTCCCCGTGCTCCATGTTGCGCGCCCCCTCCCAGGCCTTGACCCAGACGCAAGGCATGTCGGGCTCGACCTCGCAATTGCCGTTGGCGCGCACGCCGCCGCAGGGGCCGTTGCGCAGCTGTTTTGGGCAGTTCATCGGGCACGACATGCCGGTCGAGGACAGGATGCACTGGCCGCACATGCGGCAGTCGAACATGAAGCCCTTGACGCGCTTTTCGACAAACTTCACCGGGGCCTCGACACGGCTGTAGCCGATGCCTTTCCACAAGGGATGCAGCAGAAGGAACGTGTCGGCGAAGCGGGCATAGAACCATTCGAGCAGGCGCGAGTGCCGGACCGACCACAATCTCACCGCGAAGGAGCGCTGCACGCGCCGCTGCGGCGACACGTCGGCCGGCTTGTAGTCGGATTTCGGTGCCGCCTTCTTGACCAGGGTCGCCTGGGTGACCGGCTGGAGGGCCGCCGGGCTCTCCTTGGCGGGAATGGTCTCAGACATTTTCTTTGCCGCCCGCCTTGACCAGAGCGACCAGCCGCTCGCGGTCATATTTCGCGTCGATGTCCTGGAATGCCTTCTCGACCTCGGCTTCGAGATCGTCGCCGACCGGAACCGGATCGGCCTTGCGCCATTCGGCCAGATAGTCGTCCGTGCCGCCCGCGCCGGTCCGCATGGCGCACATGTCGATCGCCTCGGTGAAGCGCAACGGCAGTTCGCGCTTGGCGTTCTGGCGGCCTTTCCTGACGATGACCTGGGCAGGGATGTCGCGCCAGTAGACGACGATCAGATCGGCCATGAATTCTCACTCCTCGATCTGCGAGCATTGCCGCATGCGCAATTGGGCCGCTTGTTATGGGACGACGCGCGCGCATTCAAAAGCGACGCATTTGGATGTCGTAAAATGAAAGGCGCGTTTATTCGTTCCGGCTTGTGCGTCGGCAGGCTCGAAACGCTGGGATAGCCCTGCCTTCTGCACGCGGCGCCGGACGAGGAATGCGCTACCAGATGCCGCTTCTGATGCCCGTCCAGAGATAGAACCAGATCGTCGGATGGTACCACTGTTTCGATGGCAGGCCTGGATCGAACGTCGTCATTTTTCCGGCAAGGGCATCACTGACCGCCTCGACGCAGATGTCGCGCGAAAACGCCGTCTGGCGCAGCGCATAGCTTGAGATCGTGTCGCCTGGTTTCGGCTGGCCGTATGCCTGTTTCAGCACGCCGCCCGTGTCCACGCCGGCATCGACCAGATGCACCGTGGTGCCGAAATTCGCGGAATCGCCTGATGCCAAAGCCCAGTAGCCGCCATTCATGCCGCGATATTTCGGAGTGATGCCTGCGTGATAGTTGAGCACCGGGCAGGGCATCCTGGCCAAGAGGTCCCTCGACAGGAGTCGGCAACCGTTAAGCAGGACAACGCCTGGCTGGATTCTCTGGATCGCCGCGAGACACTCCGGCCCGTTGGCCGAGGCAACATGAATGATCTCCTGGCCCGGCCGCGGCTCGGTCTCGAGCTTCTCTTCGGCGATCAACCGGGCGGCATGGCTGGCGTAGAGCCGCTTGCCCAGCCTGCTCAGCACCATCGTGCCGAACTGGCCGATGGCCTGCAGCCAGCCCTGGCGACGGGCACGGCCAAGCAGCAATCGCTTTTTGGATTCAGGGACTTCCAGGATGACGATGACAGGGCCGACACGGTCGGCAATGGCGTTGACCATTGCCCATACGTGCTGGCCTCCTCCGGTAACGACCACGATCGGTCTCGGATTGGTTTCCGGTACTGCCATTGATCTTGCCACCCCTGGGATCAACTGCCACGGCCGGAGCTTAGACGAGGCGGGTTAATCCTTGGTATGCCGGAGCCGTCAGGAAGGCTCCGCTCAGCGCTTGAACTCCATGATGTCGAGCTTCGATTCGTAATAGGGAGCGGGGAATTCGATGCGCCATTCCTCGGCGCTATTGCGGAAGGCGTAGCCGACCTGGTCGGTCCGAGGACCGCTGCCATAGGGTTTTGCCTGGTCGTTGTTGACAGAACCGGAACCGAGATAGATCGCGCGCTTTTCGCCGTCGTCGAAGAAGCGGCCCTTGGTGCGCTGCGAGCCGGTGAGCTTTTCCAGCCGCCAGCCGGAGCCGTCGTCGGTCACCCTGCATTTGAACCAGCCATAGATAACGAGCGGGCTCAGCCCGCCCGCCTTGATGGTGCGGCATTGCCATTTGCCGGTGAGGTCTTTGTCGGAGAAAGCAACCAGCGGCTTGGCCAGCAAGGCGTCGAGCTGCCTGACCTCGCCAGGATTGCCCGCCTTCGCCTCGGCAAGAGCCGCCTTGCGCGTCTCGCCATATTTGTCCAGCCGCGGCGGTGATCAGCTTCTGCACCTCGCCGTCGGCATGCGCGGGCAAGGTGCAGCAGAGAAGGCTGGCAACGGCAAGCATCGGGCGAAGGGTCATCGGCATTCCTCGTCGGTGTCCGGCAGCCGACCGCTGGACGGCGCCTTTGCATGGCTTGCGCGCAATTTACCCATTCGCGGCAGGCTGTCATCCGTGCTTAACAATGTCCGAGGTTAAAAACGATGGTGCGGCGAAATGCGGATCTTGTTTACAGGATCGTCGGGCTGGCTGGGTCGAAAGTGAGCCTGCCATGGCGATAGACGGCGACAGCCTTCCACGGGGACTGTCCGGAAAGATGTTTCGGACCGCAGCTGACAGCACCACGGGGGTCGTGGTGCTCGGCGGTTCCAGCGGTCGGGTGGACGTGTCGCGAGCCAGGCTTTTTGCTAATGAAGGAACGACGGCGGTTGCGCTCCGCTGGTTCGGGGACGAGGGCCAAGCCGCCGGCATCTGCGAGGTGCCGCTGGAGATTTTCTTTGCCGCGGGGGACTGCCTGGTGGAACTCGGCTGCAAGCGGATCGTCTTTGTCGGCACGTCGAAAGGCGCTGAAGCCGCGTTGCTGGCGGCAGTGCACGATTCGCGTATCAGCGCAGTCGTCGCGTTCAGTCCTTCGTCAGTCGTATGGGGAAACATTGGTGCTGGCCTCGATGGCATCAGCTGGCCGGAGCGCTCGTCCTGGACTCTGCGGGGCAGGCCACTTCCCTTTGTGCCCACGGACCCTGAATGGAGGCCAGAATATAGGGACGGTCTTATCGCCTACAGGAGCTTGTTCGAACATTGCCTGAAGAGGCACGAGACCGAGATCGAGGCGGCGACCATACCCTTGGAGAAGTCCAACGCCCGGATCCTGCTCGTCGCAGGACGCGATGATGCCCTTTGGCCCTCGGACAAATTTGCGACCTCAATTGTGGAACGGCGAGCCCATGCCGGTTTGCCGACCCAACTTGTCCTGGCGGAGGACGCGGGTCATCGCGTATTGCTGCCGGGCGAAACGACGCCGCGATCATCCTTGCACGCGCATGGTGGAAATGATGAGGCTGACGCCAGATTGGGGCAATTGGCCTGGGAACAGATCAAGGCCATTCTCCAGTAGAAGGCGGCGATCCGTCCTGTCTTTGCCTTCGGAAAGGGCGATAATCGCCAATAGCCGCGCAGGAGGGCGCAGCCCGGCCAACGTCAGACGTCAGCCGCGGCCTTGGCCAGCCCGGCCGTCAGGTCTCCATAGCCTGTTGCGCGCCGCTCATAGACGAGGCCAAGCAGTTTCGCGGCCTTTTCCGCGACCTTGTCGAGCTCCGGATCGTCGGTCTGGGCCAGGTAGATCAGCTTCTCGTAATTGCCGAAATAGTCCTTGATCAGCTCCGGATGCCTGTCGAGGCCGAGCGGCTTCATGAAGAAGGCGTCGAACTGGCGGCAGAGGAAATCGGTCATGTAGAAGGACATCATGTCGTCGTCGGCGACCTTCGCATAGGCATCCATGCCCTGGTAGAAGGCGAAGCAATGCGGACCGGCCATGCGTTCGACGCCATGCTTCTCGCAGACCCGATCGAGCAGGCCGCCGGTACCGCAATCGGCGTAACCGACGAAGATGTTGCTGTAGCCTTCCGCCTTGGCCTTTTCGATGGCCTTGTCCATCGCCGGCGCGATGCGGTCCGGATAGAAATGAAACTCGGCCGGAAGGCATGTCAATTCGAGGTGATGAAGCCCGAGCTGTTCCTTGACGGCCAACACCTCGCGCGCAATCATCCCGCAGGCGATGATGAGCAGCTTGTCCGCTTGATTCTGCTTGGGTCTGGGCATCTTCATGAAACCAGCCGAGCCGGCTTTCGTTGCTGTGGGGCGATCTACCGAGAGAGGGATAAACCGTCGATGAAACTGTTACGCATTGCGCCAATCACAATCCTGGCCTGTGCCCTGGCCCTTTCGGCCTGTGCCAACACCGTCCGCGGCGTCGGCAGGGATATCAAGTCTACCGCGAAGGCCGTTGACGATACCGTCAAGAAACCCTGACCGCCGCTGCTCCCAACATCTGGGAACAAAAAAGCCGCGCTGCAAGGCGCGGCTTCGTCTGTCGAGCGTCCGCCTTGCCTTGTATCAGGCGGAAGCGCGCACATTGTGTTTACGCTTCATGAAGTCCTTGGCGGTCTCGACCGCCACCGCGGCATCGCGGCAATAGGCGTCGGCGCCGACCGCCTTGCCGAATTCCTCGTTCAGCGGCGCACCGCCGACCAGGACGACGTAGTCGTCGCGGATGCCCTTTTCCTTCATCGTGTCGATGACGACCTTCATGTAGGGCATGGTGGTGGTCAGCAGCGCCGACATGCCGATAATGTCCGGCTGGTGCTGCTCGATGGCGTCGAGATATTTCTCGACCGCATTGTTGATGCCAAGGTCGATGACGTCGAAGCCGGCGCCTTCCATCATCATGCCGACGAGGTTCTTTCCAATGTCGTGGATGTCGCCCTTGACGGTGCCGATCACCATCTTGCCCTGCTTGGGCGCACCGGTGGCGGCGAGCAGCGGGCGCAGGATTGCCATGCCGGCCTTCATCGCATTGGCCGACAGCAACACTTCGGGAACGAACAGGATGCCGTCGCGAAAATCCTCGCCGACGATGCGCATGCCCTCGACCAGCGCCTCGGTCAGCACCTTGTAAGGCGCCCAGCCGCGCTCGAGAAGGATGTTGGTGCCTTCCTCGATCTCTTCCTTCAGACCGTCGTAGAGATCGTCGTGCATCTGCTGCACCAACTCGTCGTCGGAAAGCTCGGAGAGGATAATCTCGTCGTCGGACATTGTTTCTCAGGCTCCTTGCTGCCGGGAACGACCATGGCAGCTTAAAATCAACGCGCCAATACCTAACCCGCGAGGGGCGCGTATCCATAGCTGATTTGCGACTTCCCGCAAAAGGAAAGCGACTGAAAAATCTATCGGTTTTCTTGTCGATTTTGCGACAGGCGTTGGCGCGGACGGGCCGTTTCGAATAGGGTGCATGGCTACGATCCGCCGGAAGCCGCGTTAGGCGGCCACAACGGTTCCGGGCCGGGCGCTAATCAAGCCGGTCCAAATTCAGGGAAGAACGATCATGAGCGAACACGCGGCAGTGGACCAGGAAGCGTCAAACGCGCGACGTGGACGCGGCGCCAGCGGTGGGGCGGCGGCAAGGCGGGCAGCGCGTTCGGGCGGCGGTCCCGGCACTCAGCTCACCTACATCAAGCGCAAGATTAACGTCTATGAAGTGCTCGACGAGGAAGGCCTGGCGCTGATCGAGAAGAACACCGATACGGTGCTCGAAGAAATCGGCATCATCTTCCGCGACGATGCGGAGGCGTTGCAGCTGTGGAAAGAGGCGGGCGCCGATGTCAAGGGCGAGCGCGTGCATTTCCCGAAGGGGCTCTGCCGGTCGCTCTTGAAGACCGCGCCCTCCATCTACACCCAGCATGCCCGCAATTCCGAACGCTCGGTGCAGATCGGCGGCAATGCTACCGTCTTCGCCCCGGTCTACGGACCGCCCTTCGTGCGCGACCTCGACGGCGTCCGGCGTTACGCGACGATCGAGGATTTCCAGAATTTCGTGAAGCTCGCCTACATGGCGCCTTCGATCCACCATTCGGGCGGCACCGTGTGCGAGCCGGTCGACGTACCGGTCAACAAGCGCCATCTCGACATGATCTACGCGCACATCAAATATTCCGACAAGCCGTTCATGGGTTCGGTCACCGCGCCGGAACGTGCTGAGGACACGGTCCGCATGGCCAAGCTGGTGTTCGGCGACGACTTCGTCGAAAACAACACGGTCCTGACCAGCCTGATCAACGCCAACTCGCCGATGGTGTTCGACGAAACCATGCTTGGCGCGCTGAAGGTCTATGCGCGCCACAACCAGGCCTGCATCGTCACGCCGTTCATCCTCGCCGGCGCGATGAGCCCGGTGACGGTCGCCGGCACGCTGACCCAGGTGCTGGCCGAGGTGCTTGCCGGCGCTTCGTTCACCCAGCTGATCCGGCCGGGCGCGCCGGTGCTGTTCGGCACGTTCGCCTCATCGATCTCGATGCAGTCGGGCGCGCCGACCTTCGGCACGCCGGAGCCGTCGCTGGTGTCCTACGGCGCCGCACAGCTCGCACGGCGCCTCGGCCTGCCGTTCCGCACCGGCGGTTCGCTCTGCGCTTCCAAAATCCCGGATGCGCAAGCAGCCTATGAAAGCGCCAACACGCTGAACTCGACCATTCTGGCCGGCACCAATTTCGTCCTCCATTCGGCCGGCTGGCTCGAGGGCGGGCTGGCGTCCTGCTACGAAAAATTCATGATGGACATCGACCAGCTCGGCATGACGCAAAAATTCTCCGAAGGCGTCGACCTGTCGGAAAACGGCCAGGCGATGGACGCCATCCGCCAGGTCGGGCCGGGCAGCCACTATCTCGGCTGCGACCACACGCAGGCGAATTTCCAGACTGCCTTCTATCGCTCCAACATCGCCGACAACAATTCCTACGAGCAGTGGCTGGCCGAAGGCGAGAAGACCGCGCCGCAACGCGCCAACGAACTCGCCCGTCGCTGGCTGGAATCTTATGAGGCGCCGCATCTCGATCCGGCGATCGACGAAGCGCTGAAGGACTTCATCGCCAAGAAGAAGGGGTCGATGCCCGATGCCTTCACGTGAAAGGAGCCCGAGTCAGGCGGGGCTAAAGTCGCCAACATCATCCACAAGGAAGTCTGGCGGAGCGCTTTCTCCGATCCGGTCAAGAAGGGATGATTCTTTCGCGCGGCAGGATGGAGGAGATTGCGGCCGCGCTTGGGGCCAACGGCCTCATCCTGCGTGGCGGCTTCACCTTTGCGGATGGCGAGGCGGCGCCTTGTGGCCGCTCCGGTGCACCGGCCAGGTCGGCGCTGCTGGTAGGGCAGGCGGGGGCGGCACCCTGGCCGCATTTCCTGCGCTGGCGCGACAGTCAATCACAGGCCATCGCCGATCCGCTCGATACCTGGTCCCGGCAGGTCATTGGCGCGGTCGCGGAAGAGTTCGGCGCACGCGCCGTGTCGCCCTCCGACAAGCCCTATCTGCCGTTCCAGCAATGGGCGATGCGGGCCGAGGGCCTGAAGCCGTCACCGCTCGGCATCCTGATGCATCCGCGATACGGACTTTGGCATGCCTATCGCGGCGCGCTGCTGTTCGAGGGTGAGATCGCGCTCTCGGAGGCTCGCGAGGCGATCCATCTCTGCGACGCCTGCGTCGACAAACCCTGCCTGAAAGCCTGCCCGGTCGATGCCTACTCCGCGGACGGGTTCGCCCACCAAGCCTGCCTGGCGCATGTACGCGGGCCGAGTGGCGGGCCCTGTTGTGACGGCGGGTGCCTCGACCGCAATGCCTGCCCCTACGGCACAGCCTATCGCTACCCCCCGGAGGTGCAGGCCTTTCACATGGCAGCGTTCGCGGGTCGGTAAGCTCGTCGCGCTGCCGCACGAAATGTTGACTGCCAAAATCAGGCAACAGCTTGCCCTGTCGGCGTGCGCGGATATGTATCGCCCAGCAACCGAACGGAGTTGGCGATGCCGAAACAGGACCTTCAGATCAAGACCAGGGACGGTATGGCGAGGGCGGGGCTGTTCCGCCCGGCCAACGCTTCCCCGGCCAAGGCCGGCGTCATCCTCTATATGGATGCCTTCGGCCCGCGCCCTGCGCTCGACGGCATGGCCGAGCGGCTGGCGGAGGAGGGCTACACCGTGCTGGTGCCCGACCTCTTCTATCGCAACGCGCCCTACGGTCCGTTCGATGCCAAGACCGCCTTCGTCGAGGAAAAAACCAAAGTGCCGCTGATGGCGCTGATCAGCGGCACGACGCAGGAGATGACGATTGCCGACAGCGGCGCCTTCCTCGACGCATTCGCTGCCGAAGGCGTCACCGGGCCGATCGGCGTTGTCGGCTATTGCATGGGCGGCGCGCGGGCGCTGAACGCAGCCGCCTTCTATCCGGATCGCATCAGGGCGGCTGCCAGTTTCCATGGCGGCAATCTCGCCAGCGACGCGGCCGACAGTCCGCACCGCAAGGCCGGGTCGGTCAAGGCACGCGTCTATGTCGGCATGGCGGGCGTCGACAGGAGTTTTCCGCCCGAACAGTCGGCGCGGCTGGCCGAGGCGTTCAGGGCGGCGGAAGTCGATTACGTGCTGGAGAATTATGTCGGCATGGCGCATGGCTGGTGCGTGCCGGACCACAGCGTCTACAACGATGTTGGCGCCGAGCGGCATTGGAACCGGTTGATCACCCTGTTTTCCGAGACGCTCGGGTAGGTCCTTCGGCCCAAACGCAAACCCAGCCTAATTCGCCGGACGCGGCTGCGTAAACTTTCATGAGTTCGCGCCGCCCTTCGGGCACGTTCTCCCCGTGAAGGGGCGAAGGAAGAGCTTCTTTCCAAAAAAATCTTTCCCTCACCCCAAGGATTGGCCATTAGCCTTCGTCCAACAGGCAAATGATGGCGATGATGCTGGATGAGAGCGAAGCCTCCGACGCCGAACTGATCGGGCGGGCGAAGGGCGGGGACAAGGGGGCTTTCGGCACATTGCTCGAAAGGCACTATGATTTCGTCTATCGCGCCGCCTATCGCTGGTGCGGCCGGAAGGCGGATGCCGAAGACATCGCGCAGGAAGTCTGCGTCCGGCTCGGCAAGGCGATCCGCGACTATCGCGGCGGCAGCGCCTTCACCACCTGGCTCCATGCCATGACGCTGAACGCCGCGCGCGACATGATGCGCAAGAGCGCCCGCGAGACGGTCAAGACCGAAGCCTATGGTGTCCACGCGCTGATTTCGGGCGAGGCTCCGGCCGAGAACGAGGATACCGCCGAGGCGCTGTGGGCCGCGGTGCGGCGACTGCCGGACAAGCAGCGCGACGCCGTGCTGCTTGTCTATGGCGAGGGCTTGAGCCACGCGGCCGCCGCCGAGGCGATGGCGATCTCGGAGACAACGGTTTCCTGGCACATCCATGAAGCGAAGAAACGGCTGAAAACGCTGATGCGCTCGGCCGGGGAAGTGTGATCATGGTCGACGAGAACGAACTCAAGAGACTGCGCGACATAGCGATCCCGGCGCCGGGCGAGAGCGCGAAGGCGCGCGCCTTCGAGGCCGCCATGCGCGCCTATGACCAGGAAAATATTTCCGCCGCCACCCAAGGATCGATCAGCGGTCTTCGTCTCACAGAGCGAGCACGAAAGCTCTGGAGCGAAATCATGCAAAAGAAACTCATAGCCACGCCGGCCCTTGCCGGGCTCGTCGCCCTGCCTATCGCCGGATACGCCACTTTCCATATGCTGAGGGAACAGCCGTCCACTTTCGGCGGCGGCGAAAAGATCACCGAGACGCTGGCCGACAAGCCCGCCACCGTGAAGCCACTGGCCAAACAGGCGACGGGCGATCAGGCGATCAACGAACTGCTCGCAACGAGTTCGGCTGAGAAAGACAGGAGGACCGACGAGGAAAGCCGCGATGCAAAAGACGCGTTGGCGGCGTCGAGCAAATCCGAATCGGCCGTTGCCGGAGGCTTGGCGCCGCAGAATGCGCAGGAACAGGTTGCGCCGGCGGAACCTGCGCCACTTGCGCCAACGGGCGAGTTCGCCCTGGATAGCACTGCCGCGCCCAGCACGTCGCGAGCCGCACGCGTGTCCAAATTGATAGCACCGCAGCAGCCCGCCATGGCGCCGGCGGACCAGATCGCACCACCAGAGGAAAACCGCGACCGCGTCCAGGATTTCAAGACCAATCCGGTGCATTCGGCACTCGAGGACCCGGTCTCGACCTTTTCGATCGATGTCGACACCGCTTCCTATTCCTTCGTGCGCCGTTCGCTGAAGGAGGGCTTCCTGCCGCAGGCCGACACGGTGCGGGTCGAGGAGATGATCAACTACTTCCCCTATGACTGGAAGGGACCGGATGCGGCGTCGACACCATTCAATTCGACCGTCAGCGTCATGCCGACGCCGTGGAACGCGCACAGCAAGCTGATGCATGTCGCCATCAAGGGTTTCGACGTGAAGCCGGCCGAGCAGCCCAAGGCCAATTTGGTGTTCCTGATCGATGTCTCGGGCTCGATGGACGAGCCGGATAAATTGCCGCTGCTCAAATCGGCATTCCGGCTGCTGGTCAGCAAGATGAAGGCCGACGACACCATCTCGATCGTCACCTATGCGGGCGATGCCGGCACGGTGCTGATGCCGACGAAGGTTGCAGAGAAGGACAAGATCCTCAATGCTATCGACAAGTTGCAGCCCGGCGGCTCGACCGCCGGCGAGGCCGGCATCAAGGAGGCCTACAAGCTTGCCCAGCAGTCCTTCATCAAGGACGGCGTCAACCGCGTGATGCTCGCCACCGACGGCGACTTCAATGTCGGCCAGAGCGACGACGACGATCTCAAGCGCCTGATCGAACAAGAGCGCAAGAACGGCGTCTTCCTTTCGGTGTTCGGTTTCGGCCGCGGCAATCTGAACGACCAGATGATGCAGACCATCGCGCAGAACGGCAATGGTACCGCCGCCTATATCGACACCCTGGCCGAGGCCGAGAAGGTGCTGGTCGAGGATGCCTCCTCGACGCTATTCCCCATCGCCAAGGACGTGAAGATCCAGGTCGAGTTCAATCCCGCCAAGGTCTCGGAGTATAGGCTGATCGGCTATGAGACCCGCGCCTTGAACCGCGAGGATTTCAACAATGACCGCGTCGATGCCGGCGAGATCGGCTCGGGCCATTCGGTCACCGCAATCTACGAGATCACGCCCAAGGGCAGCGGCGGCGAACAGATCGAACCGCTGCGCTATGGCCAGGCTGGGGTCAACAATGGCGGCGTCGCCAATGCGGACGAATATGCCTTCGTCAAAATCCGCTACAAGCTGCCTAACGAAGACGTCTCGAAGCTGATCACCACGCCGGTGACGTCGGCCAACGAGGTGGCATCCTTCGACCAGGCCAGCACCGACCAGCGTTTCTCCGTCGCCGTCGCGGCCTTCGGCCAGAAGCTGCGCGACGAGGATGCGACGGCGAAGTTCGGCTACGACAAGATCATGGAGATCGCCACTGCCGCCCGGGGAGGCGACCCGTTTGGGTACAGGTCCGAGTTCCTCTCGCTTGTGCGCCTTGCCTCGGCGCTGGGCAACAACCGGTAATGTTGATGACGGCCGGTTTCTTCAGATGAGATCGTTCCGACGGAGAAGCCCCACGGGCGGGTGAGGCAGGCCGGCGAGGGATTTCACCCTTGCCGGCCTTTTTTCGGAATCTGCGATCGTTAAATTGCGCGGCATTTCCGGTACCGGATCGCAATTTCCTCTTGTTACGCCGGCCAAGTGTGTGGGGCTTGAGGGAGCCGGAATTGCAGATCAGGACTACCGCCAACTCGACACCGCAGGCTCGGGCCGCTTCGGCGGCAGCCCAATCGGCTGAAGCCAGGCGCATCGGCGACGATGTCGCGCAGGCGCGCCACACCGCCATGTCGGCTCTGACCAACGATCGTTTCCGCATCATGCTGGAGCAGATCACCGATCCGGTTTCATCCGGAGCGCTGATGACGATGCGCGGCGACCATGTCGTCGATCTCAAATCGGCGCAGTCGAGCTACGCCGACAACAGCGAATAATGAGAAAGCGGTGGCTTCAGGCCCGGCTGCGGCGACGCTCGCGGCGGGCCTCGCTGGTCTCGGCGGTGTTCGCCGTGGCCACCTTGTTGCGCATCGGACCGATGCGCTCGACGATCGTCTCGACGGTCGGACGATCCGCCTTGGTGTGGGCGTCGAGCGCCTTGCGCATGGCGGCCAGGTGCTGGAACGAGGTGCCGCAGCAGCCGCCGATGATTTTCGCGCCGCCGTCGACGGCAAGGCGCACATAGTCGGCCATCAATTCAGGCGTGCCGGAATAGTGGATTTCGGTGCCGCGGAATTCGGGAATGCCGCAATTGCCCTTGACGATCACGGTTGCCTCCGGCTTCGCCTGCGTCATGTCGAGCAGCGAGGCGAGGATGTCGGAAGCGCCGACGCCGCAATTGGCGCCGACGCCGAGCGGGGCTTGCGACAAGCCGTCGGCGACGCCGTGTATGTCCTTCGGCAGCAGGCCCATCATGGTGCGGCCGGCGGTGTCGAAAGAACCGGTATAGGTATAGGGCAGGCCGACGCGGATCGCCGCTTGGGCGGCGGCACGGATCTCGTCGGGCGCCGACATGGTCTCGATCCAGGCGACCTCGGCGCCGCCCTCCTTGAGGCCTTCGATCTGCTCGGCGAAGGCGTCGACCGCCTCGTCATAGGTCATGGCGCCAAGCGGCACCAGCAACTCACCGGTCGGGCCAACTGAGCCGGCAACGATCACCTTGCGACCGGCCTTGTCGGCAACCGCGCGGGCGATCTCGGCGGCGCGCTTGTTCAACGCGTGCACGCGGTCCTGCGCATGATGCAGCTTCAGCCGGTGACGGGTGCCGCCGAACGAATTGGTCAGGATGATGTCGGCGCCGGCGTCGACGAAATTCTGGTGCAGGCTGGTGATGGTGTCGGGCGCGGTCTCGTTCAGCAGCTCAGGAGCCTCGCCAGCCTCCAGACCCATTGCGAACAAATTGGTGCCGGTGGCCCCGTCAGCCAAAAGCACGCCTTTTTGCGCCAGCAGCGCGTCGATCGGGTTGGTCGTCGTCATCGGATTGGCTTTCACATTCTGAATTCGGATAAGGATATAAAGAAGTCTTTATGTCTAGTCAATGAAATAGCGACGGCGGAGTCGCAGTTAAAGGGCGCAGTTACGGGTGCCCGCGGTCATGCGGAACCTGATGGGAACGACATGCCGGCCAGATTGCGCGCGAAGCTTGCTGCCTCATGCGGGTTGACGTCGGCGGCCCGGATCAGATTGTCGAAATGCCGGGTCAACGCCTGGACCGGCTGGGTGGCGTTCAGCACGACATACATGTCGCCGACATAGATAGCGGCGCGGTAGGGTCCGAAAATGGTGAGCGGGATCGAATAACGCATGCGGCCGTCGTAGAGAAACAGGCGGAAAGTCGGGTAGAGATCGTCAAGCAACGTCGCCATGTGGGCGAGTTGCTGCCGACGGTCGGCCTCCGGGAAGCGGTCCCAGACGCCGAGGCCGCGTGCAAAAATCTCCAGCGTGTGACGCGGCATGCAGACTTCCATGTCGGTTTCCGGGCGCCGGTTGTATTCGATGCGGTATTGCGTCTCATTTGCCTGTGCGAGCCGGCTCCTGTTGGTGATGTTTGCCTCATAGTCGACCAGCGCGTGCGTCCGCAGAAGATCGGGAATGCCGGCCGGCACATAGCGGATCTTGGTGCCCGCGGCCTCGGCGAACCATCTGGCCAGAAGCGTGCGGTCAAAACCGTCGGGGGCTTCCTCGATCTCCAGGCTCTCGCGGATTTCACCGGTGACGCCCTCGTCCTGGCTGAGGCCGAGCAGCCAATCCAGCGACACTTTGAACTCGGCTGCGATATTAAGCAGCGTTTCGGCCCGCGGCAGGCGCGTCGACGCGCCCGACATCAGCTGCGACAGCGCCGACCGATCGATGCCGACGGCGGTGGCGAAGGCGGACTGGTTGAGGTCGGACCGTGTCAGGAGCAGCTTGAGACGCTCCCGAAAAATTGCTGACAGATCCCTTTTGTCCATCTCCCAACTCCCCGAATCATGAGGAAAAATTTTCGCCGAAACGTTCTCACTAGGCGCTTCAGGCGCAAATGAATCTCTAGATATGTTTACAATCTGTAACATGTGCGGTTGAAAATGCGCAATCGCAACATTTTGTACACTTTGTCTCGTTGAGTGGAATCGTTTCTCCTGACACTATGCTGTCAGGAGCCACTGGGGTTCCGGCGACTGAGGGGCAGTGGTCGATAGCATGAATGGCAAGAGCATAAGGCGACGCAATACACCGGCCATCGAGTGGCCAACCGTAGCCCTCGCTTTCTTCTGTTACGGAGCATGGCTCGCCACCGGTCTACTGCTCTGGCCGTCCTATCCGATCCCCGCGCTCGCTCTGCTCGGTTTCATGCTGGCACTTCAGTCGTCGATCATGCACGAAGTGCTGCACGGCCATCCGACGCGCAATGCGCTGATCAACGAGGCTTTCGTTTTCCTGCCCATCGGTCTGGTCTGGCCGTTCCGCCGTTTCAGGACGCTTCATCTGCGCCACCATGCTGATGAGCGCCTGACCGATCCGCTCGACGATCCGGAGAGCTATTACCAGGCGCTGTGGCAGCATGACGACCTGCCGCGGGCAATGAAATTCCTGCTCAAGATCAACAACACCATGGCCGGCCGGTTCTTGCTCGGTCCCTGGCTGTCCTGCATCGGCTTCTTCATCGACGACGCTAAACATATGATGGCTGGCGACAAGGCCATCCGCAAAGCCTGGCTGCTGCATGCGATCGGCCTCGCCGTCGTGGCGCCGATCGTGCAGTTCGGCTTCGGCATCCCGCTTTGGCTCTATATCCTGCCTGTGTGGCTCGGCCAGTCGCTGATCGCGATCCGTACCTTTGCCGAGCATCAATGGTCCGAGCATCCGGAAGGCCGCACGGTGATCATCGAGCGCTCGCCGCTGTCGTTCCTGTTCCTCAACAACAATTTGCACTTCGTCCACCACAAGACCCCGACGGTGGCCTGGTACCGGCTGCCTCAGCTGTTTCGCGAGCGTCGCGAGGAATGGCTGCGGATGAACAATGGCTATGCCTATCCCAACTATTTCGCGCTGATCAGGTCCTATGCTTTCAAGGCCAAGGAGCCGATCGTGCATCCGGTGTTGCGGCGTCAGCCGGAACCGGGCAGGGCATTCAAGCCGCGCGTCAGGGCGCGCAGCATCAGCGGGCTCGGCACCGCGCCGGTCCCGGCCGAGCCGCCCAAGGAATGAATCCTGCGAAACGACCGACGGTGTCGGCTATTTTTAATCCGGCGGCGCGTTTTTGCGATCCTTTCTCCAGATTTGATGGTCAGATTCCGGCATGAGCGAATTCGTTGCAGCGCTGCCGATGTATGACTGGCCCGAGGCGCGCAGCGAGGTCGACGCCCAATGGGCACTGCTGCGCGATGCCTTTCGGCAAGGAGGGGTAATCGAGGCACCGGAGACCGTCATTCGCCGCAACGGCGATCTGCCGCCGGTGCCGGGCGGCATTCATAGTGCCACCGGCGTCCTGATCGCGCCCGATCCAGCGACACTACCGCCGGACGCGCTCGATTTTCACCAGCTTTGGCTGCATCCCGCACTGCTGTTCGCGCAGACTTGCTGGGGGCCGATGGAGCTTGGCCTGGCCGGCCATGTGCAGCTTGTCGGCCAGCCGAGCTATGACCTCTACGAAGGCGGCCAGGGCGAGCTTTATTCGAGCGCGCTGGTGATGCGGGCGGACGGCAAGGCGTCCGTGCCTGGGCCTGCCAATGGCAGGCCCGTCATCCCGCTCGATCTGATCCGCGGCAAACGCTTCACCTTCAACAGCCTCGATTCCATGTCCGGTATCATCGCGCCGACGCGCGACCTGGAGGCGCTGGGCGAAAGCCTTGATGTGTTTTCCTCGCGCAGCGAAAGCGGCGGACATCGCGCGTCGATCGTCGCCGTGGCCGAGGGCAGGGCCGATGTCGCGGCGATCGACTGCGAGAGCTGGGCGCTGGCGCAGCGCTTCGAGCCGGCGGCCCGGCAGATGAAGGTCGTCGGCTGGACGGGACGGCGCAAAGGCCTGCCCTTCATCACGGCGAAAACGACGCCGGAAAAAACGGTTGCCGCGATGCGCGAGGCGCTTGCCGGCTTAGCCGAGCAGCCTCGCATCCAGCGAATAGGTTGAAAGCTTTTCGTTGCCTGTGCCGGTGACCAGGACCTGTTCCTCTATCTTGACACCCTCGCGCCCGCCGAGCCTGCCGATATAGCTCTCCACGCACAGCACCATGCCTGGCTCGATCACGCCGTCCGGCGTGTCCGATGTCCAGTCGTCGGCATGCGGCAAGGTCGGGTATTCGTCGGCCAGCCCGACGCCATGGTAGAGCACGCCATAGCGTGTCGGGAAACAGTCGCCGGGCGGCACCGCCGAGCGGTCGACAAGGTCGCGGAAGGAGGTGCCCGGCTGTATCAATTCGGTGTTGTGCGCGATCTGGTCGGCGGCGATGCGGAAAAGATCGCGTTGTTCGTCGGTTGGCTTCACATCCCCGCACAGCCAGGTGCGCGACAGGTCGGCGCAGAAGCCGTAGGGGCCGATCAAGTCAGTGTCGAAGGCGACGAGATCGCCTGCCTCGATGACGCGGGAGGAGCATTCCTGGAACCACGGATTGGTGCGCGGGCCGGAGGCCAGCAGCCGCGTCTCGATCCATTCGCCCCCGCGGGCAATGTTGCCGCGATGCAGTTCGGCCCATAATTCATTCTCGGAGATGCCGGGCTTGAGCGCCTGTTCCATCTCGCCCATTGCCGCCTCGCAGGCGACGATGGCGCGGCGCATGGCAACGATCTCGTCCGGCGATTTGATCAGCCGGGCATTCTCCATCACCGCTTCGCCATTGCCGATGGAAATGCCAAGCCGGGCCAGTTCCTCGACGCCTTCGGGGTTGAGGTGGTCGACCGCGATGCGGCCGCTGCCGCCGCCATGTTCCCGCACCAGATCGGCGATCCCGGCCGCCCAGCGGCGGACCTTCTGGTCGGTGAGCTCGCCGCTATAGAGATACATCCACGAGACGGCGGGGCGAACCTCGTCGACGACGCCGGAATGGTCCGACAGATGCTCGCAGGAGAAATAGTCGAACAGCACGACCGGTCCCTCGGTGGCAACGAAACAATGCCGTGTCGGGTTGTGCGCCACCCAAAGCTGCATGTTCGTGGAATCGGTGGCATAGCGGATGTTGACGGGGTCATAGAGCAGGGCGCCGGCATAGCCGCGGCGCTTCAGCTCGGCGCGGATGCGCCCCAGCCGGTATTTGCGCATTTCGGCCAGGTCGGGGGCGGCAATGTCCGCCGCCGCCCATTCCGCTTCGGCTATCGCGCCGTAGCCCAGCACATGCTGGTTGAGATCGGCCGCCTTCCGGCGGGAGGCGCCGCGCAGCGCCTCGATCGAGCCTGATACAAACGGCATGATCTTGCGATGGCGGCCGAAGCTCCCCTTTGGCGCCGCGCTGTCCATGGCGAAACCTCAGCTCCGCATCTTCTCGCCGCTCGGGTCGAACGGCGGCTCGACATTGATGCGGGCCGGACGGCGATGGCCGAGAATCTCGATCTCGAACAGGCCGGCGCTTTCATCCTCGGCCAGCGCCGCCGGGACGTAACCCTGCGCCATCGATTTCTGGATATAGTGGGCATAGCCGCCGGAGGTAACCCAACCAACCACGCGCCAGTCGCCGTCGACGATGCCGCGCACGGCGGACGCGCCTTGCGCCGCCTTGGAACCACGCACTTCCTTGCCCGCTGCATCGAAACGCGGCGCGCCAAAGCCATGCGGCTTTTCCACCGTACCGTAGTCCTTGCTGACCTTGGCCCAGATCGGCTCGTCACCCATCACATCGGCGTCGGCCGCCTCGACGATGAAGGACACGCGGCGCAGCTTCGGTCCTTCGGCCCGTTCCCTGGCGGCCGCGTCGCGGCCGATGAAGTCGTTCTTCTCCAGCTTGATGAAGCGGTCCATCGAGCCTTCGAACGGTCCGTAGATCGGCCTGAGTTCGCGGAACCAGGTCGGGAAGTTCTTTTCCAGGCGCATCGACAGCAGGGCGCGCATGCCGAAATCGACCAGGCCGAATTCTTCGCCTGCGTCCTTGATCGCCTTGTAAACCAGGCGCTGATAGGCCGGCGCCATCCAGATCTCGTAGCCGAGGTCGCCGGTATAGGTGATGCGGTTGACCATGCATGGCGCGCCGCCGACCGCCATTTCGCGGAAATCCATGAAGCGGAAGGCCTTGGTCGAAATATCGACATCGACCAGCTTCTGCAGGAGGTCCCGCGACTTCGGTCCGGCAATCGACAGGCCGACCAGCGTCTGGTCGAAGCGGTGAATCCGCACCGAACCATCCTTCGGCAGATGCTTTTCGAACCAGCGCATGTGATATTTCTGCGCGGCCGACGAGCCCCAGATCATGAAGCGTTCTTCCGCGGCCTTGGCGATGGTGAAGTCGCCGATCAGCTTGCCGAATTCGTTGATCATCGGGGTCAGCACGATGCGGCCCGCCTTCGGCATGCGGTTGGTCATCAGCCGGTTGAGGAAATCCTCCGCCCCCGGTCCGGAGACCTCATATTTGGCGAAGTTGGCGATTTCGGTGACGCCGACGCGCTCGCGCGTGGCGCGCACTTCCTCGCCGATCGGCCCAAAATCGTTGGAGCGGTGGAAGGAGACGATATCCTTGGGCTCCTTGCCCTTCGGCGCGAACCATAGCGCGGTCTCAAGGCCCCAGGAGTCTCCCATGACGGCGTTGTTGGCGAGCATGGTGTCGTAAAGCGGCGTCGTCTGCGCCGGGCGCGCCGCCGGCAGTTCCTCATTGGGGAAGCGGATCGAGAAGCGGCGCGAATAATTCTCGCGCACCTTGGCGTTGGTGTAGCGCAGGCTGGCCCATTCGCCGAAGCGGGCGACGTCCATGCCCCAGACGTCGAAGCCGGGATCGCCGTGCACCATCCAGTTGGACAGAGCGAGGCCGACGCCCCCGCCCTGGCTGAAGCCGGCCATGACGGCGCAGGCGCACCAGAAGTTGGTCAGCCCCTGTACCGGGCCGACCAGGGGGTTGCCATCCAATGCAAAAGTGAAGGGGCCGTTGATGATCTGCTTGATGCCGGCCTTCTCGATGCCGGGGAAATGCTTGAAGCCGATCTCCAGCGACGGCGCGATGCGGTCGAGGTCGGGCTGCAACAGCTCGTGGCCGAAATCCCAGGGCGTGTTGACCGGCGACCACGGCTTGCAGGCCTTTTCGTAGGTGCCGAGCAGGATGCCGTTGCGCTCCTGGCGGGTGTAGATCTCACCCTTGAAATCCATCACGCCGATCATCTCGCGGCCGGTCGATTTGTTGAATTCCTCGACCTCGGGCATGGGTTCGGTCAAGAGATACATGTGCTCCATGGCGAGCACCGGCAGCTCGAGGCCGACCATGCGGCCGATCTCACGCGCCCACAGGCCGCCACAGTTGACGACATGCTCGGCGTGAACCGTGCCTTGTTCGGTGATGACGTTCCAGGTGCCGTCGACCTGCTGCGTCAGTTCGACGACGCGGTTGCGCAGCACGATCTCGGCGCCGAGTTTCTTCGCCGCTTTTGAGTACGCAATCGTCGTGCCGGACGGATCCAGATGGCCTTCGACCGGATCCCACATGGCGCCGACGAAATTCGTCTCGTCCATCAGCGGGAACATCGCCTTGGCCTCGGATGGCGTGATCAGCTCGGTATCCATGCCGAGATAGCGGCCCTTGGCATGGGCAAGCCGCAGGAAGTCCATGCGCTCGGGCGAGTCCGCCATCATCACGCCGCCGGTCAGGTGCAGCGAACAGGACTGGCCGGAGAGCTCCTCGATCTCCTTGTAGAGCTGCACGGTATAGGCCTGCAGCTTGGCGACGTTGGGATCGCCGTTGAGCGTATGGAAGCCGCCCGCCGCGTGCCAGGACGAGCCGGAGGTGAGCTCCGAACGCTCGATCAGCATGATGTCGGTCCAGCCGGCCTTGGCCAGGTGATAGAGCACCGAGCAGCCGACGACGCCGCCGCCGATGACAACCGCTTTTACATGGGATTTCATGAAGGTAGGTCCGTTTTTGAAGAGATTGAATCGAGTGAGTGCGGTGTGAAAATAAAGCGGAGGTCGGAGACAGCGATGTTTTCGACCAGCCTGCCGTCGAGCGCGGCAAGGACGGTTTCACAGACGGATGTGCGGTGTTTCAGGACGTCATGGCTCCAAAGACGCAGGATCGAATAGCCTTGGGCGCGCATGAAATCGTCACGGCGGCGGTCGTAGGAACTGTCGGCGTGCTGTGAGCCGTCGAGCTCGGCAACCAGCCATTTTTCGCGGCAACAGAAGTCTGCAAAAAAGGGACCGATAGAGAACTGACGCTTAAAGCGATAGCTGCCAAGCCTGCGGCCTTTCAATTCGAGCCACAGCAGTGCTTCAGCCTGGTTACCGCCTTGCCTCAGCTTTCGCGCGCGTTGAGTGGTGCCCATCTTGCGGCGACTGCGGGTTTCACGAGCGGCTTCCCCCACTCCGCCGCCGCTTCGCGGCGCCACCTCTCCCCCCTCCGGAGGGAGAGGAAGGGCGCCAGCCTGGCCAAGCTCACGCCTTTCCTCTCCCCCGTCGATCGGGGGAGAGGTGTCGAGCGCAGCTCGACGGAGTGGGGGTCGACCGTTCATCGAATCCATACGAGTGATCAATTCATCGACACCGCAGACGCTCAAAAATCGGTCGGCGCGCCGCCTTCGGCGCGGCGCTTCTGGACGAAGGCGTTGAGCTCTTCGCGGATCGCCGGGTCCATGTAGGGCTCGTCATAGGAGGCCAGCCGCTCCTTCCACACCTTGTTGGCCTTTTCGAGCGCCGTCGGCGAGCCGGCTTCCGCCCAGGTCTCGAAATTGCGCCAGTCGGACAGGATCGGCGAGTAGAAGGCGGTCTTGTAGCGATCCTGCGTGTGCTGGGTGCCGAAGAAATGGCCGCCGGGACCGACGGACTGGATGGCGTCGAACCCGAGCGCCTCTTCGGAAAGATCGAGCGGGGTCAGGAATTCGGCCACCATCTGCAGCAGGTCGATGTCGAGGATGGTCTTCTCGTAGGAGCAGCGCAGGCCGCCTTCCAGCCAGCCGGCGGCATGCATCATCAGATTGCCGCCGCCCTGGATGGCGCCCCACAGCGAGAACACGCTTTCATAGGCGGCCTGTGCGTCGACCGTGTTGGCCGCGCAGGTGTTGGAGGTGCGGTAGGGGATGTTGTAGCGGCGGGCGAGCTGGCCGCCGACGAGCTGCGCCTTCATGTATTCGGGCGTGCCGAAGGCGGGCGCACCGGACTTCATGTCGACGTTGGAGGTGAAGCCGCCATAGCCTACCGGCGCGCCCTTCCTCACCATCTGGGCAAAGGCGATGCCCGACAGCGCCTCGGCATTCTGCTGCACCAGCGCGCCGGCGATGGTCACCGGCGCCATGGCGCCCGACAGGGTGAACGGCGTCACGATGACGACCTGGCCCTTGCTCGACATCTGGATGATGCCTTCCATCATCGGCACGTCGAGTTTCAGCGGCGAATTGGTGTTGATGATGGTGAAGACGGACGGTTCTTCGAGCAACTGCTCGTAGCTGATGCCGCGCGCGATACGGGTGATCTCGATGCCGTCGACATTTCGTTCCTTGCCGAGCGAATAGATGTGGAACACCTTGTCGGTCAGCGTGGCGAGATCGCGGATGCATTCGAGGTGGCGGACGGAGGGATGGATGTCGATCGGCTCGACCGGATAGCCGCCGGTGCAGTTCAGTATGTTGTGCATCTGCGCCAGGCGCAGGAAATTGCGATAGTCCTGCTGGTTGCCGGGCCGGCGGCCACGATCGATGTCCGAGCAATTGGGCGCCGAGGCCATCATCGAGATGATCAGATTATCGCCGCCGAAGCGCACATTGTGCGCGGGGTTGCGGGCATGGATGGTGAATTCGGACGGGCAGTGCGACACCAAATCGAGGATCATGTCGCTGTCGAAGCGCACGCGCTCGCTGCCTTCGCGCACATCGGCGCCATGTTCCTTCATGATGCGGCGGGCTTCGTCATGCAGGACGTCGACACCGATCTCCTTCAGCACCCGCAGCGAGGCCAGGTGGATCGACTCCAGCTCGTCGTCGGAAACCAGCCTGGTCGGCTGGAGCGGGATTTTCAGCTGGCGGAACGGCGGCTGCTCGAACGCGGCCGAGCCGCCTGCGCGTTTTCCGGCGCGGCCGCCGCGGCGGGCACGATCGGTTGCCAATGCCGGTTCGGCGGGTTGAAGGGCGGCGGTCATGAGGGGCCTCGTACGATGCGAAAGTGGGCGGCATAATGGACCGGCGGCTGCCCGGCCATTGCGGAGGCGGCGACCACTAGAGCGAGGGAAGCGACATGCCGGAACGGCAGCTGCGTGGTCCCGAGGCGGGCCCGCGGATAAGGGAGCGCCATTCGTTGCAGTATCGTCTTTTGCTTCTGGTAAACTTGTGCGTCGAATATCTCCGGAGGGAGAGCCATGCCTGACGTCGTCAAAGTGCGTGCCGCCACCAACAACGAAGTCGCGTTCCTCTCCTGGGACCTCGACGGGATGATCCCGGGCTGCCTGGGCTTCGAGATCGTCCGCCTCTATCCAGACACCGGCGAGGAGCGTTGCCTGGCGTCCTGGGTGCCCTTCAAGGGACAGCGCAACAAGGACTGGATCCCCCAGGATACCGGCGTCTGGCCGGTGCAGAAGACATTCTGGCGCGATCTCACTGTCCGGCGACGCCGCGACAGCCTCGATGTCAGGCCGGACGGCGAAATGATCGCCTACCGGGTGCGTCCGGTCGGCGACATGAAGGCGGGGCTCGATCCCGTGCCAGTGCGCCCCGAAAAGACCTATACGGGGCCGGCTCGCCCTCTCGGCTACCTCGGCCGGGGCGCGGTCAGTCCGCCGATCTTCCTCGGCCAGATGTTCGGCAAGGCGCGTGTCGCCTTCACCAATGGCGTGCTGTCGACGCAATGGATGTCGCGCGCGCTGGCCGAGGCCGGCATCAAGGTCGGACAACGCGACAAGATCAGGGCTGTGCTGCAGGATCCGACCAGCAAGATACGCGCCTACCTGCATGGCGACGTGCCCGACGTGCTGACCAGCCTGCTGAAGCGGGCCAAGGACGAAGGCGGCACGGTCAGGCTTGCGCTCTACGAGCTTGGCGACGACGAACTGTGCGAAGCAATCATTGCCGCCAAGGACGTCGTCGAGGTCATTCTTTCCAATTCGGGCAGGGATGAGCAGACGAAGGCCTGGGACGCTGGCAACGCGCCTTACAGGAAGCGGCTGCACGACGCAGGCGTCGCGATGACGGATCGCCTGTTCAACAACAACCATATCGGCCACAACAAGTTCGCCGTCTATCGCGATGCCCAGGGCAAGCCGCAATCGGTGATGACGGGCAGCACCAACTGGACCTCGACGGGCATTTGCGGGCAATCCAACAACGCCTTCATCCGCGACGACCCGGCGATGGCAGAGATATTCGACGCCTACTGGCAGCGCATGAAGGCCGACCTGTTCCCGCCGCCGGCCACGGAAAGCGCCGCCGGCCATGTCGCGCAGACGCAAGGCGTGCCGTTTCGCAGGGAGAACCACAGGCCAAATCCGCTCAACGGCGCCACGGCGGCACTGGACGGCATGACGGTGTGGTTCTCGCCCAATGATCCCGAGCGCAACAAGAAGGACATCTCGGTGCGGCCGGTCGATCTCGAGGACCTCTTCGCCCGCATCAAGGCAGCCAAGCGCGCCGTGCTGTTCCTGGTGTTCAATCCTTCGCGGCTCGGCGACAATTCGATCGTCGACCAGGCGGTGGCGGCGGCAAGGGCCGATCCGAAGCTGATCGTGCAAGGGGCGATCAGCGATGAGACCGCCATGCCCAACTATGTCGCGTCGACCAAGGATCCGGTCACCCATAAGTCGAACAGGGACGGCAAGTCGCCCTTCGTCTATCCGGAGAAGGTCTGGGAGGCGCCGAACGTTTCCATCGTGCGGGCGGCGAACCTGACCGGCGCAACGATCGCCCGGGATTTCCAGGCGGAGGTGCTGACCGTCGGCCATGCCATCGTGCACGACAAGATCGTCATCATCGATCCGATGGAGGACAACGCGACGGTCGTCACCGGCAGCCACAATCTCGGCTACAAGGCTTCCTACGAGAACGACGAGAACATGGTGATCGTCGAAGGCGACAAGACCTTCGCCGCGGCCTATGCCGTGCATATGCTCGACGTGTTCGACCACTACAAGTTCCGCGCCTGGCGCAGGACCATCGGCAAAGGCCCTTCGGACGACGATGGGCTCTCCATCGACGACAAGTGGCTGAAGCCTTACGCGCAAGGCAGGAAAGGCGCGATCGCACGGTATTTTCCGTAGCGCTGTGGGCGGGTGCCTGCGGCTTTTGGCGCGAGCCTTCCGGTGCACGGCGCCGGCCGTTGGCGCAAGCGGATTTCGCTGTCCGGCCCTTCCTCTCCCGGGATCGAACCGGTAGCTGATGGCGTGCCGATCCGCAGGTCGGCGATTCACTCATGGAACGGCAGCATGGTCGCGACCGGCTCGAGCCAAGGCGAAGCGGCAACGCAGTGGACAGCGCTCGCCGGCATCACCGCAGCGCTGGCGATGTTCGGCGCCGCGCAAGGGCTGAGCTCGCCGCTGTTCACGCTGCTGATGCAGAAGCAAGGCATGTCGCCGGGCCTGATTGGCCTCTCGGCGGCGATGATGCCGGTTGGCTTGATCCTGTCGGCCTCGTTCGTGCCGGCTGCCGTGCGGCTGGTCGGCGCCCGCACGCTCGCCGTCGGCTGCTCGCTGATCGGTGCGCTGTGCTTCCTGGGCATCGGCTATCTGCAGGACTGGGTGGCGTGGTTCGTCCTCCGTTTCATCATCGGCGTGGTCATCAACCCGCTCTATATCCTGGGCGAGGTGTGGGCGCTGTCGCTGGCGCCGCCGGCGCGGCGCGGCCGGGTGATGGGCGTGTTCAATACGCTGATGGGGGCAGGCTACGCGGCCGGGCCTTTCACCTTGACCCTGGTCGGCACGTCGGGCTGGGCTCCCTTCAGCGTCGGCATTGGCGGCTTCGTGCTCTGCGCCGTCATTCTGCGCCTTGTCTCCTCAAAGCTCACTGGTTTCGAGGATGACGGCCAGCCGGCCGGCAGCTTTGTCGGTTTTGCCCGGCTGGCGCCGGCGCTGCTGCTGGCGGTGCTGGTCTCGGCAGCGGTCCAGCAAAGCACCTATGCGCTGGTTCCGGTCTTCGGCGCCGGCTATGGCCTGCCGGAAGCCGTGCTCGCCGCTCTGGTGATGGCGTTGTCCCTGGGCAATATCCTGCTGCAGATCCCGCTCGGCTTGCTCGCCGAACGCTTCGGCGGCCGCTCCATGATCCTGGTTTGCGCGGTGGCGACCACCGTTTGCGCGCTTCTGCTGCCGCTGCTGATCACGACGCCGCTGATCTGGGCAGTGCTGCTGGTGATGGGAGCGGTCGGCTATGGCGTCTACACGATGGCGCTTGTGGAACTCGGCAGCCGGTTCAAGGGCTCGCTGCTGGTCACCGGCAACGCTGCTTTCGCCTTGTTGTGGGGCGTTGGCGGCATTGTCGGTCCGCCCAGCGCCGGCCTGCTGATGCAGGCGATCGGGCCTTTGGGGTTGCCGGCGGTGATCGTCGGCCTGGACGCGCTGCTGGTCGCCTTCGCGCTCTACAGATCGGCCAGCCGCAGAGGCTCCTGACAGGGTTTGGCCGGAACAAGCGTGGGTTCGGGCTTTGGGGCTTACGGCTATCGGGTCGAAACGCTAAGCCTGCAGCCGAGAGGCGATGTGGATCATGGACCGGGTGGAACCGAAGCGCGACGAGACGATGCAGTGGGCGGCGATCACCGGTGTGATCGCGACCGTGTCGGTGTTCGCCATCGCGCAGGGACTGTCCTATCCGCTCTTGAGCTTCATCCTGCAGCGGCAGGGCGTTTCGCCTGTCATGATCGGCCTGTCGGCCGCGATGACGCCGATTGGCTTCATCGTCTCGTCGCCGCTCATTCCTTCACTGGCGCGGCGGTTCGGGGCAGGGCGCACGGCGCTGACCTGCGCGGCGCTTTCGGCGATCGTGCTGGCGCTGATCGGCTGGACGCAGAACGTCTATCTCTGGTTTCCGCTGCGGTTCCTGATCGGCGCGGTGACCAATCCGCTCTATGTCTTAAGCGAAATCTGGGTGATCGCGCTGGCGCCGCCGGCCCGGCGCGGCCGCATCATGGGCGTCTATTCCACGATCATCTCGGCCGGCTTCGCCGCCGGTCCGCTTTGCCTGCTGGCCGTCGGTACGGAGGGCTGGCCGCCATTCCTGGTCGGCATTTCCGCCTTCATCTTCTGCGGCGGCTGCCTGGCCCTGGTGGTCGGGCGCCTGCCCAAGGTCGACGAAGCCGGGCATCGGCTTTCGGTGATGGGCTTCATGCCGCTCGCCTGGCTGCTTTTGTCGGCAGTGGTCGTGGCTGCCGGCTTCGAGCAGGCGGTGCTGGCGCTGCTGCCCGTCTACGGTACCCATTATGGCATCGCCGAGAACCGCATGTCGGCGCTGCTGTCGACGATGATCGCCGGCAACATCGCCATGCAGGTGCCGCTCGGCCTGCTGGCCGAGCGGCTGACGGCGCGCCTGGTGCGGTTCATCTGCCTGGTGCTGACGCTGCTCGGCTGTCTGCTGCTGCCGCTATTGATCGAAACGCCGCTGGTCTGGCCAATGATCTTCGTCTGGGGCGCGGTGTCCTACGGCATTTATACGATGGCGATCATCGAACTCGGCGAGCGTTTCAGCGGCTCGGCGCTAATTGCCGGCAATGCCGCTTTCTCCCTGATGTGGGGCGTCGGCGGCATCCTCGTCCCGCCGCTTGCGGGCGGCGTGATGGACGGGATCGGCGCGAGCGGCCTGCCGGTGACGCTCGGCGCGATCTGCCTGGCGCTGGCGGCTGCGACCGTCATCCGGCGGCGGATCGTGTGACGGCCTGAAGCGATCTGCCGCGATGACGCGGCTTCAACACCTTGAATCCGGCGCCCTTTGACGCGATGTAGGCAGGGCCGCCCCGCGATTTCCCGGAGACCCGCATGACCATTTCGACGACAAAGCCTGGCTTGGCGACCGATGATCCCTTTCTTTGGCTGGAGGAAAGGACGAGCAAGGAGGCGCTCGACTGGGTACATCGCCAGAACGAAGTCACGGTGGCGCAATTGCAGGGCGATCGGTCCTACCAGGCGTCGTTCGAAACCGCGCTCGATCTGATGACCGCCGAGGACAACATCGCCGTAGGCTCCGCGCTCAACGGCTACGTCTATAATTTCTGGCAGGACAAGACCAACGTGTTGGGCCTATGGCGCCGCACGACGGTGGCTTCCTACAAGACCGACAGACCGGACTGGGAAACCATCATCGACTTCGACCAGCTCGCGGCGAAGGAGGGGGTGAAGTGGGTGTTCGGCGGCGCCAGCCGGCTCTACCCCGATTTCAACCGCTGCCTGGTTTCGATGTCGCCTGATGGCGGCGACGCCAGCGAGATGCGCGAATTCGACATCGCGGCCAAATCGTTCGTCGAGGATGGGTTTCGCGCGCCCGCTTCCAAATCCGGCTTCGGCTGGCTCGACGAGGATACGTTGATCGTCTCGGCAGCCTTCGAAGAGGCCGACAAGACCGAATCCGGCTATCCACGCGTGGTCAAGCTCTGGAAGCGCGGGACCAGGCTGGAAGACGCGACGCCGATCTTCGAGGCGCAGAAGGAAGACCTCGCCGTTGGCGCGGCGCTCGAGTTCGATGGCGACCGGCGTTATCTCGTGCTGGCACGAACGCTCAATTTCTTCGCTTCGCATATTTTCCTGCGGCTGCCTTCGGGCGAGAACAGGCGCCTGCCGCTGCCTGACGACATGACCGATACGGCGATCTTCAGGGATCAACTCGTCTTCAGTGTGCGCAGCCCGTGGACGGCGCCCGACGGCACGCTGTGCAAGCCCGACGGTCTCTATTCGCTGGACCTGGCGCGCTGGGTAGAAACCGGCGCACTCGGACCCATCCAAATTTTGCTGGAACCCACGCATCGGGTGTCCATCGCAGGCATAGCCCGTACGCAGGACCGGCTGTTCATCAACCTGATGGACAATGTGCGCGGCAAGGTCGTCGTCTGCGCGCGCGAAAAGGGCGGCTGGTCGCTGAAGCCTGTCGCGCTGCCCGAAAACGGCAATGTCGGCATCAGCCATGCGGAGCATTTCGGCTCCAGCGTGTCCTTCTCCTTTACCGATTTCCTGACGCCGAGTTCGATCATCTGGTCCGACGACAATGGCGAGACGCTCGCCACCGTGAAGTCGCAGCCGTCGCGGTTCGATGCTTCGCCGCTCGTGTCGGAACAGTTCGAGGCGCGCTCGAAGGACGGCACGATGATCCCCTATTTCGTCGTCAGGCGGCGTGACCAAAAGGGACCGGTGCCGACGCTGCTCTACGGCTATGGCGGCTTCGAAGTGCCTTTGCTGCCCGGCTATGCCGGTGTGCGCGGCAGGCTGTGGCTGGAGAAGGGCAATGCCTATGTGCAGGCCTGCATCCGCGGCGGCGGCGAGTTCGGGCCGGCCTGGCACCAGGCAGCGCTGAAGGAAAACCGGCAGAACGCCTTTGACGATTTCGCCGCGGTGGCTGAGGACGTCGTCAGGCGCGGCATTGCGACAGCCGCCTCGCTCGGCATCCAGGGCGGCTCGAATGGCGGCTTGCTGACGGGAGTCTCGTTGACGCAGCATCCTGAGCTGTTCGGCGCGGTCATCATCGAGGTGCCGCTGCTCGACATGCTGCGCTACACCGAATTGCCGCCCGGCGCGTCGTGGATGGCCGAATATGGCGATCCGTCGAAGCCGGAAGATGCGATCTGGCTGGCCGCCTACTCGCCTTACCAGCATGTCGACGCCGGTGCCTATCCGCCGGTGCTGCTCACCACCTCGACCGCCGACGACCGGGTGCATCCCGGCCATGCGCGCAAGATGGCCGCCCGCCTGCAGGAGGCCGGCCATGCCGGGACGCTCTTCTTCGAGGAGACCGAAGGCGGCCATGGCGGCCGCGGTGACCGCCGGCCGCAGGCGGCGCAGGCTGCGATGAAGTACGTTTTCCTGCAAAGGACGCTGGGCGGGAAGGGCTGAACCGAAAGCTTCGGGCCGGAGCAAAGGGTGGTTCACCTCGAACCTTCTTTGCTCTAAGGTACCCGCATGGCTCCCGTGGTGACATTGGCCGGCCTTTTCGGGGTTCGGGCATTTGGGGGCGCGGTGACGCCGTCACTGCGCACGTTACGCGCCGAGCTTTTGCGGCTTTGCGCCCGCATAGGCTATTCGCCACCCGCTATCCTCTGAAGAATCCGCCCCGGCGCAGCCGGATTGGTTCCAGAGGAAAGATCAGATCCATGACCTATCAAAACTATTCGCTGAAGCAGCTTCAGCAGATCGATGCCGCGCATCATCTGCACCCGTTCACCGACCACAGGGAACTGCGCGAGGCCGGATCGCGCATCATCACCCACGCCAACGGCCCCTTCATCTACGATTCCGAAGGGAACGAACTGCTCGACGGCATGGCGGGGCTGTGGTGCGTCAATATCGGCTATGGCCGCGACGAGCTCGCCGAGGCCGCCTATGCGCAGATGAAGGAGCTGCCTTACTACAATTCCTTCTTCAAATGCTCGACGCCGACGCCTGTGCTTCTGTCGAAGAAGCTGGCGGAGATCGCGCCGAAGACCATCAACCAGGTGTTTTATGGCTCTTCCGGTTCGGAAGCCAACGACACCGCGCTCAGGCTCGTGCGCCACTATTGGGTGCTCGAAGGCAAGCCGCAGAAGAACCGCGTCATCTCGCGCAAGATGGCCTATCACGGCTCGACCATCGCCGGCACGTCGCTCGGCGGCATGGACGCCATGCACAAGCAGCTCAACGGAGAGGTGCCCAACATCGTCCATGTGATGACGCCGTACGCCTATGAGCTGTCGCTGCCGGGCGAGAGCGATCATGATTTCGGCCTGCGCGCGGCAAAGGCGGTCGAGGACGCCATCCTCGAAGCCGGCGCCGACAAGGTCGCCGCCTTCATTGGCGAGCCGGTGATGGGAGCCGGCGGCGTGAAGATACCGCCGGCAAGCTATTGGCCCGAGGTACAGCGCATCTGCCGCAAATACGATGTGCTGCTGATGCTGGACGAGGTCATCACCGGTTACGGCCGCACCGGCGAATGGTTTGCCGCGCAGACGCTCGGCATCGAGGCCGACACCATCACCACCGCCAAGGCCCTGACGTCGGGCTACCAGCCGCTGTCGGCGCTGCTGGTCGGCGATCGCATTGCCTCGGCGCTGATCGAGAAGGGCGGCGAGTTCAACCACGGCTATACCTATTCCGGCCACCCCGTGGCTTGCGCCGTGGCGCTGAAGAACCTGGAGATCATGGAGCGGGAAGGTCTGGTCGACCGCGTCAGGACCGACACCGGGCCCTATTTCGCCAAGGCGCTGCAAGAGCGCATTGCCGGGCACGAGCTGGTCGGCGAGGTGCGTTCGATCGGGCTGATGGGTGCGATCGAGATCGTCAAGGACAAGGCGACGAAGGAACGGTTCCTGCCGGCGGGAAGTGCCGCGGTGACCGTGCGCGACCATGCGATCGCCAACGGAATGATGCTGCGGGCCACCGGTGACACGATGATCCTGTCGCCGCCGCTGATCTGGACCCGGGACACGATCGACATGGCCTGCGAGCGTATCGGCAAGGCGCTCGACTTGGCGCAAGCGGATCTGCGCAAGCGGTAAAAGAAATGGCCGGGCGTTCGTGACCGAGACGCCCGGCCGTCGAAGGCCCAATTGCCGGTCCCAGGCGCACCGGAGGGTTCCAGTCGCCAGCGCCATCGGCTACAACCGCCAAGGCAGTTTTGCCGACGGGGGATGCCATGGCCGGACAACCGCTCAACCAGCCCGCCGAAATCCCGGCCGAGCTCGATCGCTGGAATTGGGGCGCCTTCTTCCTCAACTGGATCTGGGGCATCGGCAACTCCACCTTCATCGCGCTGCTGACGCTGATCCCGATCGTCAACATCGTCATGATCTTCGTGCTTGGTGCGCGCGGCAGCCGCTGGGCATGGCGCAACCGTGCATGGCGCGATGCCGAGCAGTTCCGCAGAACGCAGCGCAACTGGGCGATCGCCGGTCTTGCCGTCTGGGTGCTCAGTATCGGGGGCTGCGCGACGATGGTCGGCAGCATCCCTTTCATGATCAAGAACAGTGACGCCTATCACATGGCCATGGATGCCATTCGCGCCGACACCCGGGTGAAAGCCACTATCGGCGACGACTTGACCGCCAATTTCTGGGTCGGCGGCCATCTCAACGTCGACGCGAATGGGACGGGTGACGCGCGGTTCAGCATTCCCATCCACGGCGCCAAGGGAAAGGGCACGGTGTTTTCGCACCTGGTTCGCACCGCAGGCACGTGGAGCACGCGCCTGCTCGTGGTCCGGGTCGATGGCGCCGATGCGCCGATCGTGCTGACCAATGAAGATCACGTGCCGATCCCGAACGCTGCAATCGGAATATGAGGGATGTCGGATCCTGGAATGCAAAAACCGCGCCCCACCGGGAACGCGGCTTTGCCAGATACGCTTGGCGTTTCGCTACGCAAACACTTGGCGAAACTTACGGGCTCCGGTACGCGGGACCTGATCCGGAGCGCCGGGCGGACGCGATATCCGCCTCGCAATCCGTTTTATAGGGACATCGTTACCGCGGAGTTATCGAGAGCTTAAGCAAACCTAAATTTTGCGGTTCTTCGGCGAGGCGTACGAAAGAAAAGCTAGCTTTATCAGTCGCTTATAGATTGGCGCCGCGCAGAAAATTTATGATCCCGGAAAAATCGGCGCCGGCATTCCCTTGCGCGTTGAACAGGCCGTAGAGCTGTGTCGCTTCGGCGCCAAGCGGTGTCACCGCGCCCGCGGCTTGTGCGGCTTCCTGCGACAGCTTCAAATCCTTCAGCATGAGTGCGGCGGCGAAGCCGGGCTTGTAATCGCGGTTGGCGGGTGAGGTCGGCACCGGGCCGGGCACCGGGCAATAGGTGGTCAGCGACCAGCACTGGCCTGAAGAGGTCGAGGCAACGTCGAACAGGGCCTGGTGCGCCAGGCCGAGCTTTTCGGCCAGCACGAAGGCCTCGGCGACGCCGATCATCGAAATGCCGAGAATCATGTTGTTGCAGATCTTGGCCGCCTGGCCGGCGCCGTCGCCGCCGCAATGGACGATGCGCCCGGCCATGGGCTTAAGGATCGGCTCGGCGGCGGCGAAGGCATCGTCGGAGCCGCCGGCCATGAAGGTCAGCGTGCCGGCCGTGGCACCGCCGGTACCGCCCGAGACCGGCGCATCGACCGACAGCAGGCCGTGCTTTGCGGCGATGGCATGCGCCTTGCGCGCCGAATCGACGTCGATGGTCGAGGAATCGATGAACAGCGCGCCCTTCTTTGCCTTGGACGCGATCTCTTCGTAGACCGACAGGACATGCTTGCCGGCGGGCAGCATGGTGATGACGACGTCGGCATCCTTCACTGCTGCGGCGGCATCGGCCATGATGACCACACCATGCTCGCGTGCAACGGTCAGGTTTTCGGGCATGAGGTCGAAGCCATGCACGGGATACCCCGCCTTGACCAGGTTCGCAGCCATTGGATTGCCCATATTGCCAAGGCCGATGAAGGCGATTGTGGTCATTGTCTCTCTCCCGGAGCTTGCTGGCTTCAGCGACCGATCAACGCGCGGGCGATGATGACCCGCATGATCTCGTTGGTGCCTTCGAGGATCTGGTGCACACGCAGGTCGCGCACCAGTTTCTCGATGCCGTAATCGTGCAGGTAACCGTAACCGCCGAGCAGCTGAAGCGCATCGTTGGCGACGTCGAAACCGGTGTCGGTGACGAAGCGCTTGGCCATTGCCGACCATTTTGGGGCATCCGGTGCCTTGCGGTCGAGCTTGGAAGCGGCGGCATAAAGAAAGATGCGCGCCGCCTGCAATTCGGTCTCCATGTCGGCCAACTTGAACTGCAAAGCCTGGAACTGGTTGATCCTGGAGCCGAACGCCTTGCGCTCTGATGTGTAGGACAGCGCCTTGTCGAGCGCCGACTGGGCCCCGCCCAGCGAACACGCGGCGATGTTCAGCCGGCCGCCATCGAGCCCGGCCATGGCGATGCCGAAACCGGCGCCTTCGCCTGACAAAAGGTTTTCAGCCGGCACCTTGCAATCCTCGAAAATGACCTGGCGGGTCGACTGCATGTGCCAGCCCATCTTGTGCTCATTGGCGCCGAAGGAAAGGCCCGGCGCATCTTTCGGCACGACGATGGTGGAAATGCCTTTCGGTCCCTCGGCGCCGGTGCGCACCATGACGGCATAGACATCGCTGTCGCCGGCGCCGGAGATGAACTGCTTGACGCCGTTCAGCACGTAGTCGCCACCGCTCTTTACCGCCCGTGTCTTCAGGGCAGCGGCGTCGGAGCCGGAACCCGGTTCGGTCAGGCAATAGCTCGCCAGCCACTCCATGGAGGTCAGCTTCGGCAGCAAGCGCCGGCGCTGGCCGTCGTCGCCGAAACGGTCGATCATCGAAGCCACCATATTGTGGATCGAGATGAAGGACGAAAAGGCCGGGTCGGCGTGGGACAGCGCTTCGAAGATCAGCACGGCGTCGAGCCGGCCGAGCGCGGAGCCGCCGACATCGTCGCTGACATAGATGCCGCCGAGGCCCAGCGGGCCAGTCTCGCGGATCACGTCGGCGGGGAAATGCTTGTTGCGGTCCCAGTCTAGCGCATTCGGCGCGACGCGATCGGCGGCGAAGGCCTGCGCCATCTCCTGGATGGCGCGCTGGTCCTCGTTGAGTTCGAACTGGCTGGTGCTCGCATCGACCGCGGCGTCCATGGCGTGCTCCCTATATGCTGGCCAGCTGGCTCGCTGGCCTGTCGTTTTTGGCTTTGCGCGCGCACCAATCTAGACCAATGATGCCGCCGCGCAACCCGAGCCGCCGCGGAGCGGCTGTGCGTCAATGCATGTCCGGAGCAAGATGTGACGACAAAATTCGATGAGCTGCTAGAGCGGTTCCACGCCTATCTCGCTTCCGTGGATGACGTCCTGGTGCAGGATGCGGTGGCGCGCATAGGGTGGGATATGCCCGCCCGCGAGCTTGAACCGCACCCACTCGGCTGCCTGCGCCATCTCGATCGCGCCGCCGAATTGACGCCGGCGCGAGCCAAGCAGCTGGTGCAATTTCTGGCGCAGGAGCGCGGCGAATTGCGCTGGGGCCAGACCTACGGCGAGTCGGATTTCGGCAAGGCGTTCATCGACAATTATGGCTGGCTCGAAGTATTCGGCACCCGCGGCCACTTCGCCAACGACGAGGTCGCCGCCGGCGTGCTGATCCTTGGGCCTAATATCGTCTATCCCGACCACCATCATGTCGCCGAGGAGATCTATATCCCGCTGACCGGCGGCACCGAGTGGCGAATGGGCGAGAACAGCTTTCACAAGAGAGAGGCCGGCGAGGTCGTGTACCACGCTTCCAAGGTCAATCACGCCATGCGCACCGGCAAGGAGCCGTTGCTGGCGCTCTACATCTGGCGCGGCGGGCCGCTGGCGCAGAAATCCACGATCACCGGGACCGCGACGCAGGGCAGGGGCTGAGCCATGGCTAAAGCCATCATGCTGCAAGGCACGGGTTCGGATGTCGGCAAGACCGTGCTGGTCGCCGGGCTGTGCCGCGCCGCGAAAAAGCGTGGGCTGAAGGTGCGTCCGTTCAAGCCGCAGAACATGTCGAACAATGCCGCCGTCGCCGATATTCCCGGCGACAACAGGGCTGGCGGCGGCGAGATCGGCCGCGCGCAATGGCTGCAGGCGATCGCCTGCGGCGTGCCGCCATCGGTTCACATGAACCCGGTGCTGCTCAAGCCTCAGACCGATGTCGGTGCGCAGGTCATCGTGCAAGGCAAGGTGTTCGGCGAGGCGCGGGCGCGCGACTACCAGGCGTTGAAGGGCCGGCTGATGGACGCGGTGCTGGACTCCTGGGCAAAGGTTGGCGAGGGCGCCGATCTCGTCATCGTCGAGGGCGCGGGTTCGCCGGCGGAGATCAACCTCAGAAGCCGCGACATCGCCAATATGGGTTTTGCGACGCGGGCCGACGTGCCTGTCGTGCTGGTCGGCGACATCGATCGCGGCGGCGTCATCGCCTCGGTCGCGGGCACGCATCTGATCCTGCCGGAGGAAGACCGGCGCATGATCGTTGGCTACCTCATCAACAAGTTCCGTGGTGACGTCTCGCTGTTCGACGACGGCATCAAGGCGATCGAAGGGTTTACCGGCTGGCGCTGCTTCGGCGTCGTGCCGTGGCTGAAGGCGGCTGCGCGGCTGCCCTCGGAGGATTCGGTGGTGCTGGAACGGCTTGCCTCCGGGGAGGCGCGTGCGCTGAAGGTGGCGGTGCCGATGCTTGGCCGCATCGCCAATTTCGACGATCTCGACCCGCTCAAGGCCGAGCCGCAGGTGGAAGTGGTGTTCGTGCCGCCTGGAAAGCCGTTGCCGCAGGATGCGGGACTGGTGGTCATTCCCGGCTCGAAGTCGACGATCGGGGATCTGCTGAAATTTCGCGAAAATGGCTGGGACCGTGATCTTCTCGCCCATCGCAGGCGCGGCGGCCATGTCGTCGGCATTTGCGGCGGCTTCCAGATGCTTGGTCGCATCGTGCGTGATCCCGACGGCATCGAAGGCAGCGTCACCGAAGCGGAAGGGCTTGGCCTGCTCGACATCGAAACGGTGATGGAACCGGAAAAGACGGTGCGCAACGTCAGCGCCCGCTCGGTGCCGTTCGACCTGCCGCTTGAAGGCTACGAGATTCATCTCGGCCGCACCACCGGCCCGGATATGCTGCGGCCGTCGGCGATCATCAATGGCGTCGAGGATGGTGCTGTGTCGGCGGATGGCAAGGTGGTCGGAACCTACATGCACGGCCTGTTTGGCGCCGACGCCTTTCGAGGGAGATTCCTCGAAAGCCTCGGCGTCAAGGGCGGCGGCATCGACTATCGCGCCGAGGTCGAGAGGGCTCTCGACGAGGTCGCGGCCGAGTTGGAAACCCATCTTGACTGCGACGCGATTTTCGCACTGGCGCGGTAGCTAACTGCTCTTTTCACTCGCTTCGGCCAGTAGGACCGGAATCAAAAGCGTCCGGCTTTGGCCGGGCGCTCCGAATTGCCTGAGATTTGAATGTCAGGCGCCGCGCATCAGGCCGCCGCCGGCAAGCACGATGTAAGCAATGAGCACGATCCACACCGATGCGAGTGGGACGAACGCAAGAAGGCCAAGGGCGGCGAGAATGCCGATGAAAACAGTCTGGGTAGGTGCACTGAGATTCATGTGCGGGTCCTCTCCTCGACATGATTCGAACAGTGGCATTCCATCAGGCGCGCGGGTCACACACCAATCAGGACGCGCAGCGGGTTCGCCGGGTCGGCCAGGAGCTTCGCCGCCAGTGCGACGCAGACGATGACAAGCAGCGGCTTGATCAGCCTGGCGCCGATGCGCATGGCCAGGCTGGCGCCGAGGCGGGCGCCGAGGAACTGGGCGACGCCCATCATCAGGCCGATCTTCCAGGAGATGACACCGACCGCGGCGAAGACGACGAAACCGCCGATGTTGGAGGCGAAATTGAGCAGCTTGGTATGGGCCGTCGCCTTGAGCACGCCGTAGCCAGCAAGCGCGACGAAGGCCAGCATGTAGAAGGAGCCGGCACCCGGCCCGAACAGGCCGTCATAAAAGCCGATGGCCGGCACCAGCGTTATCCCGAACAGGAAGGGTGTCATACGCTCGGCGCGATCGACGTCGGTCATGTTGGGCTTCAGGGCGAAATAGAGCGCGATGGCGATCAGCACCAGCGGCAGAAGCGCCCGCAGCAGGTCGCCGGGCACGACCGTTGCCAGCAAGGCACCGACGGCACCGCCCGCGAGCGCCAGCAGCGCAGAAGGCAGTTGCCGGCGAAGGTCGACATGGCCTTTCGCGGCATAGTGGATGGTCGCAGATCCCGAGCCGAACATGCCCTGCAGCTTGTTTGTTCCCAGCGCCTCGACCGGCGAGAAGCCGGCCAGCAGCAGTGCGGGGATGGTGATCAGTCCACCGCCACCGGCGATCGAGTCGACAAAACCCGCGGCAAAACCGGCGAAGGCGAGCATGGCGACGGATTGTAAAGTGAGGTCGATCATCGGGTGGGAAGTATCAAGCCAAAAGACGCTCCGGCTTCGATCACGAACACCCCGTTTGCGCAAGACCGATTTCACGCTACTTCTATCCTAAGCGTCGCGCCTGGATTTCGTGTTTGTGCTGTCGTTATCCCAACCGCTGCGCTTTTTGGGCTACATGGATTAGAGGAATCGGCAAAGGGGCTTCCGATGGCATTCGAACTGCTCGACCAGATACGCTCGATCTTCGACGGCGACCCGGGCGTGCGCAAGGTGGCGGACGACCCCGTGTTGTCGGCGGAACTTCTGATGCTGTTCCGCATGATCCTGGCCGATGGAACGGTCAGCGAGAGCGAGATGGTTGCTTTCCGGCGCATCTGCAAGGATGCCTTCGGCATTCCGGAAACCAGCATCGACGCCGTCATCGAATATCTCAACGAATTCGGTTACGAGACCAATGGCTCGCAGGCCATCGCGCTGTTCCGCGACCTCGATGTCGAGCGGCGCAAGCAACTGGCGCAGCATATGGCCGAGATCGCCAAGGCGGACGCGCAATTGGCCGAGACCGAGGTGCGCCTGCTGCGCCGCACGCTCGACCTGCTCGACATCAGCCCGGTCGACGTGGTGAAATCGGAGCAGTAGGTTGATCCCGGCCGGGGCCGGCTATCTGCGGCACCCTCCGGCGTTTGTTGCCTTTCACTCACACGGCGGATTCGCTTCGCGAACCGATCACTCACCCCTGCTCCTGCATACGGCGTGCAATTGCCCTGTGCAGGTCCGGCGCTGCGGCGACAAGCGCCTTGGCCGCCTCGGATTGCGGGTGATCCAGCACCTCGCTCGTCCGGCCACGCTCGACGATCTGGCCGTCATGCATGACCAGCACTTCGTCCGTTATGGCGCGGGCGACGGTGAGGTCGTGGGTGATGAAGAGATAAGCGATGCCGAGTTTCTGGTTGAGCTCGGCGAACAGGTCGAGGATCTGAGCGCGGATCGAAACATCGAGCGCCGAAACCGGCTCGTCGGCGACGACCAGTTTTGGTCGGGTGATGATGGCGCGGGCGATCGACAGGCGCTGGCGCTGGCCGCCGGAAAACTCGTGCGGATACTTTTCCATGTCGTACTGGTCGAGGCCGACCTCGTGCAGCGCCTGCGCCACCATCTCGCGGCGCTCGGCGCGCCCCGGTTTCCTGTCCAGCACGTGCAGCGGCTCGGCGACCAGCTTCTCGACCTTCTGGCGCGGATCGAACGAGCCATAGGGATCCTGGAACACTACCTGCATGTCGCGCCGCGCCGGCTTCAGGTCCGCCTCGCTCTTGCCGGTGAGGGGCTCGCCGCGAAAGCGGATGGTGCCCGAACTCGGCCGGTCGAGCGCCAGGATCATGCGCGCCAACGTAGACTTGCCGCAGCCGGAGCGGCCGACCAGCGCCACCGACTGGCCCGGCGCCATCGATAGCGACACGCCGTCGACGGCGCGGATATCAGGCGCGCGCCTGAACAGTGAGGTGCGCCGGCCAGGATAATCGCGCGTCACGCCCTCGACCTCGAGCAAGGGCCGGGCTGCCGTGACGCCATGCGGCCGGGCACGTGCGGGCACGTGCATCGAGGCCAGCGCCAGCTGGCGGGTATAGGGGTGGAGCTGTTCAGAGAGGGTGCGTGCCGTGTCGCCTGCTTCCATCACCTCGCCATGCCGAAGGATGGTGATGCGGTCGGCCATTTCCGTCACCACGGCGAGGTCATGCGAGATCAGGAGCAGGCCCATGCCGCTCTCCGCGACAAGGTCGCGCAAGAGGGCGAGGATTTGCGCCTGCAGCACCACGTCGAGCGCCGTGGTCGGCTCGTCGGCGATCAGCAGCTTCGGCTTCAGCGCGCAGGCCATGGCAATGACGACGCGCTGGCGCTGGCCGCCGGACAGTTCGTGCGGATAACGCGACAGCGGGAATTTTGCCGATGGCAAGCCGACCCGGTCGAGCATTTTTCGCGCCCGCTCTTCCGCCTCGGCGCGGCTTGCCTTGGCATGCCAGCGTATGCCTTCGGCGACCTGCTCGCCGATGGTCTTGAGCGGGTTCAGCGCGGTCATCGGCTCCTGGAACACCATGCCGATATCGTCGCCGCGCAGGGCGCACATCTGATCCTCGCTTGCCGCGAGGATGTCGATGCCGTCGAAGGTAACGTGCCCGCTGGCACGCGCCGCATATGGCAAGAGCCGCATGACGCTCAGAGCCGTCATCGATTTGCCGGAGCCGGATTCGCCGACCAGCCCCATTACCTCGCCAGGCGCGATGGAGAGCTCGATGCTCCGGAGGATCGGTGTGTCTCCGATTGCCAGCGAGAGATTGTCGATTTCCAGCAGGCTCATCGTTGCCGCCGCGATTTCGGATCGAGGATGTCGGCGATGCCGTCGCCCAAAAGGTTCAGCCCAAGCACGGTGATCACGATCGCCATGCCGGGAAAGATCGCCATCCAGGGCGCCACCACCATGCGGGTCTGGGCGTCGAACAGCATGCGGCCCCAACTCGGCATCGGCGGTTGGACGCCGAGGCCGAGATAGGAAAGCCCGGCCTCGGCCAATATGCCGAGCGCGAACTGAATGGTGCCTTGCACCAGAAGCAAGGTGGCGATGTTGGGCAAGACATGTTCGACGGTGATCAGCGCCTTGCCCTTGCCGGCGGCGCGGGCGGCGAGGATGAATTCTCGCGGCCAGATCGCCAAGGCCCCGGCCCGGGCGACGCGGGCAAAGACAGGGATGTTGAAGATGCCGATGGCGATGATGGCATTGACGGCGCCGGGGCCGAAGATGGCGGTGATCATAATCGCCGACAAAAGCGCAGGGAAGGCGAAGACCAGATCGTTGATGCGCATCAGCACCTCGTCGATGAGGCCGCCGCGCGCCGCCGCAAAAGCACCGAGCGGCACGCCGACGCCCATGCCGATGCCCACCGCGACCAGCGCCACGGCGATCGAATTGCGGGCGCCGACCATGATCATCGACAGGATGTCACGGCCGAAATGGTCGGTGCCGAACCAGTGCATCCAGGACGGCGCCAGCGTCTTGTCGGATATGACCAGCCGGGTCACGTCGTAGGGCGTCCAGACATAGGAGAGGATCGCCACCGCCGCCACGAACAATGTGACGGCGAAGCCGGCAAGAAACGAGCGGTTACCGAACGCCTTGACGAGGATGCCGCCCAGCGTCTCTTCGGGGATGTCCGGATGCAACATCATTGCCGACTTCGGAGGCGCGGATCGACGACGGCGTAAGAGAGGTCGACGACGAGGTTGACGGCGATGACCGCGGCGACCAGCAGCATGACGACGCTTTCCACGACGATCAGGTCACGCTGGGTGATCGCCTGGAACACCAGCCGGCCGAGGCCGGGCAGGTAGAAGACGTTCTCGATGATGATGGTGCCGGCGAGCAGGAAGGCGAATTGCAGGCCAAGAATGGTCAGCACCGGGATCATGGCGTTGCGCAGCGCGTGCCGCCACAGGACCACGCGGTAGGGCAGGCCCTTGGCGCGGGCCGTGCGGATATAGTCCTCGTTCAGCACCTCGATCAGTGCCGAACGGGTGACGCGTGCCAGGATCGCGGCCTGCGGCAGCGCGAGCGCCACTGCGGGCAAAAGCAGCGATTTCAGCGCCGGCCAGACGCCGGCCCCCCAGCCGGGAAAGCCGCCGGCCGGAACCAGCCGCAGCCAGACGGCGAAGAGATAGATCAGCATCAGTGCGAACCAGAAATTGGGGATGGCGACGCCGAGCTGCGCGGCGCCCATCGCCGTCGTGTCACCCATCCGCCCGCGATGGTTCGCTGAAAACAGGCCGACCGGAATGGCGATGAGGGTGGATAGGGCGAGCGCGATCAGCGCCAGCGGCAGCGAGACGACGAGACGCTCGCGCACGAGATCGATGACCGGCACCGAATAGGTGTAGGAGCGGCCGAAATCCAGGCTGAGCAGGCCGCCGGCCCAGTGCAGGTAACGCCAGGGCAGGGGCGCGTCGAGGCCCATCTGGTTGCGCAGCAGCTCGACCTGATCGGCGCTGGCATTCATGCCCAGCATCAGCCGCGCCGGATCGCCGGGCAGGATCTCCAGCACCGCGAAGACGACCATGGAGGCCAACGCCAGCGTGGCGGCGGCGATGGCGAGGCGCTTGAGGAGGTAGGCGGTCATCGCTCGACCGGCCAATAGTCGAAATCGGCGCTGCCCCTTATCTGCCTGCCGACATCTTCTCCCCGTATAGAGACGGGGAGAAGGACGCCTTCGCAAAGGGTTTCGCCAATCTTCAGCGTTGCAGAAAGGGTGCCGAGGTTGCGGCCAGCCCCCTTCTCCCCGTCACTATACGGGGAGAAGTGCCCGGCAGGGCGATGAGGGGCGGCGCAAACCTGAAACGATCGTCCTGCGGCTCTAGTCAGGCAGCGTGGCAGGGCAGAGGGGGGTGCGGAACGCAAGCGTCGCCTCTTGGCCAACGGCTTCACTCGCTCCACTTCACCTTGGTGAGATCATTGGCCTGGATCGGCGCGTTTTCCCACAGGCCTTCCAGCTTGGCGTCCCAGACGCCGACCTTGGGCAGTTCGTAGAGGAAACCGACCACGGCGTCGTCGGCCAGGATCTTCTGTGCCTGCCCCAGCAATTCCTTGCGCTTGGCTTCGTCGGAGGTGACATCCAGATCGGCGATCACCTTGTCGAAGGCCGGGTTGTCGTAGTTGAAGTAATAATCCTTGCGCGCATAGATACCGATGTCATTGGGCTCGGTATGGGAGACGATGGTCAGGTCGTAGTCCTTCTTGGTGAACACCTGGTCTAGCCACTGCGCCCACTCGACCGGGATGATCTCGAGGTTGATGCCGACATCACGGAGTTGCGAGGCGATGATCTCGCCGCCGAGCCTGGCATAGGTGGGCGGCGGCAGCTTCAGCGTCGCCTTGAAGCCGTTCTCCAGGCCTGCTTCCTTCAAGAGTTCCTTGGCCTTGGTGACGTCGTGCGGATAGCGGCCGGTGAGGTCGACATAATCCTTGTTGGCCGGCGACATATGCGAGCCGATCGGCAGGCCGAGGCCGGCCGAGGCACCGTCGATGATCGCCTTGCGATCGAGCGCGTAGGAGATCGCCTGCCTGACCAGCAATTTGTCGAAGGGCGGCTTCTTGTTGTTGATCGACAGGATGGTTTCGCCTTCGGTCGAACCGATCACCACCTTGAAACGCGGATCGTCCTTGACCTGCGCGAGACTGTCAGGATCGAAGAATGGGAACGCCTGGATATCGCCGGAAAGCAATGCCGGTACGCTAGCGGCGGCATCGGGCACGATGCGGAATTCGACCTTGTCGAGGTAAGCCGGCGTGCCCCAATAGCTGTCGGATTTCACCAGCGTGATCGAGGATCCCTTGGCCCAGCTCTGGAATTTGAACGGGCCGGTTCCGACCGGCTTTTCCTTGTTGGCGTCAGCGGATTTCGGCGAGACGATGACAGCATCGCCCCAGCCCATATTGTAGAGGAAGGATCCCCGCGGGTTCTTCAGCGTCACCTTGACCGTTGCCGGGTCGACCGCGTCGACCCTATCGATGGCCGCGAACAGGGCTTTTTGCGCATTGACCGAATTGTCGGCGCGGGCACGGTCGAGCGAGAATTTCACATCTTCGGCGCTGAAGCCGGCGCCATCGTGGAATTTCACGCCGGTGTGCAGCTTGAAAGTGTAGGTCTTGCCGTCGTCGGAGATGGTCCAGCTTTCGGCCAGGTCCGGCAGCACCTCGCCGTTTGGCCCGATGCGGGTCAAGCCTTCGAACACATTGGCATAGAGAACCTCGTCGATTGCGGCGGCGGCTCCGGCGGTCGGATCGAGATGCGGCGGTTCGAGCGGGATGCCGATGACCAGATCGGTTCGCGCCGCCAGCGCGGGAGTGCCGACGGCCAACGCCAAGACGGCAGCTGCCAGGATGGTTTTCCACAATTTCATCGTGCGACTCCCCGTGTGGTCAAACATGCGCTCAAACCGGGCGAATAGAAGCGTGATTTCGCACGGGAGTAAATTGCGTTTCGTGCTGTGCGGCGGCGTAGCCGGGAATGTTTTCTCCAGGCAACCGCATCGATCGTCGGCACTTGCCCCGCGCTATGGGGCGCCGCGCAGCAGCACGTTGAGCCCGAACGCCATCACCTTGGCCGATTCCACCATATCCGAGATGCCGACCCATTCGTCAGGCCGGTGGGCGAGATCGAGAATGCCCGGGCCATAGGCGATGCAATCATAGACATGGCCGATGCGGGCAATGTGCTTCTGGTCGTAGGTGCCGGGTGAAATGACGTAGTCGGGCTCGCGATCGAAGATCGCGTGGATGCCTTGCGCGATTGCCTTGACGACCGGAGCGTCGCGTTCGGTCATCAGCGGCAGCACCTCCATCAGGTCACGGATCTCGTAGTCGAACTTTTGCCGATCACGCTTCAGCCGCTCGAGAATGCCGGTCACCTCGCCCTTGACCGTGGCGAGATCCTCTTCGAGCAAGAAGCGGCGGTCGATGGTCAGCCGGCAGGAATCGGGCACGTTGGGCGAGGGCAGGCCGGGCCGGAAATCCTCGGTCTGGCCGCCATGGATAGAGTTGATATTCATGGTCGAACGCTTTGCCCCTTCGGGCACGACCGGCATGCGCGTCATCTTGCGGTCAAGCGCGGGGAACAATTCGTCCTCGAATGCTCTTAGCACGGCGCCCATATGGCGCACCGCATTGTCGCCGAGGAACGGCATCGAGCCATGCGCGATTTCGCCCTTGGTCTCGATCTCGGCCCACCAGACGCCGCGATGGCCAAGGCAGATGCGGTCCTTGTTCAACGGTTCGGGAATGATGACGTGGTCGACCCTGGGTTTCGAGAAATAGCCGAGCCTCGCCAGATGCGCGACGCCGCCGAAGCCGCCGGATTCCTCGTCGACCGTGCCTGATATCTCGATGGCGCCGGGAAAATCGGGAAATACCTCTATGAAGGCTTCGGCCGCGATGATCGAGGAAGCCAGGCCGCCCTTCATGTCGCAGGCGCCGCGGCCGTAGACCTTGCCGTCCCTGACGACGCCGGCGAAGGGATCGACGGTCCAGCCGTCGCCGGCCTCGACGACATCGATATGCGAGTTGAAGTGGACGCAGGCGCCAGGCGAGCGTCCATCGAAGCGGGCGACGACGTTGACGCGCGGGTAGCGGGCGGTGTCGCCGGGCGTGCCCTCGGCACGGATGAACTCGGTCTGAAAGCCGCTCTTCTTCAGCCGCGCGCCAAGAAATTCGGCGCATGGCCGGTACGCTTCGCCGGGCGGGTTGATGGTGGGAAAGCGGATCAGCTCGGCGGTCAGCGCGACGAGATCGTCACGCCGGTCATCGATCGCTTGGAGGAGTCGCTCGTTCATGGCCCGAGTTGAGCAGCGATCGGCGTCGTTTTGCAAGTCCGCTGGCAATTAGGCCGTTGCGGCGTGTCGTTACGGCAACTCTTGCGGGAATTCGTTCAAATTCGCTGCTTTGGATTGGCGAATTGGTCAAGAGTATATGTTATGCCGTTCACCTGCCGTTAAAGAGATGAAAAACGACGTGAAGGCAGGCAAGGGGCAATCAAAGGGGTTTGATCGCATGAAAAAGACAGTTCTCATGGCAGCAGCGCTTGTCACGATGCTGTTCGGTGCTTCGGTGCAGAGCTGGGCAGCCAGCCTCATTGCAAACATAGACGTGTCGTCGCAGACGATGACGGTCAGGTACGGCCAGGAGGTCTACCGGTGGAGGGTGTCCACGGCTCGGTCCGGCTACTTCACGCCACGCGGCACCTACCGGCCGCAGCGAACGGCCCGGATGTGGTATTCGCGCAAATACGACATGTCGCCGATGCCTTATTCCGTGTTCTTCCGCGGCGGCTATGCCATCCACGGAACGGGCGCGGTGAGGCAGCTCGGCCGACCGGCCTCGCATGGCTGCGTGCGGCTGCATACGGCCAATGCGGCGGCTTTCTATTCGATGGTGAGAGAAGTCGGCTTCGGCAACACGCGCATCGTCGTGAGGAATTGACTGCTGCGCCGGCCGTCGTGCCTGAGGCGCGTCGGACGGCTCCAGACTACGCGCTTCGGGTCTTTGCCTTGCGTCGCTTGCGGCTGATATCCCATCTCTTGTGGAACCACATCCACTGGCCGGGATCCTCGCGCACCCAGCGCTCGACCACGTCGTTGAGGAGCTGGGTGGTGGCGCGCACGTCGACGCTGCCATCGGCGGTGCGCGGCAATGTCAGCTTCTCTTCTATCTCGAGCCTGAAGCGGTTGCCCGGCAGCCTGACGCAGCGCGCCGGGTAGACGTCGCAATCGTAATGACGGGCAAGCGTGCCGAGCACGCGATTGCTCTGGCAGGGGCGGCCGAAGAATGTCGTTTCCAGCCCGCCCGTGAACTTCTGGTCGACAAGAACCCCGATATTGCCGCCGTTTTCCAATACCGAGGCGAGCGCGAACGACGCGCCCGCCATCGAGGGCAGCAAAGATCCCATGGTCGCGCGGCGCGTCGAGAGGATGTAGTCGGCCAGGTACGGATTGTTGGGCGGGCGAAACAGCGCGGTGATATTCATGCCGAAAGTAGTCGCCGCCACCGGCAGCAATTCAAAATTGCCGAGATGTCCGGTGAAGACGATGTGCGGCTTCTTTTCGGCCGCGATCTCGACGAAATGGTCTACTCCCTTGACCTCGACACGGCCGGGACGGGTGGCAGTTGGATCGTAGTCGAACAAGGCGTCGAGAAAGATGTATTCGGCGGCCAGACGCGCCATGTTGCCCCACATGTCGGAGGCGATGGCCTGGATCTCGGCTTCGCTCTTCTGCGGATAGGCCTTGCGCAGATTGTCGACGGCCACATTATGGCGTCCGACCCATGGACCGATGCGGCGGGCGACGCGGTCGGCGAAATTCAGCGCGCTGTCGGGGGGCAGCAGGCGCAGTACCGAGATGATGATCATCGCAATGCGCGCGACCAGCCAGTGCTCGAACCGGCGCAATTGCCGGCCGTAGCGGAACATCAGGTCGCGGCGAAGCTTCTTCAACACAGAAGTCAGGGCCTAGACGACGCGCAGGATGATCTTGCCAAACACGTCGCGGCCTTCCATGCGCTTCAGCGCGGCGTCGATGTCGTCGAAGCCGACTTCGGTATCGATGACGGGTGCGACCTGTCCCGCCGCCATCTTCTGCATGGCGTTGGCCATGTTCTCCATGCGGCAGCCGAAGGAGCCGAGCAGCTTCAACTGCTGCTGGAAGAGCTGCATCAGATTGACCTGCGTCGACACGCCGGACGTCGAGCCGCAGGTGACGAGGCGGCCGCCGCGCTTCAGGCACAGCATCGAGCCGGCAAAAGTATCGGCGCCGACATGTTCGAACACGACGTCGACGCCCTTCTTTTTGGTCAGCTTGCGCACGACGCCCTCGAACCGGTCGTCACGGTAGTTGATGACATGATCGGCGCCGAGCGCCTTGGCCTTGTCGATCTTGTCGTTCGAGCCGACCGTGGTGATGACCGTGCAGCCCATCCGCTTCGCCAGCTGGATGGCAGCCGAGCCGATGCCGGATCCGCCGGCATGGACAAGGATCGTCTCGCCGGGCTCGAGCCTGGCATTGTCGAACAGCATGTGTTCGACGGTGCCGAAAGTGACGGGGGCGACAGCCGCGCCGATCTCGCTCACGCCCGGAGGGGCGGGGACCAGCAGGCGCGCCGGCAGGTTGATCTTCTCCTGCGCGAAGCCGTCGAGGTGGAAGCCATGAACGCCCGAGACGTGTTCGCACAGATTGTCGCGACCTTCGCGGCAGGCGCGGCAGAGGCCGCAGGTGCGCGCGCCGTAAATCGATACCAACTGTCCCGGCAGCAGCCCGGAAACGCCGGGGCCGACGGTCTCGACCTCGCCGGAGGCTTCCGCGCCGACGACCAGCGGCAGCTTGCGCTTGGCGAAAGCCATGCCGCGCCAGCCCCAGACGTCGATGTGGTTCAGCGCCACTGCCTTGATGCGCAGCGTCACCTCGCCAAGCGCGGGCGGCGGCGGGGGCGGCAGGTCCACCGTTTCAAGACGGCGGTCCTCGATAAGTTGCAGTGCGCGCATGGAGCCTGTCGGTTCTGTTCTAGCGGAAGTGGCTCGCTTAGACCGGTTCCCGCGCCATGACAAGGCAAGTGTTCTGGCCGCCAAAGCCGAAGGAGTTCGAGAGCACGGTGCCGACCTGCGCATTGCGCTTCTTGTTGGGCACGACATCGAGCACGATCGCCGGATCGGGATTGTCGTAGTTGATGGTCGGGGGAATGACGCCTTCGCGCATGGTCATCAGGGAAAACGCCGCTTCCACCGCGCCGGCGGCGGACAGCGTGTGGCCGATCATCGACTTGTTGGACGAGATCGGCATCGAGCCAATCCGTTCGCCGAACACCGTCGACAGCGACAGGTGCTCCATCTTGTCGTTTTCCGGCGTCGAGGTGCCGTGCGCGTTGACATAGTCGATCTCGTCCTCGCCCAGGCCGGCATCGGCGAGGGCGGCGCGCACCGCCGCGATGGCCGGCGAACCATCCGGCTTGGAGCGGGTGCGGTGAAAATCGTCCGCCTTTTCGCCGCAGCCGCGCAGAATGCCCAGAACGCTCGCTCCGCGGGCGAGCGCTGCCTCCAGCGATTCCAGCACGAGAGCGCCTGAGCCTTCGGCCAGCACGAAGCCGTCGCGGTCCTTGGAGAAGGGCTTGGAGGCTTTTTCGGGGATGTCGTTGTGGGTCGAAAGCGCCGACAGCAGCGAGAAGCGAATCAGCGCCTCGGCGGTTGCCGAGCCATCCGCGCCGATCGACAGTGCCCGGTCGCATTCGCCTCTGCGGATTGCCTCGACCCCAAGCTGGATGGCCGTTGCGCCGGAGGCGCAAGCGGTCGACAGCGTGATCGGCAGGCCGCGCGTGCCGAAACGGTCGGCGAGCCGGTCGGCGATCGAGCCGAACTGCGTAGTCTCGAAAGTATCGAGCTCCTTCAGACCGCGCGCCACCCGAAGCAGCCTTTCGGCACCGGCGTCGTGCTTGTCGGAATTGTAGAGCGCGAACCGCTCATGCCAGTCGAGTTCGACCGGCGGCGAGGCCAGAAACAGCGGTCCGCCGAAGTCGCTGGAATTGAGGCCGGCTTCGGCAACAGCTTCCTGCGCGGCGGTCTCCGCCAGTTCGTAGGTGAGGGGGCTGGCGCCCTTCGAGCTCGACGCAAGGAAATCGACCATGCCGGAAATGCGGGTGTTGAGGTGGTCGACAGGGAAGCGGGTGATCGGGTGGATGCCCGATCTGCCCGAGGTCAGCGCCGCCCAATTGTCTGATTTCCCGGCTCCAAGGGAAGTAACCACGCCGATGCCTGTGACGGCAACGATCGGCCTGCCCATGTGATCTCTGAGATTGGCCATCCGGAAGCCCTAACCTTTATCATTGTATGTGGCTGGCCGCTCTATGCGGCGTTGACCAGCGCCATGCCCTCGAATTGGTGGTAGCCGATTGCCGTTGCAAGGACGCTTCTGGGAACGCCCTCGAACGGTTTCTCGGCAGCGGCATCGAAAACGGGGTAGGCGGCCTTGCGGTCGACGGCGAGCGCCGCCAGCGCCACGGCGAAGGGAAACTGCGCTTCCTTCATGTGGCCGGTCAGCGTCGCGAAGCCGCGCACCGCGATCGCGGGATTGGCGTCGAATGCCGCCTTCTCGGCGGCGGTAGCCGCGTGAGCGCCTGAGGCGCCAGACATGGTCAGCAAGCCGCCATTCGGCACGGCAGTCTTCTTGAGCAGCGCGGCGATCTCGGAATCGAGCTCGCCCTGCCGCCGCCTGGCACGGCCGGAGACGACCGGGCCGAGTTCGGCATAGATCCTGCGCCCCCGGCTTGCCGCGTGTTCGCGCTGCTCCAGCACCAGGAAGGCGCCGCCGGATCCCGATACCACGCCGCCACCTTCGGCGCCTTGCCGCTGCCAGACCGGCTTCCAGGCACCGCGATGCAGATAGCCGGCAAGCTCATAGCCGAGCAACATATCGGAATGTTCGGTCTGGAAGGCGCCGCCCACCAGTATATGCGTCGACTGGCCGGAACGAATGCGCGCGGCCGCCGTCTCGACTGCGGCGACGCCGGCGCCTTCCTCGCCCATGAAGGTCCTGGACGATCCCGTCACCTTGTGGACGATGGAGATGTTGCCGGCGAGCAGATTGGAGAGCTGCGCCAGGAACAGGGTGGGGCGCAATTCGGTGGTAAGCTTCTCGTTGAGCAGCACGTCACGGTCGTTGCGGCTTTCCGAGGCGGCCAGGATGGCGGCATCGACCGCTTCGTCGCGCTCGCCGCCGCCGGCGGCCACGACCATGTCCATGGTCGTGCAGAGCTCGTCATTGCCCTTGATGCCGGCATCATCCAGCGCAAGACCGGCGGCATAGGTGCCGAGCCTCTGCCAGGTTTCCATCTGGCGCTGGTCGCCGCGCTTGGCGATCTGCAGGTTCCAGTCGATCTCCGGCAGCGGATGGACGGTGTAGGGCGCGAAACGCTCGGCTTCGAGCACCGGCTTCTGACCCGGCTGAGTGAGCTTGCGCCAGTGTTCATCGGGGCCTTCTCCCAACGAGGAGACAAGGCCAATGCCGGTGATGACGACGTCGCGGGGGCTCATGGATGATCGGGTACGGATCAGGCGGTCTTGGCGGCCACCAGTGCGTCGATCTTGGCGCACAGGTTCTTCATGACAAAGTAATCGTCCGTCGAAGCCTTGCCGTCATTGACTTCCTGGGTCCACTTTTCCAGCGGCACCTTGATACCGAATTCCTTGTCGATGGCGAAGACTATGTCGAGGAAATCGAGGCTGTCGATGCCGAGATCGTCGATCGTGTGGCTCTCGGGCGTGATGGTGTCGATGTCGATCTCGCTGGTGTCGGCAATGATCTTGGCGACTTTGTCGAACGTGGTGGACAAGGGCTTTTCCTTCGGTTGCGGGCGGAATCTGTCCGCATCTTGTTTGGGCGCTGTCTAATCGGTTTTTCCCGGCAGGAAAAGGCCTGATACGCCGGGTGCAGATGGGTAGCGTGCCCAAGAAACGCAAGACGGGCCGCCGGTCAACCCGGCGGCCCGTCCATAGCTGGCGGCGGCGGACGATGTTGGCCTGATTGTCGCGGCCCTAGCGCGGCATCTTTCTTTGGTGGTATTTTGGCAACATTACCTCTGTCGCAAGTCCTCATCGACGCGTGGCTGCTCGCTGATGCACCGCTCGGCCCCCATTAGAACGTAACGCGGCCGAGCACGCGCAGGCCATCGCCCTGCGGCTCGACGACAACGGCTTCGCCCTCGCGCGGCGAGACGCCCGTCAACGCAGCGATATCTTCAAGATGAGTGACCATGACCAGGTTGTCAGAGCCGGAATAGGCACGGATTTCCTTCATGATCGCGGCGAGTTGCGCCGCATTCTGCGCCGCGTCGCCCTTCAGCAGGTCGAGCGGCGCGAAAGGCTCCGGCTCGGTCTCGAAGGCGATGCGCGCGGTGTCGAGGCAGCGGCAATAGCGGCTGGACAGCACGCGCTCGACCGGGGCGGCGCGGGCGGCAAGCAAGGCGCCGATCTTGCTCGACTGCTGCTTGCCGCGTGCGGACAGATTGACCTGGGTGGCGCAGTTGCCGATATCGAAATTGGCGGGATCGGTGGTGCCGGTGACCATGGCATGGCGCAAAAGCACGACATGGCCGCCATCGCGCAGCAGCGCCCAGCCGGCGTCCGTCGCATGCGCTGCAACGGGGACGCCAAACAGGAACAACGCCAGGACAAATCGGATCATCGCAATCCTTCCAGAAGCCGGGCACCGGCCACCCGCATATAGGGATCGGAAAGCAGGTACAAAGACAAGCGAAAGGCCTGCGGGCTGCGCGGTCTCACCTCTCCTTCGTCATCCGCTGCTTCACCAGATCGGTCTTCCGGTCGTGAGCGGGATGGGAAACGTCCAGCCGCCTTCGGCGATGCCCCGCTTGGCAGAACAAATTCGGGGTCGAAGAAATTCGGGCGCGATTGCACCGCGACCTTGGCTCGCCTATCCCTGGAAAAATGTCTCCGCTTACCGAAACCGTCCTTTTCGTCTTCAGCCTCGTGGCGCTCGGCTACCTCGCCGGGTTCACCGGTTATATGAAGCCGGCGAGCGGCGAGGGGATATCCGATTTCGCGGTCAGCGTTGCGATGCCGCTGCTGTTGTTCCAGACGATGGTGAATGCCGATTTCCACGGGGTGGCACCGTGGTCGCTATGGGGGGCCTATTTCGCGGCGGTGGCAATCACCTGGGCCGCCGGCCATGTCGTCACCACGCGGATATTCGGACGCGACGCACGCGCCGGTGTCGTCGGCGGCGTGTCGTCGGCTTATTCCAATGTTGTCCTGCTCGGCGCGCCGTTCATTCTCGGCATATTCGGGCGAGATGGATTCGAGGTGCTGTCGCTCCTGGTTTCCGTGCATCTGCCTGTCATGATGATGGCTTCGATCGTGCTGTTCGAGATGTTCGGCCGCGGCGGCGGCGAGCATGTGCATCCCGTGCGCGTCGTCCGCAATTTCCTGAGGCGGCTGTTCATCAATCCGCTGATCATCGGCATTCTTTTGGGTCTCGCATGGCGCTTCAGCGGCATCCCGCTGCCCGAACTGGTCATGCGGCTGGTGGACGCGCTGGCCGGCACCGCCGGGCCGGTGGCGCTGTTCGCCATGGGGCTCAGCCTGCGCCGCTTCGGCATATCAGGCAATGTCCGCCCGGCGCTGGCGCTATCGACGCTGAAGCTGTTCCTGATGCCGGCGCTGGTTCTGATCTTCGTCTGGTTGCTCGGCCTGCCGCCCTTGACCGCCAAGGTAGCGGTCGTGGTGGCGGCGCTGCCATCCGGCATCAATTCCTATCTCATTGCCGTGCAGTTCAACACAGGCCAGGCGCTGGCTTCGAACCAGATGACCATCGCGACCGCGAGCGCGGTCGTCACCACGGCTTTCTGGCTGGCGGTGAGCGTGCACGTCTTCGGCTGACATGAATATGACCAGGGTCTGAGCCGCTCGGCGTGAGTCCGTTTCGACGCGATGTGCCAGCGGTGAAATCAGGCCCCGGGCACTCGCCTTGCACTGGCATAACCCCTATATGCCATCTTGCGATTGCTTGCGGGGCTTTCCCTAGGTTAAGAGCAATGGCCCCAGCGCACGGTGCGCTAATCGAAGACATCCAGATAGCGGCCCGTGAGCGCCGAACGGAGGCTAGACCATGCTTCAGAAAACCAGCCATTTCATGCGCCAGGCCAATCTTATCAACGGCGAATGGGTGCAGGCCGACAGCGGCCAGACGATCGACGTGACCAATCCGGCAACCGGCCTCAAGATCGGCACCGTGCCGAAAGCGGGCAAGGTCGAGACCCGCCGCGCCATCGAAGCCGCCGACGAAGCGTTCAAGACCTGGCGCAAGACCACCGCGCTCGAGCGCTCGAAGCTGCTGCGCAAGCTGCACGATGCGATGATGGACAATCAGGACGTTTTGGCGGAGCTCCTGACCATCGAACAAGGCAAGTCGCTGTTCGAATCGAAGGGCGAGATCGGCTCGGCCGCCTCCTACATCCTGTGGTTCGCCGAGGAGGGCCGCCGCACCTATGGCGATGTCGTGCCGTCGCCATGGGCGGACCGTCGTATCTTGGTCACCAAGGAACCAGTCGGCGTCATCGCCGCCATCACGCCGTGGAATTTCCCGTCCTCGATGCTGGCCCGCAAGCTCGGCCCGGCACTCGCCGCGGGTTGCACCGCCGTGGTCAAGCCCGCCTCGCAGACGCCTTACTCCGGTCTGGCCTGGGGCGCGCTGGCCGAGGAGGTCGGCTTCCCCAAGGGCGTGATCAACATCCTGACCGGTGCAGCCGGCGAGATCGGCGATGAGATCTGCGCCAATCCGCTGGTCAAGAAGATCACTTTTACCGGCTCGACCGAGGTCGGCAAGATCCTGATCCAGAAGTCGTCGGTCACCGTGAAGAAGGTGTCGATGGAGCTCGGCGGCAATGCGCCGTTCATCGTCTTCGACGACGCCGACATCGATCGCGCCGTCGCCGGTGCGATCACGGCCAAGTACCGCAATTCGGGCCAGACCTGCGTCTGTACGAACCGCTTCCTTGTCCAGGCCGGCGTCTATGACCGGTTCGTCGAGAAGCTGGCTGCCGCCAGCGACAAGCTGAAGGTCGGCTCCGGTCTGGAGGAAGGTGTGCAGCAGGGGCCGCTGATCGACGAGAAGGCGGTGGAGAAGGTCGAGGAACTGATCGCCGACGCGACTTCGAAGGGCGGCAAGATCGTCGCCGGCGGCAAGCGCCATGCGCTCGGCGGCTCGTTCTTCCAGCCGACCGTCATCGCCGATGCGACGCCCAAGATGCGCTTCATGAAGGAAGAGATTTTTGGGCCGGTGGCGCCCGTCTTCAGGTTCGAGACCGAGGAAGAGGCGATCGCGCTTGCCAATGACACCGAATTCGGCCTCGCCTGCTATTTCTACACCGGCGACCTCGGCCGCGCCTTCCGCGTCATGGAAGGGCTGAAATATGGCATGGTCGGCGTCAATGAAGGCCTGATCACCACGCCGGAAGCACCGTTCGGCGGCGTCAAGGAGTCCGGGCTCGGCAAGGAAGGCGGACATCAGGGTATCGAGGACTACCTCGATACCAAATATGTCTGCATCGGCGGCCTCGGCCTCTGATAGACTATCGCCGGGACAGGCAGGCCTGTGATCTGCCTGTCCCGGCTACGAAACGGGCCGTCTGGATCAACTGACGTTTGCGGGCATGGCAATGAAGGACGGCGAGGTTTTCGGCACCACCCAGGCGGGCGAACCGGTTCGCCGCTTCACGATCAGAGGCGGCGGGCTTAGCGCCAATATCCTCGGGCTCGGCGCGATCATCCAGGACCTGCGCCTAGCCGGCCACGACGCGCCTCTCGTGCTCGGCTATGACAATCTATCATCCTATGAAACCGACACGGCTTTCTTCGGCGCGGTCGTCGGCCGCTATGCCAACCGCATCCGCGACGGCCGTTTCACCATCGCCGGCAAGCGCTACCAGACCGAGCGCAATTTTCTCGACAAACACACGCTGCATGGCGGCTCGCAAGGCTTTTTCCATCGGCCATGGACGGTTTCGCTGCATGGCCGGGACTTCGTCACGCTGACACTGCACGACCCCGACGGCACGATGGGCTTTCCTGGCGCGCTCGACGTGACCTGCACGTACCGGCTGAAGATCCCCGGCACGCTTAGCGTCGAGATATCAGCGACATGCGAGGAGCCGACGCTGTGCAATCTCACGCAGCATTCCTACTTCAACCTCGATGATGGCGGGACGGGCGACATCCTCGATCACCGGATGATGCTCAATGCCGGCGCCTATCTGCCGGTGGATGGCGAAATGATTCCGACGGGCACGGTGAAGCCTGTCGACGGCACGCCTTTCGATTTCCGCCAGGCGCGGCCGCTGCGCATGGAGACCGAAGGCGAGCAGCTTGCCTATGACCAGAACTTCTGCCTCGCTTCGGCGCGCGGGCCGCTCAAACAGGCAGCGTGGGTGCAAGGCGCGAGCTCCGGCGTCGAGATGGAACTGTGGACCACGGAGCCCGGCGTCCAGCTCTATACCGGCCAGTATGTGACGCCGCGCACTGGGTTGGAAGGGCGAAACCACAAAGCCTTCTGCGGTTTTTGCCTGGAGCCGCAAATATGGCCGGACGCACCGAACAGGCCGTATTTCCCGCAGGCGACACTGTGGCCGGGTGCGATCTACCATCACGTGACGGAATATCGGTTCCGGCTGCCCTGACCCTCAATCCGTTTCGAATGCCGCACGCAACGTCTCGAACGGCGCCAATGCGCCGCGCACCTGCACCACGCTGGCCGCGACACGGTGCGCGCGCTTTGTAGCCTCCGCAGGGGCATGTCCGGTCAGACGAGCGGCGAGATAGCCGCCATTGAAGGAATCGCCCGCGCCCGTGGTGTCGACGGGCGTGGCCACATGGATCGCCTGAACGTTCCGCAGCGTCCCGTCCTCGACGATCAGCGCCGGCTGTTCGCCATTCTTGACCACGACTTCGCCGACCAGTTGCTCTAGCCGCCCAGCCGTTGCTTGCGGCGTTTCATCGCCGAACAGCATCTGCTCGTCCGGAAAAGTCGGCAATGCGATGTCGGTGACGGCAAGCGCCTCCAGGATCGCGGCTTGCGCCTCCTCGCGATCGCGCCACAGTCGGGGCCGGTAGTTGGGATCGAAGGCGATCAGCGACCCCGCGGATCGCGCCTCGGCCACGGCCGATAGCAACGTGGCGCGCGCAGCGGAGTCCAGAATTCCCAAAGTGATTCCGGAAAAGTAGACAAGCGCCTGCTCTTCAAGGCTTTTTGCCAACGCAGCCGGATTGGAGGCAAGCTGCCTGGCAGCCGCATCGCCGCGCCAATAGGTGAAGGAGCGTTCCGCGCCGGTCAGCGTGATGGCATAGAGGCCGGGCCGCGCCCCCGGGATAACAGGGCTTTCGCCAATGCCGATGCCGTTGTCCGCGAAGAAGCCGATCTGGTCTTGCGAGAAAGGATCGTCTCCGAAAGCCGAGACGTAGGTCGCTGGCCTTCCACTCAGCGCATGCAGGGCCCACAGCGTGTTGAACGTATCGCCCGCAAATCCCATGCGCCAGTTCGAACCCGTTTGGCCCGAAAGCTCGATCATGCATTCGCCGATCGAGGCGACACCTTTGCCGATCATGATCCATTCCCCGTTACGATGCTGCTGTAGCTTTTTGGAGAGTAGAGCGCCATGCTTGGCAAGGCGGTTTTTTCCGTCACCTGCGATTCCAACAGGTTTGGCGGGATGCGATCAGTGCGGCAAAACGTTATCCCCTGAAGAGGAACCGGCTTGGCTTCGACATGGCGTTATCTTTTGGCGGGTCTTGGTCTGGCAGCCTTGCTGGCTGGCATCCTGGCAGTGGTCTATCTGACCGCACCGCGAACCGCGCAGGTTGCGGGCCCGGATATCTCCCGAACCAAAAAGACCGAGAACGGATTGTTCATGGCGAGCTTCGCGCCGGAACGCGGCGTCGTCCGTCAAGGCGAACTGGAAGCCTGGCTGTTGACGTTGAAGACGATAGCCGGGGCGCCGGTGGAAGGGGCCGCGATCGCGGTATCGGGAGGCATGCCGCAGCACCGTCACGGCCTGCCGACCAGCCCGCAGGCGACGGACTATCTCGGCGACGGGCGCTATCGCATCGAAGGAGTGAAATTCACCATGAGCGGCTGGTGGCAGCTGCATTTTGCCATCTCCGCGACGGCTGGGTCGGATACGGTCGTCTTCAACGTCGTGCTGTGAGCCGCAGATGAGGCGTCTTGCACGCTTTTTCGTCTTGATGGCGATGGCTGTTCTTGCCGGATGCGGCAAGCCGGATTTTTCCGATTCCGAGAAGAAGACCATCGCCTCGCTGGCGCTGTCGAGGCTGCCGGCCCTGAAACCCGACACCACCAACCGGTTCGCCGATGTCCCGGCCGCCGCTGCCCTTGGCTCGACGCTGTTCTTCGACGCCAGCATGAGCCGCGACGGCACGGTGTCCTGCTCGACCTGCCACAAGATCGACCGGCAGTTTCAGGACGGCCTGCCGCAGGCGGTTGGCGTCGGCCGTACGAACCGGCGTACCATGCCGCTCGCGGGCATCGCGCGCGATCCCTGGTTTTTCTGGGACGGACGGCGCGACAGCTTGTGGGCGCAGGCGCTGACGCCGCTGGAGAACCCGCTGGAGCAGGCGGGAAACCGTGCCGCCTATGCGCATTACATCAAGGCGCGCTTCGGCGAACGCTACGAGCGCATCTTCGGCCCGCTGCCCGATCTGTCCGAGATACCAGCCAATGCCAGTCCGCTCGGCAGCGATGCCGAGAAGGCTGCATGGAGCGCCATGAGCGATCGGCAGCGTGACGCGACAAACCGGGTGTTCGCCAACATCGGCAAGGCAATTGCTGCCTTCGAACGCTCGATCGAGCCGCCGCAGACCCGCTTCGACCGGTTTGCGCTGGACCTGGCGACCGGGGCCGAGCCGAAGGGCGACGCCGCCTTCTCCCGGGAGGAAATCCTCGGCCTGAAACTGTTCATCGGCAAGGCCAATTGCGTGACCTGCCACAATGGGCCGCGCTTTACCGACAATGGGTTCCACAACACCGGCGTGCCGCCGGTCAACGGCCTGCCGCCGGATCGCGGCCGCGTCGACGCGGTACGCCAAGTTCAGGCCGACCCGTTCAACTGCTTCGGCGCCTATCGCGATGGCGATATCGGCGCCTGCGGCGAATTGCGGTTCATGGTCAGGGACACGCCGGAACTGGTGCGCGCCTACAAGACGCCTTCGCTGCGCGGCGCGGCCACGCGGCCGCCCTACATGCACGCCGGTCAGTTTGCGTCGCTCGACGAGGTGGTGGGGCATTATGCCAAGGCTGCCCCCAGTGTGGAAGGGACATCCGAAATTCATCCGCTGGCGCTGTCGGACCGCGAGCGCGCGGCGCTGGTGGCGTTTTTGAAGACCTTGGCGGAATGAATTATCTGTCCTTCACTGTCTCCATTGCCACGAAGGTCGAGGTCTGGGCGACATGGGGCAGGGCCGAAATGCGTTCGCCGAGCACGCGGCGGTAGGCGGCGATGTCCCGGGTCCGCACCTTCAAAAGGTAGTCGAAGCTCGACGCCATCATGTGGCACTGCTCGATCTCGGGCACGGCCTGTACGGCACGGTTGAAGGCATCGAGCGCGGCCGAACGGGTGTCGGACAGTTTCACCTGGACGAAGGCGACATGGCCTTCGCCCATGCGCTCGCGGTCGATGATCGCCTGGTAGCCCCTGATATAGCCGTCCTTCTCCAGCCGCTTCACCCGCGCCTGCACCGGCGTCTTGGACAGGCCGACCTTGGCCGCGAGTTCCGACATGGAAAGCCTGCCGTCGCTTGCCAACGCTGACAGGATGTTCCTGTCGATGCGGTCCAATTGGTCTTCTGTCATCGAAAATACAGCCTTCTTCGGTAGTTTGCGCTGATATGATAGATCTATTGGACTGCAATGTCGATTTCTTCAGACCGCCTGAAAATCGGGACCTGTGCTAGCTTGCGCCATTCGGTCCGGCGACCGCCGGCCCGCTCCCTTGTGCTTGCCCGTAGGACCCGCCATGCCAGCGCTCGACGCCATCCGCCAGCAAATCCGCGCCAACTATTTGCCCGACGAGGAGCGGGCCGTGAAGCGGCTGGCCGAGGCGAGCGGCCTCTCGGCGGAGGACCGCCGGGCGATCTCGGCTCGCGCCGCCGATCTGGTGCGGGCGGTGCGCGGCTCGTCCGATCCACGGCTGATGGAGGTTTTCCTGTCCGCCTATGGCCTCTCCACCAAGGAAGGCGTGGCGCTGATGTGCCTGGCCGAGGCGCTGCTGCGCGTGCCCGATACCGAGACGATGGACGACCTGATCGCCGACAAGATCGCGCCGCATGACTGGTCGGCGCATTCGGGCGGCTCGAGCTCCATCTTCGTTAATGCCTCGACCTGGGCGCTGATGCTGACCGGCCGCGTGCTCGACGAAGGCGAGGGCGGCATCGAAGGCACGCTGCGCGCCATGGTGCGCCGACTCGGCGAACCCGTCATCCGCAAGGCGGTGGCGGCGGCGATGCGCGAGATGGGCGAGCAGTTCGTGCTCGGCCGCACCATCGCCGAAGCCGTAAAGCGCGGCCGAGCGATGACGCAGAAGGGTTATCTCTATTCCTTCGACATGCTGGGCGAGGCAGCCCGCACCGAGGCTGATGCGCTGCGTTACCAAAAGGCCTACGCCGACGCCATCTCGTCACTCGATGCCGGTTCAAACGGGCCTGATATCCGCCACAACCACGGCATCTCGGTGAAGCTCTCGGCGCTGCATCCGCGCTACGAGGAAGCGCAGAAGGAAGAGATGCTGCCTGTCATGGCCGAGCGGCTCCTTTCGCTGGCGCTCGCGGCGCGCCATTCGCGCATGGGCCTCAACATCGATGCCGAGGAGGCCGACCGCCTCGACCTCTCGCTCGACGTCATCGAGCGCGTGCTTGCCGAGCCGGAGCTTGCAGGCTGGAACGGATTCGGTGTGGTGGTGCAAGCGTATGGACCACGCGCGGCCTTCGTCATCGACTGGCTCTATGCGCTTGCCACGAAATACGATCGCACCATCATGGTGCGGCTGGTCAAGGGTGCCTATTGGGATACCGAGATCAAGCGGGCGCAGACGCTGGGGCTCGCCGGCTACCCCGTCTTCACCCGCAAGGCCAACACCGACGTTTCTTATCTCGCTTGCGCGAGAAAGCTTTTGTCGATGACCGATCGCATCTATCCGCAATTCGCCACCCACAATGCCCACACTGTCGCCTCCATCCTGTCGATGACGACGAACCGTGATAGCTTCGAGTTCCAGCGCCTGCACGGAATGGGCGAGGCGTTGCACGAGACTGTGCGCAAGGCCGAAGGCACGCGCTGCCGCATCTACGCGCCTGTCGGCGCGCATTCGGACCTGCTCGCCTATCTGGTGCGCCGGCTGCTGGAGAACGGCGCCAATTCATCTTTTGTCCACCAGCTCACCGACGAGGACGTGGAGCCCGAGGACATTGCGCGCGACCCGCTCGATGCGGTCGAGCGCCAGGGCCCTGCCGCCAATCCCGCGATTCCCCCGCCGGCCGCTATCTTCGGCGCAGACCGCCGGAACTCGAAAGGGTTCGACATCACCGATCCGGTGACGTTGGGGGCAATCGACAAGGAGAGGACAGCCTTCGCGGGCGCCAGCCGCTGGCACGCCAAGCCGATCACGCGTGCGGCCGGCTATGGCCAGCAACGCCCGGTCGTCAATCCGGCCAGGCCTTCGGAAGTGGTGGGCACCGTCAGCGAAGCCACCGCCAAGCAGGTGGCGACTGCGGTGCGCATCGCTGTCGAAGCGCAGCCAGCCTGGGCGAGGCGCCGAGTTTCCGAGCGTGCGGCCATCCTCAATCGGGCCGCCGACCTCTACGAGGCCAATGCCGTCGAATTCTTCGCGCTGGCCACCCGCGAGGCCGGCAAATCGCTGGCCGACGGCGTCGCCGAAGTGCGCGAGGCCGTGGATTTCCTGCGCTACTACGCCGCCGAGGCGGCCAATGCCGAGGCGGGCACCGAGGCGCGCGGCGTCATTGTCTGCATCTCCCCGTGGAATTTCCCCCTCGCCATCTTCACGGGCCAGATCGCGGCAGCGCTCGTCACCGGCAATTCGGTGATTGCAAAGCCCGCCGAACAGACGCCGCTGATCGCCTTCCGGGCCGTCGAAATGCTGCGGGAGGCCGGCGTGCCGGAAGACGTCATCCAGCTTCTGCCGGGCGATGGCCCCTCGGTCGGCGGGCCACTGACATCAGATCCGCGCATTGCCGGCGTCTGCTTCACCGGCTCGACCGAGGTCGCCAAGCTGATCGAGAAGCAACTGGCAGAGACAGCCGCGCCCGATTCCATGCTGATCGCCGAGACGGGCGGGCTGAATGCCATGATCGTCGATTCCACCGCGTTGCCCGAGCAGGCGGTGCGCGATATCCTCGCCTCTGCCTTCCAGAGTGCGGGCCAGCGCTGTTCGGCGCTGCGCGTCCTCTATGTGCAGAAGGATGTCGAGAAGAAGATGCTGGAGATGCTGAAGGGCGCCATGGAGGCGCTCAAGGTCGGCGATCCCTGGGCCATCTCGACGGATGTCGGTCCCGTCATCGACGACGAGGCGCAGGGTTCGATCCGCGATTACTGCACGACGATGGGTTTGCAGGGACGGCTGATTGCCAAGCTCGAAGCGCCCAGGGACGGCCGCTTCGTCGCGCCGCATGTGTTCCGGGTCAAGGGTATCGAGGAGATGGAGCGCGAAGTGTTCGGCCCGGTGCTCCATGTCGCCAGTTTCGACGCCGATGAGATCGACGCGGTGATCGCCGCCATCAACCGCAAGGGCTACGGCCTGACTTTCGGCCTGCACACCCGCATCGAGGGTCGCGTGCAGCATTTCGTCGACGGGATCCATGCCGGTAACATCTATGTCAACCGCAACCAGATCGGCGCGGTCGTCGGCTCGCAGCCGTTCGGCGGCGAGGGGCTGTCCGGCACCGGGCCCAAGGCCGGCGGACCGCATTATCTCCGGCGCTTTCGCAAAGGACCGGAGGCAGGTACGCCACTTGCCGACGGCCACAAGGTGACGGCGACCGAACTCGCCGACAATCTGCCCGATCCCGCGCTTGGCGGCTGGTCGACGCGGCCGGACCGCATCGCCATCCTGCGCAAGCACTTGCGCGGCAAAGGTGCCGCGGCGATCGGAGCAGCCGCCGGTATCGATTTCGGCCAGATCGACCTGCCCGGGCCGACCGGCGAGGCCAATACACTCTCACTGGCGCCGCGCGGTCGGGTGCTGTGCCTGGGACCGGACGGCGACACGCTGCTTGCCCAGACGATCCAGGCGCTCGCCGCCGGCAATGCGGTGCTGGCGGTGGCGCCAGGCGCGCCGGCGGCGCTTTCGGCGCTGACCGGCAAGGGCCTGCCGCTGGCGGCGATCGACGGCCGCCCCGATCCGGTCGAGGCGCGTTCGCTGCGCGTCGACGTCGTCGCCTTCTCGGGGACGCCGGAAGCGGCGCGTATCGTGCGCAAGGTGATCGCCGAACGCGCAGGGCCGATCGTGCCGCTGGTCAGCGAGGTGCTCAATCCGGCGGCCTACGCGCATGAGCGGGCCGTTTGCGTCGACACGACCGCGGCGGGCGGCAATGCCAGCCTGCTTGCGGCGGCGTGAGGACCCTTATCCGGCTGGCGAGGCCGCTTCAGGCGCCCTCGACGACCGAAAAACCCTCGAACTGGGGATGGCCGAGATAGTGGACCTTCGTCGTGCCGACGTTCCTGTGGGCGGCGCGAAAGTTCTCCGACTTGGTCCAGGCGATGAAATCGTCGTGGCTTGCCCAGACCGTGTGCGAGGCAAACAGCGTGTAGCCTTCGGTCTCGTTGAGTGGGCCGCGCAGCAGATGGAACTCCCGGAAGCCCTTCATTTCCGCGAGGCTGGAATCTCGGTTTTTCCACACGGCTTCGAAATCGGCTTCCGAGCCGTTCTGCACCTTGAAGCGGTTCATGGCGATGTACATGAAGTTCCTTTCGATTTCCTGGACTGAGACGGGTGGTTCCCGATTGGGTAAGTTCAGAAAGGCCTGCTTGCGTGCCGCAGGAATGCCGCACGCAGTCCCACGCCGTGCTCAGACCCCGAAGGCGATGCTGGTCTTGGCATCTGTCTTGAGTTTTCGCATGCAGGTGTTCGGCTCGACGCCGGTGCCGACGCATTCGGTCGCGCTGTTGATCAGCACGCGGCTGACCTTGACGCAGTTGGTGCCAGCGAGATCGAAGCGCGTCACCTTCGTCTTGCCGGCCGGCAGGTCCTTGAAATCGAGCACGGTCAGGCGGTCGACGACGCCGGCGTCGTTGAACAGGGCGATCTCGAATGCCGCCTTGGAAAGGTCGGCGCCGAGATTGTTGGTGACCACGAAGGTCAGGCGGCAGCCCTTTTCGGACGGTTGCACGCCATTGAGTTCAAGGATGAGAGCAGGCGCCGGCGCGGACTCTTGTGCCCACGCCGGAACCGCTGCAAGCGACATCGCCAGCGCCGAGGTCAGCAGACGAAGGGATGCCGTCAAGTTCGTCATCATCATTCTCCAAATCGCATCGTTGCCGCCAGCTTCAGCGTTATGCCCGGTTCATAGACCGCGACCGTCGTGCTGCCGTTCAACGGATTGGCGTATTTGACATCGAACAGATTGTCGGCGCGGAAATCAACCTTCAGATTGTCGGTCGCCTGGTAGCTGGCGAAGGCGTTGACCAGCGTATAATCCTCGGCGATCGGGTTACCCTTGGGCTTGCCATTGTACTGCACCTCGCCGCCGACAGTGAGTTTGTCCTCGAGGAAGCGCAGGCCGAGCTGCGCGGTGACCTGCGCGGACGGGATGGTGGCAAGGTCCGCCCGATCGCCTTCGTAGGATATGGTGTGACCATTGATGATGGAGGCGGAAAGTCCGGCGTAGCCCCATGCTGCATCATAAACGCCTTCCATCTCGAAGCCGTTGATCTTTGCCTTGGCGAAGTTCTGGTACTGGAAGCAGATCGGAATGCCCGGCCCGAAGGGGCAGCCACTGGTGGGATCGAAGGCCGACAGCGTGACACCGTCGATATAGTCGTCGACATCATTGTTGAAATAGGCGGCTTTCAGCCGAAACGCATCGCCGGATTCGAGAATGTCGTTCTGCCTGTAGTTGATGCCGAATTCAACGGTCTTGCCGGTTTCGGGCTTCAGACTGGGATTGGGCAGGAACGGGAAGCTGACCCCTGCCGGATGGTTGCCGCTGATCAGGGTTTCCGTCAGCGACGGCGACCGATAGCCCTCGGCATAGGTGCCGTAGAACTGCAGCCCTGCGAGGCTGGCGCTTTCGAAAGGCGAAACGCCGACGGTGATGCGCGGCGACAAGCGGTCGCCCGATGCCTCGTGAGCGCCGTCCTTGAGGCTGTAATTGTCGTAGCGCAGTCCGGCAATGACTTCGAGCCAATCCCAGCTGAGCTTGTCCTGGACGTAGGCGCCAGAAACGTTGCGCTTGCCGGAAGGCGTATAGAAGCTGTCGCCGCCTGCCGTGCCGCCAGTTTCGACGTCGTCATTCACCCAGTCGCCGCCATAGGTCAGTTCATGCGCGAGGCCGCCTGTCTCGAATCGCGACGTGTTCCAGATATCGATGGCGGCTGTACCGACATCGAAGGTGGCCGTCGAACCTGCCGGCAACATCACGGGAAGGCCGGTGACGGGATCGAAGCGGTTTTGCGGAACAAGGCTGGTCAGATCAAGATTGGTCTTGTTGTAGGAGGTGTTGACGTGGAGGTCGAGCCAGCTCTTGTCTTCGTCCGTGATGTTGTAGCGAGCGGTGAAGGTGTTCGACTTCAGGTCGACGTCGTTGACCGGCACGCCGCCGCTGATCTCGTTCCAGCCGTCGCTTGAACCGACCCAGCCGAGCTTCAGTTCGCTGTTGTCGCTCGGGCGGATGGTGGTCTTGAGCAGTCCGCTCAGCACGTCGAAGCCGGTGCCCTTGACGGTGTCGCCGTCGCCATCCTTGTAGTCGTCATAATTGCGGTAGACGATGTTGCCCAGCGCATCCAAATTGTCGTTGAAGCGATAGGCGCCGGATGCGCTGGTGGTCCAGCCCCCGCCGTTGCTCTCGTAGCGTCCGGTGACGGAACCAGCCCATGTCTCGTCCGGCTTGAGGAAGTCCTGGGCGTCCTTGGTGTCGAAGAAGACCACGCCGCCGATTGCGCCCGAACCATAGGTGTTGGCGACCGGACCACGGATGACGTCGACGGATTTGATAAGCTCGGGGTCGACGTAGAAGGTCGATTGGGTGCCATGGTCGGAACGCTGGAAGTTCTGCCGCGCGCCGTCGACGATGACCGCGACGCGGCCGAAATCCTGCAGGCCGCGGATGTTGACGCTGGTGCTGACGCGCCTGGCATCGGCCTGCGCCGCGACGCCGGGCACGCCGAACAGCATTTCGTTCGGCGTCGTCGCCATGCGGCGATCGAGCTGTTCCTGGTCGATATGGCTGGCCGAGGCCAGCGATTGGATGGCCGTTTCCCCCGTGCGGCTGATGACCAGAACCTTGTCGAGCAGCGTTGCGCCCGCTGGCGCCGGCTTTTCCCCCTCAGCCTGCTTCGATTGATCGGCCTGCTCTCCCGTCACCTGTGCTGATTGCTGAGCATTGGCAGGTGGCACGAACAAGGCAATCGCCGCCACGCCCGCCAGCAAAGCCGCTGCACCGTTCGGCCCCGACCAGCCGCGCCGTTCCCAAATCGCTAACCCCATGTGCCCCAACTCCAAAGTTTCCAGGTTCGATGCGGGCTGGCCTGGGGCTGGCTGGCATTTGTGATCGTATTCAGCGTCTTAAATCTTGACTCATTTAATCCGGTATTGCACTGACTAGTAAACTTGATTATTCGAGTCAAGAATGAATCGGATTACGCAACGCCTAGCCAGGCGCCCGGCACAGGAAAGGGATCGATCCACATGAACACGCACAATCCCAACGACTTCCGCTATCGCGTCCGCCGTTCCGACGATACCTCCGCCCGCTTCGAGCGCATTCCGCTGGCGGTGCGAACGCTGTCCAGCACCACGCTGTTCCAAGGCGAGCACGAGATCGGCATCGAGCACCATGGTGCGCTCTACCGGCTCAAGATCACCCGCCAGGGCAAGCTCATTCTCAACAAGTAAGGCAAGGCAGGTAGGGGACGAGACATGGACCAGCGCGTAAAACCCGTTCCGCATGAAATCCGGCGGGCGCGGACGGACAATCCGAAAACGCGCGAGCGCGATCTGGCAGCACAGCTCGGCATTTCGGAGGCCGAGCTGGTCGCTGCGCATTGCGGCGACGGCGTCCTTCGCATCGAGCCGCGCGTCAACGACCTGCTGACCGGGCTCGAAGCCGTCGGCGAGGTCATGGCGCTGACCCGCAATGAAAGCGCGGTGCATGAAAAGATCGGCGTCTACGACAAGGTGGTCACCGGCAACCACAATGCGATGGTGCTGGGCGAGAACATCGACCTGCGCATCTTTCCGAAAGTCTGGGCGCACGGCTTTGCCGTGGAAAAGCGCGACGGGGACGACATCCGCCGCAGCCTGCAATTCTTCGACGCGGCGGGCGAGGCGGTGCACAAGGTGCATCTGCGGCCGGGATCCAATCTCTATGCCTATCAGAAACTGGTCGCTTCGCTGGAATCATCGAACCAGGAACCGATGGTCGCCATTTCGGGGCAAGCCTCCGGAGACGAAGGCGAGGCGGCGGCGACGACCGCCACTCTCGACGATCTGCGCGATCGCTGGAGCCGGCTAACCGACGTGCATCAGTTCTTCGGCATGCTGAAGACGTTGAAGCTCAGCCGCCGCCAGGCTGTGCGCATGGTGGGCCAGGACTACGCCTGGCTGCTCGACAATGATGCGGTGAGGGCGATGTTCCATCATGCCGCCGCGGGCGAGATGCCGATCATGTGCTTCGTGGGGAACCGCGGCTGCATCCAGATCCATTCCGGCCCGGTCAAGTCGATCAAGCCAATGGGCCCGTGGATCAACGTTCTGGACGAGACCTTTCACCTGCACCTGCGCACCGACCATATCCACGAGGTCTGGGCCGTGCGCAAGCCGACCAAGGACGGGCATGTCACTTCGCTCGAGGTCTACGCAGCCGATGGCAGCATGATCATCCAGTTCTTCGGCAAGCGCCATGAAGGCGAGGTCGAGCGCGACGACTGGCGGTTCCTGGCCGAGAACCTGCCGCGCATTCCAAGCCCGACGGCAGCCTGAGGAAAAATGATGGTTTCTCTATCGAGACTGATGGCTGGCCTTGGACGGATGCGTGGGCCGGCAATCGGTATCTTCCTGGGCTTTGCCGCGCTGCAGCCGGCGGGCGCCACCGAAGACGGTGTCGTCTTTGCCGATCCTTCGAGGATCGCGGCGATCGGCGGCTCGATCACCGAGATCGTCTATGCGCTCGGCGAGGAAAAGCATCTTGTGGCGCGCGATTCCACCAGCCGCTATCCGAAAGCCGCTCTCGACCTGCCAGATGTCGGCTACATGCGTCAGCTGTCGCCTGAGGGTGTGCTGTCGGTCAATCCTTCGGGCATGCTGGCGCTGCACGGCAGCGGCCCCAAGGAGGCGCTCGATGTGCTGAAGAAGACGAGCATCCCCTTCATCGAAGTGCCTGACCGGTACGACCGTGAGGGCATCCTCGAAAAGGTCCGCGTGGTCGGCAAGGCGCTCGGCGCCGACGCCAAGGCCGAAGCGCTGGCCAGGGAGATCGATGCCAAGCTGCAGGCGGCGGAAAAGCAGACGGCCTCGATCAAGGAGCGCAAGCGCGTCCTGTTCGTGCTGTCGATGCAGGGCGGCAAGATCATGGCGGCCGGCAGCGACACCGCGGCCAACGGCATCATCAAGCTGGCCGGCGGCGTCAACGCGATCGAAGGTTTCTCCGGTTACAAGCAACTGTCCGACGAAGCTGTTGTCACCGCCAGGCCGGACGCGATCCTGATGATGAGCAATGCCGGGCCGCCGGTATCGGACGACGAATTGTTCGGCAACGCATCGATCGCCTCGACGCCGGCCGGAACGGCGCGCAAGCTGATCCGCATCGATGGCGGATATCTACTCGGCTTCGGACCGCGTACGGCCGACGCCGTCCACGACCTTGCCGTCGCGCTCTATGGCACGCAGATTAAGTACTGAGCGGCATGGTCGACCAGTCGATCGCCGGGCCGGCGGAGAGGAAGATGGCCAGCGACGGTGACCGTTCCGGGCGCGCCCGTCTGATCATCGCGCTCGCCTGCGTCATGCTTGCGGCAGCGGTAGTGCTGTCGCTGACCTCCGGCGCCTCGGATGCGTCCGCCGTCAAGGTCGTCGGCGACTGGCTGTTCGGCGCAGCGCCTGGCGACGTGGCGATGAGCGCGCGAGATCGCCTCATCGTCTATGACATAAGGCTGCCGCGTGTCGTGCTCGGCGTGCTGATCGGGGCCGCGCTCGCGGTGTCCGGCGCGGTCATGCAGGGGCTGTTCCGCAATCCGCTTGCCGACCCCGGCCTTATCGGCGTTTCGGCAGGCTCCAGCCTCGGCGCGGTGGCCGTCATCGTGCTCGGCACGACCATGCTGTCGCCGGTGACCGCCTGGTTGGGCGCGCTGACCCTTCCTCTGGCGGCCTTCGGCGGCGGGTTGTCGGTGACGTTGCTGCTTTACAGGGTGGCGACGCGGCAAGGCCGCACATCTGTCGCCACCATGCTGCTTGCCGGCCTGGCACTGGCCGCACTTGCCATGGCGCTGACCGGTATCCTGATCTTCATGGCCGACGACCGGCAATTGCGCGACCTGACCTTCTGGCAGCTCGGCTCGCTGGCCGGTGCGACATGGCAGAAGATCGGCTCTGTCGGCCCGGTCATAGTGCTTTCGCTGGCGGCGATGCCGTTCCTGGCCCGCGGCCTCAATGCGCTGGCGCTGGGCGAGGCGACCGCCGGCCATCTCGGCATTCCGGTGCAGCGGCTTAAGTACACGGCCATCGTGGGCGTCTCGGCGGCGGTCGGCGCCTCCGTCGCCGTCAGCGGCGGCATCGGTTTCGTCGGCATCGTGGTGCCGCATCTGCTGCGCCTGCTGATCGGCCCCGACAATCGCTTCCTGCTGCCGGCCTCGGCGCTGCTCGGCGCATCGCTGCTGCTTCTGGCCGATGCGGTCGCCCGCACCATCGTGGCGCCCGCCGAACTGCCGATCGGCATCGTCACGGCGATCGCCGGGGCGCCGTTCTTCCTCTGGATTCTGCTGCGCAAGCGTGGCGTCATCGACCTGTAGGGGTGTTTCATGATCGAAGCGCGCGATGTTTCGGTGGCGATCGGCAGGAAAGGCATCGTGGCCGGCGTCGATTTCGAGGTCAGGCCGGGTGAGATTTCGGCCATTGTCGGCCCCAATGGGTCGGGCAAGACGACCTTCCTCAAGGCGCTGTCCGGGGAACTCGCGCATACCGGCCGGATTGCCATCAACGGCCGCGACCTGTCGACCATGACGCCAGTCGAGGCGGCCACGCTGCGCGCGGTACTGCCGCAGGCGACGACCTTGTCGTTTCCCTTTACTGTGCGCGAGATTGTCAGGCTCGGCCTTGTCGGAGGCCGCTCTGGTGTGCTGCCGGGCGAGGACGAACACCTGCCGGAACGGGCGCTGGCGCGTGTCGACCTCGACGGTTTCGCCGGCCGCTTCTATCAGGAGCTTTCCGGCGGCGAGCAGCAGCGCGTTCAACTCGCCCGCGTGCTGTGCCAGATCTGGGCGCCGGTGCTCGGCGGCAAGCCGCGCTATCTGTTCCTGGACGAGCCGGTGTCCAGCCTCGACATCAAGCACCAGCTGATCATCATGAACATCGCCCGCGACTTCGCCAGAAGGGGCGGCGGCGTGGTTGCCATCCTGCACGACCTCAACCTGACGGCGATGTATGCCGACCGGATTTTCGTCATGCACCGCGGCCGGCTTGCCGCCACCGGTTCGCCGAAGGATGTGCTGAGCGACGATCTGATCGAAAGGGTATTCGGTTGCCGCTTGAGGGTTGGAGTCCTGCCGGCCGGCAATATGCCGTTCGTGCTGCCTCAATCAGCGGTCAGTTGATATTCAGCTGAGGCCGGCCTGCGAACGGCGGTTTCCTGCGCTTCCGGTACTCACGTACCCGAACGGACGCTCCGTTCCGGTTCTCGGAACCCACCATTCTCGACTCGGCCTGAGCTGAATCTCAACAGACCTGGTCGTGAGGTTAGGCGGCCGGCGCGCGGCGCTCCAGCATGTCGATGCCGAGCAGGTTGCGCACATTCGGACGCGCTGCCACGAGATCGGCAATCGTGTAGCGGGCGAGCACGGCGAAGAAGGCGTTGAGCGCCTCGCGCAACGCGGAATTCAGCGCGCAACTGTCGACCAGAGGGCACTCCGCGGCGTCGTTCTCGAAGCACTCGGCCATGGCGAAGCTTTCCTCCGTCACGCGCACAACGTCGAACAGGTTGATCGATTCCGCGGCGCGGCCAAGCCTGACGCCGCCATTGCGGCCACGCACCGTCTCGACAAGGCCATTCTCGACCAGCGGCTGGAGGATCTTGAACAGGAAAAGCTCCGACACCGAATAGGCGGCGGCGATCTCGGGGATGCGGCTCAGCCGATCGGTATTGGCCGCGCAATACATCAGGATGCGCATGGCATAATTGGTCTGGCGGGTAAGCCGCATCTTGTCCTCACAAAGCGCCGGCGAGCTGCGATCACGCCGGATTTTGAACTTTGCTGGTGCAGCTTTGCTCCGAGCTTTCGGATTCGCCACACTGGCCTCGGCGGAATATGGCCTATACCTTGGAATAATTCCAGACTAGCTTCGCATAATAGCTGAATATTCTCGTCAACTTTGTGTGCGCAAGGCGGCAAGACGCGGCCGAATCGGTTGTCATGCGCATTTCTTCGGGCGAAACACCAGAGCGGTTCAGCGTTGGTAGAATCGTCGACGCGCTCTAACTCTTTGTTTTTACGCAATTCCCCAGGGAAAGCGCTACGCGCCTTTCCCGGGAAACCGTTAAACACTTTTCCTGGACTTGCTCTAAATAGGTCCGAGATCGAGACTCCGATATGTCACAATCAGCCACGGCCCTGAACTCCGCCGGATACGATGCCGATGCGCATGCCAAGCTTGCCATGCTGCGGCGGACCAAGTTCGTTGCCACGGCGGCACTTGCGCTTTGCGTCGCCGTGTTCGCCCTGGCCAAGTCCTTCGAGAGCACCTATCCTTGGCTCGGCTTCGTCGCCGCCTTTGCCGAGGCGGCGACGATTGGCGGCCTGGCCGACTGGTATGCGGTGGTCGCGCTATTCAAGCGGCCTCTCGGCCTGCCGATCCCGCACACCGCGATCATTCCCGAGAACCAGAGCCGCATCGCCGACAATCTCGGTCGTTTCATCGAAGTCAATTTCCTTGCCCCCGAGCCGGTGCGCGAAAAGCTGGCCGAGGTCGATTTCTCGGCGCTCGTAGCCGACTGGCTGGCCGATTCGGAGCGTGCCGCGGGCCTGTCGCGTTTCGTCGTGCGCCTGGTTCCGCAGACGCTTGCCGCCGTCGAGCAATCGGGGCTGCGCGGCTTCGTCACCAGCCGGATGCTGGAGCAGATCGAAAAAGTGCCGCTGGCGCCGTTGGCGGCCGAATTGCTCTCGGCCCTGACCGACGATCGCCGTCACCAGAGGCTGTTCGATGAGTTCATCAAGGTGATCGGCCGATTCCTCAACGATGAACAGGCGCTGACGACCATGCGCGAAAAGATCCGCGAGGAACTGCCGTCGCTGTTCAACCTGTTCAGGGCCGACGCCTATCTCCTGAAGAAGGTCGTCGCCTCGGCCGGTTCGCTGCTCGACGAGGTGAGAGCCGATCCAGACCACCCGATGCGCGCGGAATTCGACCATTTCGCGCAGGGGTTCGTCGAGCGGTTGAGAACGTCGAAGCAGTATGCAAGGCGCGCCGAGAAGCTGAAGCGCGATTTCCTCGCCAGGCCGGAAGTCAAGGCGCTGGCCGGCGACATGTGGGAAAGCCTCAGCCTGTTCATCGAGCAGGATGCCAAGGCGCCGCGATCGATCATCCGCGCGCATCTTGCCAATATGTTCGTCGAGGTCGGCCGGCATCTGGCCGGCGACGCCAAGATCAGGGCCGACATGAACCAGGGATTCGTGGTGGCGCTGTCCTCTTTCGTGGAGAGCCAGAAGAGCGGCGTATCGAAATTCATCGCCGACCAGGTCAAGCGCTGGGACCTGGCGCAGCTGACGCGGTTGATCGAGATGAACATCGGCCGGGACCTGCAATATATTCGCTTCAACGGCATGATCATCGGCGGTCTGGCCGGCATCGCGCTTTACACCGCGGAGCGGCTGTTTCTCGTCAATTGACGGGCGCACGCCATGCCTTATTCTCATGGCTGGGGCATCAACAGGGGGAGCAGATGAGCATGGCCAAACAACCGGCTTCCGATTCCTTCACGGACATGTTCGGCCGGTTCGGCCGTGACCTGAAACTGCCCAATGTCGATGTCGAGGCGATCCTCGCGCACCACCGCAAGAACCTTGAAGCGTTGGAGAAATCGGCGCGGGCAAGTGCCGCCGGCGCGTCGTCGCTGTTCTCCAGGCAACGCGAGATGCTGCAGGACACGCTGCGCGAAATCGCCGACATGACGCAAGGCTACAGAGCGCCCGGCACGCCGCAGGACCTGATGGCCAAACAGACTGAGTTCGCCAGGAAATCCTTCGAGACCACGTTGAAGAATGCCAGCGAAGTGGCCGAGCTGGCCAGGAAATCCGGCACCGAATCGGTCGACATCCTGCGCATGCGCATCAAGGAGGCGATGGAGGAAATCCGCGCCGGCTTCGAGAAGAAGTAGCTCGCGTGCCAAAGACTGATTGCCTGCCAGCCCTGCGCTCGGCGAAGGTTTGTTTGCATGCTCTCTCATCGACCCGCCACGCTGTTGCACCGGGCAAATACGGGTTGACATAGGCGATGCCAGGATTCACGTCGATTCCGGGGGAACGGAATCATGCAGGGCGAATTGACAGGAGCCGCCGGTTCGTGGTCCGGAAGCGTTGGAAGCCATCGGGAAAACAGGAATGACCGAAATACGGCCTAAGACGCCGCCGACCTACGAGCAGTTGAGGACGATGTCCGGGCAGGAGCTCGGCGTCTCGGAATGGACGACAGTCGACCAGAACCGTATCAACCAGTTCGCCGAATGCACCGGTGACCACCAATGGATCCATGTCGACCCGGAACGGGCGCGGCGGCAAAGTCCATTCCGCACGACGATCGCGCATGGCTACCTGACGCTGTCGATCATCGGCGCGCTGGCGCTCGGCATGGGAATCGTGCCCGAGAACACGCAGGCCGCCTTCAACTACGGCTTCGACAAGGTGCGATTCCTGGCGCCGGTCAAGGTGGGCGCACGCATCCGGCTGCGCACCACGCTGCTGTCCATGGAGGACAGGGGGCCGGGCCAATACCTGATGAAGGCCGCCAACACCGTCGAGATCGAGGGCGAGGAAAAGCCGGCGCTGACGGCCGAGACGCTGGTCATGCTCTATGAGCGCCGCAAGCGGGCAGGGGCCTGAGCGGCGGTCCGTCAGGCCCCTGGGTCATCTTCGTCAGGCGTTCTTTGCCTGCCGGCTCGGCAAAAGGCTGAGGGCGCCCAGCGTCATCGCCGCAAAAACAGCGGCATAGCAGGCCAACGGCCACGCGGTGTCGCCGCCCAGCAGGAGGACGAAAAACGTGCCGGCAATGCCGACGATCAGGCTCTGGACGCAGAAATAGAGCGCCACCGCGGTTCCCGCGACATCCGTGAACGCCTCGAGTGCGCCATTGGCCGTGACCGAGGCGGCAAAGACGATGCCCGCCGCCATCATCCAGGTCGGCAGGATGAAGGTCGCGAAGGAGGGCGCGGCGAACAACTGCCCGATCGCCAGCATTGCGGCGCCGACAAGCAACATCGCCATGCCGCGCGCCAGGCTGCCCGCGATCCCCCAGCGGCCGGTGAAGGCTTTGGCGAAGCGGGTGGTTGCGATCATCACCAATGCCGCCGTGGCAAAGGCGAAGCTGAAGCCGATCTGCGAGAAGCCGGCGCGATCGATCAGAACCCGGGGCGCCGTCGAAAAGAACACGAAGAACGTGCCCATCGCCGCAGCGAAGCCGAGCGTGTAGGTCCAAAAGGCGAAGCTGCCCAGGATCGACGGAAATACGGCGTGCGGCCGGTCGCCATTCGAGGGCTTCGTCTCATGCCATCGCAGCCACGCCTGGAACGTGGCCAGCATGGCCAGGACGGCGAGCGTGATGAAGATCGCGCGCCAGCCGAAGCTGTCGGCGATCAAGGTGCCGGCGATCGGTCCCAATGCCGGCACGAAGGCCAGCATCGAGCTGAGCAGGCCGTAGATCACCGTGCCTTCGTGCCGCTGCGCGTAGACGTCACGGACCGTTGCAAAGGTCGCGACCAGAACAGCCGATGCGCCGATGGCTTGCAGGACGCGCAGGGCAACGAAGGCTGTCGCCAACGACGTGCCGGCCAGCAGAAACGAAGCGCCTGCAAACAGCAGCCCGCCGCCGATCAGCACCGGGCGCCGGCCAATCCTGTCGGAGATCGGGCCGAACACGAGCTGGCCGAGGCCAAGCGTGACCATATAGAGGCTGAGCGTCAGCTGGATGACATCAGGGGTCGTGCCAAGAGCTGCCGGCATTGCCGGAACCACCGGCAGATAGATGTCCATGGCCAGCGAGGCAAGAATGTCGAAGGGCGCCATCAGCAGCAGCGCCGACGGCAAGGAGTAAGCCCATATCGGGCGTTTTGGATAAAACATGGTCGAGGATCCGCACAAATGATGAGATTTGGCGGCGACCTGCCGGTGATTCAGAATGGAAATGACGGGGCAGATAGCCGCAACAACGAGATGTTGTCGCGGCTTACTCGTCTGCTGACTTGCTGGCTCCCATACCGCTGCCCCGAATGATCTTGCAGCCGTCCATTCGGCTGTGTGTCGTTCACCTATCAGGCGAGGACCGGCCGGGCAACCTCCAGGCTACGCAGCGCGGCAAGTCAGGGGATTTCGGGCGCAGCACCGCCGACGGCGCGAGCCGAAGCCAGCGCCAGCACCAGCGCCGCCAGCGTCAGGGCCGTTGCCGTCTGGAAGGTCACCTGCATTCCGCTGGCCGCCGCCGCTGACGTCAGCATGCCTTGGCCGCCGGCTTCGCGTCCTCCGGCCGATGCGGCGGCGAATATGGCGCCCATGACGGAGGCGCCCGTAATGAGGCCAAGGTTGCGCGACAGATTGAGCAGGCCGGAGATGACGCCGCGTTGACCGCCGCCGACGCTGCTCATGACGGCGGCGTTGTTCGCTGTCTGGAACAGGGCATAACCGAAGCAGGTCACGGTGATGGGGACGACATAGCTGGCGATGCCGAGTGTCGTTATCGCCAGGGACAGGAGGAACGTGCCCGTGGCAAGACCGAGCAGGCCCGCGACCATCATCCTTTTGGCTCCGAAGCGATCGGCAAGGCGTCCGGCAAGCAACGCCGACAGCGCTGAGACCAGCGGGCCTGTCGAGAGCACCAGTCCGGCGTTTGGCGCGTCCAGTCCGAGCCCGCGCGAGAGATAGAACGGCGCAACCACCAAGGTCGCCATCATCACGGTGGCGACGATCAGGTTCATGGCCAGGCTGGCGCTCAGCGAGAGATCGCGGAAGGCGGAAAGCTCGACCAATGGGTTTTTCGCCACCCTTTGCGTCGTGGCGAACAGGAAGATGCCGATGCCAGCCGCGATCAGCAGGCCGATATCGATGAGCCCGAAACTGCCTCTACCCATCGTCATCGCCAGCGCGTAAGCCGCCAATGTCAGGGCCAGCAGGCCCGTGCCCAAACCATCGAAGCTGGCTTGACCGGTCCGCGCCGTCCGGTTGCCGGCAGGCAAAGCACGCCAGGCCATTGCAAAGGTCAGGATGCCGAGCGGCACGTTGACCAGGAAGATCGAACGCCAGCCGAGAGCGGCGATCAGCAGGCCGCCCAAGGAAGGGCCGAGCGTGGTGCCGATGGCCGACATGGCGCCGAGCAGGCCCATGGCGCTGCCGGTTCTGGCCTTGCTCACCGTCTCGGCGACAAAGGCCAACGTCAGTGCCATCATCAGCGCCGCGCCAAGCCCTTGGACCGTCCGCGCCGCGATCAGCAGCCGCAAAGCCGGCGAGAGGCCGCAGAGCACGGATGCCGATGTGAACAGCGCGATGCCGAAAAGCAGCAGCGGCCGCCGCCCGAGTATGTCGGCGAGGCGCCCGGCACTGACGATCAGGATCGTGATGGCGAGCAGATAGGCAATCACGACCCATTGCACCTGTTGGAATGAGGCATCGAATGCCTGCATCAGCGCGGGAAGGCCGACGCTGGCGATGCTGGTGCCAAGCGACGACAGCAGCGTGGCCAGCGACAGGCTCGCCAGCGCCCATCCAGCCGATGGGATTTTCTGTGCGACCGATGCGTGATCGTTGCGATGTTGCTCAGTGACTGCCACGGCGATCTCCTTTGTCGGCTTCAGGTCGAAGCTTCGAAGATCTAATCGTTTGCGTGATGTGGCGGAACGCGCAGCATTTGCATTGTATTCGTGCATCACGCGCCACATCAGTGGATTTCGTGCTAGGATCGACCCATGTCGCCGCCCGATCTCAATCTGCTCGTCGCCCTCGATGTCCTGCTGGACGAAGGCAGCGTGGCGCGTGCGGCGAAGCGATTACGGCTCAGCCCCTCGGCGATGAGCCGCACGCTGGCACGCCTGCGCGCGGCGACGGGAGATCCGCTACTGGTGCGCGCCGGTCGCGGCCTGGTTCCAACGCCACGCGCGCAGAAACTGCGCCAGAAGGTCGGCCGTGTGGTTCAGGATGCGGAAACGCTGCTGCGCCCGGCCCAGCTGCTTGATCTGCCGGGCCTGGAGAGGACCTTCACGCTGCGCACCAATGAAAGCTTCGTCGAGGAGTTCGGGCCGCGCCTGATCGCCCGTATCCAGGCCGACGCACCGGGCGTGCGGCTGCGTTTCGCGCCGAAGTCGGACAAGGATATGACGTCGCTGCGCGAAGCGGCGATCGACCTGGAAGTAGGCGTGGCCGGCGAGACCGGGCCGGAGGTGCGCATCCAGGCGCTTTTTCGCGACCGTTTCGTCGGTGCCGTACGCAGCGGCCATCCGCTCGGCCAGGGCGCGATGACGCCGGAACGCTATGCGGCTGGCCGCCACATCAACGTTTCGCGGCAGGGCCGCGAAAGAGGGCCGATCGACGAGGCCTTGAGCCGGCTCGGATTGCAACGGACGGTCGTGTGCATGGCTTCCGGTTTTTCGGCCGCGCTCGCCATGGCGCGCGCCTCGGACCTGATCGCCAGCGTGCCCGAGCGGCATACGCAAGGCGCGCGCGCCGGCATGCCGAGTTTTTCCCTGCCGGTCGACATCCCGGCGGTCACCATTTCCATGCTCTGGCATCCGCGGCTCGATGCCGATCCGGCGCAGCGCTGGCTGCGCGGTTGCGTGCGCGACATCTGCATGAAGTCGTGATCGCGCAAGCCGTGCCTTGACCGTCAACCCCGCATGGCTGCTTCCAGCGTCCTGAAAATCCGCTCGTCCGTGGACTGGGCGACGTTGAAGCGCAGGAAGCGGCTGGCCGATTGCGACAGGCTGAACGCGTTGCCGGGTGCGAGCACGACATTGTCGGCCAGAGCGCGGCGGGCGACTTCAGCCGCATCGACCCCATCAGGCAAGCCGCACCACAGGAACAGCCCGGCCGGCTGGTCTATCCAGGGCGTGATGCCGATTGCCTTCAGCCGGGCGCTTGTCTCGCCCATGGCGCGCGAAAGCCGGGCGCGCAGCAGATCCATGTGCTTGCGGTAGCTGCCGTCCCTGAGCAAGGTCAGCACCAATTCGGCTGCGAGCCGCCCGCCGCCAAAGGTGGTGGCGATCTTGAGGTCGGCCAGCCCTTCCATCCAGTCACGGGGCGCGGCGATGAAGCCGCAGCGTATCGAGGCCGAAAGCGTCTTGGAGAAACTGCCGATATGGACGACACGCTCGAGACCGTCGAAAGCCGCGAGCCTCGGGGCAGGGGTGTGTTCGAAATCGGCGAAGATATCGTCCTCGACGATGGTCAGGTCCGATTGATCGGCGAGCTTGAGCAGCCGGTGCGCGGTGACCGGCGACAGGATCGCGCCGGTCGGGTTGTGGATGGCGGAGTTGGTGATGTAGAGGCGCGGCCGATGCTCGGCCAGCGCCTGCGCGAACAAGTCGATATCCGGTCCCGATGGCGTATAGGGGACGCTGACGACCTTGGCCTGATGGGCACGCAACAGTGCGTGGAAATTGAAATAGCAGGGATCGTCGACCAGCACTGTATCGCCGGGTTCGAGCAGGAACCGGCACAGCAGATCGATGGCCTGCGTGCCCGATTCCGTCAGCATGATCTGTTCGGGGGAAGCCTCGATGCCATGCGTGGCCATGCGCCGCGCCAGCAATTGGCGCAGCGGCGGCAGCCCGAGCGGCGTGCCGTAGTCGGCAAGGGCCACATCATCGGCGCGCGCCACGGTGCGCAGCGCGCGACGTAGCGCTGCCTGCGGCATCCACGAGGCGGGTAGCCAGCCACAGCCGGGCTTCAGCGTCTCATCGCCCGCTTCCAGCGACTGCCGCGAAACCCAGAGCGGATCGACGGCGCGATCGAGTCGGGGGCCGATCTCGGCCAGCGACAGCGGCGCCAGCGATCCGGCGGCATAGAAGCCGGAGCCTGGCCGAGAACGGATCGCGCCTTCCGCCGCCAGTCGCTCATAGGCCTCGACCACTGTCGATTTGGAAACCTGCATGGATTTGGCGAAGGCGCGGATAGAGGGCAATCGGGCGCCAGGCGTGAGGCTGCGCGCGGCAATTCGCTGGCGGATCGTGGCCATGACGCCTTCGACAAGGGTTCCGCTGTTGTCGAATCTCGCGGGTTGTTCGTCCATCTGTACCTTCCGGCAAACCATTACAGTTTTGTTGAATTGTACTGCATTGTCTCTGGTGACGCCATGGGCATGGGCCCGATAGAGGGCGCAGTGGATGGAGTGCCTGCAATGGACAAGACGACGAGCGGCTGGATGAGCGGATTCATCGGCGTGTTGATCTTCAGCGGCTCCTTGCCGGCAACGCGCGTGGCGGTGATGGATCTCGATCCGACGTTCCTGACGTCGGCGCGCGCGGTTATAGCCGCCTTCCTCGGCCTCGGGCTGCTGCTCGTCTTCCGCGAGAAGCGCCCGGAGCGTCACGACCTGATGTCGCTTGTCATCGTCGCGTTGGGTGTGGTGGTCGGCTTTCCCTTGCTGACAGCCTTGGCGCTGAAGCATGTCACCTCTGCTCATTCCATCATCTTCGTCGGACTGCTGCCGCTGGCGACCGCGATCTTCGGCGTGCTGCGCGGGGGCGAGAGGCCGAGACCGGCCTTCTGGCTGTTCTCATGCCTCGGCAGCGCGCTGGTGGGCGGGTTTGCCCTTGCGCAAGGCGTGACTGCCTCGCCGGTTGGCGACGCACTGATGCTTGCCGCCATCATCGTGTGCGGCCTGGGCTACGCAGAAGGCGCCGCGCTGTCGCGCAGGCTGGGCGGCTGGCAGGTGATCTGCTGGGCGCTGGTGTTGTCGCTGCCGGTCATGCTGGTGCTGACCGTGGTAACCCTGCCACCGTCCTTCGCCACGGTCGGGACCAATGCCTGGATCGGGCTTGCCTATGTCTCGCTGTTCAGCATGCTGATAGGCTTCGTGTTCTGGTATCGCGGCCTCGCGCAAGGCGGCATCGCCGCCGTGGGGCAGTTGCAACTGCTGCAGCCCTTCTTTGGCCTCGCCCTGGCGGCGACACTGCTGCATGAACAGGTCAGCCCCATGATGGTCGTCGTCACGCTCGGCGTGGTGCTGTGCGTGTTCGGCGCCAAAAAGTTTGCCAAGCGGGACCTGCCACGGCCCGCGACTGTTGGATGACGGGCGCGGCTGGCTAGAACTTCGTCACCACACCGATGCCGATACCTTCAAAACCGCCCATCGCCATCAGCGCGGCGGGCGCTTCCTCAAGGCTGATCTTCTTGCCGACCAGAAGCTCGGGTTTCAGCTTGCCGGTGCGGATCATCTCCATCATCGCGGGGTAGCGGTAGGCCTGCATGCCGTGGCTGCCGAGGATTTCGAGCTCGAACGCGATCACCTTGTCCATCGGCACCTGCGGGCGGGCGTGATCGCCCAGCATCAGGCCGACCTGCACATGGCGCCCGCGCCGGCGCAGATTGGCGATCGAATTGAACGAGGTGGTGGGATGGCCGAGCGCATCCATGGACATATGCACGCCCCCGTTGGTGATCTGCTTGACCGCCTTGACGACGTTCGGGGTCGTCGCCGCGTTGATGGTCGCCACCGCGCCGATCTTCCTGGCGAAGTCCAGCTTCTCTTCGGTGAGGTCGATGGCGATGACATTGGCGCCCATGGCGCTGGCGATCATGATCGCCGACAGGCCGACGCCGCCGCAGCCATGCACCGCCACCCATTCGCCCGGCGTCACCCGGCCCTGGTCGACGATGGCGCGGAACGAGGTGACGAAGCGACAGCCGAGGCTGGCGGCAGTGGCGAATTCCATCTCGTCGGGCAAGCGCACGAGGTTGGTGTCGGCCTGCTCGATGGCGACATATTCGGCGAACGAGCCCCAGGCGTTGAAGCCCGGCTGGGACTGGTGCTCGCAGACCTGGTGATTGCCGGACGTGCATTCGAAGCAATGGCCGCAGCCGACGGCGAACGGGACGGTGACGCGCTCGCCAGCCTTCCAGCGGGTCACCTGCTTGCCGGCGGCTACCACGACGCCGGCCAGCTCGTGACCGGGGACATGCGGCAGGCGGATATCTGCATCATGGCCCATCCAGCCATGCCAGTCACTGCGGCACAGGCCTGTCGCCTCGACCTTGATGACGACGCCGTCCGGCGCCGGCTTCGGATCGGGAACGGTCTGGATCGTCGGCTCTTCGCCGAATTTTTCGAAGACGACGGCTTTCATCGGCAACTCCACCTTGCGCGCACTTCGGGAAACGATAGCCGATTCCCTGGCCGGTCAAGCGGAAATCGATTCCGCCAGACAAGTCGGCCGTTTGCGCATACGCCGATGGCGACGCTGCGCCCCGCCGAATGACGGTTACTCGGCATCGATCTGGTTTTGCGGCGCGGCGTTCTGGAAGGCCGGCAGGACCATGCAGGCGGCGTTGATGCGCGAGATCGTCGGATAGGGCGCCATATCGACGCCGAAACGGGCATTGCTGGTGACCTGTGCCGCCAGGCAGATATCGGCTAGCCCCGGCGTGTCGCCGTGGCAGAACGTGCCGGTCTCGGGCGAAGCCATCAACAGGTCTTCGAGTGGCTTGAAACCCTCGTTGACCCAGTGCCGGAACCAGTTGGCGACATCCTCGTCGCCGGCGCCGAACACGGTTCGCAGCGCGGTCAGGATACGCAGATTGTTCACCGGATGGATATCGCAGGCAATCATCTGCGCCAGCATCCTGACACGGGCGCGCCCAACTGCGTCGTTCGGCAGCAGAGGCGGTTCGGGCGTCGTCTCATCGAGAAATTCGATGATCGCCAGCGATTGCGTCAGCAGGGTGCCGTCGCCCAGGATCAGCGCTGGCACCAAGCCCTGCGGGTTGACCGCGAGATAGGCCGGTTCGAGATGCTCGCCATGGCGCAGGTGATGCGGCACGTAGTCATAGGTCAGCCCCTTCATCTCCAGCGCAATCCGCACCCTGTAGGAGGTGGAGGAGCGGTAGTAGTTGTGAAGGACGATGTCGCTCATGCGTTCACCGATTTGGCTGGCCGATGGTCACTTCGATTGTGCCGATGCCGTCGACGCCGCCGGTCATCGTCTCCCCAGGGTTGACCGCGCCGACGCCGGCCGGCGTGCCGGTGAAGATGAGGTCGCCCGGCTGCAATTCCATGCCTTCGCTGCAGATCGAGACGATGTCGGAGATCGGCCAGATCAACTCGGCGAGGTCGGCGTCCTGCCGGATCTTGCCGTCGACGGCCAGCCAGATACGGCCTTGGCTCGGATGGCCGGATTTTTGCGCGGGAACCAGAGGACCGCACGGCGCGGAGCGGTCGAAAGCCTTCGACCAGTCCCAGGGCCGCGCCGCCTTCTTGGCTTCGTCCTGGAGATCGCGGCGAGTGAGGTCGATGCCGACGGCATAGCCCCAGACATGATCCAGCGCCTGGGCGCGCGGGATGCGGAAGCCCGGCTTGCCGATCGCGGCCACCAGTTCGATCTCATGGTGCAGGTTGGTCGTCAGCGGCGGGTAGGGGATCGTGGCGCCGGAGTCGGCCACCGCGTCGGCCGGCTTGGTGAAGAAGAAGGGTGGATCGCGCTCGTCATTGCCGAACTCCCTGATATGCGCGGCGTAGTTGCGCCCGACGCAGAAGATGCGGCGCACCGCAAATCGTTCGTTCGAGCCGGCCACTGCGACCGAGGGCGTTGGCGGAGCGGGGAGGGCAAAGGCGGTCATGGTCTGTCTCTGCAGTTGGATGACGGGGTCGCGGGCACCTTCGGCCGAATTAAGGGGTCGGGCAAGGCGTCGCTTTTCATAAAGCATTGGCCTGCCGGCCCCTATAAGGAATCCGGAGTTTCCATCACTTTCGCGGCGATGCATCCTCCGTTGGGATAGACTATTTGCCAATAAGTCGGCCATGGTCGCGGGATTATGCTGAGGTCGGCAAACCGAAACGAGCCACATGACAGCAGCCACTGACAGCGCCCGATTCCTGATCATCGACGATCATCCGCTGTTTCGCGAGGCGCTGCACAGCGCCGTGCAGATGGCCTATCCCGAGGTCGACACGGTGGAGGCGCGCTCTATCGCCGAGGCACTCGAGCTGCTGGCCGGGACAAAGCCGTTCGATCTTGCCCTGCTCGATCTCAGCATGCCCGGCGTGCACGGATTCGAGGGGTTGCTGCAGCTTCGGACCCGCTATCCGCGCCTGCCCGTGGTCATCGTGTCCGGCTACGAGGAGCCCAAGATCATCTCCGAGGCGCTGTCCTACGGTGCTGCCGGCTTCATCCCGAAATCGGCGCGCAAGAGCGATCTGGCCAACGCTATACGCTCGGTTATGGAAGGCGCCATCTATGTTCCGGAAACTTATGAGGGCCGCCCGCCCGACGCCGACAGCACCGACCGCGCCGACATGGTGCAGCGCCTTTCGACATTGACGCCGCAGCAGTTGCGCGTGTTGCAGATGCTACGCCAGGGCCTGCTCAACAAGCAGATCGCCTATGAGTTGCAAGTGGGCGAGACTACAGTCAAGGCGCACGTCTCGGAGATCCTGCGCAAGCTCAACGTCTACAGCCGCACGCAAGCGGTGATCGAGGTTTCGAAGCTTGATAATGCGGAGCTTTTCAGGGATCAGGCGGGTTTTTAGGGGCAGGTCTAAGCCAGCAGATGGGCCAGCAGCGCCCTTAGTTGCGCGGGCTTGACCGGCTTGCGCATCAGCTCGATGCCGCCGGCCCGCGCCGCCTTCGCGACGGCTTCGGAACTGTCGGCGGTGACGATCAGTGCCGGTACCGCGCGGCCAAGATAGCGGCGGACCTTCGATATGGTGGTGGTGCCGAGATCGCCGCCGTCGAGGTGCTGGTCGGCTATGACGATGTCCGGCACCCAGTCCGTGTCGCCGAGCATGTCGAGCGCGTCGTCGGTCGAGGTCGCGGCGCGCACCAGGCATTGCCAGCGTTCGAGCAACGAGGTCATCGCCTGCAGCACCTCGACATCGTTCTCGACCAGCAGAACCTTGGTGCCGAACAGGCCGTAGCCGCGCGGCCGCTCCAGGCTTGCAGCGCTGGCGATGGCGTCGGCCGTGGCACCGATGCCGACGGGGACATCGATGTGAAAAATCGTGCCGCGGCCGACCTTCGAGGAAAACGTCACGGGATGTCCGAGCGCGCCGGCGATGCGCCGCACGATGGCCAGCCCAAGGCCGAGGCCGCCGCCGGCGAGTTCGGCATTGGCAGGCATGATGCCGCGATGAAATTCCTCGAACACGGCCTCGCGCTGGTCGTCGGGAATGCCGCAGCCGGTGTCGGCGACATCGATGCGGATGGCATCGCCGCGGTGCCTGGTGCCGACAAGGACGCCGCCCGAGCGGGTATAGCCCAGCGCATTGGAGAGGATGTTCTGCAGGATGCGGCGCAACAGCGTGCGATCGGAGCGGACCACGGCGTTGACGGCGCGGAATTTCAGCGACAGGCCCTTCAGTTCGGCCACAGGTTCGAAATCCGACCGCAGCGACGAGAACAGCGCCTCCAGGCTGACGTCGCCAATGTCGGGCTGGACCACGCCCGCATCGAGCTTGGAGATGTCGAGCAGCGTGCGCAGCAGGTCCTCCATCGTCTCCAGCGAGCGCTCGACCTGCCGCACCAGTTTCCGGCCCTCGTCGCTGGTCTGCACTTCGGCAAGGGCGGAGACGGACAGATGCGCCGCATTCAACGGCTGCAGCACGTCGTGGCTGGCCGCAGCGAGAAAGCGGGTCTTGGACAGGTTCGCCTGCTCGGCATTTTCCTTGGCGGCGCTGAGGTCGATGTTCGATTGCTCCAGCCGCCGCAAGGTCGAGTGCAGTTCCTCGGTGCGGGCGCGTACCCTGCTTTCCAGGGAGATCGCGGTCTGGAACAGCGAGAAGGCGTTGCCTTGCTGGTCCATCGAACGCTCGACGCGGCTGACCAGCGCGGCGTTGATCTTTTTCAGCCTGTCGGGATCGTCTATGTCCTTAAGGGGCACGGCAGCGCTCACTCGGCGGCCGGGCGCTCGCCGAAGGCGATGCCGGTGAAGGTCTGGTTGAGATGCATCGACCGGTATTGTTCGCCATAGGTGCCGAAGCCGATGACGTTGTTGACCCGGTAGAGTTCGGAAATCTCGCGAAAGACCTGGCGGTTGCGCGCATCCAGCCGGCGCAGGACACAGTCGAAGCCGATGATCATGTCGATGCCGCCAAGCCTCGCCTCGACGTCGAGCAGAGCCGCGCGGGTCGATTCCACCATGTCCTTGGGTTGGGCGATCGACAGCACGACACCATCGTCGATGGCGCAGAAGAACGATAGCGAGCCGTCCGCATGCATCTTCTGGATAGAGCGGCAGTAATATTCACCGCCTACCTTCACCACCACCGGATGCGAGGCGAAGCTCAGCGGCGTCAGCGTCTGCGCGACGATGCCGACCGAAGCGGCATATTCCTCGGCCGCAATGGTGGCATTGAACTCGCGCACGATGCGGTGATCGGGATCGGACGCGGTGACCACCAGCTTTTCGTCGGTGGGAACGAAATTGTCGGTCTTAAAGACATGGAAAGGGATTTCCGTGGCGACCAGCACGATGATGGCGCTGTCGGAGGTGACCCTGCCGTTGGAGATCAGGCTCGTCGTCTCGAATTTCAGGTCGTCACCGGCGGAACCGCCGAGCAGCGGTATGTCATCGAGGCCCCAATGGATGGCCGAACTCACCGCTTCCTCGGCATAGGACAGTCCGTCGATGAAACAGAGCGCGAAGGTGTTCCTGGTCCGCTCGCCGCCGATGCGCCCATGCAGCGTGCGTCTCAGATCCTCGACATCACCAGTGACCCTGTCCAAGCCCGATGACGACAGGTTGTCGACCGTGGTGCTGACCGCGGTGAACGACGCCGAAGGGAGCAGCATGGCGAGGATATGGCCTTCCTCGAGGCCCTGCGGCGTGATTTCGCCGGCAGTCGAGCAGCCGGCGTAGTGTAGCGCCGGCGCATGGGCCGCGATTGCGCGCGAAAGGGCGCCGGCCTCGACAAGGCGCTGGGAAAAGAACAACAGGGCGAAGCCGGCCTCGATGGCGGCCGCCTCCGCCGCTACCGCGCGTGCGAAGACGTCCGGGTCGGGCTCGTCCGTGGTCAGCGCCGACAAACCGCATGCGTAGCGCGTCCGTGAAACGGTCAGCGACGTTCTCCCGCATTTCCTCCGACGCTGCCTGTGCGCGGCTGTTTATGTGCTTCTTGCGCGCCAGCGTCGAAAGCCATTGTTGCCGCCAATCGGCATTTTGGCAATGGGGCGAGGGGAATGGGTGTTCCGCCCTGCCATGGCCGAAAGTACAATGATACGGCTTTTGCGCCGCGCTGTTTTTTACGGCTTGTGCGGTGTACGAATAACGCATGGCCGAAGCCAACACCGCGTCGGCAGTGTGATGACCAAGGTGATGCCAGGGAGGATTCATGTCGGACGTTTCGTTGATGGTGAACGGAAAACAGGTCCGCGGTGCGGCCGAGGACCGAACGCTGCTGGTTCACTTCTTGCGGGAGAATCTCGGTCTCACCGGTACCCATGTCGGTTGCGACACCTCGCAATGCGGCGCCTGCGTCGTCCAGGTCGACGGCAAGGCGGTGAAATCCTGCACGATGCTCGCGGTGCAGGCGTCCGGATCGAGTGTGGTGACGATCGAAGGGCTTGCCAAAGGTGCCGACCTGCATCCCGTGCAGGCGGCGTTCAAGGAGCATCACGGACTGCAATGCGGCTTCTGCACGCCGGGCATGATCATGACGGCGGCCGATATGATCAAGCGCCACCCCGAAGGCCTCGACGAAGCGACGGTGCGCGCAGAGCTCGAGGGCAACATCTGCCGCTGCACCGGCTACCACAACATCGTCAAGGCGATCCTCGCCGCATCGGAGGGGATGAGCGGCAAGGTCAGGCAAGCGGCGTGAGAAAGGGGTGAGTAGTGAGGAGTGAGTAGTCGGTCCGAACCGGCGCCGATCTTCACTACTCACTACTTCCTGCTCACTATTTCGGGAGGAATTTCTGATGGGCATTGAAGGTGTCGGCGCTCGCGTGGCGCGCAAGGAAGACAAGCGGTTCATCACCGGCGCCGGCCGCTATGTCGACGACATGGTGGTGCCCGGCATGAAACATGCGGCCTTCGTGCGCAGCCCGCACGCGCATGCCCAGATCGTGAAGATCGACGTCGACAAGGCTCAAGCCATGCCGGGCGTCATCGGCGTGCTGACGGGCAAGGAGTTGAAGGCCGACGGCATCGGCAATCTCATCTGCGGCTGGATGATACATTCCAAGGACGGCTCCCCGATGAAGATGGGAGCCTGGTCGCCGCTGGCGGTCGACAAGGTTCGCTATGTCGGCGATGCGGTCGTCGTCGTGGTCGCCGACACCAAGGGGCAGGCGCGCGACGCCGCCGAAGCAGTCGAGATCACCTACAATGAACTCGAGGCGGTGGTGGATGCGACGAAGGCGCTCGAAAAGGGCGCTCCGCAACTCCATCCGGAAGCCGAAAACAATCTGATCTTCGACTGGGAGATCGGCGACGCCAAGGCGACCGACGCGGCGATCAAGGCGGCTTCCCACGTCACCCGCATGAAAATCGTCAACAACCGGCTGGTGCCCAACGCCATGGAGCCGCGGGCAGCGCTGGGCCACTACGACAGAGCGGAAGACCATTATACCTGCTGGACGACCTCGCAGAACCCGCATGTCGCGCGGCTGGTGATGAGCGCCTTCTACAACATTGCGCCGGAAAACAAATTGCGCGTCATCGCGCCCGATGTCGGCGGCGGCTTCGGCTCCAAGATCTATATCTATCCGGAAGAGATCGTCTGCCTGTGGGCGTCCAAGAAAACCGGCGTGCCGGTGAAGTGGGTGGCCGACCGCACCGAAAGCTTCCTCTCCGACGCACATGGTCGCGATCATGTCTCGACAGTGGAAATGGCCTTCGACAAGAACAACAGGATCACCGGCCTCAAGGTCGACACGTTGGCCAATCTCGGTGCCTACATGTCGTTGTTCTCGTCCTGCGTGCCGACCTATCTCTATGCGACGCTGCTGTCGGGCCAGTACGACATCCCGGCGATCCACGCCAATGTCCGCACGGTCTACACCAACACGGCACCCGTCGATGCCTATCGCGGGGCAGGGCGTCCCGAAGCCACCTATCTCATCGAGCGCACGATGGAAACCGCGGCGCGGGAACTCGGCATGTCGCCGGCGGAGCTTCGGCGGACCAACTTCATCACCACGTTTCCGCACCAGACGCCGGTCATCATGAACTATGACGCCGGCGACTATGGCGCCTCGCTCGACGCGGCCATGGAGGCCGCCGACTATGCCGGCTTTGCCGGACGCAAGGCGGAGGCCGCGAGGAACGGCAAGCTGCGCGGCATCGGCATGAGCTGCTACATCGAAGCATGCGGCCTGGCGCCGTCGGCCGCGGTGGGCTCGCTCGGCGCCGGCGTCGGCCTTTGGGAATCGGCCGAGGTGCGCGTCAACGCCGCCGGCACCATCGAGGTGCTGACCGGCTCGCACAGCCACGGCCAGGGCCATGAGACGACCTTCGCGCAACTGGTCAACGAACGGTTTGGGGTGCCGATCGACAGCGTCTCGATCGTCCATGGCGACACTGACAAGGTGCAGATGGGCATGGGCACCTACGGCTCGCGCTCGGGCGCGGTCGGAATGTCGGCGATTGCCAAGGCGCTCGACAAGGTCGAGGCCAAGGCCAAGAAGATCGCGGCGCATCTGCTCGAAGCCGACGAGGGCGACATCGTCATCGAGAACGGCGCGCTGAAGGTCGCCGGCACCGACAAAAACGTGCCGTGGTTCCAGATGGCGCTGGCGGCCTATACCGCTCATAATTTGCCCGGTGGCATGGAGCCGGGATTGAAGGAGACGGCGTTTTACGACCCGTCCAATTTCACCTTTCCGGCCGGCTGCTACATCTGCGAGGTCGAGATCGATCCGGATACCGGAACGACCGAGATCATCCAGTTCGTCGCAGCCGACGATTTCGGCAACATCATCAACCCGATGATCGTCGAGGGCCAGGTGCATGGCGGCATCGCGCAGGGTATCGGCCAGGCACTGCTCGAAGGCGCCCACTATGATGCCGACGGCCAGCTTCTGACCGCGAGCTACATGGACTACACCATGCCGCGCGCGGACGACCTGCCTTCGTTCAAGGTCTCGACCTCGAACACGCCGTGTCCAGGCAATCCGCTCGGCATCAAGGGCTGCGGCGAGGCCGGCGCTATCGGCTCGCCGCCGGCGGTGATCAACGCCATCACTGACGCCATAGGAATCGCGGATATCGCCATGCCGGCTTCGCCGTCTACGGTGTGGGCCGCGATCCGTGCGGCGAAGCATTGAAAAGCGAGTAGGGAGTAGCGAGTGGGGGAAAAGCGTGATGCGAAGGGAAGGTCCTATTCGCTAACTCGCTCTACCCTATTCGCTCTTTCCCGAAGGGAGAGAGACAATGTACGCAGTCAATTACCACCGCGCCGCCTCGGTCGCCGATGCTGCGAAGCTCGTCACGGGCGGCGACGCCAAGTTGCTGTCGGGCGGCATGACCCTGATCCCGGCCATGAAGACGCGGCTGGCGGCCCCTTCCGATGTCGTCGACCTGTCGCGGATCAAGGAGTTGCAAGGCGTGACAGTGTCCGGCAGGACAGTCACGATCGGCGCCGCCACCACGCATTTCGATGTTGCCAGCGACGACAAATTGAAACAGGCCTGCCCGGCGCTCGCGCATCTGGCATCGCTGATCGGTGATCCGGCGGTCCGCTATAGGGGCACAATCGGCGGCTCGATCGCCAACAACGACCCGGCGGCCGATTATCCAGCGGCCATGCTGGCGCTAAATGCCACCATCACTACCAACACGCGCCAGATCGCCGCCGACAAGTTCTTCACGGGCCTGTTCGAGACGGCGCTGGAGGACGGCGAAATCATCACGGCCGTCACCTTCACCGCGCCGGCAAAAGCAGCCTATGAAAAATTCCGCAATCCGGCCTCCCGCTACGCCATTGTCGGCGTGTTCGTGGCCAAGGGTGAGGACGGCATCCGCGTGGCCGTGACCGGCGCCGGCGACGATGGCGTCTTCCGCTCGAAGGAGATCGAGGCCGCGCTTGCGAAGGACTTCGTGGCTTCGGCGCTCGACGGCGTCAAGGTGCCGGCGACCAAGCTGATGAGCGATATCCACGCTTCCGCCGACTACCGTGCCAATCTGGTCGCGGTCATGGCCAAGCGCGCGGTGGCCGCCGCGAACGCCTGATTCCTTTCTGATCCCTGTCAGGCGGGAGAGGGACTTCGCGCCCCTTTTCCGCAGACAGCGCATTGTGGCAATCTCGCACTTGCACAAAGCGATATTGCACTGCACTATGCCGGCGATCAAACGCGAGCCGGGTTCGGAGTGTTCATCACGACCTGCGACCCTATTCGCATGTTTCAATGCGAAGGGAGCGGCATGACCGACATCTCCGCGACGCATGTTGTGCCGCCAAGACCCGTCGCCGACAGATCCGCCAGGACAAGACTGGCCTATCTCGACGGCTGGCGCGGACTTTCGATCGCGCTGGTGCTCATTGGCCATTTCTTTCCCGTTGCAGGGATCAATCTCGGCGTGCTGGGCGTCGAATTTTTCTTCGTGCTCAGCGGCCGGCTGATGGCCGAGATCCTGTTCGTCGAGCGCTACCCGCTGAAGAAGTTCTTCAAGCGCCGCTTCTCCCGCATCTATCCCGCACTGCTGGTGTTCGTGATCGTTTCCATGATTGCGCTGTCGGGCACGTTCATCGCCTTCAAATGGAAGGCGGCGCTGACGGCGCTGACATTCACCTACAACTATGCCGGAATTCTCGTGAATCGCGCCGGCGCGCTCGACCACATCTGGTCGCTCTGTGTCGAAGAGCATGCCTACATCATCCTGGCCGCGATCAGCGCGTTCGTCGCAAGCCGCAGCCGCGTCATCCCGCTGCTCCTGGTGCTGGCGGTGCTGGCCATGGCAAACGGTGCCGTTTCGTACTGGTTCCTGCACATGGATTACGAAACCACATATTGGCGCACCGACGTGCATATTGCGTCGATCCTGCTGTCGGCCGCCATCTGCCTGCTGAAGACCGACGGCAAGCTGCCGGCCCTGTTGAAGGGCCCCTATGTGGCGGTGGCGGCAGCGATCGCGGCGGTGCTTCTGTTCATGGACCCGGTACCGACCCCGATCCACTATCTGGTCGCCGTGCCGCTGCTGGCGCTTGCCGTCAACGCTCTCGATTTCAGCACGAGATTGTTTTCCGGACTGCTGTCGTCCTGGCCTATGGCGACGCTGGGCCTATGGTCCTATTCGCTCTATCTGTGGCAGCAGCCATTCTACAAATTCGTCTATGAGCGAGGCAGCGACCCTTGGCTGATGCTGGCTGGGGTCTTTGCCTGCGCGCTCTGCAGCTATTATGTCATCGAGCGGCCGTCGCGTGAGTGGCTGAACCGCAACTGGTGAGTGACGCCGCAGTGTCCCTCCCTTGCGTTGCATAGCGGCCAAGGTCAGCCTCGCTTGATGCCGCCTGTTCGGCAGCTTGTTTGGTAAGTTCGTCCTAATATAGCCAGGGGTGACCTGGCGATCTGCTTGCCGGATAGCCCGATGTCCTTAGACATTGGTATTATGGCAGCTCTTCCTTGTTGTCCCGCCCCGTGCTCCGCCTAGTTTATTCGAATCGGAGCATTGCATGGGAGGATGGAATGGCAACGACCAGGGAAAACGCCGGCGGCTGGCTCGACCGCTCGCGCACGATCGCCGAGCCCGGTTTCAGCAGATGGATGGTGCCGCCGGCGGCGTTGTGCATTCATCTCTGCATCGGTCAGGCCTACGCGTTCAGCGTCTTCAACCTGCCGATGTCGAAACTGATCGGTATCACCGATTCGGCGCCCGATGATTGGAAGCTGACCGGACTCGGCTGGATTTTTTCGATCGCGATCCTGTTTCTTGGCCTCGCGGCAGCCTTCGGCGGCGGTTGGCTGGATCGCGTCGGCCCGCGCAAGGCGATGGTCGCGGCCGCCTGCTGTTTCGGCGGCGGTTTCATCGTGTCGGCGCTCGGCGTCACCTTGCATCAATTGTGGATCATCTATCTCGGCTACGGCGTCCTGGGCGGCATCGGCCTCGGGCTCGGCTACATCTCGCCGGTCAAGACGCTGATCACCTGGTTTCCCGACCGGCCGGGCATGGCGACAGGCATGGCGATCATGGGGTTTGGCGGCGGAGCCTTCATCGCTTCGCCGCTTTCGGTCTATCTGTTGAAGCTGTTTTCGACCCCGCAGCATATCGGTGTCGCCGAAACCTTCATCGTGCTGGGCATCGTCTACTTCATCTTCATGCTGATCGGCGCTGTCATCGTCAGGGTGCCGCCCGATGGCTGGCGTCCGGCCGGCTGGACGCCGCCGGCGACACAAAACACGATGGTCACAACCGCCAACGTCCATCTCGACGACGCGTTGAAGACACCGCAGTTCTGGCTGCTGTGGGGCGTGCTGTGCCTCAATGTGACGGCCGGCATCGGCGTCCTCGGCCAAGCCTCCGCCATGAGCCAGGAGATGTTCCCGGGACGCATCACGCCGGCGGCTGCCGCCGGCTTCGTCGGCCTGCTGTCGATCTTCAACATGCTCGGCCGCTTCTTCTGGGCGTCGACCAGCGACTATATCGGCCGCAAGACGACCTACGCGGTCTTCTTCGTGCTGGGCGTGATCCTTTATGCGGTGGTGCCGTGGACGGGCCAGTCGGGCAACGTGTTCCTTTTCGTGCTGTTCTATGGCGTCATCTTGAGCATGTATGGCGGCGGCTTTTCCACCATTCCGGCCTATCTGCGCGATGTCTTCGGCGTGCGGTATGTCGGCGCCATCCATGGCCGCCTGCTGACGGCGTGGTCGGTGGCCGGCGTGCTGGGGCCGGTCCTGGTCAACTACATCAGGCAGTACCAGATCGATGCCGGGGTGGCGAAGGCCGATGCCTACACGGTCACCATGTACATCATGGCCGGCCTGCTCGTCGTCGGTTTCCTGCTCAACCTGATGATGCGGCCGGTGAATGCACGGTTCCACATGAAGGCCGAACCGGCTGCAGCGTAAGGAGAGTGACCATGGCGCAAGACAACAGCAATTCTGTCAAATTGGTCCTTGCCTGGCTGCTGGTCGGCATCCCGCTGTTGTGGGGGTTCTGGACGACGCTGGTCAGTGCGGCGGCGCTGTTCCAGTAATGGTGGAGACCTGGAAAGGAGCAGCGCTCAGGCGATGATCGGCCTGACGTAGTAGCGCACAGCCTTCTTGCCGCCGTGGATCACCGCGTCGCCGACCTCGGTGAAGCCGAGCGCGGCATGGAAGGCGTCCGAAGCCGGGTTGGGCGGTTCGGCATTGACCTCGCATGCGACCAGTGCGTGGCCGGCGCGCGTGGCGTGCTCAAACAGGTCCTGGTAGAGCAGGCGGGCATGGCCGCGGCCACGGGCTTGCGCCGCCACCACCACACGATCGACATAGACGAAGCGCTCGTAGCGTTCGCGAAACCAGAGAAAATTCGGACTGTCGTACCGGGCCCCCTGATCGAAGGTCATGATGAAGGCTTCGAGCGCGCCGATGCGGCGCGCATAGAACGCCTCGCCAAGCAGGAAAGACAGGCGCTCGGGCTCAAGCCACGACAATTCGGCGGCATGCTCGTTGTTGAGCGCGAGTATGGCCGCTTCGTCGCTTCGCGAGACACGGCTGATCGGGGAGAGGGCGGTCATGCCTTGGCCGCCGCGATCGTCGCTGCCACAAGCGGCGTATCGGTTAGCGTGTTGCGATACTCGCGGTCGAGATCGGAGCCGCCCATGCCGACCTTTGGATTGCGGTAGCGCATTGCGCTGGGCACGCCCTTGAGGGCGGCGAAATGCATTTCGGATAGTCCAGTCCTTTGCCGCACCTCGGCAATGTTGCCGAGATCGAGCCCGCCGCAGCCGAGAATGACGATGCGGTCGCCCCCCTGTCGCACCAGGTCCGCCAACAGCGACAAGCCCTCCATCGCCGTGTCGCGTTGGCCGCTGGTCAGCACGCGGCCGACCTTGCAACGGATCAACGCTTCCAACGCCTCGGCCGGGTCGCGCGTCATGTCGAAAGCGCGGTGACAAGTGACGTTGAGGCCACCGGCGGCCTCCGTCAATTCGCTCATACGGCGCTCGTCGATGGTGCCTTCGGCGGTGAGGCAGCCGAACACCACGCCTGATACACCGAGGTCGCGCAGGGCGGCTACGTCGGCCAGCATCGAACGGTACTCGGTTTCGCTGTAGAGAAAATCGCCGCCACGCGGCCGCACCATGACATGGAACGGCACGGTCGCCTGGTCGAGGGCGGCGCGCACGGTTCCCAGGCTCGGCGTGATGCCGCCTTCGACGAGGCTGGCGCACAGTTCGACCCTGTCGGCGCCGCCGGCCTGTGCTGCCAGGAGGCCATCAATGCCCTCGACACAGATTTCGATCAGCGGCGGGCGGACTTCTTCAGTCAAGGTGTGATCCTGTCCATGATGTTGTGAGAAGCCCGTAGCACCCGGGCGGCGGGCGCGAAAGCAGGAACAGCACGTCGCATTGGACCAGGGGACATTTCCCTGCTTGACAGTCTTATAACTACGTGGTTATGAGTTAACCCATAGCCATCGGGTTATTGATCCCGAGCGGCCGCTCGACAACGACTAAGAGGAGCAGGGCATGACGCAGACCAAATCGATCGTCGTTGAACGGCTGATTCCGCATTCGGCGGAGAAGATATGGCGTGCGCTGACGGTGCCCGAACTTGTCGCAGAATGGCTCATGCAGAACGACTTCGCGCCGCAAGAGGGGCATCGCTTCACGTTCCGCGCTTCACCGGTACCGGGCTGGTCGGGGGTGACGAAGGTCGAGGCGCCACGCCTGCTTGCCTATAGCTGGGGTGACGGAAGCGAATCCGACAGCGGGCTGAAAACCGTGGTGACCTGGTCGCTCACGCCTGAGGGCGCGGCGACCCGGGTGCGGATGGAGCACTCGGGATTCCGGCCGGCCGACGAGCGTGGATATGTCGGCATGGGAAGCGGCTGGCCGCGTATTCTTGAGCGGCTTGAGCAGGTGGCTGCGAAGCAAGGCTGAGCGCCGACTCTCCTCGACCACTCGGCGGGCATGGCCGGCGAACCACAACAAGTCTCCCGGATGCGCCGCTTGCGGGCATGGCAAACCACGCCCTGGACAAACGTTTCAAAACGGAGAAAGACCATGGAAGCCAGGCTCAAGAACCCCGTGATGCTCATCCCCGGCGCCCTGCAGGCACTGCTGGCGCTGGACAAGTCGACCGACGCGGCCGATTTGCCCTATGTGACGCGCAAGCTCGTCCATCTGCGCGCCAGCCAGATCAATGGCTGCTCGGTCTGCGTCGACATGCATGCGCGCGAACTCAAGAAGGCCGGCGAGAAGGACGAACGCATCTTTGCCTTGTCGGCCTGGCGGGAAACGCCGTACTTCACCGATGCCGAACGCGCCGCGCTTGCCCTTGCCGAGGCCGGCACAAGGCTGGCCGACAGAACGGATGCCGTGACGGACGAGGTATGGGACGAGGCCGCCCGGCACCATGACGAAAAGGCGCTTGCCGGGCTCGTCATCCAGATCGCCGTGATCAACGCCTTCAACCGGCTGAACGCCACGACGCGGCAAATGGTCCGCGCCTGGGGCTAGGGCCGCCGCCAAGGCGAGCCGTGCCACGGTGCAATGGACGCTGGAACCGCGGTGCACCGAAGCCGCTTGCCTAGCCCGGCCGGGTCGCGGCCGGCGGCAGTTCGAACAGTTTGGCGCCGTTTTCCTCGCCGCGCTCGACATAGCCGATGGTGCGAAACCATTTTGCGATTTCCGGTCCCGTAAGCCAGCTGCGGGAGTGAATAGGGAGATTGCCGGCGAGCGCCTGGATCTGCCTGATATGCCGCCTGCAGAAACGCACGGTCGCGACCCTGAAAAAGCCCTCGCGCGCGGCGAACAGCGTGTCCGCGGCGTCCCCATGTTCATGCCAGGCGATGATCGCTACGGTCCCGTCGCTGTCGACAAGGGCATGGGCGCGGCCCTCCTTCAGGTTCATCATCAGATTGTCGTAGGCGACCTTGCTGTCCTTGCCGGCGGCGATGTATTCGTCGGACATCCGCTTGGACAAATGGCGAAACACGTCTTCCAGATCGCCGACCGTCGCTGTTCGTGCTCTCATTTCTGCTCCTTGAGCCCCGGCAGGGAGTTTGCTCCAGGAAAAGGCATTCACCAAGCAAAGGGATTTCGCGAAGAACCCAGCCCGAGGAATCGGGTTCCATCGATAAAGATCGGCGACCGGCACGGCATGTCAGTCCGGCCGAGCGGAACCGGATGCGGTGGTCGTGCGCGAGGCAAGCGGCGTGACCACGACAGGCGTGCCGCTGCTGTCCAGCGCGAGGGCGGCGTTTATGGAAAAGGCGGCCCTCAGCAGCAGCACCGATATCAAAATTTTTCGCATCATTCGCTCCAGCCCTGCACCAGCGCGTGGCGCGCGAGCATGGCGACTGAAGCGGAAAAATTAAAGCCCGAAAGAGGGCATCCCAGGGCTGGCATCGTCGTACCCAAGGCGCGCCTTGGGTTTAGCTGCGTCAGTCTGTGGTGAAATACCGGTACCCGTTGCAGTGCAGTCCAATTTCGCCGCCACTGCCGCCTTGATCGACAGGCCGGCACATGCGTCGGCGTTGACCGTTTTCTTCTTCTCGTGGGCCACAGCGGCACTTGAGGTGGCAAGGACGATAGCCGCGCAAACGATAGTCGTTTTCATCAGATCCCCCTTTTTTAGCTTAAGCTAATTATGGAGGGTAACGTAACGTTAACCAACCGTCAACGCGCTGGGACAGTCTGCTTCCTGGGCTTAGATTTTGTGGCTTCGGCTGCTTCGGTGAGCAGGGCTCTTTTGCTTTCGCTCGATTCCGCGAAGGAGCAGCGCATGATCCCTTGGTGAGCTTCATGCGTGCGATAGCCGCTTCGATTTGCCGAGCGGCGGCCTCGCCTTGGCCATGTGGAAGGCTCGGCAGAACGGCCGATTGTCCAGCGCGCTGCAAACCTTCTGTTGCCGCAGATGTCGCCCTGATACGCAAATCGCAAAATTCGCGATTTGGGCTCAGGCCGCGATGTCTTTGAAATTGTTGGCTCCCCGGGCCGGATTCGAACCAGCGACCAACCGGTTAACAGCCGGTTGCTCTACCACTGAGCTACCGGGGAACAGAGGCTCTCATGCGAGTGGCGCAGCCTATAGCAAACCCTTTTCGGCTTTGCAAAGAACCATTTCGCATTTTTCCGAGACTTTTTCGCTCAGGCGTTTCTCGCAATCGGCGGCGTTCGTCCTCATATTAGCCTCCTTGCGAGGGGCGCGGAACCGAATGTGCAGTCGCGGCTTTCCTCAAGTGACACCCTCAAGCCACCAGACGGACCAGCCATTCGAGATGACGGCAGCAGAAGAAAACCAGGCACCGGCGCGAAAGATATCGGTCTTCGGACGCAAGTTCACCATGCCGCGTTCGCGCGGCCTCAGGATTGCGATCGGCGTGCTTTTGACGATCGGCGGCATTCTGGGGTTCTTGCCTGTTCTCGGTTTCTGGATGGTGCCGCTCGGACTTTTGGTGCTCTCCTACGAATTCGCCATGGTGCGGCGCCATCGGCGCCGGTTCGTCGTCTGGTGGGAACGACGGCGCCGGCCGGATTGATCGGCCGGGGCCTTGCCCGGTTTCGTCGCGGCGACCTTAGGGGCCGAATCAAATCGCAGCGCTATCCTGCGTTCCAGTGCTCGCCTCCTCCGGGACGTCCTGCTGGCCTGCTTTCAGATCCTCGCTGATTTCCTTCAGGACGGCGGAAGCCGAGGCAAGGCGCGCGCGGTCGCGCGGCGAAAGCCGGCCGGTGCCTTCTATCTTGAGGCAATCCATGGCGTAGCGCACCAGCTCCTCGCACCCCAGCAGCGGCGAGCTGTCCGCATTGTTGGTCGACTCGTCAGGTTTTTTAGCCAGCTGCATGGCGCAGTCCTCCTGCACTTCAACGCAGCCCGATGCGCGGAGTTTCTCTCGATCATCCGCCATGCTTAACGGCTTGCTAATGCAGCTCGAACCGCCCTGTCTCGCATTTGGGGCGGGGTGCCGGGACTGGCGCAGGCGAAACCGTCGCGAATGCATTGTCGCCGCTTGACGGCTTTTTCGCCGCAACCTATTGGAACCGGGTGGAACGCCGGGAGCAACGAGGCCTCGTGGCGGAGTGGTTACGCAGAGGACTGCAAATCCTTGCACCCCGGTTCGATTCCGGGCGAGGCCTCCAATCTCCGGGCTCCCGCGCGTCAGCGCAGGGGCTCGCCGTTCCCGTCTAGATGAACCGCGATGTGGCGCGGCAAGCGGATTGGTTGGGACATGAGCGCTGATTTCTCCGAGCTTCGCGTCAAGATGGTCGATGGCCAGATCCGCACCACCGACGTGACCAGCACGCCGCTGCTCGACGCCATGCTTTCCGTGCCGCGCGAGCTTTTCGTCGACGAACGCCAGCGCAATCTCGCCTACATCGACGAAGACATCCGCATCGCGGACGGCCCTGGCGGCGCGCGATATCTGATGGAGCCTTCGCCGCTGGCCAAGCTGATGCAACTGGCCGAAATCAGTCAGGCCGATTCGGTCCTCGATGTCGGCTGCGGCACCGGCTATGCCTCGGCCATCCTGTCGCGACTGGCGGGATCCGTGGTGGCGCTTGAAAGTGATTCGGCGCTGGCCGAAACCGCAAAGTCGGTGCTTTCATCGCTGGGCTGCGGCAATGTGACCGTGGTCCAGGGCCCGCTGCCGCAGGGACATGCGGCCAAGGCGCCCTACGATGTCGTCTTCGTCGGCGGCAGCGTCGGCAAAGTGCCGGCGGCGCTGCTCGACCAGCTCGCCGAAGGCGGCCGCCTCGTCGCGGTCGAAGGCCAGGGCAATTCCGGCGTGGCGCGGCTTTTTTTCAAAGCAGGGGGGGTTGTAACCGGTAGACGGGCATTTAATGCGGCAATTAAGCCACTACCCGGGTTCGAACGTGAGCATGCTTTCGAATTCTGAATGATTTGGCCTTGCAGCAGAGGCTTTGTCATGGTCGCTTGCATTTGAACAATCGTTGCTGATCCCAATGGGGGCACTTTGGGCCGAGCGACAGGGAACATTCTGACACGCCGCTCCGGTTCTCAAAGGAGAAGCCGGTGCGGTGTGGTTCCCATGGAAAACGAATGAGGGTTTAATGGTGCCGTCTCTACGCAAGTCACTTTTCACCGCCGTCCTCGTTTCGGCGACCGCGCTTTCCCCGCTGGCCGCCTCGGCCGAAACCATCTCCGGCGCGCTTGCAAAGGCCTACCAATACAATTCCTCGCTGAATGCCTCCCGAGCCGGCGTACGCGTCACCGACGAGAGCGTGGCCATCGCCAAGTCCGGCTGGCGCCCGACCATCACCGGGACGGCCGACACGAATTATGTGAATACCCGTGCCAGCGGCGCCAACGTCAAGACGGGGTCGGCCAGTGTGGGCATCGTCATAAACCAGAGCCTGTTCGACGGCTTCCAGACGAGAAACAATGTGGCGGCAGCCGAATCGCGGGTCAAGGCATCAGTCGAAAGCCTGCGCAACACCGAGGAGAACACGCTGTTGAGCGCGGCCACGGCCTATATGGACGTGATACGCGACCGGCAGATCGCGGTGCTGACGGAGCAGAATCTGCAGTTCCTGACCGAGCAGGCGCGCGCCGCGCGCTCGCGGTTCGAGGTCGGCGAAGGCACGCGCACCGACGTTGCGCAGGCCGATGCGTCGCGCGCTTCCGCCGTGGCGTCGCTCAGCGCCGCCCGCGCGCAGGCGCTGGCAAGTGCGGCGAGCTATCACCAGATCGTCGGTGACGAGCCGGGCAAGCTCAGGCCTGCCTCGCCATTGGCCAGGCTGCTGCCGCCGAGCCTCGATTCGGCGATTGCCATCGCCTCGGCCGAACATCCGGCGATCCTCGCCACCCAGCATCTGGTCGATGCGGCCGCGTTTTCGGTGAAATCGTCCGAGGGCGCATTGCTGCCGCAGCTTTCCGCGTCGGCCGGCATTTCGGAGGATTATCTGCATCGCAATCCCGACCTCCAGGGGAGCAACGGCGGTTCGACCTCGGCCAACATCGGTGCGACACTGACGATCCCGATCTATTCGGGCGGCCGCACCTCGGCGGTTGTGCGACAGAACAAGGAATCGCTTGGCGAGGCCCGCATCCAGGTCGATGTCAGCCGCGACCAGGTGCGCCAGGCCGTCGCCTCGGCGTGGTCGCAATACACCGCCGCGCAGCAGAGCGTCGCCGCCAACAGGCAGGTGATCGACGCCGCGCAACTGGCGCTGAACGGTGTCATCGAGGAACGCAATGTCGGCCAGCGCACCACGCTGGACGTGCTCAACGCGCAGGCCACCGTCATCACCGCCAAGATCAACCAGGCAAATTCCGAGCACGACGTGGTGGTGGCAAGCTATGCCATCCTGTCGGCGATCGGCCGCCTCTCGGCCGAGCGCCTTGCGCTGCAGGCGACGAAGTACAGGCCTGAAGAGCATTACAACGCCGTCAAGGACAAGTGGATCGGCCTGCGCACGCCGGACGGCCGCTAAGCTCCACAGGTTCGAGTAATTCTCTAGAAGCGGGCCGGCGTTCGATCGAACCGCGGGGCCGCTTCATTGTTTGCGCAACTGCGCCGGCAAGCCGTCACGACGAATTTCGCTAATCTGTTGAAATCCCACATGTCCCCAGAATGGGGATTCTCGTACGGCGATCCGTCGGTTACGCTGTCGCCATGATTCGAATCCGGCTTTTTCCGGAGCGGAAATCTGCAACAGGTCACAAGGGCGGCGGATGTGACGATGGCAACGGCAAGCAGCGCACAGCGCGAACCTTCGATGGAAGAGATACTGGCTTCCATCAGGAGGATCATCGAGGACAGCGACAGCGGCCGCAAGCAGCCGGACGATGCCGATGACCTGCGCCAGGACCTTAAGCCGGCGGCGAGCGAGGCTCCAGCCGCCGACGTCGACGCGTTTCGCGCCGAACTGCGTCCAAGCCTTGAGGTCAGGAAGCCGGTCACGCTGGCGGAGGTGCAGGCACAGACATCGGCGGCCGAACCAAGGGTCGCGCGCATGGACGCGCCGGAGCGAACCGATCCCGTGGCGCCAAGGGCGTCGATGACGCTTGCCGACGTGAGCGCCCGGATCGCTGCCGAGCCGCTGCCCGCCGAAAGGACCGACAGGCCCGCGGCGCCCGAGGCCGGCGCGGCAAGCGATGCCATCGTCGCCGATTGGCGCCGCGAGATCGCGGCGGTCGGCGAGCAGGCGAAGGCGATACCAGGCATTCGCAAACCGGTTGCCCAGCCCGAAGCGCCGGTGGACGAGCCGATACCGGAGCCGGCGTTCGAGCGGGCCCCTTCGATCGCCGCCCCGGCGACCACCGATGAGGCGCGCAAGGCGGCGGATGAAACGCCTGCGGCCCGTCCGGCAATCCTTTCCGAGCATACGGGCCGGCAGGTCGCCGCGGCCTTTGGCGAGCTCTCCGACGCCTTTGCCAGCCGCAGCAAGAAGACATTCGACGAGATGGCCGAGGAGATGCTGCGGCCGATGCTGCAGGACTGGCTGGACAACAACCTGCCAACGCTGGTCGAGCGCCTGGTGCGCGAGGAGATCGAGCGCGTGGCGCGCGGCGCGCAATGATTTTCCCGGGTCGCCTTAGGTGGCTAGTTGGACACCGTTGCGCCTTCACCCTGGCGCAGGCACGCTAATCTCAGGATCGGCAGGTCGAGGGAGGCGGGTGGCCGCAATAATGGCTCCGATGATGGCGATTGCCACGACCACGCCGCTCCACGCTTCATATAGGCCCGATCCAAGCATAGAGCCCGCCAACCTCATTGTTCGGACATAGCTCGACAGTCATTTCGGGTCTTCTCCGGGTTGGACTACGCCCATGCGGTCCAAATAGATTTCGAGCTCCGCGGTCCGGTCCGCGCCAAGAATCGCGATCGCACCGACATACCCGTCCGGCCGGATCAGCACACACTCGCCCGGTGCCAGTGCATAAGCATCGCGAAGGTGTCCCCAGGCATCGATGACATCGCCTTGCGGGCCGATGTGGTGGACATGCAGCCCCTGGCGTGGCGCAACCGTCTCTCTCCCGGCTTGATGAACAAGCAACGTCCAATGCGGCCCTTTGAGCAGTTGGAACAGTCGCCATGGTTGGCCCGCCGCGCCCCTGATTTGGGCATCCGGCGCGCGGTCCCCCGCACGCGGGCCGCTGCTGCGTTCGGCCAGTTCCCTGGAGAGCGGCGAGTCCGGATAGCCGATATCGAGCTGGCGCACCTCGCGGCCGCGGTGCATTCCACCCTGTTTCTGGGCGTCGAGCAGCCGCGTCGAAAGGCCGAGGACCGATTCCGCGACCGGACGCCGTTCCTGCTCATAGGTGTCGAGCAGGCAATCATCCGCGCCGCCAAGCACGGCGGCGAGTTTCCAGCCCAGATTATAGGCATCCTGCACGCTGGTGTTCAGGCCCTGGCCGCCGGTTGGCGGATGGATATGAGCCGCATCGCCAACGAGGAATACCCGATCGACCCGGTAGCGATCGGCAAGCCGGGCGTTCATCAGGTAGGCCGACGCCCAGGCGACCGAATCCACCTGCACGTCGGCGCGGCCTGTCCGCTCATTAATCAAGCGCCCCAGTTGTTCTGCCGAGAGGTCCACTTCGCCGTCTAGCGGAACGGGTGCCTGAATCTGGAAGAGATCGGTTCCGGCGAGCGGGCAAATCGCGACCATTCGCTCCATGTCACCGTCGCTGAACTGGTGCCACGCATCGCGGTCCAGCCCGGTCAACAGCACATCCGCCACGACCGCACGCACGCCCAGCGTCTTGCCGGGGAAATTCAAGCCGAGCGCGCCGCGCACGAAGCTGCGCCCGCCGTCCGCTCCGACAAGATAGCGTGCGCGAACGGTTTGCTCGCCATTCGTCCCTGCAAGACGTGCCATGACACCGTTTTCGCCTTGCTCGAACCCAACCAACTCACATCCGTACTCGACCCTATGGCCTAGTTCTGCCAGCCGCTCTCGCATGATCCGCTCGGTGAGGAATTGCGGAATCATCAGCGCGATAGCGTAAGGCTCCGCCGGCGTGGGATCGGGGCGCTCGCCGGTATCCTTTTCGATATAGCTGCCGTCATCGCCATACACGCGCATCGGCGGATAGACGCCGCCTGCGGCAACGACCCTGTCGAGAATGCCGAGGTCTTCGAAAATCTCCTGTGTCCTCGGCTGGATGCCCTTGCCGCGCGAGCCACGGAAAGGTTCGCTCATCTTCTCAATGAGCTGAAAAGGTATACCGCGCCGTGCAAGCTCGATCCCCAGCGTCAGGCCAGCCGCTCCCGCGCCGCAGATGAGCACATCTGCCGCAAATCCGTTTGTCATACCGATTTCCTTGTGTGTAAAATGCACATAATAGGAGAGTCGGAGTGCCGTCAATGAAAAATGTGAAAAATACACATATTGGAAGTCATCAGATTCGCGAGCTCCACGGAGCGCTGATCGAGATTGCCAGCCTTATGAACCGGCCTCAGCGCGATGAGCAGATGGTAAAGGAGGCCGGAATTGCGCTCGACCGCGCACTGTTTCCTCTGCTGGTCGGGATAGAGCGGCTTGGGCCGATCGGGATAGTGGACCTCGCCGACCGGGCTGGCCGCGATTACACCACTGTCAGCCGTCAGGTGGCGAAGCTCGAAAGCCTTGGCCTGGCCGTGCGCCGGCAGAGCGAGACAGACCGCCGCGTGAATGAGGCCGTCGTCACGCCCAAGGGCAAGGCGATGACCGACAAGATCGACGCTGCACGAGAGAGAAACGCTCGCGCCGTTTTCGAAAACTGGGACGCACACGACGTCGACGAACTCGTGCGGCTTATGCGCAAGTTCGCCGACGCTATGAAAGAAAAGCCGGAGGACTCCAGCGCGCCCTGAGACGTCGCACTATTCCTCGTACGACCCGAGCTGGCATTTGGGATTGGGCGGCCTAGGTGTGCAATGCCTCTCCGGCTGGAACCGGTGACAGTGCCGACGCCACCAAGGTTGTCGCATACGGGACAGACACTATCTGAACGGTGATCCTCTTTCTGTTGTGCCGGTTGCCGAGGCGGCCCTACGGTTGACTCGATCAAAGCCTTCCGATTTACACCGGACCAGCAAAAATCCGACAGCGCGGACCGTTTTCCCATGCTTGAAAAGACCTACGACGCCAAAACCGTCGAACCGAAGATTGCCAAGGTGTGGGAAGAGGCCGACGCGTTTCGCGCCGGCGCCGGCGCCGAGGAGGGGGCTGAGGCCTTCACCATCGTCATCCCGCCGCCCAACGTCACCGGCTCGCTGCATATGGGCCATGCCCTCAACAACACGTTGCAGGATATTCTCGTGCGCTTCGAGCGCATGCGCGGCAAGAACGTGCTGTGGCAGCCGGGCATGGACCATGCCGGCATCGCCACGCAGATGGTGGTCGAGCGGCAGTTGATGGAAAAGCAGATCCATCGCCGCGACCTCACTCGTGAACAGTTCATCGAGAAAGTGTGGGAGTGGAAAGCCGAATCCGGGGGCGCGATCCTCAACCAGCTGAAGCGGCTCGGCGCCTCGGCCGACTGGTCGCGCGAACGCTTCACCATGGACGAGGGCCTGTCCAAGGCCGTGCTCGAAGTGTTCGTCACGCTCTACAGGGAAGGCCTGATCTACAAGGACAAGCGCCTTGTGAACTGGGATCCCAAGCTGCTCACCGCGATTTCCGATCTCGAGGTCGAGCAGCAAGAGGTCAACGGCAATCTCTGGCACTTCCGCTACCCCGTCGAAGGCGTGGCCTTCGATCCGGAAAACCCGAAGACCTTCATCATCGTGGCAACGACGCGCCCCGAGACGATGCTGGGCGACACGGCCGTCGCCGTGCATCCGGACGACGAGCGCTTCCAGCACCTGGTCGGCAAGAATGTCGTCCTGCCGATCGTCGGCCGCAAGATTCCCGTGGTGGCGGATGAGTATTCCGACCCGGAGAAGGGCTCCGGCGCGGTCAAGATCACGCCGGCGCACGACTTCAACGACTTCGAGGTCGGCAAGCGCCACAAGCTGCCGGCGATCAATATCCTCACCGTCGAGGCGGCGGTAAACCTCAGGGACAACGAGGATTTCCTCGCCGGGCTCGAGGTGACGCCGGAGCGCCAGGCGGTATGGGACGAACTCAACGGCCTCGACCGCTTTGTCGCGCGCAAGAAGATCGTCGAACTGATGGAAGAAGGCGGCTTCCTCGACAAGGTGGAACCGCATCGCCACGCCGTGCCGCATGGCGATCGCGGTGGCGTGCCGATCGAGCCGTTCCTGACCGAGCAGTGGTATGCAAACGCCGCCGAACTCGCCAAGCCGGCCATCGCCTCGGTGCGAGAGGGGCGCACCAAGATCATACCCGCGAATTGGGAAAAGACTTACTTCCAGTGGATGGAGAACATTGAACCCTGGTGCATCTCGCGCCAGCTTTGGTGGGGTCACCAGATTCCGGCATGGTATGGGCCGGACGGGCGCGTCTTCGTCGAGAAGACCGAGGAAGAAGCGCTGAGTGCCGCGATCGAATATTATCTGGCGCTCGAAGGACCCTGGAAGGCCTGGGTCGAGGACAAGCTCGAGAATTTCCAGCCAGGCGAAATCCTGACCCGCGACGAGGACGTGCTCGACACCTGGTTTTCCTCGGCGCTGTGGCCGTTCTCGACGCTGGGCTGGCCGGATGAGACGCCGGAGCTGAAGACCTACTACCAGACGGACGTGCTGGTAACGGGCTTCGACCTGATCTTCTTCTGGGTCGCCCGCATGATGATGATGGGCCTGCACTTCATGGACGAAGAGCCGTTCCACACCGTCTACATGCACGCGCTGGTGCGCGACAAGAACGGGCAGAAGATGTCGAAGTCGAAAGGCAACGTCGTCGACCCGCTCGACCTCATCGACGAATATGGCGCCGACGCGCTGCGCTTCACGCTGACGGTGATGGCGGCGCAGGGACGTGATGTGAAGCTCGACCCGGCGCGCATTGCCGGCTACCGCAATTTCGGCACCAAGCTGTGGAACGCGACGCGCTTCGCCGAGATGAACGAAGTCGCGCGCAATGACGATTTCTGGCTGAACGACGCCAAGCTGGCGGTCAACCGCTGGATCCTGACCGAGCTGACGCGCGCCGCGCGAGAGGTCACGGAGGGCATCACCTCATATCGCTTCAACGAGGCGGCGGGGGCGGCTTACCGCTTCGTCTGGAACCTGTTCTGCGACTGGTATCTGGAGCTGCTGAAGCCGGTGTTCATGGGCACGGACGAGGCGGCCAAGGCCGAAAGCCGCGCCTGCGTCGCCTTCGTGCTCGACGAAATTTACAAGCTCCTGCATCCGATGATGCCGTTCATGACCGAGGAACTTTGGGCGCAGACCGCGGGCGAGGGCAAGGAGCGCGCTTCGCTGCTTTGCCATGCCGCGTGGCCGTCGCCGGATTTCGAGGACGCTGAAGCGGCCGCCGACATCAACTGGCTGGTTGATCTCGTCTCCGGCATTCGTTCCGTGCGTTCGGAAATGAACGTGCCGCCGGCAGCCATCGCGCCGCTGATGGTGATCGGAGCCAACACGCTTACCCGCGAACGGCTTGAGCGCCACGCCGCCGCGATCAAGCGGCTGGCGCGCGTCGGCGACATCTCGCAGGTTGACGCCGCACCCAAGGGCTCGGCGCAGATCGTGCTCAACGAGGCAACGGTCTGCCTGCCGCTCGGCAGCCTAATCGATCTCGCCGCCGAGGCCGCGCGCTTGCAGAAAGAACTGGCCAAGGTGACCGAGGAGATCGCGCGCCTGCACAAGAAGCTGTCGAACGAAAGATTCGTCGCCAGCGCGCCGGCCGAGATCGTGGAAGCCGAGCGTGAAAAGCTGGCCGAATACCGCGAGGCGCAGGGCAAGCTTTCCGTGGCGTTGGCCAGGGTTCGCGAAGCGGGTTGAAGGCAGATTCGGGAGACTTTAGGGCCCTCTAAAATGGGGTGGCTTTTTGCTTCGAAAACCGGCATTCCGTAGCGTTAATGTTGACGTAAACGGAAGTTTTCGCCCCATTGTTGCCATAATGTAACAATGGGGCGGTTTGACTGCTCAAAACTCCTTATTTATGGCCTTTTTGGCCGATTTTCTCCCGTTTTTTTGAGGGAGACACGCCCTGCGAACCGTTTTTTTGCCTTGCTGCGCTGGTCTGCATTTTGTCCGGAATGCGTCCGGTGGACATGTACATGTACGCCCCAAGAATTCGTTGTTGCACCGTTAACCCGAATTGGTTCTAGCTGGATGCACTGACTATTCGGGGAGGACATCCATGAACAATCTGCGTCTGAAAGCACTGCTGGGGGCAGGGTGCTTTTCGCTGGCTTTGCTGGGGACGGCAATGAGCTCGGCACATGCCGGCGGCCTGGAACGCGGCGGCTACGATATCGACCTGCTGTTTGATCCGGCGCCGTTCGCGACGGATGCGGAAGCAACCTATGTGATGCCGGACCGTAAGTACGAGAATGCGCGTGGTCCCGGCGGAGCCAATCTCGGCCTTGGTACCTCGGCCGACGGAGCCGAGGGCTATTGGGTGCCGCGCATAGGAATGAAGGCCCAGGTTGTGCAGGGCATCGACTGCATGGTCGATTATTCGCAGCCTTGGGGTGCGCATACCGCACCAGGTATGTGGAACGGAGCGCTTTCTAACGTCGAGACCGATATCAAGAGCAACAATTACGCCGGCACCTGTTCCTACAAGTTTGACGCTGGCAAGGGCCAGCTCCGCTTTATCGGCGGGTTGTTCTATCAGGATATTTCAGGCTTCAAGGAAAGCTTGGTTGGTTTTACTCCCCTCGGACAACCGCTGCTTGGTCGTGTCGATCTGGAGGCCAACGGTTGGGGCTGGCGCGCCGGCGTTGCCTACGAAATCCCTGATATCGCGCTCCGCGCCAGCTTGGTCTACAATTCGAAGGTCAAGCTTGACAACATTTCGGGCACACTCACCTTGCCAGCTATTCTTGGAGGTTCTGTGCCGATCTATGGCGCAGAGGAGTCGATGCCGGATTCGCTGGAGCTGAAACTGCAGTCCGGTATTGCGCCTGGCTGGCTGGCCTTCGGTTCAATCAAGTGGGTCAACTGGAGCGTGCTGCAGAGCGTTCCGATCTGCCCAACAGTTGCGCCTGGGGCGGCATGCTTCACGAACGGTCCCGGTCAAGTGACGTCGCTCGACCTGATGTATCGTGACGGCTGGACCGTTTCAGGTGGTATCGGCCACAAGTTCAATGATCAATGGAGTGCCGCCGGTCAATTGACTTGGGATCGTGGTACCTCGCATGGCTATGGTGCGCAGACCGATACGTGGACCCTGGGCGGCGGCGTCGCCTATACGCCGCAGCCCAACATCGAAGTGCGGCTCGCTGGAGCGGTCGGCGTTCTGACCAGCGGCCACTCGGGAACATTGGCTGGTGAGAACGGCTATGTTGCAGGCGAGGATGCCAGCTACGATTTCGGGAATGATCTGATCACGGCGATCTCTGGTGGAGTGAAGATCAAGTTCTAAGCCTTTGTAAAATCCAATGAAAGGCCGGGCAATGCCCGGCCTTTTTCGTTGCGGGGCTGCGGCCGAGCCTGTCGGCCGCAGGGCTGCGTTGCAGATAAACCGCACCGGCTCCGCCTCGTGCGGTTGTGACGTTTTGGCAACACTTTCTGAACAACCCCTGCACTAAAAGTCAGGCCGAGGAAATTGCCCATTTCCCGCCATAAACCCGGCGCACCTCGATCTTGTCTCGGGACACGCGCCAAAAGGCTCGGCGATGGGAGCAGGCCGCACCGCCCCCTTGCGAGGAAGATGTGGGGCAAGGAAGAGTATGGACGCCAAAGTCATCTCCAAGGCCAAGCTCCCCAGCCGCTATGTGACCGTGGGTCCGGCGCGTGCGCCTCATCGCTCCTATCTCTACGCCATGGGCCTGTCGGCGGCCGAGATCGCACAGCCGCTGGTCGGCGTCGCCTCCTGCTGGAATGAAGCGGCGCCCTGCAACATTTCGCTGATGCGCCAGGCGCAAGTGGTCAAGAAGGGCGTCGCGGCCGCCAACGGCACGCCGCGCGAATTCTGCACCATCACCGTCACCGACGGCATCGCCATGGGCCACCAGGGCATGAAGTCGTCGCTGGTGTCGCGCGAGGTCATCGCTGATTCGGTCGAGCTCACCATGCGCGGCCATTGCTACGACGCGCTGGTCGGGCTCGCCGGCTGCGACAAGTCGCTGCCCGGCATGATGATGGCCATGGTGCGGCTCAACGTGCCGTCGATCTTCATCTATGGCGGCTCGATCCTGCCCGGCAGCTATCGCGGCCGCCAGATCACCGTGCAGGATGTGTTCGAGGCGGTGGGCCAGCACTCGGTCGGCACGATCGGCGATGCCGAACTGCTTGAAATCGAGCAGGCGGCCTGTCCGTCGGCCGGCTCCTGCGGCGCCCAGTTCACCGCCAACACGATGGCGACCGTGGCCGAGGCGATCGGCCTGGCACTGCCCTATTCCTGCGGCGCGCCGGCGCCTTATGAAATGCGCGACCGTTTCAACTTCGCCTCCGGCGAAAAGATCATGGAACTGATCGCCAGGAATATCCGGCCGCGCGACATCGTCACGCTGAAAGCCCTGGAGAACGCGGCGACGGTGGTTTCGGCCACCGGCGGCTCGACCAATGCAGCGCTGCATTTGCCGGCCATAGCGCATGAGGCCGGCATCAAATTCGACCTGTTCGATGTCGCCCGGATTTTCGAGAAGACGCCATATATCGCGGACCTCAAGCCCGGCGGCAAATATGTCGCCAAGGACATGTTCGAGGCCGGCGGCATCCCGCTGTTGATGAAGACGCTGCTCGACCACGGCTACCTGCATGGCGATTGCCTGACGGTCACTGGCCGCACTTTGGCCGAAAATATGGAGCATGTTGCCTGGAATGAACACCAGGATGTGGTCCGCCCGGCCGACAGACCTATTACCCAAACCGGCGGTGTCGTGGGCTTGAAAGGAAACCTTGCCCCCGAAGGCGCGATCGTGAAGGTCGCGGGCATGACGGAGTTGAAATTCTCCGGCCCGGCGCGCTGCTTCGATTCGGAAGAGGAATGTTTCGAAGCGGTGACGCATCGCAACTACCGGGAAGGCGAAGTTCTCGTCATCCGCTACGAAGGGCCGCGCGGCGGACCTGGCATGCGCGAGATGCTGTCGACGACGGCGGCACTCTACGGCCAGGGCATGGGTGGCAAGGTGGCGCTGATCACAGACGGCCGTTTCTCGGGCGCGACGCGCGGCTTCTGCATCGGCCATGTCGGGCCGGAGGCAGCCGTTGGTGGTCCGATCGGCCTCATCCGGGACGGCGATGTGATCTCTATCGATGCCGTGAACGGCACGATCGATGTGGCGTTGTCCGATAGGGAACTGGCTGCGAGGGCAAAGAGTTGGAAGGCGCGCACGACCGACTATCAGTCCGGCGCGATATGGAAATACGCACAGACGGTAGGGTCGGCGCGCGATGGCGCAGTCACCCATCCGGGCGGTGCGAAAGAAACACACTGCTATGCGGACATCTGAGTTGTTGAAGTCAACACCAGAGTTGTTGAGGTCGTCTGTCCTTCCGGCACTGGTCGCGTTAGCGATCTTTGGCGCCGTCGGCCAGGCCATGGCCTTCGACGACAAGGTGTTCGACGACAAGACCGGCGTGAAGCCGCAGTCGAGCCCCTGGGCGGTGTTCCAGTTCGGCTACTCCGCCTACAAGAACGGCCACAAGGAACAGGCCGCGGAGGCCTATAAATACGCGGCCGAAAACGGGCAGATCGGCGCCACCTGGAAGCTTGCGCGCATGTATGCCGAAGGCGACGGCGTGGCGCGCGACGATTACGAGGCGTTCAAGTTCTTCTCCGAGATTGTCGATCAGGACGTCGAACCCGGCTCACCGGAAGAAAGCTACGTCTCCGACGCGCTGGTGGCGCTGGGCGACTACCTGCGCAAGGGCATTCCCGGCAGCCCGGTGACCGAGAACGAAGTGGCGGCCCAGGAATATTACATGCGCGCAGCCGCCAACTACCGCAACCCGAATGCCCAGTTCGAGATGGGGCAGATGTTCCTGAAGGGCGAGGGCGGCGTGAAGGCCAGCGTCAAGCAGGCCGGGCGCTGGTTCCAGCTCGCCGCCGAAAAAGGCCATGCCGGCGCGCAGGCGACGCTCGGCCATCTTTTGTTTCAGAGCGGCAAGATCGTGCGCGGCCTGGCGATGATGACGGCAGCACTCGAACGTGCGGCGCCCGCCGATCAGCCCTGGATCCGCGGTATGCAGGAAGAAGCGTTTGCCGCCGCCGGCGAAGCCGACCGCCGCACTGCGATTTCACTGGCCGACGATATCCTGACCAAAGGCAACAGCGCCGATCAGTAAGGATGATCTCCCCACGAGGAGATCGCTAATCAGAACTCAATTCTCGGCCGGCTCCGCCGGCACCATGCTGGGAGCCGGCGCCGAGATCGGCGTGGCGTGCAGGTGAGGCGCCAGCGTGTCTTGCGGGCAGCCGTCCTGAACCTTTGTCCATGAGGTGTTGTTCAGCACCATCTCGCAGCGGGCGAGGTGGCTCTTGTCCGCAATCGTCAGGCAGGCGACCTGGCCGACTTGATATGATTTTCCATTGGCCAGGCATTCCTGGTCGGCCAAGGCCGCCGCGGGGACGGCCATGGCGAACACCAGGCCGATCGGACAAAGGACAAATCGTCTGGTCATGGGAACCCCGGCCGCCATGATGATCTTCCATCATGCGCCTGATTATGGCGATACAAGGTCCGCCGTCAGCAGGGGCAGGGGTCTCCGTCAGGCCGGCAGCAAATCGAGATCTATGGCCACCGGCACGTGGTCGGACGGTTTTTCCCAGGCGCGCACATGCTTTTCGATCGAGGCCGATGAAAACCGGTTGGCGGCCTCGGGCGACAGCAGCAGGTGGTCGATGCGGATGCCGTTGTTCTTCTGCCAGGCGCCGGCCTGGTAGTCCCAGAAGGTGAAGGTGTCGCCCGCATCGGTGACCGAACGCACCGCTTCGGTGAAGCCGAGATTCTTCAGCCTGCGGAACGCCTGCCGCGTCTGCGGCTGGAACAGCGCATCATTCAGCCAGTTCTCCGGGAACTTCGCGTCGACAGGTTCGGGAATGACATTGTAGTCACCGGCCAGCACCAGGGCTTCCTCCAGCCTCAGCCGCTCCTCGGCCCAGCGCTCCAGCCGCGCCATCCAGGACAGCTTGTAGGAGAATTTCCTCTCATCATCGATCGGATTGCCGTTCGGCAGATAGAGCGAGGCGACGCGCAATGCGCCCTTGTCGGTCGAGAACACGCCTTCGATGAAGCGCGCATGCTCGTCGGCGTCGTCGCCGGGCAGACCTCTGATGACCTCGTCGAAGCGCAGTTTCGAGAGCAGGGCGACGCCGTTGAAACCCTTCTGGCCGTGGGTTTCCACATTGTAGCCAAGCGCCTCGATCTCGGCGCGCGGGAACTGCTCGTCGACCGTCTTGATCTCCTGCAGGCAGACGATGTCGGGGGCGCTTTCGGTCAGCCAATGGGTGAGGTTGCCAATGCGGGCGCGAATGCCGTTGATGTTCCAGGTGACGATCTTCATGGCGGCCTCAATGTTCTTCCGGGGCGAGACGTTCGACCAGACCGATCGTATTGCCTGCGGGATCCTTTAGAAAGGCCATCCACTCGCTTTCCCCCGCCGGGCCGAACTGGCCCTCGGTGTCGCGATGAACAAGCGTCGGAGGCGCGGTGAAGGGAACGCCCGCAGCTTTCGCGCCGGCGTGGAAATCCTCGAGACCTGATATGTCGAAATAGACGGTTCCGGCCGGAATGCCGTCGGTGAACAGCAGCCGCACGCTGCCGGCCATGATGAAGGCGATGCCCGGCGGATCGTAACGCGCATGCACGCTCATCCCGAGCACGTCGCGCCAGAAGGCCAGTGTCGCGTCGAGGTCTCGCCCGGCCGAGAGCGCGACCTGACGAACCGCGCCGATGGCAGGCATGTTGTTCCTAAATGGAGAAGCTTGTGCCGCAGCCGCAGGAGGCGACCGCATTCGGGTTGCGGATCTGGAACGACTGGCCCATCAGGTCGTCGACGAAATCGATCACCGACCCGCCCATATAGACAAGCGACAAATCGTCGATCAGAACCGTGGCGCCGTCCTTCTCGATGGCGACATCGTCGTCGTTGCGTGCATCGACCAGATCGAACTTGTAGGAAAAGCCGGAGCAGCCGCCGCCTTCGACGGAAACGCGCAACGCCGTCTTGCCGGCCTCGCCCGACACAATCTTGGCGATCCGCCTGGCGGCAGCATCGGTCATCTCGACTTTCATGGCAGTCTTGGCATCCGCGCCCATGGGCGTCACCTTGCTTTCGGTTTCACATGATAGGTATGAAGCGCGAAGGGCCAAGTCAACCGGCCATAGTCTGGCGGCCAAGTCTAGCAGCCAAAGTCTAGCGGCCAAAGTCAGGCGACCAAAGTCAGGCGGCATCGACCATGACCAACGAGTTGGGCGACATCGGATTCGGCTATAGGCCCCGCGCGGCCTATGCCAGCGATCCGGCGCGCTCGCGCGGGCGCCTGTTCGAAGAGGTCGAAAGCCCGACCCGCACGCCATTCCAGCGCGACCGCGACCGCATCATCCATTCCACCGCGTTCCGGCGGCTGAAGCACAAGACGCAGGTCTTCATCGCCCATGAAGGCGATCATTATCGCACCCGGCTGACCCATTCGATCGAGGTGGCGCAGATCGCACGCGCCCTGGCGCGGGCGCTGCGCGGCGACGAGGATCTGGCTGAAGCGGTGGCGCTGGTGCATGATTTCGGCCACACGCCCTTCGGCCACACCGGCGAGGACGCCCTCAACGAGAAAATGGCTGATTGGGGTGGCTTCGACCACAACGCGCAATCGCTGCGCATCGTGACGAGGCTGGAAGCGCGCTATGCCGAGTTCGACGGGCTGAACCTGACCTGGGAAACGCTGGAGGGCCTGGTCAAGCACAATGGACCGCTGACGGACGCCAAAGGCAAGGGCCTGAAGGGCCCGGTGCCGCAGGCGATCCGCGACTATTCGGAACTGCACGACCTCGAACTCGACCGGTTCGCCGGCATCGAGGCGCAGTGTGCTGCGATCGCCGACGACATCGCCTACAACACCCATGACATCGACGACGGCCTGAGGGCGGGCCTGCTGACGCTGGACATGCTGAAGGCCGTCTCGCTGCCGGGCACGATCCTGGAGGGGGTGCGCGCGCGCTATCCCAATCTCGACGAGGTGCGCACCGGCCACGAGCTGATGCGGCGCCAGATCACCGCCATGGTCGAGGACGTGATCAGGTCGACCACCGCCAATCTGGAACGCACCGGACCGCGGAGCGCCGATGCGGTGAGGGCGGCGGGCGAGACGATGGTGACCTTTTCCGCCGAAATGGCCGTCGCCGAGAAAGAGCTGAAGGCCTTTCTCTACAAGCACCTCTACCGGCACGAGGAAGTCATGCGCGTGCGCGCCGATGCCGAGCGGATCGTCAGGGACCTGTTCGACGTCTATTTCGCCGACCCGCGCGCTATGCCGGACGGCTGGCGCGAGGGGCTCGACCGGGCCGAGGATCGCATCAAGGCGCGCAGCGTGGCCGACTTCCTGGCGGGGATGACCGACACCTACGCGCTGAAGGAACACCGCCGTTTGTTTGACCATACGCCGGATTTGAGCTAGGGCGGGCTCGTTTTTGCCGGCCAACAAGCCGGATTCCCTGCAAAGCCGCCAGAGTCGTACCCATGAACATCTTCGCCGACTTCACCGCGCGAATCATAAAAGCCGTCGAAGCGCTTGACCTGAAAGACAATGACGGCGTTTCGCCCGACCTGTCGCGCATCGCCGTCGAGCCGCCGCGCGATGCCAGTCATGGCGATCTCGCGACCAATGCGGCGATGGTGCTGGCCAAGCCCACCGGCCAGAACCCGCGGGCGCTGGCTGAGCGCCTGGCGCTCGCACTGCGGGACGACAAGGATGTCGCGGCCGCCGAAGTTGCGGGTCCGGGCTTCGTCAATTTGCGGCTCAAGGACGGTTTTTGGCAGGCACATCTCACGACGCTTCTGGGCGAGGGCCGCAATTACGGCCGCTCCAGCATCGGCGGCGGCAGGAAGGCCAATGTCGAATATGTATCGGCCAACCCGACGGGACCAATGCATGTCGGCCATTGCCGTGGCGCCGTGGTTGGCGATGCGCTTGCCAATCTGATGGCCTTTGCCGGTTACGACGTGACCAAGGAATATGTCATCAATGACGCCGGCTCGCAGATCGACGTTCTCGGGCGCTCGGTGATGCTGCGTTATCGCGAAGCGCTTGGCGACGAGGTCGGCGAGATCCCGGCCGGGCTCTATCCAGGCGACTATCTGGTCCCGGTCGGGCAGGCGCTGGCCAAGGAATTCGGCCGGTCCTTGCTGCAGATGCCGGACGAAGAGGCGCTCGCCATCGTCAAGGACCGCACCATCGACGCGATGATGGCGATGATCCGCGAGGATCTGGCGCTGCTCAACGTGCATCACGACGTGTTCTTCTCCGAGCGCACGCTGCACGCCGACAATGCCAGGAAGATCCGCTCGGCGATCAACGACCTGACGCTGAAGGGCCATATCTACAAAGGCAAGCTGCCGCCGCCCAAGGGCGAGAGGCCGGACGACTGGGAAGATCGCGAACAGACCCTGTTCCGTTCGACGGCGGTCGGCGACGACATGGACCGGGCGCTGGTCAAGTCGGATGGTTCGTTCACCTATTTCGCCGCCGACGTCGCCTATCTCAAGGACAAGGTCGATCGCGGCTTCGTCGAGCTGATCTACGTGCTCGGCGCCGATCATGGCGGCTATGTCAAGCGGCTGGAAGCGCTGGCGCGGGCAATCGCCGGCGACGAGGTGAAGCTCACGGTTCTTCTGTGCAACCTGGTGAAGCTGTTTCGCGATGGCGAGCCGGTGCGCATGTCCAAGCGGTCCGGCGATTTCGTCACGCTGCGCGAGGTGGTGGAGGAAGTCGGCCGCGACCCCATCCGCTTCATGATGCTCTATCGCAAGAACGATGCGCCGCTCGATTTCGACTTCGCCAAGGTGACCGAGCAGTCCAAGGACAATCCGGTGTTCTATGTGCAATACGCTTCGGCGCGCTGCCATTCGGTGTTCCGGCAGGCGAGCGAGCAGTTGGGCGAGGCCAATTTCGATCGCAACAGCCTGGCGGCTGCCGTTGCGTCGCTGACTGACGAAGGCGAGATCGGCCTGATCAGGAAACTCGCTGAATATCCACGGTTGATCGAGTCGGCGGCACTTGCGCTCGAGCCGCACCGGCTGGCATTCTATCTCTACGATCTCGCCTCCAGCTTCCACGGGCATTGGAACCGTGGCACCGATAATCCGGACTTACGTTTTGTTAAGGTTAACGACCGACAATTGACGCATGCCAGACTAGGGCTGGTGCAGGCTGTTTCGGATGTCTTGACGTCCGGCCTGACGCTGATCGGCGCCGCGGCGCCCACCGAAATGCGTTAGGTTTGACTAAAAAACCTGTCACCTTTTGCCCACATTGCGCTGGTAAGGGCCAACCCTGCGCGACGTCCATGGCGTCCGAATGAGTGCGAGTTCGGGAACAATAATGGCAGACAGAACCCAGCTGAGAATAGCCGACAACAACGACATCGCCAACGATGATCCGTTCGCGGAACTGACCAGGATCATGGGATTCGACCCCCGCCAGCCGGTCAGGCCACAGGCGCCCGCCCAGCCGAAAGCCGCCGCTGATCAGCAGGCGCAGGAGGGCGATTTCGACATCGATCTCGAAAAGGAGTTGATGGGCGACTTCGACTTTGCCGAAGGCGACGCTGCGACGGTCGCCGATGTTGATGAGCCGGCGTTCGACGCCGCCGCTACCGACGGCACGGATGACGAACTCGCCATGGCGTTTGACGACATGCAGCTCGACGATGAGCATGGCGTCGATGACGCAGGTGTCGTTGCCGAGGCCGCGCCAACCGTCGATCCCGCTTTCGATACGGATTTCGACGATGCGGTAGCCAGCTCCCTCGATGGCGTTTCGCCGCTCGATGACGATCTGCCCATGGCGGACGAGCTTGCGGCATCGCTCGATCAGGACTTCCGGCTCGATGACGCGATCGATGCGGCCGAGCCCGCCCTGGCCGCCGACGTGGCGGAGCCTGTCGCGGAGCGGACCGTCGATCATGAATTCGACGATGGCTTTGCTCTTTCGCTCGAAGACGAACTGATGCTCGATGGTCACGTGGCGGAGCAGCAGCCTGAAGCGGCCGCGGCTCCGGTTGAGCCTCCCGTCGAGGCGGTGCTGAACGCGAACCATGCGGTTTCCGAAGAGGATTTTGGCGATCGGCTTGATGACGCCACGGCTTTCGACGACGCGTTGGCGGATATCGATTTCGATCTACCTGCCGATCACTCGGTCGCGACCGATGCGCCCGTGGCTGCGGGGACGGATGCCCTTGACGCGCACGAGGTGACCGCCGAGACGGCCGATGCGCACGAAATGGATGACGTGTTCGCCGAGGCGACCGATGCGGAAGGCGAGGCGGCAGACCTGGCCGCCGATGAGCCGCTGGACGATGCTTTCGAGCAGGATTTCAACGACGCGCTTGCCGAAGCGACGGACGAGCCGGCTGCTGAGCCTGTGGCTGCCCCCGTTCAGCCGGCCGGCCCGGCTATGGCCGAACCGGTGCATGCCGCCGCCGACGAGCGTAGCCTTGAAGACGAGTTGAACGCGCTGTTGGGCGCTATGAGCGCACGCCCGGCGCCGGTGGCCAAAGAGGAGGTCGCGGTTCAGCAGCCTGTCGCCGCGACCGCGAAACCCGACGAAGAACCGGCTGCCGGTGACCTCGACTGGAACCTGGACGAACCTGCGGCGGCGCAGCAGCATCAGGCGGTCTCGACCGCTGACGTCGATCTTGACGATCTCATGCTCGATGAGCTTCAGGACCAGGACCTCGGCGCGCATGCCACTGCCTCTGAAGACGATGATTTCGAAGCGGAACTCGCCGCAAGCATCGACCTGGCCGAAAGCATCGACCGGGATGAAGACGTCGCCGCGGATCCCGCCGCGCCGGAAACTTTCCGCGACGATTCCCTCGATTGGCTGACGACGCAGTCCACGCCGCCCGAGCCGGCCCGCTCGTGGAGCCGGGTTACGCCGGTCCCGCAGCCGCAACAGGCGAGTTTTACCGCCCAGCCGATGGCTTCGGCGGCCCCCATGGCTGCGGCGCCGGCTGCCGCGGTCCCGCCGACCTATCGTGCAGCTGAGCCTGCCGCTTATGCGGCGCCGGCCGGCGCGCAGCGCGAGCAGTCCGCGTCCTATGACGAGATGCCCGACGTCGAGACCGTCGATGTGCCGGAGCGCGTCGTGGCGCTTCAGGATGATCTCGACATTCCGGAATTGCACTTCGAAGAGGACGAGCCGGCCGCGCCCGGCTACGACGATCTCGACGCCGAATTCTCCAATCTGCTGACCGAGATGAATACAGTGGATGTCGCTGCGGCTCCCGCAAACACCAGCGCGTCCTATGCCGACGACTCCTACAATCCCGGCTTCAAGTCGGGATACGATGCCTTTGAACCGGGCTATGAGGGGCTCAAGCCGGGCTATCAGCCCGAGGCGCGCACCTATGCGGCACGGCCAGCGGAAATGTCTGCCCGCGCGACAGCGCCGGCAGGTTATGCCGATGCCACCAATGGTTTCGACGTCGACGACTTGCCGGGCAGCCAGCCGGTTTCACAGGCCGACGATTTTGCCGTCGACGAGCTCGACTACGATCCCGAACTGGATGAGGCGATGTCGGTTCCTGGTCTCGCCGAACGCGAGGCCAGCGGGTCGCCGCGCAGGCGCGGCCTGCTCATCGCCGCCATTGTCGGTGCAGTCGTTGTCACTGGAGGCCTCGGCGCCTTCGCGCTGTCTCCGGGCGGCCAGGGCGGCAGTGACGCCCCGGTCCTGGTCAAGGCGGACAACGCACCGATCAAGGTCAAGCCGGAAAACCCGGGCGGCGCCGTGGTGCCGAACCAGGACAACAAGGTCTACGACGCGGTGGCCAAGGGCGCCAAACCCGCCGAGCCGGTCCAGCAGAAGCTCGTCACCAATGTCGAGGAACCGGTCGATGTGGCGGCGAAAGATCCGGCTCGCGCCATCGATCTCTCGCCCGACCAGACCGCAGCCGGCGCGACCGACGCCGACGGCGGCGATGCTCCAACCGCCGTTGCGGCGCCAGCCGACAACGCCGCGCCCGCACCCAAGTCCGAGGACCGTATCGCGCAGGTTCTACAGGATGCCAACAAGGGCACGAATCCCGACGTCGTCGCCGTGGCGCCGCGCAAGGTCAGGACCATGGTGGTCAAATCGGACGGGTCGCTGGTGCCGCGTGAGGATCCGGCGCCCGCCGCACCGCAAGTGGCTGCCGTGGAGCCGGTCGATCCGGCGCCGCAACATGTCGCGCCGTCGGCTCAGGCTGATGCTGACCAAACCGGCACGGTGGCGCCGGACGCCGCGCAGGCGGACGATGAGCCAGCCCTGAAACCGGTGGCCGAGCCCAAGGCGGAAGCCAAGGCCCAGTCGGCCAACACGCCGGCCAAGGTTCCGGTCGCGCCGCAGCGCCCGTCCGACCAGCCGGTCGACGTGGTCGGCGAGGTCAAGCCCGATCAGGTTGCCTCCATCAGTCCCGCGGCGCCCTCGACCGGCGGCGGTTCGTGGTCGATGCAGATCGCCTCGCAGCCGACGGTCGAAAGCGCGCAGTCGACTTATCAGGATCTGCAGCGCCGCTACGGTGGCGTGCTTTCCGGCCGTACCGCCAACATCGTCAAGGCGGAGATCGCCGGCAAGGGGACGTTCTACCGGGTCCGCGTGCCTGCGCAGTCGCGCAACGATGCCATCAATCTGTGCACCAGCTATAAGGCTGCCGGCGGCAACTGCTTCGTGTCGAGGTAGTCATTCACCTCCCGTGTCGGAGGAGAGCGGTTCGAAAACCGGCGCGGCCTCAACGCCGCGCCGGTTTTCTTTTTGCACTTTTCGACGTGATTCCCTTTGGCCGCGGAAGATTCTAGACTCGTCAGCATGACCGAATCAAAATCCATGATCCTTGGCTGTGCCGGGAAATCGCTCACCCGCGAAGAAATCAGTTTCTATCGCAATGAATGCCCGTGGGCCTTCATCCTGTTTGCCCGCAACATCAGCGAGACCGAGCAGATCCGCGATCTGGTCGCCGAGATGCGCGACTGCATCGGACGCCCGGACGCGCTGGTGTTCATCGACCAGGAAGGCGGCAGGGTGCAGCGGCTGCGGCCGCCGCTGGCGCCGAACTATCCAGCCGGCGGCGCGCTCGGTGCGCTGTGGCGCGACGACCACGACGCCGGAGCCCGCGCTGCCTGGCTGATGGCGCGGCTGCACGCTTTCGACCTTCTGCGCTACGGCATCACGGCGGATTGCCTGCCGGTGCTCGACGTGCCGATCGAAGGGGCGAGCGACGTCATCGGCGCGCGCGCCTATGGCAAGGAGCCGCGCCCGGTCATCGAGCTGGGCCGCGCCGCGGCGGAAGGCCTGATGTCTGGCGGCGTGCTGCCGGTCATGAAGCATATTCCCGGCCATGGCCGCGCTTTCGCGGACACGCATTTCGAACTGCCTGTCGTCGACGCTTCGATGAGCGAGCTGCAGCGGCACGATTTTGCGCCGTTCAGGGAACTCAACCACCTGCCGATGGCGATGACCGCCCATGTCGTCTACAGCGCGATCGACCCGAAGAACCCGGCAACCACCTCCGGCAAGGTCATCGACGAGATCATTCGCCGCGAGATCGGCTTCGATGGGCTGCTGATGAGCGACGACACCTCGATGAAGGCACTTTCTGGGGATTTCCCGACAAAGGCGGCCTCGATCCTTGCGGCCGGCTGCGATCTGGTCCTTCACTGCAACGGCGTTTTCGAGGAGATGGCGGGCATCGCATCGCGAACCAAAGGGCTCGAGGGCAAGTCGCTTGAGCGCGCAAACCGGGCAATGACCTATATAGAAAAACGCGACGCGGCTGAAGAAACCGAGATACGCGCCGAATTCGCCACCTATTTCGATGCGGTGGCCTGACAGAGGGAAGAACGGGACGTGGCGGAAGCATTGGAAAGCAAGGCCGGGAAGGCCGCACCGATGGACCGCCTGTGGGCCGAAGGCGACGATACCCGGCTGACCGGCGATCCGTCGCTGGTCGTCGACGTCGCAGGATTCGAGGGCCCGCTCGATCTTCTGCTGCATCTTGCCCGCAACCAGAAGGTCGATCTCGCGCGCATCTCCATCCTGGCGCTGGCCGAGCAGTATTTGGCCTTCGTCGAGACGGCGAGGGCACTGAGACTTGAGCTCGCCGCGGACTATCTGGTGATGGCGGCGTGGCTCGCCTTCCTCAAATCGAAGCTTTTGATCCCGAAGCAGCCGGGCGAGGAAGGCGAAAGCGGCGAGGAACTGGCGGCGGTGCTGCAATTCCGGCTCAAGCGGTTGGAAGCCATGCGCGATGCATCGGCGCGGCTGGTCAACCGAAACCGCCTCGGCCGCGACGTGTTCGCGCGCGGCATGCCGGAAATGGTCATCATCGAGAAGCGCAATGCCTATTCGGCGTCGCTCTACGATCTGCTCACCGCCTATGCCCAGCAGCGGCAGAAGCAGGCAATCACCAATGTCACGATCGCCAGGCGCGGCGTCTGGTCGCTCAAGGACGCTCGCGACATCCTGACCCGCCTGATCGGAAGCTTGCGGGACTGGACGGCGCTCGACAGTTTTCTCATCCAATATCTGTCCAGCCCGGAAGAGCGGCGCACCGCGATCGCCAGCTCGTTCGCGGCGACACTAGAACTGGTGCGCGAGGGCAAGATGGATGTGCGGCAGGACGAGGTGTTCGCGCCGATCTATCTGCGCGATCACCGCGCACCGGCAATCAAGGCAGTCGAGGTGGCATCATGAGCGAACGCGCCAACGCTTCGGTTGTCCCGTTCAAGATGGACAACGAACCGGAGGAGGGCGAGATCGACCAGGCTTCGGTTCCGAATCCGGCCCAGAATCCGGCGCAGAATCCCGCCGAGCGGCTGCATATGGCGGAGGCGGTGCGCATGGCCGAAGCGATCGTCTTCGCCAGTGCCGAGCCGGTCAGTGAAAAGCAGTTGGCCGCGCGCCTTCCCGATGGCATCAACATCGCGCTCGCGATGGCCGAGCTGCAGCAGATTTATGCGCGCCGCGGCGTCAACCTGGTGCGGGTCGGCGATGCCTGGGCGTTTCGCACCGCCGGCGATCTTGCCTTCCTGATGAGCCGTGACACCGTGCAACAGCGCAAGCTGTCGCGCGCGGCGCTCGAAGTTCTGGCGATCATCGCCTATCACCAGCCGGTGACGCGCGCCGAGATCGAGGACATCAGAGGCGTCGAAACCTCGAAAGGCACGCTGGATACGCTCTTGGAAACGGAATGGGTGCGCATGCGCGGCCGGCGCAAAACGCCGGGCCGTCCCGTGACCTATGGCACCACCGAAACCTTCCTCGATCATTTCGCGCTCGAGGAGATCCGCGATCTCCCCGGCATGGAGGAATTGAAGGGCGCCGGCCTGCTTTCGGGCCGCATGCCGTCGAATTTCTCCATTCCGCAGCCGCCGGCCGATCCGGATGCGCTGACCGAAGACGAGGATCCGCTGACCGATATCGATCTCGAGGAACTCGGCCTGCTGACGCCGCGCGTCACGGAAGATTGACCGCAAGCCTCTGTTCCTGGAGGCTTTCACGGGCTAGATGCGCCCATTGGTAGCGGACCGCATCGCCGAAAATGCGTGACATCCGACACCCTTTCATAAACTCTGTCGCGGTTGTGTTTGAATCCCAACGCGAAAACGCATAGATCATCGCCAGGGAAACCATTCGAGAGAGAGTTGCTATGGGTTCATTTTCGATTTGGCACTGGATGATCGTGCTGGTCATCGTGCTTCTGGTGTTCGGCCGCGGCAAGATACCCGAGCTGATGGGTGACATGGCCAAGGGCATCAAGAGCTTCAAGAAGGGCATGGCCGACGACGACGTTGCCGACGACAAGCGTACCGTCGAACATCGCGCCGACGAAACCGTTTCGGCAGCGAAGGAAAAGGCCAGCAAGAGCTGAGCCAAGGGTTGTTGCTTTTGTGTGTGTGTCGTTGTCCCAAAACCGCTTCGCACTTTTGGGCGGCATGCATTAGTCGGAACGGATAGCCATGTTTGAAGTCGGCTGGACCGAAATGCTGGTGATCGCGATCGTTATGATCGTGGTCGTCGGGCCGAAGGATTTGCCCAACATGCTGCGCACCTTCGGCCGCACGACGGCGAAGCTGCGTGCCATGGCGGCCGATTTCCAGAAGCAGTTCAACGAGGCACTGAAGGAAGCGGAGCTCGACGACGTCAAGAAGTCGGTCGACGAGCTAAGGGGGCTCAGCCCGGTTGCCGAGATCAGGAAACAGCTCAATCCGTTCGAGCAGGCGGCCGCGGATGTGCGTTCCGGCGTCGACGCGGCGATGAAGCCGAAGCCGGCCGTCGATACGGCGGCGCCCGCGGGCCCGGTACCGCAGGCGGCCGAACCGCTGAAGAACGGTGCGACCACCATGCCGGGGCCCAATGACCCCGATGCCACGCCGGCCGCGCCGATCTTCCCGGTCATGACGGATGAATCGGTGGTGGCGTCTTCAGTGCCGACAGAGCTGACGCCAAAGGCACCCGCGGCAGGGAAGGCGGCCAAGGCTTTGGCGAATGGCGCGAAAGCTTCCACGCCTGCGAAAGCGGCGACCGCCAAACCCGCGCCAGCGCCCAAAGCGCCGGCGAAGCCCGTGGCGGCGTCAAAGGCTGCCAAGGCTGCCAAACCGGCAGCAGCCAAGACGGCGACGACGAAGGCCGAGGCGAAACCGGCGCCAGCGAAGAAGCCGGTGGCCAAAAAGACGGCGGGAGCCGCCAAGTGAGCGTTTCGGACAAGGAAAAGGACGAGATCGAGAAATCCTCGGCGCCGCTGATGGAGCATCTCATTGAGTTGCGCCGCAGGCTGATCTGGTCGCTCGGCGGCTTCTTCGCCGCGTTCCTGGTCTGCTTCTTCTTTGCCAAGAAGCTGTTCAACCTGCTTGTCGTGCCGTTCAAATGGGCGACGCAATGGGCGGGGCTCGATCCGCACAAGGTCGAGCTGATCTACACCGCACCGCAGGAATTCTTCTTCACCCAGGTCAAGCTCGCCATGTTCGGCGGCATGGTGATCGCCTTTCCGCTGATCGCCACGCAGATCTACAAGTTCATCGCGCCCGGCCTCTACAAGAACGAGCGCAACGCCTTCCTGCCGTTCCTGATCGCGTCGCCCATCCTGTTCCTGATGGGCGCCTCGCTGGTTTATTTCTTCTTCACGCCGATGGTGATGTGGTTCTTCCTCGCCATGCAGCAGTCGGGCACCAACGACCAGGTGCAGATTTCGCTGCTGCCGAAGGTGTCGGAATATCTCAGCCTGATCATGACGCTGATCTTCTCCTTCGGCCTGGTGTTCCAACTGCCGGTGGTAACCAGCCTGATGACGCGCGTCGGCATGCTGTCATCCAAGGCGCTGGCCGAGAAACGCAAATGGGCAATCGTCATCGCCTTCGTCGTCGCGGCGGTCCTGACGCCGCCCGATCCGATGAGCCAGATCGGCCTCGCCATCCCGACCATCCTGCTCTACGAGGTCGCCATCTGGTCGGCGCGGATGATCGAACGCAGCCAGGAGCGCGAGCGCCTGGCGCGGGAGAAGCAGCAATCCGAGGAAGAGGTGGCGGAAAAGCCGGCGGACGCATCCTCCACATAGGGCAGGGCGCGTCGCCCCTGCGGGCTGCCGGGCTCGGAATCGGTGTGCGGCCCGATGTCGATAGGAATTTTTTCTTGACCTCGTGCCCGCCACTATGGTAGATATTTACCTATGGTGCTGATTTGCGCCAACGCCCCGCCGCCGAGGCGGGTTTTTTATGTTGGGCTGTCGCGCTATCCCTCACCAGTCGAAAGCGGGCCTGCGGCCTTGCCGTCAGCAAGCCCGATCTTGCATCGATCAGAGATGCGGTTTACCCCCTCTGGCCTGAAACGCATCGCGAAACCCACGATGCGTTTCGGGCTTTATTCTTGAGCATATCGTAGCGCAGACCGTCGCGCGCTTTGGGCGGCAAGCTACCGCAGGAGCTTTCAGACCATGCTTGACATCAAATGGATTCGCGACAACCCGAGGGCCCTTGTCGAGGCGCTGGCGAAGCGCTCGTGGTCGGCCGAGGAAGCGCAGTCCACCGTCGATGACCTGATCGCCAGGGACGAGGCACGGCGCGAACATGTCACCGAGCTGCAGACCAAGCAGGAACGCCGCAACGCCGCCTCGAAGGAGATCGGCAACGCCATGCGCTCGGGCGATGCGGCCCTTGCCGAAAAGCTGAAAGCCGAAGTCGGCGAGATAAAAACCTTCATCCAGAACGGCGAGGCGCGCGAACGCGAGCTCGACAAGGCGCTCAACGACGCGCTGGCGGTGCTGCCCAATGTGCCGCTCGACGATGTGCCGGTCGGCAAGGACGAGCACGACAATGTGGTCAAGCACATTGTCGGCAAGGTGCCGACGCGGCCGAACTGGGTGAAGGAGCATTTCGAGATCGGCGAAGCGCTCGGCATGATGGATTTCGAGCGCGCCGCGAAACTCTCGGGCTCGCGCTTCACCGTGCTGAAGAGCGGGCTGGCGCGGATGGAACGCGCGATCGGCCAGTTCATGCTCGACCTGCACACGACCGAGCATGGCTATGAGGAAGTCATCCCGCCGCTGATGGTCAAGGACGATGTTCTTTTCGGCACCAACCAGCTGCCGAAGTTTGAGGAGGATCTGTTCTTCACGCCGCATGGAGATGGCAGGCTTGGCCTGATCCCCACCGCCGAAGTGCCGCTCACCAACCTCGTACGCGAGGAGATCACCGCGCATGAAAAACTGCCGCTGCGCTACACCGCGCTGACGCCGTGCTTCCGGTCGGAGGCCGGCTCGGCAGGCCGCGACACGCGCGGCATGCTGCGCCAGCACCAGTTCTACAAGGTCGAGCTGGTATCGATCACCGATCAGGAGTCCTCGCTCGCCGAGCATGAGCGGATGACGGAGTGTGCCGAGGAAGTGCTGAAGCGGCTAGAGTTGCCATTCCGCACCATGGTGCTGTGCACCGGCGACATGGGTTTTGGCGCGCGAAAAACCTATGATATCGAGGTGTGGCTGCCTGGCCAGAACGCCTATCGTGAGATCTCGTCCTGCTCTGTCTGCGGCGATTTCCAGGCCAGGCGCATGGACGCCCGCTACAAGGACAAGGACGGCAAGGGCAACCGCTTCGTCCATACGCTGAACGGCTCAGGCACGGCTGTCGGGCGCGCACTTATCGCTGTCATCGAAAACTACCAGAATGAGGATGGCAGCGTAACCATTCCTGAAGTGCTGCGGCCTTACATGGGCGGGCTGAAAAAGATCGAATCGAAATAATGCGCATTCTCCTGACCAATGACGACGGCATTCACGCCGAGGGCCTGGCATCACTCGAGCGCGTCGCGCGCACATTGTCCGACGATGTCTGGGTGGTGGCGCCGGAGCAGGACCAATCCGGCTATGCGCACTCGCTGTCGATCTCGGAGCCGCTGCGGTTGAGGAAAATCGGCGAGAAGCACTTTGCCGTGCGCGGCACGCCGACCGACTGCGTCATCATGGGCGTGAAGAAGATCCTGCCCGGCGCGCCCGACCTGATCCTGTCGGGCATCAATTCCGGCGCCAACATTGCTGACGACGTCACCTATTCGGGAACCGTCGCCGGCGCCATGGAGGGCGCGCTGCTCGGCATACGCTCGATCGCGCTCAGCCAAGGCTACAGCACTGTTGGCGAGGACCGCGTCGTTCCCTATGAGACCACTGAGGCGCTGGCGCCGGCACTGCTCAACAAGCTCGTCGCGACGCCATTGCCGGACGGCGTGCTGCTCAACGTCAATTTCCCAAACTGCCTGCCCGAAGAAGTCGCCGGCACGGTGGTCACCTCGCAAGGCAAGCTCGTGCACAGCCTGTGGGTCGACGAGCGGCGCGATGGGCGCGGCCTGCCTTACTACTGGCTGCGCTTCGGCCGCGAACCGGTCGAGGGCAAGCAGGGCACTGACCTCTTCGCGCTGCGCAATCGCCTGGTGTCGGTGACGCCGCTGCAGCTCGACCTCACGGCGCATGAGATTCGTGACCAGCTGAGCAAGGCCCTTGCATGAACCTGCCAATCGATGACCGAGAAGGATTTGCCGCCTTCCTGCTGCGCCTGCGCGGCAGGGGGACCGTGCCGAAGGCGCTGATCGCGGCCTTCGAGGCGACGCCGCGGCGCGGCTTCCTGGCCGCCCAGTTCCATTCCATCGCCTGGTCGGACCGCATGCTGCCGATCGAATGCGGCGAAGCGATCGAGGGCGCGGACATGCAGGCGGCGGTGATCGCCGCACTCGCCATCGAAGTCGGGAACCGCGTGCTCGAGATCGGTACCGGCTCCGGCTATACGGCAGCGGTGATGTCGCGCCTGGCAGGCCGGGTTGTCACCATCGACCGCTACAAGACGCTGGTCGAACAGGCGCGGCAGCGTTTCGAGGCGCTCGGCATCGGCAACGTCATCGCGCGCCAGGTGGATGGTTCCTCCGGTTTGGCCGCAGAAGGCCCGTTCGACCGGATCGTCGCCTGGGCCGCCTTCGACAGCCTGCCGCGTTTCCTGCTCGACCAGTTGTCGAGCGGCGGCATCGTGATCGCGCCGATCGGACCGGAGGAGGGCGAGCAGGTGCTGGCCAAGCTCACCAAGGTCGGCAGCCGTTTCGAGCGCGAGGATATCGGCCTCGTGCGCCTGCAGCCGGTATTGCGCAGCCTGGCGGCCGTTATCTAGGGATTGTCCATGTCAGCCGGCCTGCAACGGCGGCTGCGCGTGCCTCTATATGGGCAGTCTGGGCCGCCCCAAATATTTTAAGAAAATTTCCGTCTGATTCTAAGGGGTTAACCGACCAGTAACATTAACGCGCTTTAATCCTGTCCAGTTGGTGCAGAGTTTGTGCGGGTTAGTGCGATGCAACTCAGTGTTTTGAAGGCGAACAGTCGCAATTTGGCGCGGGGCTGCGCTGTTCTCATGATCGCGGGTGCTGCGGCTGGGTGCAGCTCGCAGGTGTCGCGGTTCAACGGCGTCGACGACGTCTTCACCTCCTCGACAAACAATCAGCGCGCCATCATCAACAAGCAGGACGCCGTGCAGCAGCCCTATCCGGGGGATGTCGCGGCCGCGCCGCTCGATGGCACCCACACGCAGTCGGTCAGTCGCTCCAGCCTCGAACCGGTGTCGACGCGGCCGCTGCCGCCCCCGGTCGCCCAGGCGCAGCCGGCTCCGGCGCTGGCACCCGCCGCCAACCCGGTGCGCGTTGCATCGGCGCCCGCTCTGGTGCGTCCGGCGCCGCATGTCGACCGGACGACGACCGGCACGGTTGCTCCCGCGGCCAAGCCCTTCAAGGATGCCCAGCCCGACGCCAAGGCAGCCGGTACGCCGCACGCCACCGAGATCGTCGTCAGGGACGGTGAAACGATCTCCGGCCTGGCGCAGCACTACAAAGTGCCGGCCGACGTGATCATGAAGGTCAACGGGCTGAGCCCGACCAAGGGACTGAAGACCGGGCAGAAGATCGTCATTCCGGCCTATGGCTATTCCAGCAAAGCCGAGCCCAAGGTGGCCGACGCCAAGCCAGCCAATGGCAAGCGCGACTTGCCGGCCACCGCGCCGGAAAAGGTCGCCGTGCTGCCGCAGCAGCCGAAGCTCAAGGAGGGCAAGCCGGCCGCGCAGGTCGATGCATCGGCGGCGGCGAACAAGCCCAAGGACAACAAGCCCGCGCCGCAAGTGGCCGCCGCCGCGCCCAAGGCCGGCGCCGGCACCTATACGGTGCAGTCGGGCGATACGCTTTCCTCGATCGCCAGGAAGACCGGTGTCGGCGTCGTCGCCATCAAGCAGGCGAACGGCATGCAGGACGGCTTGCTGAAGATCGGCCAGACGCTGAAGGTGCCGGCCGGCGGAACGGCCACGGTAGCCGTCGCAAAGCCCGCGGCGGTAGACCCGGTGACGACAGCCACGACGCAGCCGGCGGCCAAGACTACGCCTTCGCAAACGCTGGCGTCCTACACGCCGCCGAAGAAGGACGCCAAGGTCATCCAGCAGGCCGAGGACGACGACGCTGTGGCGCCGGACGCCACCGGCATAGGCAAGATGCGCTGGCCGGTGCGCGGCCGCGTCATCTCCGGTTTCGGTTCCGGCAAGGACGGCGTCGACATCGCCGTGCCGACGGGCACGCCGGTCAAGGCGGCCGAGAACGGCGTCGTCATCTATGCCGGCGACGGTCTCAAGGAATTCGGCAATACGGTGCTGGTGCGCCACGAGAATGGCCTGGTCACCGTCTATGGTCACGCCAGTTCGATCGAAGTGCAGCGCGGCCAGAAGGTCAAGCGCGGCCAGGAAATCGCGCTGTCGGGCATGAGCGGCACGACGGACTCGCCGAAGCTGCACTTCGAAGTGCGCAAGAACTCTGCCCCGGTCGATCCCTCCGGCTATCTCGAATAGTCGGGGCTACCTGGAATAGAATAAAAAAAGCGATTGCGGGCCGCCTGACCTCCAGTCCGGCCCGCCGGCTCAGCCCGCCCCGCAAGGAGCGGGCTTTTTCAGTTGGTTGCGGGATCCACGTCGTTGTTTCCACGCATGTCGTCGTTCCAAAACCGGGGCCGCCGTCAGAAAAGCGGTTATCTGCATTTTAACTAATATAGAGGAAAGTCATTCTCGACGCTCTGCAAGGAGAGTGGAATGACTGAATCTGTCGAAGAGGATGAACTTCCGTCTGCCAGCCCAACGCATCGCTGGCAATCGCATGTGCGAGCAACTGCTTTGATCGTTGCGCCGGTCATTTCGATCGCAAGTGCCGCTCTGGCCGGCTATTTCTCCTATGCAGTGATCAATACCAAGCCGCCCACAGACATGTCCAGGCTGGCCATTTCCATCCTGAAATCAGGTGATTCTTCACCAGAAATGCAGGCCTGGGCAACCGATACACTCGGGATACAAACCGATATTCCCATGGTTCTGGGAAGCATAAAGCCTGTGCGGCAATGAACACGATATAGAAACCAGCGTCCCCGGACGGGGTCGGCCACGAAACTTTTGTGGCCGGCTCCTGTCCACCCGTTGTACCCCGCCTAGTCCTTCAACGCCTTGCCGAGCCGGCCTGCGAGGTCCTGCGTGAACTGCCAGGCGACGCGACCGGAGCGGCTGCCGCGCGTCGTTGCCCATTCCAGCGCCTCGGCGCTCAACTGGTCGGGGTCGATGTCGAGCCCATGATGGCTGGCGTAGCCGTTGACCATTTCGAGATATTCGTCCTGCGAACATTTGTGGAAGCCAAGCCACAAGCCGAAGCGATCGGAGAGCGAAACCTTCTCCTCGACCGCCTCGGACGGATTGATGGCGGTCGAGCGCTCATTGTCGATCATGTCGCGCGGCAGAAGATGGCGGCGGTTCGATGTGGCGTAGAAGATGACATTGGCCGGGCGGCCCTCGACGCCGCCTTCGAGCGCTGCCTTCAATGATTTGTAGGAGGTATCGTCATGGTCGAAGGAGAGATCGTCGCAAAACAGGATGAAGCGATAACGCGCGGCCTTCAGCAGCGTCATCAGCTTCGGCAGCGTATCGATATCCTCGCGATGGATCTCTATCAGCTTGAGCGGGCGGTCGAGTTTCGGCGAGGCGTTGATTGCGGCATGCACAGCCTTGACCAGCGACGATTTGCCCATGCCGCGCGCGCCCCACAAAAGCACGTTGTTGGCGGCATAGCCGGAGGCGAAGCGCTCTGTGTTGTCGACGAGGATGTCGCGCACCCGGTCGACGCCGCGGATCAGGCCGATGTCGACGCGGTTCACCTTGCGCACCGGCTCCAGATAACCCGGATCCGCCTGCCAGACGAAGCAATCGGCTCCGCCAAGGTCGGTTTCGGGCACAGGCGGCGGGGCGAGGCGGCTGACCGCCTCGATCAGGCGGTCGAGTTTCTGGTTCAAGGCGTCGATGCTGCTATCGGTCATCTCTGGTCTTTGCTTCGGTTCTTGCGTGGGGCAGGTTCGACCTCGGCGGCTTCGAAATCGGCTGCAACCGTTTGTTCGAGCGTGATCTTTTGCGAAAACCCGCTCGCGCTTTTCGCGGTCATGCTCTAACACGGGCGAACAAGCCGGAAAAGCAGCCGATTTGCCTGGCCACGCAGTTGCATTGGCAACTTTACCGACTATATTCCGGCCAAATTTCGCGGGGCTGCCAAATCCACTGAACCGTTTGGCGGCTGTTTTCAAAATTCAGGAGTACCTCGATGTTCGTGACACCGGCATATGCCCAAGGCATTGGGGCTTCTCCCGACATGTTCATCAGCATTTTGCCGTTCGTCCTGATCTTCGTGATCATGTATTTTCTCATTATCCGGCCGCAGCGCACGCAGCTGAAGAAGCGCGGCGAGATGCTGGCGGCCGTGCGCCGCGGCGACACGGTCGTCACCGGCGGCGGCTTCGTCGGCAAGGTGACCAAGGTGATCGACGACAATGAGCTCGAGATCGACCTCGGCGGCGGCACCAAGGTGACGGCGTTGCGCTCGACGATCGCCGACGTGCGCGTCAAGGGCGAGCCGGTGGCGAACCAGAACGCCAAGAAATAACCAAATTCCAGGCGGAGCGATCCGCGGACACGCTCTGACGGACGACGCTATATGCTTTATTTCTCGCGCTTCAAGATGATCCTGATCTGGCTGGCCGTGGCCGCCACAGTGGTCCTCGCCGCGCCCAATCTCATTCCCGCAAGGACGCTGGCGCAGCTTCCGAGCTGGGTGCCCAAGCGGCAGATGACGCTCGGCCTGGACCTGCAGGGCGGCTCGCACATCCTGCTCCAGATGGATCAGAACGATCTGGTCAAGGCGCAGCTGGAGACGACGCGTGACGAGATCAGGACGCTGCTGCGCGAGGCCAAGATCGGCTATACCGGCCTGGCGGGCACGGGCAGGACCGTACAGGTCCGCATACAGGACCCGAACCAGCTCGATGCGGCCAAGACCGCACTGAAGCCGCTGACCGATCCGGTCGCCGCAAGCCTGTTCACCGGCGGGTCCGTCCAGGAGATGGCGCTGGATGATTCCGAGCCCGGCCTGCTCAAATTCACCGTCACCGACGCCGGCATAAAATATCGCACCTCGGCTGCGTTGGCACAGTCGATCGAAGTCGTCGAACGCCGCGTCAACGAACTCGGCACCACCGAACCGATCGTGCAGCGGCAGGGCGATGACCGCATCCTGGTGCAGGTGCCCGGTTTGCAGGACCCGCAAAGGCTGAAGGAAATCATCGGCCAGACCGCCAAGCTGACCTTCCAGATGGTGGACCAGTCGATGCCGGTGCAGGATGCGCTGAAGGGCCGTCCGCCGGCCGGTTCATCGATCCTCTATTCGCAGGACGATCCGCCGGTTCCCTACCTGATCGAAAACCGCGTAATCGTTTCCGGCGAAGACCTCTCAAAAGCGACCGCAACCTACAACTCGCAGACCAACGAGCCGGTGGTTTCCTTCACCTTCAACTCGCGCGGCGCGACCCGGTTCGGGCAGGCGACATCGCAGAATGTCGGCAAGCTGTTCGCCATCATCCTCGACAACCAGGTGATTTCGGCGCCGCAGATCCGCGAGCCGATCCTGGGCGGCTCCGGCCAGATCTCAGGCAATTTCACGGCCGAGAGCGCCAACGACCTCGCGGTCCTGCTGCGCGCAGGCGCGCTGCCGGCAAAGCTGACCGTGATCGAGGAGCGCACGGTGGGCCCGGGCCTCGGCCAGGATTCGATTCATGCCGGCAAGGTCGCCGGCATCATCGGCTCTATCCTTGTCGTCGCCTTCATGTTCGTAGCCTACGGCTTGCTCGGCTTCCTCGCCAACATCGCGCTCGCGGTACACGTCGCGATGATCGTCGGATTGCTGTCGCTGCTTGGCGCGACGCTGACCTTGCCAGGCATTGCCGGTATCGTGCTGACCATCGGCATGGCCGTCGATTCCAACGTGTTGATTTATGAGCGCATCCGCGAGGAGCGGCGCGCCGGACGCTCGGTGATCCAGGCGATCGACACCGGCTTCTCGAAGGCGCTGGCGACGATCGTCGATTCCAACGTCACCTCGCTGATCGCGACCGTGGTGCTGTTCTATCTCGGAACCGGGCCGGTGAAGGGCTTTGCCATCACCTACGCCATCGGCATCCTGACCACGGTGTTCACCGCTTTCACCTTTACCCGGCTGCTGGTGTCCATCTGGCTGCGCCGCGCCCGCCCGAAGGAATTGCCGAAGGCGCCGGTGACCTTCGTTCCGCCCGGCACGAAGATTCCGTTCATGGGCATTCGCCGCTGGACCTTCGCGCTGTCGAGCCTGCTGTCGGTCCTGTCGGTGGTGCTGTTCATGACCGTCGACATCAACTACGGCATCGATTTCAAGGGCGGATCGCTGATCGAGGTGAAGTCCAAGAGCGGTAATGCCGATCTTGCCGACATCAGAGCCAGGCTCTCGGAACTGAATATCGGCGAAGTTCAGGTGCAGCAGTTCGGCGAGCCGAACGACGTGCTGATCCGCGTCGGCACCCAGGACGGCGGCGAGAATGCCGAGCAGACCGTCATCGACAAGGTTCGTGGCGAGTTGCAGGACAATTACGATTTCCGCCGCGTCGAGGTGGTGGGACCGACCGTGTCGGGGGAACTGGCCAAGCAAGGCACGATCGCCATGCTGGTCGCGCTGGTGGGCATCCTGATCTATGTCTGGTTCCGCTTCGAATGGCAGTTCGCGGTCGGCGCCATCGTGGCGACCGTCCACGACGTGGTCATGACCATAGGCTTCTTCGTTATCACCGGGCTGGAGTTCAACCAATCGTCGCTGGCAGCGATCCTGACCATCATCGGCTACTCGCTGAACGATACGATCGTGGTCTATGACCGCGTTCGCGAGGATCTCAGGAAATACAAGAAGATGCCGCTGCCGCAGCTCCTCAACAACGCCATCAACGAGACGCTGTCGCGAACGACGCTGACCTCGGTGACGACGATCCTGGCGCTCCTGGCGCTGGTGCTGTTCGGCGGCGAGGTGATCCGCTCGTTCACGATGGCAATGCTGTTCGGCGTCATCTTCGGCACCTATTCGTCGATCTTCATCGCCGCGCCGCTGCTGATCCTGTTCAAGCTGCGGCCGCAGGCCACGAGATCGGACGAGGAAAAGCCGGTCGGCGGCGGCAAGGCGGTCGCGACCTGACGCGCGACCCGAAGGGCGGATCGGCAGGGATGGCCAAAGGTATCGTCATCCGCGAGGCGCATTTCCCCGGCCGCGCGCCGATCGAGGCCTATGGCAATGGCGGCTTCCGTTTCGCCGACATGTCGCATCGCGGTTCGCTTCTATGCCTGCCGTCGGGCATCCATGGCTGGGAGCCGGCGGACCCATCTGCGCTGACGGTGGCGGATTTCGAACGGCTGCTGGCCCAGGCCGAGAAGATCGAAATCCTGCTGGTCGGCACGGGCAAGGATTTACGACCCTTGCCGGCGGGGCTTCGCGCCGCCTTGAAGGCGGCAGGCATAGCCGCCGACCCGATGGCGACGGGTGCGGCGGTGCGGACATATAATGTCCTGCTCGCCGAGGATCGCGCGGTCGCCGCCGCGCTGATCGCCGTCGACTGACGTGGACCACAGAGGCGAAATCGTCATGGGCGCGGTCCGCGCCGCCGACCATGACCGCTATCTCAGTGCGCTCTATGCGCCGACCGACAAGCGCGTCGCGCTGTTTTCGCTCTACGCCTTCAACGCCGAAATCGCGGGCATTCGCGACCGCATCCGCGAGGCCTTGCCGGGCGAGGTGCGGTTGCAATGGTGGCGCGATGTCATCGCAGCAGCCGAAGGGTCCGAGACGGGCCATCCGATCGCGGATGCGCTGAAGGCCACGATTTCCAGGTACAGCCTGCCGAAACCGGCATTCGAGAACATGCTCGAGGCCAGGATCTTCGACCTCTATGACGACCCGATGCCGTCGCGAACCGATCTCGAAGGCTATTGCGGCGAAACGGCAGCCGCGCTCATTCAACTGGCGGCAATGGTGCTGGATCCAGGAGTGGCCCCACGTTTCGCCGAACTGGCCGGTAGGGCGGGTTGCGCGCAGGCGATTACGGGACTGTTGCTCCTGCTGCCGCTGCATCGCAGGCGCGGGCAGTGTTTTGTTCCGGCCGACATCCTGGCCGCGGCGGGTTCGTCTCCGGAGGAATTCGTCACCGACGATGGTGGACCAGGTGCGCAGCGCGCCGCCGCCGCCATGATCGCGCTGGCGCGGGAGCATCTCTCGGCCTTCGAGAAAGGCGCATCGGATTTGCCGGCTTCGCTGCGCCCGGCCTTTCTGCCGCTGGTCCTGTCGCGAGCCTACCTGGCGAAAATGGAACGCGGTTCGCCGCTCGACGGCACGGTGCGACTCTCGACCATGCGCCGCCACTGGCTCATGCTGCGTCACGCGATGGTGGGCTGGCCAGCACTTTGACGTAAACGTCAATTGTGCTAAGGAATCGCTCAACCGGGAATTGTTGCCAAGACAACAGGCCGGCTGGAGGAGATGCCTGTCCATGAGCCTGCCCGTGCTGGTCGTGATCGTCGTATTCGGCATCGCGCTGTCGGTCGCCGCCGTTCATTTCTCCGGCGGCAGCCGGAAGGCCAGGCTGGCCGATGCGGAGCAGGCGCGAGAGCGTTTTGCCGAGGATTTTCCGGATGAACCGGCGGCCGCCATCCGTCTCACAACCGACGGTCGGACCGCGTTCCTGGAACTCGGGCGACGGCGCCTTGGCATCGTGCAGACCATCGGGGACTGTTTCCTGACGCGGATCGTCACGCCGCGCGATGTATTGGCGTGGAGTGACGATAGTGCCGGCACGATTGCGCTGCGCCTTGCCGATTTCACCTGGAAAGGCGGCCGCTTCACTTTCGCAAACGCTGCCGACGCGCATGCTGTGCTTAGAGTTCTTCAGCCGCAGCATCCTCGTTCGACCAGGGAGGCCGCGTAATGGGCGATTACAATTTTCCGCAGGTTACCCAACTCGCCATCCCGTTCTTCGTTGCCGCGATCCTGATCGAGCTGTGGCTGGTGCGTACCGGCCGGGCCAAGGGCTCGTTCGAGACGCGCGACACGCTGACCAGCCTGATGATGGGCACCGGCAATGTCGTCGCCGGGCTGCTGCTCGGCGTCGTCTCCTACTGGGCGCTGCTGTGGCTCTGGCAATTCCGGTTGTTCAATCTCGGCCTGTCGTTCTGGGTGTTCCTGGCCGCTTTTCTGCTCGATGACCTGCGCTACTACATCTACCACCGCATTGCGCACCGGGTGCGCTGGGTGTGGGCCGAGCACGTCAACCACCATTCCAGCCAGCACTACAATCTGTCGACGGCACTCAGGCAGAGCTGGACGGGCCTGTTCACCTTCATGTTCGTGCTGCAGGCGCCGCTGGTGCTGCTCGGTTTCCATCCGGCGGTGATTGCCTTCACCTTCGGCTTCAATCTGGTCTGGCAGTTCTGGATACACACCGAGACGATCGGCAAGATGTGGGGCTGGTTCGAATTCATCTTCAACACGCCGTCGCATCACCGCGTCCACCACGCCACCAATCCTCGCTATCTCGACGCCAACTATGCCGGCACGCTGATCATCTGGGATCGCATGTTCGGCACCTTCGTTCCGGAATTGGAGGAAGACCGGCCGCGCTACGGCATCGTCAAGAATCTAGGCACCTTCAATCCGCTGAAAGTGGCGTTCCATGAATGGATCGGCATGTTCCGGGATGCGCTGATGCCGGGGTTGGGCCTTGGGGACCGCCTGAACTATCTGATCAAGCCGCCAGGTTGGAGCCATGACGGCTCGCGCGAAACGTCGGAAAGCCTGAAAGCAGCCTATGTCAGGAGAAACCCGGGTGAGGCAGGTCGGCCAGGGTTACCGATGGCGGTTACCGAGCCGGCGGAGTAGATGTTTCGTCGCGGCAGCTAAGAAGGGTCACTCGAACCGCCGTCGCGCATCAATGTCTCGTAATCGCGGCCGCCATAGAAGATATTGACGATGCTGATGACATCACTCTCGATCACGTAGGCGATGACGGCGGAGTGCTCGAACGGGACGGTTCGCAGTCCCGGCGCCATGTCGTCGCGCGAGCGACCACCGCGAGGTGCATTGCCGATGTTGTGGCAGCGGTCTTCGATGCGCAGAACGAACCTCAGCGCTACATCCGGATTCCCGCCAGCTTCGACGATGTGTTTGAAAATGTTGGCAAGATCGTTGTTGGCACTTTCGCGATACTCGACTTCAAGCCGCCGAATCATCGGCACGGCTCGAATATTGCTCAGCCAATTTCTTAAGCCGGTCGCGAACCTGCTCTCCGGAAAGGTTCGGTCTCGTGTCCTCGATCGAAGCCTTCACCCGCGCCCGGATCGATGCCATCCGCTCGGCGTGTTCCTCCTCTTCGCGCTGGAAGGCGCGGAGTGCTGCACGGATGACTTCGCTTGCCGAGCCGAAAGAACCGTCATCGACCCTTTCGCGGATCATGCGCGCCATGGCGGGCGTTACGGTGATGGAAAGTTTCTCGGCGGCTTCCATTGGTCGGCTCCCGGGCGAAAAGTGGGATACTATACTACTTTACGTCCTGATCCAATCCGAACGAGCACCCCGTTACTCTGCCGCTTGGGCCGTCTCGGACGGTAGTCCCAGCCATTGCCGACAGTCAGCCCGCGCACGCGACGTGATCGCATGGCGCTTGGCTGATGTCTTGTCCTTGCCGCGCAGGCGCTTGCCGTCGGCCTTTGGCGCTTCCACCGGTGGGAACAGGCCGAAATTGACGTTCATCGGCTGGAAGGAGCGTTTTCCCGGTTCGTCGTCAGAAACGATGTGGCCGCCGGTGATGTGGTTGAGCAAGGCGCCGAAGGCGGTGGTGAGCGGCGGCAGCGACGGTGCATGGCCGAGCCGCTCGGCGGCGGCGAAGCGGCCGGCGAGCAGGCCGATGGCGGCGCTTTCGACATAGCCCTCGCAGCCGGTGATCTGGCCGGCGAAACGCAGACCGGGCCGCGACTTAAGCTGCAGCGAGCCGTCGAGCAAGGTCGGCGAGTTGATGTAGGTGTTGCGATGGAGGCCGCCGAGGCGGGCGAATTCGGCGTTCTCCAGGCCAGGAATCGTGCGGAAAATGCGCACCTGCTCGGCATGCTTCAATTTGGTCTGAAAGCCGACCATGTTGTAGAGCGTGCCCAGCGCATTGTCCTGCCGCAGTTGCACGACGGCGTAGGCCTTGACAGTCGGATTGTGCGCGTTGGTGAGGCCCATCGGCTTCATCGGCCCGTAGCGCAGCGTCTCGACGCCACGCTCGGCCATGATCTCGATCGGCAGGCAGCCGTCGAAATAGGGCGTGCCTTCCCATTGCTTGAATTCTGTTTTCTGGCCCTCCACCAGTGCCTGCACGAAGGCAAGATACTGGTCCTTGTCCAAGGGACAGTTGATGTAGTCCTTGCCGGTGCCGCCGGGCCCGACCTTGTCGTAGCGGGACTGGAACCAGCAGGTGTCCATGTCGATCGTGTCGAAATGGATGATGGGCGCGATCGCATCGAAGAAGGCGAGCGCATCGGCGCCCGTCGCTTCGGCAATCGACTGTGCGAGCGAGGGTGCGGTCAGCGGGCCGGTGGCGATGATGGCCTGATCCCATTCGACCGGCGGCAAGCCGGGAACTTCCTCGCGCTGGATGGAGATCAGCGGATGTGCCTCGATCCTGGCCGTCACCGCGTCGGAAAATCCGTCGCGGTCCACGGCCAGCGCGCCGCCGGCCGGCACCTGGTTCGCGTCGCCGGCGCTCATGATCAGCGAGCCGGCCAGCCGCATTTCGGCATGCAAAAGACCGACGGCGTTGTTCTCGGCGTCGTCGGAGCGGAAGGAATTGGAGCAGACGAGTTCGGCCAGGCCGTCGGTCTTGTGCGCCTCGGTACCGCGAACGGGCCGCATTTCGTGCAGCACAACGGGAACGCCGGCTTGCGCCGCCTGCCATGCGGCTTCGGATCCGGCGAGGCCACCGCCGATGATGTGGATTGGGTTTTTGCTCATGAGCGCCGGAATAATCGCTTGGCGGAACGATTGCAATTGCCGCGCCTGGAACGACATGGCCACGGCGGTGAAGGCTGCCCTGAAACAACAACACCCGCCGGGGGAGGAGGTCCGGCGGGTGTCGTTTTGGGGGTCGACCCTCGGGAGGAGGTGAAGGCCGACCGTATTCGTCATCGCCGGGGAGGAGGTCGGCTCTGACGAAATTCTTTTTGCCATTTTGGAAGGGGGCAAAGCCCTCTGGAGCAAAACTCATTTGCTCCGGGGAAACAACGCCCGCCGCGGGAGGAGGTGCGGCGGGCGCCGTTTGGGTGGCCAACCTTCGGGAGGAGGTGAAGGCCGACCGTATTCGTCATCGCCGGGGAGGAGGTCGGCTTTGACGAAATTCTATTCGCCATTTTGAAGAGGGGCGAAACCTACAGAGCAAAATTCCTTTTGCTCCGGGGAAACAACGCCCGCCGCGGGAGGAGGTGCGGCGGGCGCCGTTTTGGTGGTCAACCCTTGGGAGGAGGTAAGGGGTGACCGTATTCGTCAGGGTCGGGGAGGAGGTCGACCCTGGCGAAATTCCGTTGTTAGATCGCCTGGCGGGCGATGATCTTGATTTCGTCGCGGACGATGCCGAGATCATGCAGCTGGCGGTTGGAAAGGCGACCCAGCTCGGTAACCGTCTCGCGATAAACGCGCCAGTTACGATAGTTGCGGATCAGGTTCATTGTCATGCTCTTCTCAAAACTGGTTCGGACCATTCGCGGTCCGAAGGATTAGACCGCCTTGCGAGCGACGTAAGGAATGTCGCTGCGGCTGATGCCGAGGTCGGTCAGTTCACGGTTGCTCAGGCGGCTCAGCTCGGAAACGGTGTCCCGGTAGCGGCGCCAGTTGCGGTAGTTGCGGATCAGGTTCATGGTATTTCTCGTTTCGTCTTTTCTTGCGGATCATTCCGTTTGTGTACAAACCATAAATAGGCGGGCCCATATCGATTTAAAAGCGCTATGGCTGCATGGCAGCAATGCAAATTGTGCAATGCAACATTAACAAGCCTTCACGGACCTGACACAAAGAAGCCAGAATCAGAAAGTGCCGTGACGTCAACGGTTTGGCAGCTCCAGCTGAAAAACCGACCAAGCAGCGGGGGAAGGCATGGCGGGCTACGCGACACGGGTCAGGTCGGACATTGCGCGATGGCTCGAGGCCGGACTGATCGACGCCCCGACGGCCGATGCATTGAGGCGCGATGTCGAGATCAACGCCCGCCAGTCATTGAGCTTCGGTTCGATTCTGGCGATGATGGCGGCGCTGCTGTTCGGCGCGGCCATCCTGATCTTCATCGCCGCCAACTGGGAAGCCATTCCGCGGCTGGCGCGCGTTGCCGCGCTCTTTGCCGTCATCCTTGGCGGCTATGTCGGCGGTGCGGTGCTGAAAACCCGCGACCATGCGGCGATCGGCGAGGCGTTGTGGATCGTGGCGGCTGCTGCTTTCGGCGGGTCGATCGCGCTGATCGGCCAGATGTACCATCTGTCGGGGGACGAGGCCTCGGCCTTGATCACCTGGGGCGCTGGCACCGCATTGGCGGCGGTGGCGCTGCGGTCCAACCCGCTGACCGTCGCCGCGGTCGGCATCGCCGATGCCTGGCTGTTCCTGAAAGGGTTCGACTATTTCAACCGCAGCCAGTTTCCGCACCTCTTCCTCGTCATGGCGGCTGTGCTGTTCGCCGTCTCGTTCTGGACCCGCAGCCAGGCGGCGCGGCACCTGATCATCCTGTCTCTGCTCTTCTATCTTGTGCTGGTCGCCGTGGATCACGAGACGCTGCCGGTGGCGATCCCGCTGGTCATCGTGTCGGTATTGTTGTTCGTGGCTTCCGTCTTCGCGCCGGAACCGGTCGACAGGATCGTGCAGCTTGGCGGCCGCTTGCCGCTACATGCGCTGCTTGGCTTCCTCACCGGCCTGGCCATCATCCAGTTCGAACTGGCCGACGAAAGCAGCTACAACAGCGGTTTCGCCATTGCCTCGGTCGTCGCGCTGGCCGGCATCGTCGCCGCCATTGTGCTCGCAGGGCGTGAAAGCCGTGGCCTGCGCTGGCTTGCCTATCTCGGTTTCGCCTTCGAACTCGCCATGATCTATGTCGTGACCCTGCAATCGATGCTCGACACGGCCGGCTTCTTCCTTGCCGCGGCGGTGCTGCTTGGCATCCTGGCGATCGTCATCATCCGCGTGGAGAAACGCATGAAGGATCCGGCCACCGGAGGAGCCACGGCATGATGACCGGGAAGAGGCTTGTTATCTCGGCGCTGGTCCTGGCGCTTGTCCAGATCGGCTTTCTGGGGTGGATCATCGCCGGCCGGGCGGCGATCCTGCGCAGCGGCAAGGAAGTGCTGCTGAAGATCGAGCCTGTCGATCCGCGCGACCTGCTGCGCGGCGACTATGTCATGCTCGCCTACGAGATCTCGCGCATACCCGTGACGATGATCGCCAACATCCCGGCCGGAAAACTTTCCAGCGACGACACCTCGATCGTCGTCCGCCTGAAGAAGAACGCCGACGGCTACTGGACGCCGAGCGCCGCCTGGTTCGGCGCCGCGCCGACACCGGCCGGTGCCAACGAGGCCGATATTCGCGGTCATGTAGCAGAAGGTTGGGATCTTCGCGGCGAGGGAATGACGATCGCGCCGGATTACGGCATCGAACGGTTCTACCTGCCGGAAGGCGCAGGGATGGCAATCCAGAACGACATGCGGGTACGCCCGTTCGGGATCCGTCTTGCGCTGGCCAGCGACGGCACCGCCCAGATCAAGGCGCTGGTGGACGGCGACAAGACACTGTTTCAGGAGCCGCTATATTAAGGTGTGCTACGGGGTGGCCGCCATCCATAGCTTGAAGAGCGAAGGGCGGCGCGGCCTCGAAGCTCACGCCGTGGAGTGGCTGGAACGTCCTGAACGTCGATCGATCCCAGGGCCATTTCCGGCATTCGCGTCTCGCCACTGGATTGTGTTGCATGATCGGTATACGCTCAACGCTGGCGGTGGTATTCAGAAAGATGGAAAGCCCATGGCGACGGGGTACTTGGACCACCAGTTGGAGTGCCCCTTTTGCGGCACGATAAGACTGCGGATTCCTGCCGATGCCGAACCTTCGACGAGCATCCGGTGCGACGACTGCGGTCAGTATCTTGGTACATGGGACGAGCTGCAGGATGATTTCCAGCGCCAAGGCGGTAATGACGGCATCTTCCGCCTCGACAAGGGGCGCATCAAGAAGCTCGCCTAAGACGGTTTCCTGATTTTTTGCCGGGAGCCGCGGACTAGCCGCGAAACATTGTCATGCCGGCATTCAGTGGTGCGCGTGAAGGGACTCGAACCCCCAAGCCTTGCGGCGGCAGGACCTAAACCTGCTGTGTCTACCAGTTCCACCACACGCGCCTCAGGCGGGCTGTAGCAGAGCCTCGGCGGACTTGTCGAGGTCTCGGGAGTGAGGTGAGATACCGCATCGTCGCCATCCCTGCCGGTTCGTCACGTCCGCATGGTTCCGGCGATAGCCATCATTCTGTCAATGTCAGGGCCGAAATGATGGTTATTCGCCTAAACGCGAAGATGGTTGAAAATTGGCCTCGCCTGTGACAAAAGGCGTGTCGAATGTGACGGGACGCGACGATCCGCTTCTGCAAAATGTGATAAGAAGTAGGAAAAACAAAGACTTATTCACATTTTGGAACGCAGTTTGGAAGAGTTTGAGCCGTATTTCCGGTCAAATCGCCAGGTTCCGTACCAAAAGCCATTCCCGGCAAGATTATACCGGCAGGCTGTGAACGGCGGAGAGCCGTTTGGCAGCCTCATTGGTGGAAACAAAGGTTTTACGATGCAGGTCACCGAAACACTCAATTCCGGTCTCAAGCGCGAGATCAAGATCACCGTGCCGGCTGGTGACATGGAAGCCAAGCTGATGGCGCGGTTGACCGACGCCAGGAACAAGGTTCGCATCAACGGCTTCCGTCCCGGCAAGGTGCCGGTGCAGCACCTGCGCAAGGTCTATGGCAAGTCGTTCATGGCCGAGGTGGTCAACGAGATCCTCAACGATTCGACCCGGTCGATCATTTCGGGCCGCGGCGAAAAAGCCGCCATGCAGCCCGAAGTCATCATGACCGAGGACGAGAAGGAAGCCGAGAAGATCCTGGCCGGCGGCGCCGACTTCGAATTCCGCCTCAATTACGAGATCATCCCGGCCATCGAGATCAAGGATTTTTCCGACATCAAGGTGACACGCCAGGTGTTCGACGTGCCTGAGGCCGAGATCGACGAGCAGGTCAAGCGCGTCGCTGAATCGGCGCGCAGCTACGAGCCGAAGACCGGCAAGGCGGCCGAAGGCGACCGTGTCAGCATCGACTATGTCGGCAAGATCGATGGCGAGGCCTTTGCCGGCGGCGCCGGCACCGATCAGCCGCTGGTGCTTGGCTCCAAGGAATTCATTCCGGGCTTCGAGGATCAGCTCATCGGCAGCAAGGCGGGCGACGAGAAGCAGGTCACCGTGACCTTCCCGGAAAACTACCAGGCGGCGCATCTGGCCGGCAAGGAAGCGACCTTCGACGTCACGGTCAAGGAAGTGTCCAAGCCGGGTGAGCTGGAAATCAATGACGAGACCGCGAAGAATCTCGGTCTGGAGTCGCTGGAACGCCTGCGCGAGATCGTGCGCGGCCAGATAGAGAGCCAGTTCGGCTCGATGACGCGCCAGAAGGTCAAGCGCCAGCTGCTCGACCAGCTCGACGCCGCCTATTCGTTCGAGGCGCCGTCGAAGCTCGTCGAGGCCGAGTTCAACAACATCTGGGCGCAGGTCAACCGCGATCTGGAAGCGGCTGGCCGCACCTTCGCCGATGAAGAGACGACCGAGGAAGAAGCCCGCGCCGAATATATGCGGCTCGCCGAGCGCCGCGTGCGCCTTGGCCTCGTGCTGGCCGAGATCGGCGAGAAGGCCGGGGTCACCGTGTCGGACGAGGAATTGCAGCGCGGCCTGTTCGAGCAGGTTCGTCGCTTTCCGGCCAACCAGCAGCAGGAAGCCTTCGAGTTCTACCGCAACAATCCCGAGGCGCTGAATGCGCTGCGCGCGCCGATGTTCGAGGAGAAGGTGGTCGATCACCTGCTCGGGCAGATCTCGGTCACCGACGTCAAGGTCAGCAAGGAAGAGCTGATGGCCGACGACGAGGAAGCCGAGACCGCGACCAAGGCGAAGCCGGCGAAGAAGGCCGCGTCGAAGAAGACTGAAGACAAGAAGAGCGACGACGCGGAAGAGCCGAAGAAGAAGGCAGCGCCGAAGAAGAAGGCCGCCAAGGACGCCGAATAAGTCCCGACTTGATGGAACTGACGAAGGCCGCCCCTCGAGGCGGCCTTTTTCGTTGCGAAATTGCAACAGCCAATCCGTTTCGCGGACGGTGACCATTGTCGATACCAAGCATTGATCACTATCTGCGCTCCTGCTGCAAACCACAGGGTTGTTGGAGGGGCGGTTGAGCCTATTCTTCGGAACGCGACGCGTCGTCGCCTTGGCGATCGTCCTGGCCTTTGCCTGCGATTTCGCCCAGGCCGATGCCGGCACCTGGCGCATCGGCACGGACGATGACGGCCTCGTCACGGCTTCGGTTCATGCCACCAACAAGCTGATCACCGGCGGTGGCGCCCTGAGCTATAGCCCGATCCTGACCATCGCCTGCCGCCCGGACAGCCAACCGCGCTGGACCGAATGGTTGCAATTGAACGACACCGTCACGGCCAATCGCAAGATCACCATGTCGGTCACCGTCGACGGCGACAACAAGTTCGACGAGAGCTGGTTGGTCGGCCCGCGCGGCCGCATGCTGGTGCGCGATGGCGCCGACGGCATAAAGCGCCTTGCCGCCGCGAACCGGCTCCAGCTTTCGTGGCGCTTCGGGCTGCTGTCGGGACGCGGCCAGGCCGATTTCGACCTGGCCGGATTCGATGAAGCGGTCAGCCAGCTTGCCGGCAGTTGCAACACCTCTATGCCTTGAACGTGTCCGCTGCGCGCTTTGGGCGCCGACGGAACTCATTTGGGCTATTTCAGCAGACCGACCAGAACGTCGAAGGCGGCGTCGATGTCGGCGCGGACCGCGGCCTTGACCGCTTCCGCGTCCCGGTCGCGCAACGCGGCGAACATCTTTTGATGGTGCGCGTTGGCAGTCGAGTAGTTTCCGGAATCATGCAGCATGTTGAAATAAGGACTGATCTGCAGCCACAGGTTCTCGATGATGTTGAGGATGTTCTCGGAGCCGGCCGCCCGGTAGATGGAAAAATGAAAGGCGTAGTTGGCGCGCAGATAGGACTTGACGTCTCCCGCCGCATTGGCCTGTTCGAGCGCGTCCAGATGCTGGCGCAACCGGGCGATAGCCTGGTCGTCCATGCGCTCGGCTGCCCATGCAGCGGCGATCGCCTCGATCTCGAAGCGGACGTTTCTCAGATCGACGAGGCGTGTGCGGCTGAGTGCGGGAATGCCGATCGAGCGGCCTGAAACCACCATCAGCGCGTTGGCGGCGGTCAGCCGCCGCAGCGCCTCCCTGACCGGCATCGGACTGACGCCGAAAGCATCGGCAAGGCTTTGCACCGTTACCATCTCGCCCGGCACGATGCTGCCGTCGAGGATCAATTCGGTGACATGGCGATAGACCCTGTCCTGCAAGGTCTCCTTGGACAGGGGCGCGATCTCGACACCCGGCTTTCTGAACGCCGCTCCAGCCATCTCCCCCTCAACCTTCCCGCGCAAGCTGCGCCATAACCCGTATCCGGAATGCAGGCTTCCGGCTGCGGCGTCAAGCGCCCCGGCCGTCGCCTGTCATGAGCATATTTCATCATTGATCTTTGATCAAATGATGATACGGTTGGGATATCGGATGGCAAGGTCACGTCTCGTGCCCTTGGGAGGCATCCGATCGTTCGGATCGGGAGGAGTTTCATAATGGGTATCGGATTGAAAGCCCGGCGGCTTGCGCTGCTGGCCGGCATGGCTGCCTGCGCCTTTGGCATTTCCGCGGCCGAGGCCGCCGAAAGGCACAAGATATTTCTGAGCATGAGCTACATCGGCAACGATTGGCAGGCCGAGGCGGCCAACATGGTCAAGGCCATGGCCGCTCACAAAAGCCTTGCCGACAAGGTCGACCTGCAAGTCCAGGTCGCCGGGCCCAATGCGCAACGCCAGATCCAGCAGATCAACGCCATGGTGCAAAGCGGCGCCGAGGCGATCGTCGTCTATCCGATCTCGCCGACCGCACTCAATCAGGTCGTGAAGAATGCCTGCGACAAGGGGGTCAAGGTCTTCGCCTACGACGCCGAGATCACGGAACCCTGCGCCTACAACGTCCATATCGACCAGTTGGAAGCGGGCCGGGTGACCGCCGAATGGCTCGTGAAGAAGCTCAATGGCAAGGGCAACATCATCGCCGTCACGGGCGTTCCCGGAACATCCGTCGACGACCAACGGACGAAGGCCGCCAAGGAGGTTTTCGCCAAGTACCCCGACATCAAGATCGTCGGCGAGGCTGTCGGCATGTGGAGCCAGGCGGTCGCCCGCACCGAACTTTCCAAAATTCTCGCCACGCGCAACTGGAGCGATATCAACGGGCTGTGGATGCAGGTCGGCTGCTTCACCGCCAATTCGATGCAGCTCGAGGCGGGCAAGAAGGCCAGCGAGCTTCTGCCTTGCGCCGGCGAAGGCTCCAATGGCGGCCGCATCCAGATGCTGCCGGAAGGCACGGAGGTCGAGGGCGCCGCTTCTCCCTACGCGCCACTCGGCGCGCCGCGCATTTCCTATGCCTCGCCGCCTTATTCCGGCGCGCTCGCCTTGAAGCTCGCCATCGAGGCGATCGAGGGCAAGGATGTGCCGAAAGCGACCATCCTGCCGCTGCCGATCGTCACCAACGAGACGATCAAGCTTTGCAACGAGGGCACCTGGGCGGAAATGAAGGCCGGATGCAACACCTTCAAGCCGTCGCTGGTTTCCAACCCAGGCTGGTTCGCCTCGATCTTCTCCGACCAGACGCCCGAGATCGGTCTCAACGCGGCGCTCGTCGGCCAACCCGAAGAGTAAGCTTCAGCAGTCCGTGCGCGTGGCGCGCTGTGTGGCTCCACGCGCATGCAGGCATGGCATGCCGGAACCGGGAATGATGACTTCAACAACGCATGTGCCGGCTATTGCCGTCAACGGCATACGCAAGGCGTTTGGGGCGACCGTCGCGCTCGACGACGTCTCTTTCGCGATCGCGCCCGGCAGCGTGCACGCCTTGCTGGGAGAGAACGGCGCCGGCAAGTCGACGCTGGTCAAGCTCCTATCGGGACTGGTGCGGCCCGATCAGGGCCAGATCAGCATCCTTGGCGCGCCGGCCGCGCTCGGTTCGCCGCGCGCCGCGCACGATCGCGGGGTGCAGACGGCGTTCCAGGAGATGACGCTGGTCCGCGACCTTAGCGTTCTCGACAATATGCTGCTGCCCTACGCGCCATCCGGCCCGACCGGATTGATCAGGCGGTCGGCCGCGCGCAAGGCGGTCGGACGGCACATCGCCGATCTCGGTTTTTCGGTCGATCTTGATGCCGAGGTGGCGACGCTCGATCTCGCGGTCCGCCAGAAGATCGAGATCGCGCGCGCCGTCTACCGGAAGCCGCGCATCCTGCTGCTGGACGAGCCGACCTCGACGCTTTCGGGCGGCGACGTCGAATGGCTGGGAACGATCATCGCGCGGCTCAAGGCCGCCGGAACGACGGTCGTGTTCATTACCCACCGCATGCGCGAGGTGCGGGCGTTCTGCGATACGTTGACCATCCTGCGGAATGGCCGCCACATCGTCACGGCACCTGTGGCCGACATCTCGGACGAGGATGTGATCGAGAAGATCATCGGCCGCGCTCTCGCGCAGACCTTTCCGCCAAAGCCCGAGGGTGCGGCGGTCTTCGGTCCGCCGGTGCTCGGCGTACGCGATCTCAAGGCGGGCAGAAAACTCGACGGCGCCAGTTTCGACCTGCGCAAGGGCGAAATCGTCGGGATCGCCGGACTTCAGGGCATGGGCCAGCTAGACCTGTTCCTCGCCTGCTTCGGCATGGCCGAGATCCAACGCGGCCACGTCATGGTCGACGGCCGCAAAGTGTGGCTCGGCTCGCCGGCCGATGCGCTGAGGCCCAACATGGCGATCGGGCTGGTGCCGGAGGATCGCAAGACCGAAGGCCTGTTCCTGAAATTGTCAGGCCGGCAGAACGCATCGCTGCCGGTGGTCGGCCGCTTCACCCGGCTCGGCTTGATCCGCGAGGAAGAGGAAGCACGGGCCGTGCAGGCGGCCTTCTCGACGGTCGAGGTGGACAGGCGTGCGCTGTGGACAAGAGCAGGCGCCTTTTCCGGCGGCAACCAGCAGAAGATCGCCATCGCCAAATGGCTGGTTGCCGAAAGCCGCATCCTGCTGCTCTTCGACCCGACCCGCGGCATCGATGTGGGCACCAAGCACGAGCTCTACGTGATGATGCGCGACTATGTGGCGGCCGGCGGGTCGATCCTGCTGCATTCGACCGAAATTCCCGAACTCGTCCATCAATGCGACCGCGTGCTCGTTCTCTATGACGGACGGCTGGTGGCCGAGCTCGCCGGCGACGAGATCACCGAGAGCGCGATCATGCGGCCGGCGCTGGGACATGGCGGCAATATGCTGGAGGCAGCACAGTGAGCGCGGTCGGTTCGTTAACAACCGGACAGGCCGGATCCCTGGTGCGCCTTCTGGCGCGGCATCGCGGCGCTATTATCGCGGCGATCGTCTTTGCAGTGCTGCTCGTCGTCGTCGACCTGATCAGCGCCGGGCGGCTCACCTATTTCGATATCTCGTTCCTGTCGAGCGGCGGCGCCACCTCGGCGCTGGCGGCGATGGGCCAGACCATCGTCATCCTGTCCGGCGGCTTCGACCTGTCGGCGGGCGCCGTGGTTTCGCTGGTCAACGTAGTGTTGGCCACGTCGATGGATCCGATGGCGACCGGAACGAGCGTCTGGCTGTGGACGCTGGCCGGCATTGGCGTCGGCATGCTCGTCGGGGCATTCAACGGCTTCTTCATCGCGGTGCTGCGCATGCAGCCCATCGTCGTCACGCTGTCGACCATGTTCATCTTGCAAGGCATCACACTGCTGGTCATGGACAAGCCCGGCGGCTTCGTCTCGCCCGATCTCGGCACTTTCTATCTCGGCGATGCGATCCCGGGCTGGTTGCCCATGCCGCTGGTCGTCATCGGCGCGGTCCTGCTGGCATGGTTCTGGCTGAAGGGCACGCGGTTCGGTACGGCGCTCTACGCGGTCGGCAGCGATCCAGATGCCGCGGCCGCGGTCGGCGTGCGCGTCGTTCTCGTGCGCTTCCTCGTCTATGTCATCGCCGGCGGCTGCTACGGGCTTGCGGGCGTGTTCATCAGCGCCCAGACCGGCAGCGGCGATCCGCTGGTCGGCAATCCGCTGCTGTTGTCGATGTTCGCCGCCGTCGTGGTCGGCGGCACGCGGCTCGGCGGCGGGCAGGGCGGCCCCTTCGGCACCGTCTTCGGCGCCTATATCCTGATGATGGTCGTCAACGTCCTGCTCGTGCTCAACGTCTCGGCCTATTATTCGACCATTGCCGAGGGCACTATCCTGATCCTTGCCGTGCTCGCGGGCTCGCTGTCGCATGGCTCCGTGCTGGCCTACCAGGTCCGCGCCTTGCGCGCGCGGCTTGCCGCCTGGCGCGCCGGCATGCTGCCGTCACAACTCGATCCCCGCGACCGCAGGCTGCGCATCACGCACAAAACGGCCGTTCCAGGACAGGCGCCCGGCTTTCGCGTGCGCAATGCCGAGGCGCTCCGCTACGCGCTGCCGGCCTATGTCTGCCTGGCCGTCGTCATGATCGTCACCCAGGTCTGGCTCGGCCGGGCCATCTTCAATCCCACCTACTGGAACTCGCTGTTCGTGCTGTCGAGTTTCCTTGCCGTGCTTGCGCTCGGGCAGGGCAGCGTCATCCTCACCGGCGGGCTCGACTTGTCGGTGCCGTGGACGATCGGCCTGTCGGGCATCCTCCTTGCCGGCTTGGTGAACGGATCGGACGCGGCACTCGTCTATGCGCTGCCGGTGGTGCTCGCCATCGCCTGTCTTATCGGACTGGCGAACGGCATCGGCATCGTTTTCCTCGGCATCTCACCGATCGTCATGACGCTCGCCACCAACGGCATCCTGCAAGGTTTCGCGCTTCTCTATTCGCAAGGCACGCCGGCCGGCTTCTCCTCGCCGATGCTGCGCTGGTTCATGACCGGCAAGATATGGGTGGTAACGCCCGTCGTGCCGTTCATGGTCGTCTTCGTGGCCCTTGCGGTGCTGCTGCTCGGTCGCACCGCCTTCGGCCGCAAGGTCTACGGCATCGGCAACAGCCCGCGCGCCGCCCAGCTTTCGGGCATTGCCGTCGGACGGACGCTGATCTTCGTTTATATGCTGTCGGCGCTGTGCGCGGCGATCGTCGGCGTCATGCTGACCGGCTTTTCCGGCCAGGCCAGCCTCGGCATGGGCGACGACTATCTCCTGCCGTCCATCGCCGTTGTCGTGGTCGGCGGCGCGCTGATCACGGGCGGGCGCGGGCACTATCTCGGTATGCTCGGCGGCGTGCTGCTGCTGACGGCGCTGCAGATGCTGCTGGCCGGCACGACGCTGCCCTACGCCACACGGGCGATCCTGTTCGGGCTGGTGGTGCTCGGTGCCGTCATGGCGCTGCGCGAAAGACGCATTCAATGAAGGGAATGGAATGATGAGCACGAGCGCACCCAAATCGCCGGCCGAATTCCTGGCAGGGCTCAAAGGGCAACGTGTCCTGGTAACGGCGGGCGCCGGCGGCATTGGCTTCGCCATTGCCGAAACACTGTCGCGGCTTGGTGCGCGCATCGTCGTGTGCGATGTATCCGACGAAGCCTTGGCGGCCGCTCCCAAGAAGATGACGCTTGTCGCGGCGGTCAAGGCCGACGTCTCGCGCGACGAGGATGTCGACCGGCTGTTCGAGGCGGTGAAGGAGAAACTCGGCGGCCTCGACGCTCTGATCAACAATGCCGGCATCGCCGGGCCGACCGGCGGCGTCGACGAAATCGATCCGGCCGACTGGCGGCGCTGTCTCGACATCGGCCTGACCGGCCAGTTCCTGTGCGCGCGGCGCGCCGTGCCGCTCATCAAGGCGGCCGGCGGTGGTTCGATCGTCTCGATGTCGTCGGCGGCCGGCCGCCACGGCTATGCGTTCCGCACGCCCTATTCTGCGGCCAAATTCGGTGTCATCGGCTTCACGCAGAGCCTTGCCAAGGAGCTCGGGCCGCACGGCATCAGGGTCAACGCCATCTTGCCGGGCATCATAGAGGGGCCGCGCATCGAGAGCGTCATCTCGGCACGGGCCAAACAGGTCGGCATCAGCCACCAGGAGATGACCGAACGCTATCTGCAGAACATCTCGTTGCGCCGCATGACCAGCCCGTATGACGTGGCGTCGATGGTCGCCTTCCTGCTGTCCGACGCGGGCATCAACATTTCAGGCCAGTCGCTCGGCGTCGACGGCAACGTCGAAACGCTTTGAGGAGCAAGCAATGGCCAAGGTTGCAATTGTCGGAAGCGGGTTCATCGGACGGGCCTGGGCGATCAGCTTCGCGCGCGCCGGCCATGATGTGCGCATGTGGGACCAGTCGCCGGTCGCGGCCGGCGGCGCACGCGACTACATAGAAGGCGTGCTCGGCGATCTAGCTTCGAACGACCTGCTGCGCGGACAGTCCGCGCACGCGGTGCTCGAGCGTATCTCCGTCGTGGGGGATATGGACGCGGCGCTGGCCGGTGCCGTGCATGTCCAGGAGAATACGCCGGAAAATCTCGAGGTGAAGCGCGAGGTGTTTTCGCGGATCGATTCCCTCTCTGATCCGCAGGCGGTGATCGCCAGTTCCACCTCGGCGCTGCTGCCGTCGAGATTCACCGATCATCTCCCGGGGCGGCACCGCTGCCTGGTCGTGCATCCGATCAACCCGCCCTACCTCATTCCGGCGGCGGAGGTGGTGCCGGCGCCGTGGACGTCCGCCGAGACGCTCGAAAGAACGCGGGCCTTCCTCATCGATGCCGGCCACGCGCCGCTGGTGATGAAGCGCGAGCTCGACGGCTTCATCATGAACCGGCTGCAAGGGGCGCTGCTCGAGGAAGCTTTCCGGCTTGTCGCCGACGGCTATGCCAGCGTCGAGGACGTCGATATCGGCATCCGCGACGGGCTGGCGCTGCGCTGGTCGTTCATGGGGCCCTTCGAGACCATCGACCTCAACGCGCCGGGCGGCGTGCGCGACTATGCCGAGCGCTACCAGGGCATCTATTCCAATATTTTTCCGCAGATGCTGCGCCGCGTCGACTGGGCGGGCGAGGTGATGGAAACCGTCGAGGCCGAACGTAGCAGGCGCTTGCCCCGGGAGAAGCTGGGTGATCGGCAGGTATGGCGGGATCGCCGGCTGATGGCGCTGGCGGCGCACAAGAAGAAATCGGATCAGGAGTTCGGACAATGAAGGAAACCAGCCGCAAGCCCGGCGCCACGACGGCCAGGGGCAAGGTCATCATCACCTGCGCGGTGACGGGGGCGATCCACACGCCGACCATGTCGCCTTACCTGCCGATCACGCCGGACCAGATCGCCTCGGAGGCAATCGCCGCCGCGGAAGCGGGTGCGGCGATCCTGCATCTGCATGCCCGCGATCCGGAGACCGGCAAGCCCGACCAGACGCCGGAGGCCTTTGCCCGTTTCCTGCCCCGCGTCAAGCAAGGCACCAATGCCGCCATCAACATCACTACCGGCGGCAGCCCCTATATGAAGGTCGAGGAGCGGGTGCGCCCGGCCGCCCAGTTCAAGCCGGAGGTGGCCTCGCTCAATATGGGCTCGATCAATTTCGGGCTCTATCACCTCGCCGACAAATACGAGACCTTCAAGTTCGACTGGGAAAAGCCTCATCTGGAAGCGACGCGCGATCTCGTCTTCCGCAACTCGTTCAAGGATATCGAGTACATCCTTGCCACCTGCTACGAGAATGGCACGCGCTTCGAGTTCGAGTGCTACGACATTGCGCATCTCTACAACCTCGCCCATTTCGCCGACCGCGGGCTGGTGAAGCCGCCCTTCTTCGTGCAGTCGGTGTTCGGTCTGCTGGGCGGCATCGGCACGCATCCGGAGGATGTCGCGCATATGAAGCGCACGGCGGACCGGCTGTTCGGCAACCAGTTCCGCTGGTCGGTGCTCGGCGCCGGCGCTAGCCAGTTACGCATCGCCGCGCAATCGGCAGCACTCGGCGGCAACATAAGGGTCGGGCTGGAGGACAGCCTGTGGGCCGGCAGGGGCAAGCTTGCCAAGTCGAATGCCGAGCAGGTCGTGCTGGCGCGCAAGATCATCGAGGGGCTCGGCATGGAGGTGGCGACACCGGACGAAGCGCGCGAGATCCTGTCGCTGAAGGGCGGCGACAAGGTCGCTTTCTGACGCACCCAATCGCTGCGCGAGCCAACAAAGAGGAGGATGGCATGAAGATCGAAGTCGTGGTGGACGTGAAGACCACGCTTGGCGAGGGACCGCTCTGGGACGTCGAGCAGGAGCGTCTCTACTGGATCGACAGTTTCGATGGGCGCGTGTTCCGCGCGACTGCCGACGGGCGCGAGATCCGCTGCTGGGACGTGCCGATGAAAATCGGCTCGATGGCGCTGCGCAAGGATGGCGGCGGCGCTGTCGTCTCGTTGCAGCGCGGTTTCCATCTGCTCGATTTCGCCACCGGCGAGGTGACGTTGATCCATGATCCGGAGCCGGACAAGCCGATGAACCGTCTCAACGACGGCAAGGTCGACCGGCGCGGCCGCTTCTTCGCCGGCTCGATGGACACTATGGAGGAGGGGCCGTCCGGCGGTCTCTATCGGCTCGACCCGGATTTTTCCGTCACCAGGATCGATTCCGGCATCATCTGCTCCAACGGTCCATGCTGGAGCCCCGACGACCGCACCTTCTATTTCGCCGACACCTGGACCGGTGAGATCTGGGCCTATGATTACGACCTCGCGACAGGTGCGGCCACCAACCGCCGCACCTTCGCTCGCGTCGACACCAGCCGCGGTGGTGCCGCCGACGGCTCGACCGTCGATGCCGAAGGCTGTCTGTGGAATGCGCTGGTCTATGATGGCCGCCTGGTGCGCTATGCGCCGGACGGCAGCATAGACCGTATCATCGACATGCCGGTGAAGAAGATCACCAGCGCCATGTTCGGCGGACCGAAGCTCGACACGCTCTACGTCACCTCCATGGCCAAGCCACCGCTGCCGCGTTTTCCCGGCGATGGCGTGCTGCGCGGCAGCCTGTTCGCCATCACCGGCCTTGGCGTGACCGGCGTTCCCGAACCGCGCTTTGGCGGGTGACGGGGAACTGCTTTGCTAAGCCCCGGATTGCTTCCGCAAGCTCCCCCGCCGCTCGCAGCCGGCTACGCTAGCGGCACCATTTCTCCACCGCGATGGCGATGGCCTTCGTACAGTCGACGAGATCGCGCACCGAAACGCGCTCGTTCGGCTGATGCGCCTGCGCCGGATCGCCAGGACCGAAGTTGACGGTCGGGGTGTGGCCCAGGCCGGTCGGCAGGCCGATGTCGCTGTGTGCGCCGAAGCCGCTCAGGGCCGGCGACAGGTCGGCTGCTTTGACGGCCTCCTGGAACAGGCCGACAAAGGGGTTGTCCGCCGGGATCTCGGCGCAATCGGCATCGAGGATCCATTCGACACGGGCAGGGCGCTTTCGCAGATAAGGATCCGCCTGACAGACATTGGCGATGTGCTCTTCGATTTCGCGTTTGACGTTGCCACCCAGCCTGAACTCGTCATGCTCGCTCGGCAGATACTGTGCGTCGATGATGATCTCGCCGCGTCCCGCCATGGAGGATGGATGTTCGCCGGCATTGATCTGGGTGACGATGATCTGGTTGGGCAGGTCCATCAGCGGGTGGTTCTTCCTGGGATCGAACATCCAGCGCCGGTTGAGGATGTCGATGCCGTCGAGGATCTGCCGGCAAAGCTGGACGGCGTCGACCGGGCCGCTCGAATACCAGGAGTTCGGCGTCAGTTCGGCATGGCCGCCTATGCCGTCTATGATGATCTTGCCCCACAGAATGCCGTGACAAAGCGGTGCGATCCTGTTCGCCGTCGGTTCCGTCATGATGCCGGCGTCGGCGCGAAAGCCCCGATCGACCATGGCGAGCGAGCCCATGCCGCCGATTTCCTCGTCAACGACGGTGGTGAAGACGACGTCCCCAGACAAGGGAACCTCGAGCTCCTTCAGGATCTCGACGGCCATCAGCATGCAGGCGACGCCGCCCTTCATGTCGACCGTGCCGCGACCGTGCAGGTATCCGTCCTTCAGGACAGGCTGGAAGGGATCGGTGGTCCAGTGGCCGGCGGCACCCGGCGGCACGACGTCGATATGGCCGGTCAGCATGATGGATCGCCCGCCGCCGGTGCCTTTCAAAACGCCGCCGAGATTGGGCCGGCCCTCGAACGTCCTGCCCTTGTTGGCGCCGGCACGTCCCTTGTATTTTTCGTAGAGCGCCGGGCCGTCCGGATCCCAGAGATCGGTCGAGAAGCCGAGCGCCTCAAGGCGCTTTTGCAGGTAGAGCTGGCAATCCCGCTCGCCGGGGCCGGCCTCCTTCGGATTCGATTTCACGATCGAGGGGAAGGCGACGAGATCGCTCAGCGTCTTCACGATGCGCTCGGCGGCTGCCTCGACGCGCGCGGCGATGGTCTCTTCCATGGAAGGCATTGTTATCTCCAACGTTGGGAAAGTCGGTCGGCGAGAAGGACGAAAACCAGAAGGGCGCCGACAATCCCCACCTGCCAGACCGTGTTGATGTTCAATTGCAAAAGGCCGGTCTTCAGCGTGACCAGCAGCAGGACGGCTGCGAACACGCCGCCGACGCCACCGCGCCCGCCAGTGATGACGATGCCTCCCAGCATGGCTGCGGTCAGGGATTCCAGTTCGAGGTTCTGGCCGATATTGGGCCTGCCGCTGCCGAGCCAGGCGAGAGAGACGAGCCCGGCCGCACCGGCAAGCGCGCCGCTCAGCACATAAAGGATGAAGCGCACGCGATCGACCGGAATGCCGACCAGTTTGGCCGAACGTTCATTGAAGCCCATGGCGTAGATCCAGCGTCCCCAAGCCGTCGAGAGCAGCACGAGACCGGCAAGCGCGAAACAGGGGACGGCGAGCGTAAGGAAAGGCACGGGGATGCCCATGATCGCACCGCGCCCCCAAACGAGCAGCCAGGCGGGCACGCCGGACTGCGCCGCACCGCCGGTGGCGGCAAGCGCCAGGCCGGAATAGACGAAGAATGTTCCCAGCGTCGCGATGAAGGGGAGAAGGGCGAGCCCGTTCACCAGCCATCCGTTCAAGGCACCGAGCACGGCGCCGGCCAGGATGCAGACGACTGGCAACAGAAGGGGCGGCAACCCCAGCTTCAGGGAAAGCATGGCAACGATCGCCGAGAGCGAAACGGCGCCGCCAACGGACAGGTCGATGCCCGCGCCCCCGGCCAGGACGACCAGCGCCTGTCCAAGGCCGACCAGGGCCAGGATCGTCGAAAATTGCAAAATTGTGGTGACGGTGCCGAGATTGAAGACCGAAGGCTTGAGCGCCAGCAGGCCGACAATAACGACCAGCCAGAGACCGCACAGCAGAGCCAAGGTGAGGGCGGGGCCCTGCAGGTTCCGGATCCTGTTCATGCGCGGGCTCGCAGGAATTGGGCAAACGGCAGCCGGTTGGAGACGGCTTCGAAGCCGAGCACGCCGATGATGAGAACACCGGTAACCACAGGCTGCCAAAGCGAGGGAACGCCGATCAAGAGCAATCCATTCTGGAGAATTCTCAGAAGCAGTACGCCGAAGACCGTGCCGATCAAGCTGCATCTGCCGCCCAATATGCTCGTGCCGCCGAGAATGACCGCGGCGATGGCATCGAGGGCCAGCGTGCTGCCGATCGTCATCTCCACATTGCGGTAGGTGGCGACGTAGAACGTGGCGGCAATGCCGGTCAGGACGCCGCTGATGACGAAGGTCATGAAGCGCACCTTGACCACGGGGATTCCCGACAGCCGCGCCTTTTCCTCGGAATTGCCGATCGCCAGCAGGTGCGGCCCGTAGGGGGTTCGCCGCAACGCCAGCCAGACGACCAGATAGGCGACGGCGATGACGATGGCTGGGACCGGAATGCCGAGTACGGTGGTTGCCAGAAGATTGGTGAGACTCGAGGGCAGGCCGGAGAGCCACTGCCCGCCGAGAAGGACAAAGACGGCGGTGCGGTAGACGCCAAGCAGGCCGAGCGTTCCCACGATTGCCGGGACGCGGCCGAGGACGACGACGGTGGCCGTCACGCAGCCGAGCAGCGCACCGACCGCAGGGCCAGCGATGATCGCCAGCAGCGGATTGCCCTCGGCTCCGAGCACACGGCCGATTGCTATTGCCGCCAGGCCCATGACGATGCCGATCGAGACGTCGATGCCGCCCATGGCAAGCAGCAAGGTCATGCCAAGGCCGATCAACAGCAGTTCGACGCTGTTGCGCAGGACGGTCGCCGCATTGCCTGGCGTCGCGTAGTGGGGCGATGCGACAGAAAAGATGACGATCGCCAGGAGACAGGCGGCAAGCAGGGACCACTCCCGCCCGTTCATGGCCAAAACGCCGTTTCCAAACTGTCGCACCGTGTTCATCCCAAGGCTCAGAAGTTGAACTTGTCGACATTGTCCTTGGTGAAGACAGCCGGCGGCCCCAGCAGCAGGATGCCCTTGGTAGCATCATAGGTGGCGGGCTTTTCGAGGCCGGCGATCTTGTTCTCGGCTTCGAAGCTCTTGCCGTCGATCAACTGCTTGCCGGCCCAGACCGTGAGATAGCCCAGTTGCTCGGGATCCCACAGCACGGTAAAGCCGAAGGCGCCGCTCTTCAGGTAGGATCGCGCCGTGTTCGGACTGCAATAGCCCGTGCCGATGACGGAGCCGATCTTACCGGCGGTTTCGATGGCTTGGGCAACGCCCGGACAGGTCGAGGATGCGACGGCGATGATGGCCTTGATGTCGGGATTGGCGGCCATGAGATCGCCTGATATCTGCGCGGCGCGCTCGGCCGTGCCGCCGGCAAATTGCGGAGCAAGCAGTTTCAGCTTCGGATATTTGGTGCTGGCCTCTTTCTGCATGAAGCCGATCCAGGCGTTGAGATTGGACGCCGTCGCCTCGCCGGAGACGATGCCGATCGTGGCGTCCTCGCCGACGCGCTTCACCAGCTCGTCGATGATCGTCGTGCCGAGCCCTTCGTCGGTCGCTTGCGCCACATAGACGGCACGGCCGCTGTCGGGTGCATCGCTGTCGCTGGTGAAAAGCTTGATGCCCTTGGCCTTGGCGCTCTCGACGACGGGCGCGATGCTGGAGGCATCCAGCACGCTGACCGAGATCGCCTGGACACCCTGGTCGATCAGGTTCTGCACGATCTGCAACTGATCGACCGGGTTGGTGTCGACGGGGCCGGAATAAATGAAATCGACGCCCAGGTCCTTGGCGGCGCGATTGCCGCCGGCTTCCATGGCATTGAAGTAGGGGATGCCGATCAATTGCGGGACGAAGGCGACCTTGGGCTTGTCGGCGGCATGGGCCGCCGTGGCGACCACGAGTGACAGCACGGAAACGGCGAGCGCCTTTTTGAGTTGAGAAAGCATTGGTTTATCCTCTCTGGAATGGACGTGCATTTCAGTTTGATTTTTCAAGCGCCCGCACGTCGGGATGGGCGCCTGTTATGAGCGAAACGACTTCCTCGTGACTGGTCTCGGCCGCCAGCCGCTCGGCCACCTTGCGGCCGCGCCGGAACACCACGATGCGGTCGGCAACCTCGAACACTTCGGAAATGTTGTGGCTGATGAGGACGACGGCGCAACCGCGCGCGGCAAGCCGCCGCGTCAGTGCCAGGACCTTGCGGGTTTCGGCGACGGCGAGTGCCGCCGTGGGCTCGTCCATGATGACCAGCCTGGCATTCAGATTAAGCGCCCGGCAGATGGCCACGGCCTGGCGCTGACCGCCGGACAGGCTGCCGACGGGTGCTTCCGGATCGGAAATATGCGCGTCGAGCTCTTTCAACAGGCCATCGACGCGCTGGCGCATCTCCTTGCGCTTCAGGAAGGGAATACCCAAAATGGAGCGTTTCAATTCGCGGCCGAGAAAGACGTTTTCGGCAATCGACAGGTTTTCCGAGAGCGCCAGTTCCTGAAAGATCGTCGCGATCCCCGACGATGCTGCGTCCTTGGGCGAGGAGAAAGCCACCGGATTGCCCTCGATGAGAAGCTTTCCATCGCTGGGCGGATGGGCGCCCGCCAGGATCTTGATGAAGGTGGATTTGCCGGCGCCGTTGTCGCCGAGAAGCGCCAGCACCTCGCCGGAGCGGATCTCCAGGTCGACATCGGCAAGCGCGGTCAGAGCGCCGAAGCGCTTGGCGATATTTCTGGCGACAAGAAACGGTTCTGTCATGGCGGTTCCCCGGCGGTTGCTGGTCGGCTAGACGGCCTTGCTGACCCAGCGCAGCACGTTGGTCCAAAGATGCGCATAGCCCGGCCATTCCACGAAGCTGTTGGGCAGCCAATGCGGGCCGATATCCGACGTCCAGGCCAGCGTGCGGCCCTGGCCATGGCGGCCGGTGACCAGCAGCGGATGGCCGCCCTGATCCTGCGGCAACCGTGCGAGGATTTCGACGTCGTCGCGATCGCGAGCAATGACCTCGTTGGCGCCGAGCAGCAGCGGCCATTCGCCTTCGATGCCGGCAAAGATCGGGTGATCCTTGGGGCCGGTGATTTCAGGCCGGAACCCTTCGGGAATCTCGAGCCGGTCGTCATAGGGAAGGCAGGTCACCGGCAGCGCCTCCTCGACGGCCGTGCGGTGCCAGCGCGCCTTGCCGTCGATACCCTGGAAGGAGAAATAACCACCGATCATGACCAGGCCGCCGCCGGCCTGGGTCCAGTCGCGCAGAAGCTTGAGCCGGTTGGGCACTGTCTTGCCGTGCAGCCAGACATCGGGGTGAAGCAGCAGCGAGTTCGCGCCGATGTCGGAGAGGATGATGGCCTTGTATTGCGACAGGCCCTCCATGGTGAAGGGCAGCTTTTCGACGGCTTCATGGGCCGGCATGTAGTCGAGGTCGAATTCGCTGCCCTTCAAGGCATCGACCAGCGGCGTCGCGCCCAGGTGAAAGGTGACGCTGCCGAACTGATCGAACCCCTTGTAGTGGGTCGCCGAACTCATCCAGCTCTCGCCGACCAGAAGCACTCTTGTTTTCGCCATGATCAATACTCTCCTGGGTTCCCGTAAGTTGTCGGTTCAGCTTGCCAACATGGCGTTGTTCGCCAAGGCGGCAGCCTTCAAAGTCGCGAAATCCGCGATGTAGCCCTGTGCGCCTTCGACCGTGGTCGTCAGGCTCGCGCCGATCGCCGCATGGCGGGCGGCGTCGTCCAGCGACGCACCATGCAGCCAGAGGCTTAGGAATATGCCGGCGAAGCTGTCGCCAGCGCCCGTCGCATCGACGCGGTCGACAGGCAGTGCCGGCACCTCGATCTGCGGCCCGCCATTCGCCGGAAAGACGACCGCGCCAAACTCGCCGAGAGTGAGCACGACCGTTCCGCGCGGCTTGATGCGCGCCAGCATCAGCCGCACCTCTTCGATCATTGTCGCCATCCTGGAGCGAAAGTCGAAAATCTCCCGCATCATCACGTCGTTGATGAAGGTCAGATCGATGTGCCGGACCATCTGCGTGAACGTTTCGGGCGTGCGTGCGCTCTTGGGCAGGCCGGCCGAATGCAGGCTCACCCTCCAGCCGGCCTGATGAAAGCGCGCGATGGAAGCGGTCATCGTTTCGTAGTGGAAGCCTTCGATGTGAAGACAGGCCGGGCGCGGTTCGGGCTGGATGTCCAGATTGGCAGTCAGATCGATTTCGCCGAGTTCGAACGGTTCACTGATGATCGTGCGGCTGCCATTGCGCTCGATGATCACGATGGCCTGCGAAAGGCGGTTGTTGGGGGTGTTGCGGATCGGCAGTGCGTGGACGCCCAGTTTGGAAAGCGCGCCGAGCGCCCAGTCACTCTCCGGGTCTTCGCCGACCGCCGTCGCCAGTTCCACGTCGAGAGCGTAGGGCGCCCCAACACCGGCGGCGGCAACCGCGAGATTGGCCGCAGGCCCGCCCAGCGCCTTCTCGATATGGCTGGCGGTGATGCGGTCGTCGCGATGCGGCAGGACGTCGACGCGGCAGAGAAAGTCGACGCTGACCCGGCCCGCGACCAGGAGCCTCGGCAGATGATCGAGATTCTTCGGCCTGTGGGGCGCGCGGCCCGGCAGCGAACGCGCAAACGAACTCGGCCGGTACATCAGCGTGGCGATCGCCTTTTCAATGCGTTCGCGCGTGGCCTCCTTCAGGCCGGCGGTCCCATTGATGAAGTTCGACACCGTTCCGATGGAGACACCGGCGGCGCGCGCGACATCCGCTATGGTTGGGCGCTTGCGTTGCAATGGCAGGTTCCAATTGAAGCGTTTCAAACGGTATCAACGGAAAAGCCGACCCTCAACGGAATTATCTTCTAAAAGACCGGGAATTTGCAGGAGAATTTGGAAACTTGTGCCAAGATGGCCTGAATTTAGGGGCCATTCGCTCCAGAATTGAACGATTTTCAAATTCTTGAGCCGAAGACCGCACCGGCGATTGCCTGCTTTCGTTCGGGTGGCTTCGCCGAGCCGATGATCTAGATCAGCAGCAGCCCCTTCATACTGGAATAGCCCTTGCGACCGATGATGATGTGGTCATGCACGGAAATGCCCAGCCGCTTGGCAGCGTCGATGATCTCCTTGGTCATCTCGATATCGGCACGCGATGGCGTAGGATCGCCCGACGGATGGTTGTGCACCAGGATGATTGCCGTCGCCGACAGTTCGAGAGCGCGCTTGACCACCTCACGCGGATAGACGGGCGTATGGTCGACGGTGCCGGTCTGTTGCACCTCGTCGGCAATCAGCGTGTTCTTCTTGTCGAGGAACAGGATGCGGAACTGCTCGCGCGCCTCGAAGGCCATGGCTGACCGGCAATAGTCGAGAAGCTGCTGCCAGGAGGAGAGGATTTCGCGGCCATGGACCTCGCTGCGCGCCATGCGCTGGGCCGTCGCCGCAATGACTTTCAGGTCAAGCGCCACCGCCGAGCCCACGCCCTTGACCTCCTGGAGGAGGCCGACAGGCGCGCCAAGCACCTCGGCCAGGTTACCGAAGCGAGAGAGCAGTGCCTTGGCGACCGGCTTGGTGTCGGCACGGGGAATCAGGCGGAAGAGGAGGAGTTCCAGAAGCTCATAATCGGGTAGGGCGTCCGGACCTGCCGAGGCGAAGCGTTCGCGCAAACGGTCGCGATGGCCGAGATAATGCGGCTTCTCCTCGATCCCCCTGGCCTTCGCGGCAGGCCCGGCTTTCGCAGGAGAGTGCATGGTCGCGGAAAGCTGCGCAGGCTTTTCTGCAAAGAAACTGCGCTCGTCGTCGTCACCTGACATATCGTCTGCCCCCAACTCTCCCGACCGCGAGGTCCGGCAGGACGAAACATTATGCCGGCAGGCCGGGGCGGTCGAGCTTTTTGGGGGATAGCGTGAAGATCTCGCAGCCGGTGTCGGTCACGCCGATCGTGTGCTCGTATTGCGCCGACAACGAGCGGTCGCGCGTCACCGCCGTCCAGCCGTCCGACAGGACTTTCACATGCGGCCGTCCGAGGTTGATCATCGGCTCGACGGTGAAGATCATGCCGGGCCGCATCTCGATGCCCTCATTGGCGCTGCCGTAATGCAGGATGTTGGGCGCGTCGTGGAACAACTGGCCGACGCCGTGGCCGCAGAAGTCGCGCACCACCGAGCAGCGCTCGCCCTCGGCATAGCTCTGGATGGCCGCGCCAATGGCGCCGGTGCGGGCGCCGGGCCTGATCGCGGCAATGCCGCGCATCAGGCATTCGTGGGTGACTTCGAGCAGGCGTTCAGCCGCGCGTTTTATGGTGCCGACAGGGTACATGCGCGAGGAATCGCCGTGCCAGCCGTCGAGGATGTAGGTGACGTCGATGTTGACGATGTCGCCATCCTTCAGCGGCTTGTTGTCGGGGATGCCATGGCAGACGACATGGTTGATCGAGGTGCAGGAAGACTTGGTGTAACCGCGGTAGTTGAGCGTCGCCGGCAGCGCGCCATGGTCCATGCCGAACTCGAAAACGAAGCGATCGATGGTGTCGGTGGTGACGCCGGGCGCAACCATCGGCACCAGTTCGTCGAGGCAGCGCGCCGTGAGGTCGCATGCCTTGCGCATGCCGGCAAAACCTTCCTCGCCATAGAGGCGGATCTGGCCGGTGTTTCTAAGCGGTGCCGTGGCGGCGTCGAGATAGGTGACCATTGGTGTCCGTCTTGCGGGTGTGGCTCTGCAGGGGAGCCGGCGTGAAAATCTCCCCAGATTTGGCACTTGAGGGCAAAAGGTTCAAGGAAGAACTGCCCGGACACGACCAAGCGGGAGGGATATTCGGCGCGCCCCGGTGTCTTTGACGCCCTTGTTCCTTCCCTTTCAGTCGACCGTGCGGTAGGGCGAGGGAGGTTTTTGGAGATTTCATGAGGGTCAGACACGCCAGACTGCCGGAAGCGCCGTTGAAGGCGGCCTGCTCATTGCTGATGAGCCTGGTGCTGCTGGCGATGCTGTCCCTTGGCCGGCCGGAGGTGCCCGTCCCTGCCGGAGCAGCCTCCGGTGTCGCCAGCGCCGGCGTGGAGCGGTCTGGCGAAGCGGCGGCGCTGCTGCGCATCACCGGCAAGGCGCAGGCGCTGGAAGTTCGTTCCGGCCGGCCGGCCCTGGTCAAGTTCGCCGGCGGCCATCCGGCCCTGCCGGCTCGGGACACCGTCTTTTCCTGGTTTGTTTCGGTTCCGCCGGCGGAGATCGTCGCTGCTGGCGAGTTGGCCCGTACATCTTGGGCGACTGCCAATCAGCCGCGCGCACCGCCGTCGCTTCCGGCCTGAGCGGTTCAACCGCTCCTTCACTCAAATCACTTCCTGTTCGCGTCGCGATCCGTGCGGCGGCCTCGGTCGCGCAGCGGTGTGTGGCGCGTCATTTCCGGATTGTTTCCATGCAACGTATCAAGACATTCAAGAGCCTTTCACGCGCGGCCTGCGCCGCCATTTTCCTTTCCGTCCAGGCGCTCATCTGTATCGGAACCGTCTACTGGGCGCTGACGGAGACGCTCGGCCTTTCGGCGACAGGGGCACTTGTCCTTGGCGGGATTTTCGCTGTGCCGTCGGCCTTCGTGCTGCTTACGGCGGTGCGCATGGCCTTCGATGCGGAGACCGATCCTGCCAACCAGTAGCCGGATCGCCAAGGCGCCCGCGTTCGACACGGTCGAGCGCCTTGGCGCTTGCTTGCGGTGGCTGCGGCAAAACGTCCATGACCGCGGAGACGCCACATTCCTGCGGTAGCGGCCGGCCAAGCAACTTTTTACGACGGATGGCGTTGCCGCTGGTGACGACAGTTCGGGAGATGGCGGATGGACAGACTGCAATTCGAGGTGCCGGTGCGTATCGCGCCCGGACCCGGCCTGCCTGTCGAGGAGATCTACAGCGTCGAACAGGCCCTTGATTTTCTCCAGGACTGGCCGCTGCGCCGGCAAGGCCCGATTTACCAGAAGGCCTTCAACGCCTGCTTCGGCGCCACCGTGGACGTGGTCAAGACCGAGGATGCCTGCCGGGCGTTCATGGCGTTCTGCCGGGTGACCGGGCTGATGGCCCGGGACATGATGGCACCGCGCAAGCGCGGTGGCCAGGCGAGAGGGCTGCAAGCCTGAGGGTGCGCTGCGCTCTTCGTTCTCATGGCCGAACGGCGCATCGATGCCGATGCCATTAAGCTTCCGTTTCCACTTTCGCGGCTACGCCATGCTTGTTCGGCAATGGTTGATTCGTTGCGTCAGTCTCGTGGTTCGGAAGATGTCCCCAGAAAAAATCCGTGCATTCCCGATCGACCGTCAGGCATTCCTGGTTCGGGAGGTGGCTGCAAGGCTCGACAGTTTGCATGGCGACAGCGCCACCTCGTTCTGGAGGGCCAAGGCAACGGAGTTGTTCGATCTCGTCGTCAGGTCAGGCAGGGACAGGGCGGCGGCCAGCGACGAGGTGCGCAGGTTCTTCTTCGCCGTGCAACAAGAGATATCGGCCGGCGCGGCAACTGAGCCGATGCCAATTCTTTCCGCCTGAAGTGCTCCGCAAGGCGTCCCCCCATTAGTTCCATGCCAACCGCTAGCGGAACAGATATTTTGAAACTTCGGGGTTGCTGCGTCGCCACATGACATTGTCAAGGAAGTAGTGGTGCACGTTGATGAAGATCAGCACTATGAAGAAGAACAGCGACGAACCCAGGACTTCCTTGTCGTAAGGGATCAAGGCAGTCAGTGCCGCCGGAACCAGCCAGAAACCGAGACTGCCGAGGACCCCGCCGGCGATGACGAACCCCAGGACACGCATCCTGTAGATCGGACCAAGAATGGACAGGATTCTGGAGTCCGGAACCCTTTCTGAATCGGGCCCGTCACGCTCGACATTGCTTTGATAGCGCCAGACCACGGCCAGGTACTGCAGCGAATGGAGTGCCGGCACCACGAGCAGCCAGAGCGGATTTATTCTGACGACCAGAATCCAGAGGTATAGGGACGCGATATAAGCGACGACGCCGTTATACGGCAGGCTACCGCCATTTTTACTCCAGCGATTGACCAGCATCACAACGGTGGCGGCCGTGGAAGCGGCCGCGGCCGACAGCGCGATCGTGTTGAGCCACGCAGGCGTGGCAAACGTGTAATATTCCAGACCGTAATATTTTGCTTGGCTGACCGCCGTGTTCGTCTGGAGCCATGCAAACAGCCATACGGCATAGCTGTTGACCAGCAGGATTTTCTTGTCCGGATTGGTGAAGAACCTGCGCTTCAACACGGCGTCCACCATCAACATGCCGTAGCCTTGCTTGACGTAGTGCCAGCCCACGAAAAAGAACATCGCGTTGGCTGCGTTTCCGAGCAGCCTGGCGTTCGCCGTTATCGAGCCGTAAGCAAAAAACCCGCCCATGAGCAGGGGAACGACAATGCCGGCGAAAATGTAGCGGATCTGGAGGCCCCTGTCGTATCCGTCGCCGCGCGCCTTGCTTCCAAAATTGCGATAGAAGATTTGGTAGGAGTGGGCGAAGTGTGGATAGTTGATCAGATAAGCCAGGAAAAGCATCACCGCAGCCACGGCGCCTTCGTATTTGAGCGGCACGAAGAACAGGGCTGGCAAAATCAGGAATGCGCTCCCGCCAAGCATGAGGAAGTCCGTCAGCGGGCCAAAGAGATATCTTTGTGGCGGCCTCGCCGCAGGAGCTCGAGCATCCGCCGAAAGGTGAACTGCCATATTAGCATCCCCCTGGGAAAGCCGATTTAACCATCGAGCCTTGCCCTCGACAAGGTCGAGGCGACGGAATGGTCAACACGTAAAATGACGTTTCGGAAGGGGGTGTTACCCTGTCCGGCGCGATAGCTCTTGACGCCGAAAGGGAGCGAAGGAGACTTCGAGTGAAGCTGGTACGCCCAAGGGGAATCGAACCCCTGTTACCGCCGTGAAAGGGCGGTGTCCTGACCGCTAGACGATGGGCGCGCTCAGATGAAAGCGGCTTATACTGGCGTTGTGCGCAACCGGCAACCCGTCAGGTGCCGGCTTGGACAACTTTTTTCCTGCCTGCCGAAGCGAGTGATTCACGCAGCGCCGGCGGCAATTTTTCTGGCGGCCGTCCCCAGCCGGCGCGTGGATTTGCGGGCACTTTTCAGACGATTGCGGAAGCGGCCTGAGGTCAGGAGGTCCCAGCCGAACCGGCGCTGGTCAGCCTTCGCCACCGCTGCGCCGGCGGCAGCGCCAGTTCCAGTCGCGCTCGGGGCCGACGTCGACGTGGACCGATTCGGTGTGACAGTAGGTGCCGACGCCGCCGCGGCCGGGCATCGTCCTGACGTAGCTCGCCAGCTCCCATTTCGAGACGCCCGGCACCTGGATGTCGGCGGCGGCGCAATACATGTGCAGCGAATTCTTGGCGCCATTGGCACGGCGGTTGCGGGCGGGGTCGCGATAGCCGGAGGTGACGACCATCTTGCGGCCGTAATGGCCTTCGATCGTCTTGAGCACGCGCACCAGCGAGGGCTTGAGGCACGCCACGTCGACACTCTCGTTCTGCTTCAAGAGCCCGTTGGGCGCCAGGCGCGCCATGCCGGCGGCGGAAGCTACCTGGTAGAGGCCGCCCGAACCTTCATCCTCGTTGAGGTCGACGTCGCTTTCGTCGTCGAGGCCAGATTTGCGCTTGATCTCGAACAGGGCCGTCTGGCGGACGCCCGGCAGGGCATCGCTGCCGGTGATGTGACCTGAGTCGTCGCCGAGCGAAGCCAGTTGCACCGGTTTCGCCGTGGAATCGGCCGAGGCCAGTGTAATGATCGGCTTTGCCGCCGCCGGGGCGGGCTTGGCCTGCACGGCCGGCTGTTCGCCTGCGCGCGTGTTGACCAGTGGAGCGGGCTTCGCCGAAGCCGGCGTGGCGCCAAACATCGAGGCCAGGAAACCCCTTTTCTTCGGCGCCTCGGCTTGCGGCGCCTCGCCAGCGGTCACATAGACCGGATTGTTCATCGCCGGTGTGGCGGCCTGCTTCGGCGCCGTCACGGCCGCGTCGGCGGCGGCGATCTTCTGCGCCGCCGCATCGGTCTGCTGCGTCGTCTGCGGCTGCTGCTCCAGCGATTGCGGCGTGTTTCCGGCAATCGTTTCAGCTTCAGCCGGCGCGGTGAGCGGGAAGGCCGCCTGCGGCTTGGCAATCGGCACGTAGGCGACCGTCTCGGGCAGCGCTGTGTCGCCTTCCGCCATCACGGTGGTTTGCGTGGTCGCCGTCTGCGACGACGAATCGCCGGCCACGATCGGCTTGTTTGTCGAGGCTGCCTTGATGTCCGATGCGGAGGCATTGTAGCCGGGCATGCCAACCGACATTGTGGGGTCGCCGGCCGAGGTGCAGGAGGCCAGGAGCACGGAGCAGAGCGCCGCCGCAATGGTGCGGCGTTCTCCCTTCGCGAGGCTCCACCCTGCTGATTTCAAAGTCAAATTCCCCCTCGATATCCGATCGGTATATCCTTGGCGCGGCGTCCGAACGGCTGCGTCGAGGTGCCCCTTGTCTCCGATCCGGAAACGAGACCTGTGTCAAATCAGCAAGCCTGGAAGTATTTTTGCGGCAATTGCCGAATTTAGGCGGCAAGATGGTTGACGACACCATTTCGCCCGCTTTTACGGGTCCGTCAACTCACCAGACATTACAGTCGGTTACACACGCACCTTGACATAGGTACCGGGGGCATCACCAAAGGTTTTCATATGCTTGCCTGCTTTGCGGGCAGGCACGCGATTGTTGTCCCTGGCCTCTATCCAGCTCTGCCAGTGCGGCCACCAGGAGCCAGGATGGTCGGCGGCCTTGGCGATCCACTCGCCGAAGTCGCCCTCCGGCTTGCCGCCGGTCCAGTACTGGTACTTGCCCGATGCGGGCGGGTTGACGACGCCGGCGATATGACCGGAGCCCGCCATCACGTATTCGACCTCGCCACCGAAATATTTCGAGCCGAGGAAAACGGACAGCGCGGGAGCGATGTGGTCTTCCCTGGACGCGAGGTTGTAGACGGGGATCTTGATGTCGGCGAGCGAAACGGTGCGGCCGGCAAGTTCCATTCTGCCGCGCGAGAGGTTGTTCTCGAGATAGCAGTTGCGCAAATAGAAGGAGTGGTTGGCCGCCGCCATGCGTGTCGAATCGGCATTCCAGTAAAGCAGATCGAAGGGCAGGGGATCCTTGCCGCGCATGTAGTTGTTGACGACATAGGGCCAGATCAGGTCGCCCGAGCGCAGCATGTTGAAGGCGGTCGCCATCTTGGTGCCGTCCAGATAGCCCTTTTCGTTCATGGCCTTTTCCACTGCCGCGACCTGTTCCTCGTCGACGAACACCTTGAGGTCGCCGGCATAGGTGAAATCGACCTGGGTGGTGAAGAAGGTCGCCGATTTGATGCGATCGTCACCCTCCTGCGCCAGTAGGGCAAGTGCCGCCGCCAGCAACGTGCCGCCGACGCAGTAGCCGATAGCGTTGACCTCCTTCTCGCCTGTGGCCTTCTCGATAGTGTCGAGGCCGTATTGCAGCCCCTCTCTTGTATAAGCTTCCCAGTTCTTCATGCCGTGGCGTTCATCAGGGTTGATCCAGGAGATGACGAACACGGTGTGGCCCTGTTCGATCGCCCAGCGGATGAAGGATTTCTGCGGGTTGAGGTCGAGTATGTAGAACTTGTTGATCCAGGGCGGGCAGATCAGCAGCGGCCGTTTCAGCACCGTCTCGGTGGCGGGATCGTATTGGATGATCTCGGCGACGTCGCTGCGGCCGACCACCTTGCCGGGGGTGGTGGCGATGTTGCGGCCGATCTCGAAGGGCGAGTAGTCGGCCTGGCGCAGCTTCAGGTCGCCCTTGCCGGCGGCGATGTCCTCGGCCAGCATCTTCATGCCTCGCACAAGGTTTTCGCCGTTCGAGGCGATGGTTTCGCGAAACAGTTCCGGATTGGTCAGGATGAAATTCGACGGCGAGATGGCGTTGGACACCTGCTTGACGTAGAAGCTCGCCTTGTGGCGGGTGTGCTCGTCCAGACCTTCGGCGTGCTCGACAAGATCAGCCGCCCAGCGCGAGGTGACGAGATAGGCTTGTTTCAAGAAATCGAAGAAGGCGTTGCGGCCCCATTCCGGATCCTGGAAACGCTTGTCGCCGCGCTCCGGCTTGACCGCGTCCTCGGTTCGCTCGGCATCGGGGCTGACGCGCTGGATGGCGTTCGCCCATACCGTCATATAGCCGGCGAACAGCCGCGTCTGAGCTTCGAGCGCGCGTTGCGGGTCGGCAAGCCAGTATTCGCTGAGCTTGGAGAAGGTCTTCACCATGTCGACGACCGGTTCGGCGACATGGTCGCGCACTTCGCCCTTCTCGCGCGGCTCGGCCCAGGCGGAAGCCGCCTTGCCGGCCTGCTCGATCATGCGCGCCATGTTCAGGGCGAAGCGCTCCGGATCCTTCACCAGATATTGCTCGACCGTCGAAGGTCCGCCATCTTCCGTTTTGCCCGAATCGGGTGTTTTGGACATGGTGCGCGGGGTTCCTCCCGAAGCGTTTTCTTGACATATTACCATGGGACATCCGAACGGGTCCAACCTCGCTCTACCCCGGCTGCCAAGGAAACAATATGACGATTAACATTGGCGAGACTGTTTTTTTCGGCGCCTGTCGTTTTTGCCGCATCGGTGCGGCAATTGCCCTGCTGTGCCTTGGGGCCTGCTCGAGCACCGATACCAGCGGCCCGGTGCCCATCGCCACATCAGCGGGACCGAAGGATACCGGCACCTTTCCGAACCTGAACATCCCGCCGAAAGTGGCGGCCAAACAGTTCACCGATGCCGAGAGGAACGCCAGGCTCGCGGAATTGAAGGGGGACGAGAGCGCGCAGGCAGCCAATGGCGGCGCCCCCAAAGTCACAAACCAGGCGGCGCTGACGGACCTGGCCAGCAAGCATGGTGCGCAGACACTGAAGCAGATCGAAGGCAAATGCGACCCCGCCCTCGACCCTACCTGCAAATAAGTATATAGCGCGCGCCCAAGGCACTTGCCGACACGGCGCGCCTTGCCAAACGCCAAGTGATGTCTGGAACTGCCATGGAAGAGTTTCACAAGGTCCGTCGGCTTCCGCCCTATGTCTTCGAGCAGGTCAACCGGCTCAAGGCCAGTGCCCGCTCGCGCGGGGCCGACATCATCGACCTCGGCATGGGCAATCCGGACCTGCCGACGCCCAAGGCAATCGTCGACAAATTGTGCGAAGTGGTGCGCGATCCGCGCACCCATCGCTATTCCTCCTCGCGCGGCATTCCGGGCCTGCGCCGCGCGCAGGCCGCTTACTATCAGCGCCGCTTCGGCGTGAAGCTCAATCCCGATACGCAAGTGGTGGCAACTCTGGGTTCGAAAGAGGGCTTCGCCAACATGGCGCAGGCGATCACCGCGCCGGGCGACGTGATCCTGTGTCCGAATCCAACCTACCCGATCCATGCTTTCGGCTTCATCATGTCGGGCGGCGTCATCCGCTCGCTGCAGGTGGAGCCCGATGACCACTTCATCCCGGCGGTCGAGCGCGGCATCCGCCATTCGATCCCGAAGCCGCTGGCGCTGATCCTCAACTATCCGTCGAACCCGACGGCGCTGGTCGCCTCGCTCGATTTCTACAAGGACGTGGTGGCGTTCGCCAAGAAGAACGACATCATCATCCTGTCGGACCTTGCCTATTCCGAGATCTATTTCGACGGCAATCCGCCGCCTTCGGTGCTCGAGGTGCCGGGTGCGATCGACGTTTGCGTCGAGTTCACCTCCATGTCGAAGACGTTCTCCATGCCCGGCTGGCGCATGGGCTTTGCCGTCGGCAACGAGCGGCTGATCTCGGCGCTGACCCGGGTGAAATCCTATCTCGATTACGGCGCCTTCACGCCGATCCAGGTGGCGGCCGCACACGCGCTCAATGGCGATGGCGCCGACATCGCCGAAGTGCGCGACATCTACCACAAGCGGCGCGATGTGATGGTCGACGCCTTCGGCCGCGCGGGCTGGACCATTCCGGCTCCGGCTGCGTCCATGTTCGCCTGGGCGCCGATTCCCGAGCCGTTCCGCCATCTCGGCTCGCTCGAATTCTCCAAGCTGCTCATCGAACATGCCGACGTTGCGGTGGCGCCAGGCGTCGGCTTCGGCGAACATGGCGATGATTTCGTGCGTGTCGCGCTGGTCGAGAACGAGCACCGGATCCGACAGGCGGCGCGCAACATCAAGCGCTTCCTGGCGACCAGCGCCAAGCAACCCAACAATGTCGTGCCGCTTTCCGCCCATCGGTAAGCTTTCCGCACACAATTTCGTTTGATCTTTCAGGGGACATCGCTGGCCATGGCTGAAGCTCTGCGTGTTGGAATTGCCGGCCTCGGCACGGTCGGCGCGTCGGTGGCGCGCGTGCTGCGCGACAAGGCGGCGGAGCTGACACGGCAGTGCGGGCGCGACATCGTCGTGTCGGCGGTTTCGGCGCGTGATCCCAAGCGCGACCGCGGCGTCGATCTCAATACCGCGAAATGGTTCGACGATCCGGCCAAGATGGCGCAGACCGCCGAGATCGACGTTTTCGTCGAGCTGATCGGCGGCGACGAGGGGCCGGCGTTCGCGGCTGTGAAGACGGCGCTCGAGGCCGGCCGTCATGTCGTTACCGCGAACAAGGCGCTGCTGGCCAAACATGGTGTCGCACTGGCCGAGATCGCCGAGAAGAAGGGCGTGCTGCTCAACTACGAGGCCGCGGTTGCGGGCGGCATTCCCGTCATCAAGACGATGCGCGAAGCGATGGCCGGCAACTCGGTCACCCGCGTCTTCGGCATTCTCAACGGTACCTGCAACTATATCCTGACCCGTATGGAGGCCGAAGGCATCTCGTTCGACGCCTGCCTCAAGGACGCGCAGCGGCTGGGCTATGCCGAGGCCGACCCGACCTTCGACATCGAGGGCCATGACACCGCGCACAAGCTGTCGATCCTGACCAGCTTGGCCTTCGGCACCAAGATCGCCGCCAATGACATCTACATGGAAGGCATCTCGAACATCACCCAGGCCGATATACGTGCGGCCGGCGATCTCGGCTACCGGATCAAGCTGCTTGGCGTCGCCCAGCGCACCGACAGCGGCATCGAGCAGCGCGTGCATCCGACCATGGTGCCGACGGCCTCGGTGATCGCGCAGGTCCACGGCGTCATCAATGCGGTGGCGATCGAAACCGACATCCTCGGCGAACTGCTGCTCTCCGGCCCCGGCGCCGGCGGCAATGCCACCGCCTCGGCCGTCATCGGCGACATCGCCGATATCGCCAAGAGCCGGCCCGGCTTCCAGCACGGCCCGGTCTTCGGAAGGCCGGCGAAGGAGTTGAAGCCTTACAAGAAGGCACAGATGCGCAGCCATGCCGGCGGCTATTTCATCCGGCTGACCGTGCATGACCGCATCGGCGTGTTCGCGGCCATCGCCAAGCGCATGGCCGACAACGATATCTCGCTGGAATCGATCGTCCAGCACGCGATCAACGGCGAAGCGGCGGCGCAAAAGACGGTGATCCTGGTCACCCACGAGACCACCGAGGCTGCCGTGCGCAAGGCTGTTGACGGCATTACCAAGGATGGTCACCTGACCGACAAGCCGCAGGTCATCCGGATCGAACGGGCAGGATAGATATTTCTTTCGGTCGCGTGCCACTGCATTGCCGCGACCGAAAGTGTTCCGGGGATGCCGCTGCCTGGCTCGCCGGAACCAATCCCGGCCAGCGCCGTTCTCCCGAGGTGCAAACCAAGGGGATGCTTATGGCCGAAACATCGAAATCCGAGACCCCCCGGGATACTCCCCAGATCGACGATATCCAGAAGGCGCTCGAAAAGCAGATCGCCGATCTGCGCAAGGAAATTACCAAGATCAACAAGAGCCTTTCGGAACGAGCCGCGGAACTGGTTGACGACGCCTCGGCGCGGGCATCGGATGTGTACGACAGCGCGACGAGCCGTGCGTCGCGAACGGCGCAGCAGCTGCGCAGCCAAGCCCAGGCGGTCTCGGAGGTCGCGCGCGAAAATCCGGGCACCACGACGGCAGTGGTCGGCGTCATCGGCCTCTTGGGTTTTCTGGCCGGCATCGTCGTTGGCCAGTCGATGAATGACACCCAGCGCCGCTGGTATTGATCCGGTAACGACGGAGCCGGTTTGGCCGGCTTACTCATCCGTCCCTCAATGTCCACGGGAGCACCATGGCTTCTTCCGTCCTGATCGGCATCCTGATCACGTTCCTGGTGATCATTCTCGTGCTCTATCTGATCCAGCGTCTGCCGCTGGACGGCAGGATGCGGCAGATCGCGCAGATCATCGTCATCATTATCGGCATCGTTTCGCTGCTCAAATATCTGGCCGTGTTCTAGATCGCGTTCCTTGTAAGGGAAGCCCCCGGTTCGCTGCAAATCGTGTTGTCCATTAGTTTAATCGATTGATATTGCAGGCTTCGAGAAAACCTTCGAGAGGTCTTGCCGTTGTCATGCTCGTTTGACACAAGAGGCGCGCCTCCGGCGGGAGGCGGCATGCGAACGAGGATCAACCAGATGAACGTGGCCCCCAACATTGTCGCCGGACTTGACCGGATACTCACCATGGAACTGGTGCGCGTCACCGAACGCGCCGCCGTCGCGGCCGCCAGGCTGCGCGGACGCGGTGACGAAAAGGCCGCCGACCAGGTCGCGGTGGACGCCATGCGCCAGGAGCTCAATCGCCTCGCCATCAAAGGCACGGTGGTGATCGGCGAGGGCGAGCGGGACGAGGCGCCGATGCTCTATATCGGCGAGGAGGTCGGCACCGGCAAAGGCCCGGCGGTCGACATCGCGCTCGACCCGCTGGAAGGCACCACGATCTGCGCCAAGAACCTGCCCAACGCGCTGGCCGTCATCGCCATCGCCGAGAAGGGCAGCCTGCTGTTCGCGCCCGACGTCTACATGGACAAGATCGCCATCGGTCCGGGCTATGCCGAGGGCGTCATCGACATCGATGCCTCGCCGGCCGAAAATATCGCCAGCTTGGCCAAGGCCAAGGGCGTCGCGGTGTCCGACGTCACCGCCTGCATCCTCGACCGCCCGCGCCATGGCAAGCTGATCGACGCGGTGCGCGCCACCGGGGCAGCGATCCGGCTGATCGGCGATGGCGACGTCGCCGGTGTCATCCACACCACCGATCCCGAGGAAACCGGCATCGACATCTATCTCGGCACTGGCGGCGCGCCGGAGGGCGTGCTGGCCGCGGCGGCGCTGCGCTGCACGGGTGGCCAGATGCAGGGCCGCTTGATCCTCGACACGCCCGAAAAGGTCGCTCGCGCTGGCAAGATGGGTATTGCCGACCCGAAGCGGGTCTACCGGGCCGAGGACATGGCGCGCGGCGATGTGTTGTTCGCGGCCACCGGCGTCACCGATGGCAACATGCTGGCAGGGGTCAAGTTCGGCCGCAACTACATTACCACGCACACCATCGTGCTGCGCTCGTCGTCGCGCACCGTGCGCGAGATCAAGGCCCGGCATCAGGACCTGGAAAAGTTTTGATGCATTCCTGACTGGCCATCACATATTGTGGGCAATGACCATCCGCAAACGCCGCCTCGCATGACGGGCGAAAGACGCCTTTTTCTCGATGTCCGGCAGTCGGCCACCGGTGTTTCCTGGGAACATCGGCTGACCGAGCGGCAGGACATGGTCGCGCTTGCCATCGCACAGGGGCACGGCGTGCCCGATATCGTCGCGCGCGTGCTTGCCGGACGTGGCGTGACGATGGAACAGGCGGAGCGCTTTCTCGACCCGACGATCCGCGACCTGCTGCCGGACCCGGCATCGCTGACCGACATGGACAAGGCGGCCATTCGCATAGCCGCCGCGGTGATGGCCCGGGAGAAGGTGGCGATCTTCGGCGACTACGACGTCGATGGGGCCGCCTCATCGGCCTTGCTCAAACGCTTCCTCGCGCATTTCTCGATATCGTCGGAAATCTACATTCCCGATCGAATCTTCGAGGGTTACGGTCCCAATCCCGAAGCCATGCGCGAGCTCGTCTCGCGCGGCGCGACGCTGATCGTCACCGTCGATTGCGGCACCAACAGCGCGGCTTCCATCGACGCGGCCAATGCCGCCGGTGCCGATGTCGTGGTGCTCGACCATCACCAGGTCGGCGGCGCTTTGCCGGCGGCACACGCGGTGGTGAACCCCAACCGCGACGACGACCTTTCCGGGCAGGGCCATCTCTGCGCCGCCGGCGTGGTTTTTCTCGCGCTGGTGCAGACCGCCAAGGTCCTGCGCGGCCGGCTGGCCGACGCCACGCCGCCGGACCTGCTCTCGCTGCTCGATCTCGTGGCGCTGGCCACGGTCTGCGATGTGGTGCCGCTTACCGGCGTCAATCGCGCCTTCGTCGTCAAGGGCTTGCAAGTGGCACGCCAGCAGAAGAATGAGGGGATGGCTGCGCTGGCGCGGGTCTCACGCGTCGGCGAGCCGCTCAGCACCTTCCATCTAGCCTACCTGATCGGACCGCGCATCAACGCCGGCGGACGCATCGGCGACGCCGCCCTCGGCAGCCGGCTGCTTGCGACCGACGATCCAGTCGAGGCCCGCACCATCGCCGAGACGCTCGACCGGCTCAACCAGGAGCGGCAGCTGATGGAGCAGGAGATGCTGGCCGCGGCGCGTGCCGAGGCCGATGCCGAGCTTGCCGGCGGCAGCGGGCCGGCCATCGTCGTCACCGCCAGCACCAACTGGCATCCCGGCATCGTCGGCCTGCTCGCCTCCAGGCTCAAGGACCATGCGCGCCGGCCCGCCTTCGCCATCGCCTTCAACGCCACCGGCACCGGCACCGGTTCGGGCCGTTCGGTGTCGGGCTTCGATCTCGGCCGGCTGGTGCGCGAGGCCGCAGATGCCGGGCTGATCGTCAAGGGCGGCGGCCATGGCATGGCGGCCGGCATTACCGTTGAGCGCACGCGGCTCGGCGAGCTCAGGGCATTTTTCGAGGAACGCGCAGCAGCCGACGTGTTCCGACTGCAGGGCGAGGAAAGCCTGGCGATCGACGGCGCGCTTGCCGCCGAGGGTGCGACGCTGGCTTTGCTGGATGCGCTGGACAAGGCCGGCCCGTTCGGTGCGGGACATGTCGCGCCTGTTTTCGCGCTGCCTCGCCATCGGCTGGCCGACGCCCGGCTGGTCGGCACCAACCACATCCGCGCCGACCTGCAGTCGGGCAGCGGCGGCCGCATCCAGGCGATCGCCTTTCGTGCCGTCGACACCGTTCTCGGCGACTTCCTGTTCAAGAACCGCGGCAAGACGATCCACGTCGCCGGCTCGTTGTCGGGCAATTACTGGAACGGCAATCGCAGCGTGCAGTTCCGTATCGTCGACGCGGCACGGGCCTGATGCGTCTTTGATCAGGCGAGAACCGTCTGAAGCCGGGTCAGTTCGCCGATCTGTGCCATCGTTGCCCGATAGCCGATCTGGATCGCCTCGTCGGCGCGGTGGAATTCGGTCAGACCGATGTGGCTGAGCTTGGGCTGCAGCGACATGTCGGGCGGATCGCCGGCAAGCCTGGCGCGCGAGATTCGATCCTGGATGATGTTGAAGGCCTCGACCATGACGCCGGTGATGCCAAGCCGCGTCTGATGCGCCCGGTGCTCCGGGTCGGATTGGCCACTGCGCGGCGCATCGTTCTCGACGACCAGTTCGCCGGCGCTATGCTTGATGACGGCGGCACGGCCGAACAGGTCGTAATGAAGGTTGACCGCGACAACCAGCGGCTGCTCATAGGCGCGGCAGACCGATACCGGCACCGGATTGACCAAAGCTCCGTCGACCAGCACTCGACCATTGCAAGTCACCGGCTCGAACACTCCGGGCAAGGCATAGGAAGCGCGCATGGCTGTTATCAGCGAGCCGTTCGACAGCCAGATCTCATGGCCGGTGCGGATTTCGGAAGCGACCGCGACGAACGGCTTGGACAAATCCTCAAAGCGAATGCCGGCCACATGCTCACGCAGGCGAGCATCCAGCTTCATGCCGCCGAACAGACCGCTGCCGCGCAGGTTGAGATCGAGCAGGCCGAAGATGCGCCGCCTGGTCAGGCTGCGGGCGAACTCTTCCAGCTCGTCCAGTTTTCCGGCGAGGTAACAGCCGCCGACCAGCGCGCCGATCGAGGTGCCGGCAATCATCGAAACCTCGATGCCGGCTTCATCGAGCGCGCGCAGCACGCCAATGTGCGCCCAGCCTCTTGCGCAACCGCCGCCCAAGGCAAGCGAAATGCCAGTTTTCTTTGGTGATGTTATTTCGGACGCGCCGCCGGACGAAGCGGGACCATTCGCCTCTCGTACGTCCGCTCTGTTACGCAATGACGCCCACTCGAGCATCATGATCTCCCTTGTCCCACGGCTAATATACAGGCGGGCCGTATCGAAATGGTGAATCTATGTGGTTGGCTGCGGGAAGAAGGTTCAAGCTGGTCATTCACGGGAGCTTCCGATACGTTTTTTCCGCATCGAACAAGGGCTCGCTGCCATCGTCGGCAAGCGTCGCCTTGCCGTCGATCAACCCCACCGTCCGATAGAAGCAGGAACGCCGGCCCGTGTGACAAGTTGCGTCGTGGCCTAGCACTTTGACGCGCAACCATATGGCGTCCTGGTCACAATCCGTGAGCACCTCGACGACATGCTGGAGATTGCCTGACGTCTCGCCCTTCTTCCACAGCGCATTGCGCGAACGCGACCAGTAGTGGGCGATACCTGTTTCAAGCGTCAACGCCAGAGCCTGCGCATCCATGTGCGCGACCATCAAAAGCATGCCGTCCGCCGCATCGGTGACGACGACGGTGACCAAGCCGGCGGCATCGAAGCGCGGTGAAAACACCGCGCCTTCTTCCAGCGCTTTCTTGTCTGAGGGAGCCTTCGGAAATTCCAGTGCCGACATCGCCGGGCTATCTTCCTGTTTGACCATGATCATCCGAAAACCAGTATCCGCCTTTCGGAATCATGGTCCGGCGATGCCGGGCGAGGGAGCTTACACCCCACCGCCGCGCACCATGGTGACGAAACGAACCTGTTCTTCTGGAGTATCCTTGAACACGCCGGTGAAGGTCGAGGTCAGCGTGGTGGAGCCCTGCTTGCGGATGCCGCGCATGGCCATGCACATATGCTCGGCCTCGATCATCACGGCGACGCCGCGCGGATTGAGCACGTCCTGGATGACGCCCGCGATCTGCGCGGTCATGGCCTCCTGGGTCTGCAGGCGATGGGCGAAGATGTCGACCACGCGTGCGATCTTGGACAGGCCGACGACCTTGCCGTCCGGCAGATAGCCGACATGGGCCTTGCCGATGATCGGCACCATGTGATGCTCGCAATGCGAATGAAACTGGATGTCCTTGACGATGACAAGATCGTCATAGCCGGCCACTTCCTCAAAGGTGCGGCCAAGCTCTTCGGCCGGGCACATGTCATAGCCGCCGAACATTTCCCGATAGGCCTTGGCCACGCGCTTGGGGGTGTCGACCAGGCCTTCGCGATCGGGGTTGTCGCCGGTCCAGCGCAAAAGCGTGCGCACCGCGGCCTCGACCTCGGCCTCGCTCGGCCTGTCGGTGACAGGCTTTTCCATGTAGGCCGACTGGGGCATGAACTTCTTGATAACGGCATCCATAAAGGCGTCTCCCGTAGTCCCTCTCTCAGGAGGAACGAGTTGAACGGACCACGACCTTTCGGCGTCGGAAACTCGCCCCGTTTCCAGCCCCGTAAGCGGCGTGAGCAAACTGCGGCAAAGACGCGGACTTTCGTCGCCTTGTCGATACCGGACTGCCACCATTATATATGGTCATGACGAGCGAAAGGAAGACGCGTCAGCGGCAAACGCTGTTCGCTTGGCGGCGACGGACTGGAAAATAATGATCAACGACGTCTATAATGCGAAAATTCTCGGTTTTGCCGGAAACATCACGCGGATCGGCCGGCTCGATCATCCCGACGCCAGCGCGAGGGCGCATTCCAAATTGTGCGGCTCTACCGTTACCGTCGATCTCAACATGGCGGACGGCGTGGTTACCGATTTCGCCCATGACGTGAAGGCTTGCGCGCTCGGCCAGGCCTCGTCTTCGATCATGGCGCAGCATGTGGTTGGCGCTACGGCCGACGAATTGCGCGCGGTGCGCGAGACCATGCTGAAAATGCTGAAAGAGAACGGAGCGCCGCCGGAAGGCCGCTTCGCCGATCTCAAATATCTGGAACCGGTGCGCGACTACAAGGCGCGCCATGCCTCGACCATGTTGACCTTCGACGCCGTGGTCGACGCGATCGGCCAGATCGAGAAGAAGCGCGCCGAAGAAGCCGCCTGATAGCCCACTTGGCGGCCTATCGGGGCCGCCTGCTTTCGGCGAATTCGCTTCTCACCCAATCGGCGAAAGCGGCGGCTGGCTCGGGGAGATCACGCAGGCTTCTGGCCACCAGCCAATAGGCGCCGGACGCGACGTCGATGTCGAACGGCTTGATCAGCGTGCCGGAGGCGAGCTCTTCGCCGATCTGCAGGAGATCGCCCAGCGCCACGCCGTGTCCGAGCAGGGCGGCCTGCTTCGAAAGCGAGGCATCCGCCAACATGGGACCGCGCGCGGGCACCACATCGGCAGGCACGCCGGCCGCCTCGAACCAGCGCGCCCAACCCTGTCGGTTTTCCTCATGCAACAGCGTGTAGCGGCCAAGGTCGGCCGGCTTGTCGAGGGGAGGTCCCGCGGCAAGCAGCGCCGGCGACAGGACCGGTGAATCGACCGTCGAGGCAAGCCGCTCGGCCTCGCTGCGCGGCCATGCGACAGCATGCGCACTGAAGCGCAAGGCAAGTTCAGGCTGGTCGCCGCGAAACTCAATCAGCCTTGGATCGACTTCGAGCGCGACGTCGATATCGGGCCGCAATTGGCGAAAACGGTTGAGCCGCGGCACCAGCCATACCGATGCCAGCGACGGCTCGACGCTGACACGAACCACTGTCTGCGCGGGGGCCACCACCAACTCGGAAAGCAGCGCGTCGATGGCGTCGAAACTCCTGACCAGTTGACTGAGCAGGCGGCGGCCCGCGTCGGTCAGTTCGACGCGGCGATGGTGACGTTCGAACAGGGGCCGGCGCAGAAAGACCTCGATCTCGCGGATCTGCCGGCTGATCGCCGCCTGCGATACGAAAAGCTCCTCGGCCGCCCTGCTGAAGCTCAGGTGCCGCCCGGCTGCTTCAAAGCTCCTCAAAGCCGTCAGCGGCAGTCGCCCGCGCTTCATTCGCATAACCCAGGATTATCCGAAGTGGAAATTATACTCGTTTGAAGGCGAAGGCCAGCGGCGGTCTACTCGTCGCCAAGGAGATGCGGCCATGACCCAGTTGCTGGAGATTTTTGGCGATGTGATGCGGATTGCAACCTTTCAGTGGCGTGACGAAAGAACCTGTCGAAAGCATTACGAGGAGCAGTCTAGCCCCTGCCGGTGGGCACCGCCGGTTGATCGACAGCCACTCCGCCGCTTCCGCCCGTGAAAGCTCAGCAAGCAGGGGCGGGATTGCGTTCTCCCGATGAAGCCCACATCTATCGTGTGGAAAGACGGAGATCGCAGTGGGCGACCAGCATGGGCATGCACATACAGCCGGGCCGCCGCGGCACGGCCGCAACTGGCCCGGCCCGTGGCGCAAGACCCCTGGCCGGGTGTTGGGCACGTCGCTGGTGCGCCTCTATCAACTGACGCTGTCCGGCTTCATCGGCAGTTCCTGCCGTCATCTGCCGACCTGCTCGGAATATGCGCATGAGGCGATCGCCCGCCATGGTCTTTGGGCCGGCGGCTGGATGGGATTTTTCAGGGTTCTGCGCTGCGGCCCATTCGGCACCCATGGCGTCGACCTTGTTCCGGAGGTTCTGGCGGGTCGCTATGTCTGGTTCGCGCCGTGGCGATATTGGCGGATCGGCGGCAATCGCGACGATGCGCGAAGCTGAGTCCCGATCAGTCTTCACGGCAACCGTTTACGATCTGGTAGGGTTAACGGCAGCCTCCACAACAACTGCGAATTTGAGACAAAATCGAGACAACAGACCTCGCTAAACCGCTCGCCGAACCCCCTCTGGAGCGAGCATCAATGCGCAATGTCGACCGTCTTCCCTTCATACTTGCCGGAGTCCTGTTCCTGCTTGCCTGGCTTCTGGGATTTCCGATGCGCGCGCAATCGGCGCCGCTCGGGGATGTGCAATGCACGCTGATCGCCGATGCGCAGAGCGGCAAGACTCTTTACCAGAACGGCGCCTGCGACCAGCGATTCAGCCCGGCCTCGACGTTCAAGGTGCCGCTGTCGCTGATCGGTTACGATGCCGGCATACTCAGCGACGAACACACGCCGAGCTGGGACTACAAGCCTGAATTCAAGGCGGTCAAGCGGGACCACAAGACCGTCGATCCGACGATCTGGGAGCGGGACTCGGTGCTGTGGTATTCGCGCGAGATCACCCGCCGGCTTGGACCGGAGAGCTTTGCCGGCTACGTCTCGAAGTTCGGCTATGGCAATGCGGACGTTTCCGGCAATCCCGGCAAGAATGACGGCCTGACCCATTCCTGGGTGAACTCCTCGCTCAAGATCACGCCGGTCGAACAGGTCGATTTCCTGCGTAAGCTCCTCGCCGGCAAGATGCCGGTCTCGGCCAAGGCCCACGACATGACGAAAGCCATCATACCGAGCTTCAAGGCCGGCGCCTGGACCGTTCAGGGCAAGACCGGCAGCACCAGGCTCGGTGAGGGTGGCAAGGACAGGCACTCGCTTGGTTGGTTCGTCGGCTGGGCGCAGAAGGACGGCCGCCAGATCGTGTTTGCTCGGCTCATGGTCGATACGAAGCGGAGCGACATGCCGAAGGGGCTTGCGACGCGTGCCGCCTTCCTGAAGGACCTGCCGCAACTCATCAAATGAAACGCTGGGTGCCAATCCGGCTTTACGGCGGCGGAAACTGCCCATAAAAGACAGCCCCGCCGCCGGACGCTTCCGGCTTACCCGCGCATGTCTTGGCCTTCGAACCGCTGACGACCTGCATTTCACCACCCGCGCTCGTTTGCGGGACTGGATAGGAGATACCTGATGCTGAATTCCGTTTCCCTGACATTTCCCGATGGCTCCGTGCGCGACTACGACGCGGCGATGACCGGTGCCGGACTTGCCGAATCGATCTCCAAGTCGCTGGCCAAGAAGGCCGTGGCCTATGCCATCGACGGCACCGTGCGCGATCTCTCCGATCCGCTCGGCAAGTCCGGCAAGATCGAGATCATCACCCGCGACGATCCGCGCGCGCTGGAACTCATCCGCCATGATGCGGCACACGTGCTGGCGGAGGCCGTGCAGGAGATATGGCCGGGAACGCAGGTGACCATCGGGCCGGTGATCGAGAACGGATTCTACTACGACTTCGCCCGCACCGAGCCGTTCACCCCGGACGACTTCCCCGTGATCGAGAAGAAGATGCGCGAGATCATTGCGCGCAACAAGCCATTCACCAAAGAGGTCTGGTCGCGCGACAAGGCCAAAAAGGTCTTCGCCGACAAGGGCGAGCGCTACAAGCTGGAACTGATCGATGCCATTCCTGACGATCAGGATCTCAAGATCTATGCGCAAGGTGACTGGTTCGACCTCTGCCGCGGTCCGCACATGGCCTCGACCGGGCAGATCGGCAATGCCTTCAAGCTGATGAAGGTGGCGGGCGCCTATTGGCGCGGAGATTCGAATAACCCGATGCTGACGCGCATCTACGGCACGGCATGGGCTGATCAGGCGCAGCTCGACGCCTACCAGACAATGCTGGAGGAAGCCGAAAAGCGCGACCACCGAAAACTCGGCCGCGAGATGGATCTGTTCCACTTCCAGGAAGAGGGGCCGGGCGTCGTCTTCTGGCATGCCAAAGGCTGGAAGATGTTCCAGAACCTGGTCAACTACATGCGCCGCCGCCTCGACGAGCAGGGCTACCAGGAGGTCAACGCGCCGCAGGTGCTCGACAAGAGCCTGTGGGAAACGTCGGGTCACTGGGGCTGGTATCGCGACGCCATGTTCAAGGTGACGGTCGCCGGCGACGACACTGATGACGACCGCGTGTTCGCGCTGAAGCCGATGAACTGTCCCGGCCATGTGCAGATTTTCAAGCATGGGTTGAAATCCTATCGCGACCTGCCGGTAAAGCTTGCGGAATTCGGAAATGTGCATCGCTACGAGCCGTCGGGTGCGCTGCACGGGCTGATGCGGGTGCGCGGCTTCACGCAGGATGACGCGCATATTTTCTGCACCGAGGAGCAGCTGGCGTCGGAGTGCCTGCGTATCAACGATCTGATTCTGTCGACCTACGCTGATTTCGGCTTCGACGAAATTAGCGTGAAGCTGTCGACCCGGCCGGACAAGCGCGTCGGCACCGACGAGGCCTGGGATCACGCCGAAGCGATCATGGGCGGCGTGCTGGAGACGATCAGGACGCGATCGGGCAACCGCATCAAGACCTCGATCAATCCTGGCGAGGGCGCCTTCTACGGGCCGAAGTTCGAATATGTGCTGAAGGATGCCATCGGCCGCGAATGGCAATGCGGTACCACGCAGGTCGACTTCAACCTGCCGGAGCGTTTCGGCGCCTTCTACATCGGCTCGGATTCCGAGAAGAAACAGCCTGTTATGGTGCACCGTGCCATCTGCGGCTCGATGGAGCGCTTTCTCGGCATCCTGATCGAGAACTATTCCGGCCATTTCCCGCTGTGGTTCGCGCCGCTGCAGGTGGTGGTGGCGACGATCACTTCGGACGCCGACGGCTATGCGAACGAAGTAGTGGCGAAGCTGAAAGCCGCGGGCTTGTCCGCCGAGGCGGATCTGCGCAACGAGAAGATCAACTATAAGGTCCGCGAGCACTCGCTGGCCAAGGTTCCGGTCATTCTTGTCTGCGGCAAGCGCGAGGCGGAGGAGCAGACGGTCAACATGCGCCGGCTCGGCTCGCGCGACCAGGAATCGCTGGGTCTCGCCCAAGCGGTCGCGCAACTGACCGAAGAAGCGATCACGCCCGATCGCCGGCGCAAACGCGCGACCTGATCCGGTAGTATTTCAAGCGAAATGGCGGTGGAGCAGTCCACCGCCATTTCACATCTCGCCGTTTTCACATCCTTGTCACGGCAGTCTTGTAACAAGCTCTCATGCTCAAGCTGAAATTGCGCGAAAAACCGTTTCCCGAGCTTTCCTATGCCAATCCACGACAGCCGGTGCTGACGCGGTGGGTCATCCATTCCATCGAGGGCCTGTCCGGACGCGACCGTTTTGCGGCGCTTTATGATTTTTGGCGCCGCCAGGTGATCCCGACCGGCGAGCGCGTGTTCAGTCGCATGCTCGAATTGATCGACGTGCGGGTACGAACCCCCGACCAATGGCCCCCGAAGAACCTGCCCGACACGCCGCTGGTGATCGTCGCCAATCATCCCTTCGGCATCGGCGACGGCATTGCCGCGCTGTCGCTGGCCGAGCAGCTTGGGCGGCCGTTCCGGGTCATGATCCACAAGGATCTGCTCAAGATCAGCGAGATGGAGCCCTACTCGCTGCCGATCGACTTTTCCGAGACCAAGGACGCTCTGAAGAACAACATGGCGGTGCGTCATGAGGCTGTGCGGCTCCTGAAAGAACGTGTCACCATCGTGGTATTTCCGGCCGGCGGCGTCGCCACCGCGCCGAAAGGTTTTGGCCAGGCACGCGACCTGCCATGGAAGATGTTTCCGGCGCGTCTGGTGCAGGATGCCAAGGCTTCCGTAGTGCCGATGCATTTCTCCGGCCAGAACGGCAGGCTGTTCCATCTGGTCAGCGGTCCCATGAACATGGCCGAGCGCGACGGACGCGTGGCGAAGTTCGTCGGCAAGGCATCGCTGACGCTGCGCATTTCGTTGCTTATCCACGAGTTCGCCCGGCTTTCCGGCAAGTCGATCGACGTGCGTGTCGGCGATGTGCTGAGCTGGAACGAACTGGAGCCCGTGCGCGACCGCAAGGCGCTGCTCGAGCGTCTCTATAAAGGCGTCTTCGATCTGGCGCCGCCGGTGCCTCGCCGCCGGATTCCATTCCTGCCGGCACGGGCCAAGCTGGCGGCCTAGGTCCATTTCGTCGACGATCCGAAGGAAACCGCCTCAGGCTTACCCGGGGTTTTGACTAATCCGCGCCTTCTTCCGGATCCATCGCGGCGGCTTCCGTCGCGAGAACCTCGATTTCCTGGTTCTGTCCGGCCACGACAGTGAAATCCTTCTGGTAGATCCGGTCGCGGTTCTTGGCGATGATCGTGTAATCGCCTTCGGCCAGAACCATGGAGGCGAAGGCGCCGACGGTTTCCTTGATCGGATCGCCCGATTCATTGAGCAGCGACCATGATGTGTCGGCGATCGCTTCGCCGCCCGCTTCACGCACCAGCTTCAAGGTAATCTCGGCGGCGTGATGCTCGACGGTGGCTTCGGTCAGCTTGCCGGCCTCGACGCGGATGTCGGAGCGGATAACGGCATTGACCGCGCCATAGGTCGAGACCACGTGGTAGATACCGGCATTGAGACGCACGACGCTGTTGGGCTCGACGTCGGGAATGATCAGCGCGCGATCGCCATTGGGTTCGGCATTGCCCTCATAGATCGAGAAGCGCAGCTTCTTTGGTGGAATGCGCGCCCCTCCGGAAAGGACGGCATCGAGCTTCAGCCCGCCGGCATCGAGCACGAGGCTCTCGCGCTTGGCGTCCTTGCCGACGGTGATGCGCTTGGTGGCGCCGGCCCGGCCGTAGGAAGCGTGAACCAGATAGCTGCCGGGTTCGAGCTGGAAGACCGCCGTGCCGCCATGGGCGGAAGCCACCATCGGCAATTTGCCGTTGACGGCCTCCGGCTTGAAGACGCGCCAGACGATGCCGCGAGTGATATCGCCTCCCTTGTCGGTCAACTGCGCGGACAAGGTGATGGCGCCGCCGCCCAGCGCCAGCGATGTCTCGCCTTTCGGCGTCGCGTAGTTCGAAATTCCGGGAAGCTTCAGGTCGCTGACGCCATCCACATTCTGTGCCACGGCAAAGGAAACCGGCGCCATGAGCAGCAGGGTGCAGACCCAGATCAGGAAAAGACGCAAAGTCCCCTCAAACATGCCTTGCGTTGAAGCCCATGGCGGTGGCAATTTCAAGGCTTAAGAGTCCGACCGATACGACTCTCCAGCCTGGCGCGCCCGCGTCGATGCCCGAGCCGCCCCGCATCCCCATGGCGCGCTTCAGCTCAAAATCGAACTTAGGAGACTTGCGCCCATGGCGTCCCCGATCATCGACTTCCTGCTGACCCGCAATTCAGCGCCGATACCGGAGTTGAAGGAGCCTGCGCCCGGCCACGCCGAGATCGCCACGATGATCGCCGCCGCCACGCGCGTGCCCGATCATGGCCGGCTCGAGCCCTGGCGCTTCATTCTTTATCGCGGCGATGCCCGCATCGAGATCGGCAGGAAGCTGGCGGCCCTTGCCGAACAGCGGGAGGGACCTTTACCGGATGGCCGCCGCAACCAGGAGCTGGCGCGCTTCTCGCGCGCGCCGCTGGTGATCGGCGTCGTGTCGGTGCCGAAGGAAAATCCGAAAATCCCGCAATGGGAGATGTTCCTGTCCGGCGGCATGGCGGCGATGAACCTGATGATTGCCGCCAACGCACTGGGCTATGGCACCAACATGATCAGCAACTGGTATTCGGACGTGCCGGAGGGCAGGGCGATCCTGGGGCTGGCGCCGCAGGAGCGCGTCATCGGCTTCGTCCATATCGGCTCCTATGGCGGCCCGGCGCCGGAGCGGCCGCGCCCCGATCCGGCAAAGCTTTATGCGGACTATGCCGGGCCCTGGGCGGGCTAAGTGTTCTACGAGCCGTCAAAGGGGCACGGACTGCCGCACGATCCGTCGAAGGCGATCGTGGCGCCGCGCCCGATCGGCTGGATCTCGACCCTGAACGGGGCTGGCGAGATCAACCTCGCGCCCTATTCCTTCTTTAATGCCGTTTCGACAAGGCCCTTCATCGCCTGGTTTTCCTCCGAGGGCGAGAAGGACAGCGCCTCCTTCGCCCAGGAGACCGGCGAGTTCGTCGCCAATCTGGTCGGCCGCGATCTCGCCGAGAAGATGAACCGGACGTCGGTCGCCGCGCCGCGCGGCGTCAACGAGTTCGTCTATGCCGATCTCGCCATGGCGCCGTCGCGTCTTGTCGCGCCGCCGCGCGTGGCGGCCGCACCCGCCGCACTCGAATGCAAGGTGACCGAAGTGTTCCGGCCAAAGGCTTTGGACGGAACGCCGACCAGCGCCGTCGTCGTGGCCGGCGAAGTGATCGGCGTGCATATTGACGATGCCTACCTGAAGGACGGCCTGTTCGATATCAGCAAAGCCGGCAATGTCGCTCGCCTCGGCTACATGGACTATGCCAGCGTCAACGAGGTGTTTTCGATGCGCCGGCCGCGTTGGGGCAAGGATTAGCCCGCAAGGGGCGCCCAGTCACTGTGCTTTCCTGACGGCGAGCCGTCATCACGACGCGCCTGAGCTTGATGACGCGGCATGACGAAACCTTCTGCACACCAGGACCGTTTCGTCCAGGCGCGTGATGGGCGAGAGCCCGCTGAGCGTCGGCGGTACTCTGTTGCTGGTAGATGCCTGCGGCAAATATTGTGGAAGGTTGGTCATGGTCTCGAGATTGATTCTCCAGACGTTCCTGTGGTTCGGCGCCATGGGCGCGCTGCTTTTCCTGACAGCGGGCACGCTGACCTGGCCGGGAGCCTGGGTGTATCTGGCGGTGATGGTCGGGCTAAGCCTGACCCTTGGCGTGACGCTGGCCCGGCGCGATCCCGGCCTGATGAACGAACGGCTGAGCTCTCCCATCCAGGAGGACCAGACCGCGGCCGACAAGGTTCTGTTGAGCATGCTCCTGCTCGGCATCTTTGCCTGGCTGGCCTTCACGGGTTTCGATCACCGCTTCGGCTGGTCCGCGGTTCCGGTCTGGGTACAACTGATCGGTGCGCTCGTCCTGCTGGTCGGACTATGGATCAGCTATCTGACGATGCTGGAGAACAGCTTCGCGGCGCCGGTCGTGAAAATCCAGGCCGAACGCGGCCAGCAAGTGATCACAACGGGTCCCTATAGCTATGTGCGCCACCCCATGTATGCCGGCGCCATCCTCTTCTTTGCCGGCACGGCTCTCCTGCTTGGCTCCTGGTGGGGGCTGGCACTGGTGGTCGTGTTCATCGTTCTCCTGGCCATCCGCACATTCATCGAGGAGAAGACGCTTCGCACCGGCCTGCGCGGCTATGACGACTATGCGGCCCATGTCCGCTACCGCCTGATCCCGCTGGTCTGGTAGCGGTCAGGCGGAGATTCCGGCTGCCCGGGCGCGTGCCAGAAGCCGCTCGGCCAGCCGCAGATGCGGCCGGTCATACATCTTGCCGTCAATGCCGACGACGCCGGGATTTCCCGCCGCCTGGAACGCCGCGACAATTGCCGCCGACTGTTGCACCGCTTCCACCGAGGGCGTGAAGGCGGCGTTTATGACCGGCACCTGATCAGGGTGGATCGCCATCTTGCCGGTGAAGCCGTCACGTTCGGCCTCCCTGCATTCGGCCTGGAAGGCCGCCATGTCGCGGAAATTCGGGAAGACGGTGTCGATCGCCGCGACTTCCGCCGCGCCCGCTGCGAGGATGGTCATCAGGCGAGCGTGGCGAAACACGTCGGTATAGCGACCATGCTGGTCGCGGCTGGTGCGCGCGCCGATCGCCGCCGACAGGTCTTCCGCGCCCCAAGTCAGCCCGGCAAGCCGCGCGCTTGCCCCGGCGTAGCTCGCCGCTGCCAGCACGGCCGCCGGTGTTTCGGTGATGATCGGCAGAATTTTTGTCGCGCCGTCGGCCAGGCCGTTCTCCGCTTCGCTCAGCCTGAGCTTTGCCGAGAGGTGCTGGACATCCTGGCCGCCAGCCGATTTGGGCAGCATGACGCCGTCGGGCTTTGCCGGGATGAGCGCCGCAAGGTCGTCGTCCGTCAGTCCGGTCGACAGGTCGTTGACCCTGACGTAGATCGCCGATCTTGTTTGCGCCCGGTGGTTGACGATGAAGCGCGCCGCGATCTTTCGCGCCGATGCCTTGCTGTGGGGCGCCACCGAATCCTCGAGGTCGACAATGACCACGTCGGCGCCGGCGCCAAAGCCTTTCTCCAGCTTCCTCTCGGAATCGCCTGGGACGAACAGCAGCGAACGCATCAGGCTGCCTTCTTCAGCATCATGGCCTGTCTCGTGCATTTGGCGACGAGGTCGCCGTTCTGGTTATAGGCCCGATGTTCGAACTCGACGATGCCGCGATCGGGCTTCGACCTGGATTCACGCACCGAGACGACAGTGGTCTCGACGCGAATGGTGTCGCCATGGAAGACCGGATGCGGAAACACCGTTTCCTTCATGCCGAGATTGGCGACCGTCGTACCGACGGTGATGTCGTTGACCGAAATGCCGATCATCAGGCCGAGCGTGAACAGCGAGTTGACAAGCGGCTTGCCCCATTCGCTCCTGGCGGCGAAATCGAAGTCGATATGCAGCGGCTGCGGGTTCAGGGTCATCACCGAGAACAGCATGTTGTCGCTCTCGGTGACGGTCTTGCGCAGCGTGTGCTGGAAGACATGGCCGACGACGAACTCCTCGAGATAAAGCCCAGCCATTTTCGGTCTCCTCCGCTGCTGACGGTTGATAGGCGCTGTATCCAGCGCTCGCAAGCCAGTTAACGAACATGGTGAACGCTTCATAAACCAATTCGGCCTAACGTCCGGCACGGGGTCGGAAACCTTCCGGCAAGGGCGTAAGCAGGCGGTATGATTGTTGTCTCGCATTTCCTGAAATGGATCTACACGGCCAGGGTATCGGAGCGCGCCGCGGCGGCAAGCGCGCTCGCCCGCGCCTATGTCGACGCGGAATTGCCGTTCGAGGATCGCTGCGCCGCAGAGGCGGCGCTGACCTTGCTGCTCGACGACGCATCGTCGAAGGTACGGCTGGCGGTGGCCGAGGCGCTGTCCATGAGCCATCACGCACCGCCCCAGATCATCAGCGCGCTTGCTTCCGACCAGCCGGAAGTCGCCGGCGTCGTGCTGACGCGATCGCCACTGCTTACCGACGCAGACCTGATCAATCGCGTGGCTTCAGGTGCGAAGGCGACGCAAAAACTGATCGCCGATCGGCCAGTGGTCTCGATGGCGCTGTCGGCGGCTATCGCAGAGATCGGCGAGGCGGAGGCCTGCGCCGTGCTTTTGGCCAACAGCGGCGCCGATATCGCTTCGTTGAGTTTCCGCCGCATGGCCGAGCGCCACGGCCATCTGCCGCTGGTGCGCGAGGCGCTTATATCGGATGCACGCCTGCCTGCCGACTGCCGGCACATGCTGCTCGTCAAACTCGGTGAGATGCTCAAGACCTCGCCGCTGGTCATGGCCTTGATGGGAGCCGCCCGGGCCGACCGCGTCATGCGCGACGCCTGCGTTAAGGCCTGCGTGACGCTGATCGAGGGCACGCGCCAGGAAGAACATGCGGCGTTGATCGAGCATCTCAGGCTACGCGGCGATCTCACCGCGAGCTTCCTCATCCGCACCATCGCACATGGCAAGGTCGACTTCTTCGGCTCGGCGCTGGTCGCGCTCAGCCAGCAGTCCGCCCAAAGAGTGAGGGCACTGCTGGCCGGCGGACACGACGTGGCCTTGCAGGCGCTGTTCCGCAGTGCCGGCCTGGCTGCCGCCACGCACGCGGTCATCTTGCGCGCGCTGAAAATCTGGCGGGAAGTGGCCAATGGCAAGCGTGTTGCCGGCGTCCAGGAGGTCAGCTGGCTGATGCTGAAGGAACTCGGCGGGGAAGCCACTCAGGGCGAGCTCGCCGGGCTGGTCCGCTCGATCCATCTCGACGCACTGCGCGAAAACGCGCGCGGACACGCGCTGGCTATCGCCGCCGCATAGGATCGGCGAACGGGCCTAGCTTCGCTGCCGGGCGAAGAATTCAGGAAAATCCTCCATGGCCGCAGCGATGATGCGCAGCGATGCCGCGATCTGGAGCATGTCGCCGGCGCCGTTGCGCTGAGCGATGCCCGCCGCATATTGCCGGGCGACGGCGACGGTCGATGTCTGCGGATCGCCGGGCTGGCGAAAAAGCAGTTCGCGCGCCAATCCCTTGAGGAAGTTGGCAATCGAAAGCGCGGTTTCGGACGGGATCGCGGAGCTTTGCCCGGCAGCGCGCAGCCGCAGGATCTCCAGACCGACGGTGACGGCGGCGACACTGCCGCCCAGAACCGCTTCACCCTTCCTGCCGCTGGTCTGCACCAGCGGCATCAGCTGGTTGATGCGGTCATAGGCGAGGCTCTCGAAGGCTGAACGCCGCGGCACGCGCTCGTGCAGGCAAAGCCGCGCCAGATCCTCGCGCATGGCCCGCACGATGCGGTGCGCTGCGAGCCATGGGTCGGCGGGCAGCACGACGATGAAGACGCCGATTGCCAAAAGGATGCCGACCAGGATCGAGGCCGAGCCGGCGAAGAACGGGCCGGGATCGTAGGTCATCGCCTGGTGCGGGCTGAGGAAAGCAAGAAAATTGATGGCGAAGGCCGTCGCCACGCCGACATAGCGGGGATTGGCCATGGCGAGCGCCGCCGGCACCAGGATCGGTACGACGAACAGCATGAACCAGCCGAAACCAGGAAAAACGGGAAGCGCGATCTCGCCGACGAGAAAGGCAAAGGGCAGGGCCAACAGTGTTCCCTCGAAGAAGCCCCAGGCTACCCGCACCGGATCGGGGCGGGCGGCAAACAAGCTCGACACGACGGCAACCAGAATGACCGTGCCGGCGGCTTCCGACCATCTCGTCGTCAGCCAGAAAGCGGCGACCAGCAGCGTTGCAAGTGCCGCGCGGACCGCGTTGCGGCTCGCCCCGTGATAGTCGCGATGCACCACCAGCGCCGGGGGCCTGCGTTCGCGTGAAGGCCGCGTAACGGGCGCACGCAAGGCATCGAGACCGCGCAGCGCCTGCTTCAGCGCTTCGGCGAAATCGGCGGCGATGGTGAGCCGGGTGACGGTGCCGACCCTGTCGCCGTCCTGGTCGGCCAAGGCGCCGGGCATTTGCGTCGCTTTGGCGCCGATCGCGTCGAGCCGTGCCAGCCAGGGCGCCGTGTCGTCGAGTGCGCCCGGCGTCGCTGCCAATTCAGTGACGAGGGCTTGCAGCTCCGAGCGCATCGGAATGAGCGCCGCGTTCTTCGGTGCGGCGTGTGAATGCAGCGCGCGGGCCGCGGACAGGGCTGAAAGCAGTTGTCCAATGGTGCGCCGGACCGGATGGGCGCGCGGCGCGAAGCTCGGGGCCTCCAGCCTGGCATAGGCGCGCATCTCGGCGAGCGTCTGGGTGTCGGCGACCAGCTTCCGATGCAGGCCGGAAAGCATTGCCGTGTCGCCGCCGGAAAAGGCGCCGCCGGCATAGGTGGCAAGGTCGAGAATGCAGCGCTTCAGCCGCGAGATGATGGCCTCGCTGGCCAATTTGGGCAGGATCAGCCGGCTGGTCAGGCCGGCGCAGAGAATGCCGAGCACGATCTCGGCACAGCGCGCGACCGCGAGGTCGACAACGAGATGCGGCTGGCCAAACGCCGGCAGGCTGATGATCATGGCGGTGTAGCCGGCCAGCGCCGCCCCGTAGGCTTCCGGGTTGCGCAGCAGCGACGACACGAAGGTGCAAATGCCGATCCATAGGGCAAGCACCGTCACCAGCACCCAGGGATTCGTGCCGAAGACAGTGGTGATGGCAATTGCGGCAACACCGCCCGCCAGCGTGCCGAGCAACCGATAAAAGCCTTTCGCCAACACCATGCCTGCGACCGGCTGGGCAACGATGAACACCGTCATCATCGCCCATTGCGGGTGATCGAGCTTGAGGGCGTAGGCGACCATAAGCGCGATCAGGCCGGCCGAGACCGTACGCAAGGCGAAGACCCAGTCCGACCGGGTCGGCTGCGTCAGCCCGGCAAGACCCGCTTCGAAATAGCCTTTCAGCCGTTGCCAGCTCACACGCGCGTCTCCGCAAGCCTTGATCGGCCGGCCTGCGCTCAGATATCCAGCACTTCCGTTTCCGCGAATTCGGCGCGTTCCTGAATGAACCGGAAACGAGCCTCCGGCTTGGTGCCCATCAGCGCATCGACCGCGTCCTTGGTAGCGGCCTCGGCATCGATCACATCGACGCGGAGCAGCGTACGCTTCCTCGGATCCATGGTTGTCTCCTTGAGCTGCGCGGCCATCATTTCGCCCAGGCCCTTGAAGCGACCGATCTCGACCTTGCCGCGCCCGGTGAACTCGGTGCGCAGCAATTCGTCCTTGTGCGCGTCGTCACGCGCATAGGCGACCTTGCCGCCCTGCCGGATCGAGTAGAGCGGCGGCACCGCCAGATAGAGATGTCCGCCGCGAACCAGATTCGGCATCTCCTGGTAGAAGAAGGTGATCAGCAGCGAGGCGATGTGAGCGCCGTCGACGTCGGCGTCGGTCATGATGATGACGCGGTCGTAGCGAAGATCCTCGTCGCGGTATTTCGACCGCGTGCCGCAACCAAGCGCCTGGATCAGGTCGGAAATCTGCTGGTTGGCGGCCAGCTTGTCGTTGCCGGCACTGGCGACGTTGAGAATCTTGCCGCGCAACGGCAGCACCGCCTGGCTGGCGCGGTCGCGCGCCTGCTTGGCAGAGCCGCCGGCCGAATCGCCTTCGACGATGAAGAGTTCGGCGCCGGCGGCCGCATTCTGCGTGCAATCGGCAAGCTTGCCCGGCAGGCGCAGCTTGCGCACCGCGCTCTTGCGCGACACTTCCTTTTCCTGGCGGCGTCGTACCCGCTCGTCGGCGCGCGCGATCACCCATTCGAGCAGCTTCGAGGCTTCCTGCGGATTGTCGGCCAGCCAATGGTCGAACGGGTCGCGGATCGCCGTCTCGACGATGCGCATCGCCTCGATGGTCGCCAGCCTGTCCTTGGTCTGGCCGACGAATTCAGGCTCGCGTATGAACACCGACAGCATGCCCGCCGCCGAGATCATGACGTCTTCCGACGTGACGATCGAGGCGCGCTTGTTGCCGACGAGGTCGGCATAGGCGCGCAGGCCGCGCGTCAAGACGTTGCGGAAGCCGGCCTCGTGGGTGCCGCCTTCGCCGGTCGGGATGGTGTTGCAGTAGGAGTTGATGAAGCCGTCACCGCCGAACCAGGTCACTGCCCATTCCAGCGAGCCATGGCCGCCTTGCCTGTCGCTCTTGCCGGCGAAGATTTCGCGCGTCACCTGGAATTCGTCGCCGAGCGACGCTTTCAGATAGTCCTTGAGGCCGCCGGGAAAATGGAATTCAGCCTTGGCCGGAGTGGTGTCCTTTTCCTTGATCAGCGAGGGATCGCAGGTCCAGCGGATTTCGACGCCGCCGAAGAGATAGGCCTTCGAGCGCGTCATGCGGTAGAGCCGCGCCGGCTCGAACGCGGCGCCCTTGCCGAAGATCTGCTCGTCGGGGTGGAAACGGGTCCTGGTGCCGCGCCGGTTGTGAACTTCGCCAAGATGCTCGAGGCCGCTGACCGGAATGCCGCGCGAGAAGCGCTGCCGGTAAAGTTGCCGTCCGCGCGCGACTTCGACTTCGAGATGATCCGACAGCGCGTTGACCACGGAGACGCCGACGCCGTGCAGGCCGCCCGAGGTTTCATAGACCTTGCTATCGAACTTACCGCCCGAATGCAGCGTCGTCATGATCACTTCGAGCGCCGGCTTCTTGAATTTCGGATGCGGATCGACGGGAATGCCGCGGCCATTGTCGGTCACGGTGAGAAAGCCGTCAGCCGAAAGCTCGACATCGATGAATGTGGCATGGCCGGCAACTGCCTCGTCCATCGAGTTGTCGATGACCTCGGCGAACAGATGGTGCATGGCCTTGTCGTCGGTGCCGCCAATATACATGCCCGGACGGCGCCGCACCGGCTCCAGGCCTTCGAGCACCTCGATATCGGCGGCGCTGTAGCCCTCTGAGCCATCACGAGACGCGGCCGCCGGACGCTTGGCTGCCGCCTGCACCAGCGGATCGGCCGGACGCGCCGGTGTGCGAACCGGTTGCGGCTGCTTCTCCAGATTGCCGAAAAGATCGTTGTTGTCGTCCATGCCTGCCATAGAGCCCAAGCTGCGAATCACCCGCTGATACTGCCACGCTTTTCAGCGCCAAGCGACGGAGGTTCCTGTTACGTTCGGGGATTAACCCCCTCTTATCCTAAAACCATTCGATAACCAAGCCGGCGGAAATCGGGCGGATAGCCAGCGAGAAGATTCCTGATTCTTTAACAATGCCGCCTAGCGTGAGCCAACATAACAAGAAACTACGGGCATCAGGGGTTTGGGCGTGAGGGGCAAGGCCATAACGATGATCGGCATCGCCGCCGTTTTCGGCGCGATTTCGATCTTTGCCGCCGATTTCTGGGTCAAGCGCCAGGCCAGGGCCGACGCCGAGGAGAAAACCGCGTCGATCACCGCTCCGGCCGCACCCAGGGTTGAATTCAAGACAATCGTGGTGGCGAATGCACCGTTGCGGTACGGGATGGATCTCGACCGCGCGAAACTCAACGAAATCCCGTGGCCGCAGGATTCGCTGCCGCAGGGCGCCTTCGCCACCATCGATGGACTGCTCGGGGACGGCAGCCGCGTGGTGCTGTCGCCGATCGAAGTCAACGAACCGGTGCTGCTGACCAAGCTGTCCGGCCCGAATGGCCGCGCCACGCTCTCCAACATGCTGACGCCCGGGATGCGGGCGGTCACCATCCGCACCGACGAGATCGCGGGCGTCGGCGGCTTCGTCACGCCAGGCGATCGGGTCGATGTCGTGCTGACGCGCGATGCCGGCGAAATCCAGGAAGTGGCCAAGAATGCGCAAGGCGCCGCCGGCTCGACCATCACCTCCGAGATCGTCGTTGCCGACGCGAAGGTGCTGAGCGTCGGGCAGGGCGCCGACGAGCGCCAAACGACCCCGCAGGTGGCCAATTCCATAACCATCGAGGTGACCACCGAAGGCGCGCAGAAAGTGGCGCTGGCCCGCACGGTCGGCACGCTGTCGCTGTCGCTTCGCTCCGCCAGCGAAGGTGGCGACGGCAAGAACGGTGTCACCACCATCTCCTCCTTTGGCGGATCGGTGGCGGGCAAGGCGCAAGCCGCAGCCGGCTCGCTGTTCGACGCCATGGCAAAGGAGCCGGAGCAGCCGAAATTCAAGACGGTCATCGTGACACGTGGAACGACGGCCGAGGAATATCAGGTTCCTGCGCGGGACCAGAAATAGGAATATCAGGTTCCTGAGTGGGACCAGAGCAGGACCGGTGGGGACCGGACGGGACGGGAACAATGTTCAGGCAACTTCAATATCGAGTGGCAGGCCGGTTGCACGTCGCGCGGGCCGTGGCGATGGCGGTGACGATGGCGGCGGCCGGCATCTTCGCCGGCCCGGCCAGGGCGGACAATGACATCGTCTATGTCTCGGCGACCAAGAACGCCTCGATCAAGGTCGCCAAGGGCAAGCCCAAGACGATCATGACCAGTGCTGCCTTCTACCAGATCGTCATCGGCGATCCGGAGATCGCCAACGTCAACCCGCTGACCGACAAATCCTTCTATGTGCTGGGCAACAATCTCGGCACCACCGGCATCGCCCTGTTCAACGAGAACAAGCAGCTCGTCGGCACCGTAGACATCGAAGTGACGCTCGATACCGACCAGTTGGCCGACACCATCCGCGCCAGCGTGCCGGACGCCAAAATCAAGGTCGGCTCCGCCAATGGCCGTGTCGTGCTGTCGGGCGAGGCGGATGACGCGGTCGCCGCCGAAAAGGCAAACAAGATCGCCACCCGCTTCTCCGGCAATGAGGAGGTGATCAATTCGGTCAACATCTCGTCCTCGCAGCAGGTCCAGCTCAATGTCCGCTTCGTCGAGATCAACCGTCAGGCCGGACAGGACCTCGGCGCCAAATACAGCGCCAATTTCGCTTATGGCATGGGCGGACGCGACGTTACGATTGCTCCCGGCACCATTGAGCCGGCGGGGACCGGCGAGATCATCGGCAGGCTTCTGTCGAACGGCGTTTCCATCGACATCGCCATCAAGGCACTGGAAGAGCGTGGCCTGGCTCGTCGGCTGGCCGAGCCGAACCTGATCGCCCGGTCCGGCGAGACGGCGAGCTTCCTGGCCGGCGGCGAGTTTCCGATCCCGGTTTCCGAAGACAACGGCAAGATTTCCGTCAGCTACAAGAAGTACGGCGTCAGCCTGGATTTCACGCCCACGGTTCTGAAGGACGGGCTGGTCAGCCTCGATATCGCGCCGGAAGTCTCCTCGATCGACGCGTCGGCTTCCTACAATATCGGCAGCATCTCGGTGCCCGGCTTCATCGTGCGCCGCGCCAGGACGTCGGTCGACCTAAAGAACGGCCAGAGCTTCATGATCGCGGGGCTGCTGCAGTCGCAGAACGACATCACCACCTCGCGCATACCGGGCCTCGGCAAGATGCCTGTGCTCGGGCCCCTGTTCTCGTCGAAATCCTACCAGCGGCGAGAGACGGACCTGGTGATCATCGTCACGCCTTACCTGGTCAAGCCGGTGGATCCATCGAAGAAAATGGCCGAGCCGACCGATGGCACGCAGCCTGCCAGCAATGTCGATTATTTCCTCAACAATACCGAGGAGGTGAGGGCGTCGGACACCAATCGCGCGCTGGCGCTGGCTGATGGCAGCGCCGCGCGTGCCGCTCCCGCCACCAAAGTCGGGCATTTTCTCGACCTGCCGAAGGACTGAAGCCATGCGTATGGTCTTGAGCTCGAGCGTCGCCTTGCTGCTTGCCGGCTTCACCGCCGGCTGCACGAGCGACGACTATATGCGCAGCGAAGGCGTGACGAGCGGCGTCGGGGAAGCCCAGGCCGCCAACACCGTCATGCAGATGGTCGATCCCTGGAAATACGGCGTCCAGAACACCAGGCTTCTCGTGCCTGCCCAGCGCGGCAGCACGGAACCCGCCACCGCCGAGCAGGCGGCCAGCGCCAAGGCATCGCAAGCAAGCGCCGACAATTGATCCGGGATCACAGGCTGAGAAGAAATGGCAAACGGCATCAAGACCAGGAAAATCCTGCTCATATCGACGGACAGAACCTTCGTGCAGGACACGCGGACGGCATTTGCCGCCTCGGAGATCATCCAGCTCTCGACGGTGGAAAAGAACATCACCGAACTTCGCGGCGAGGTCCAGGAGGCCGATCTCGGCGCGATCATCGTCGATATGGATGCGGCGAAGCTTGAGGAGATCGATGCGCTGCAACGCGTTATGCGTCGTCTGGAAGGCAAGGCGCCGGTCGTAGTCGTCACCCAGGAGTTCAACGCCGCCGCCGCGCGCATCCTCGTGCAGCTCAAGGTCGCGGATTTCCTGGTCAAGCCGATCACCACGGCCGATCTCGTACGTTCGGTGGTGCGTGCGCTGCAGGGGCCGGGGCGCGAGGAAAACACCGAGTCGCAAATCTACACCTTCATGCCCGCGGCAGGCGGCGTCGGCACCACCACGCTGGCTTTGCAGACCGCGTTCCAACTGCATCATTCAGTGACGCGCGGCGCCTCGACCTGCGTGGTCGACCTCAATTTCCAGCAGGGCGCCTGCGCCGAATATCTCGACCTGGAGCCGCGTTTCGACATCACCGAAATCGAGAACCAGCCGGAGCGTCTCGACAGGCAATTGCTCGACGTGATGCTGTCGAAGCATGCCAGCGGACTTTGTGTTCTGGCCGCACCGACGCAGCCGGCGGAGATGCGCTCGTTCAAGACCGATGTCGTGGTGCGGATGCTGGACCTCGTCTCGGCCTATTTCGACAATGTCGTCATCGACATGCCTCGCACCTGGTTTCCGTGGACGGAGACGGTGCTGCTCGGCTCAAACAAGCTCTACATCGTCGCCGAAATGACGGTGCCGTGCCTGCGCCACACGCAACGGCTGATCCAGGCGGTCTACGAGACCGCGGGCAAGGAAGTGAAGCCGAACGTCATCGTCAACCGTTTCGAGCAGAAGATGTTCGACAGCGGCATCAAGCAGGCGGATGTCCAGGAAATCCTCGGCGAGCATTTCGTCGGCGGCATCGCCAACAATTACCGGCTGGTGCGCGAGGCTGTCGATCGCGGCGTGCCGCTGCACGAGATCGATGCCAATGCCAACGTCGTCAACGACCTGAAGAAGATCATCCTTCCGGATGAAGTGGCGACGGCGCCGGGCAAATCGAAATCGCTGTTCGGCTTCGGCAAGAGCCTTTTGAAGAGGAAGGCCGGATGAGCAGCCGCTTTTCCACCTTGCAGAACCGCGATGCGCGTCCGCAGCGCTCCGCCGAGCCGACGGCGGTTGCGCACCACGCGGTCGTCATCCCGACGAGCCGGAAGGTCTTGCCGGCGAAAGTCGAAGCCGTGCCGGGCAAGAGCGCCAACAAGGTGCTCGATGCGCGCGTGCGCATCCACCGGTTGCTGCTCGAAGAGATCAATCTTGTCGCGCTGGAGCGGCTGCCCAGGGACGAGATGCGCCGGCAGGTGCATGATTTCGTGTCGGAAAAGACGCGCGAAGAGCGGATGGCGATCAACACCGTCGAACTCGATGCCCTGGTCGACGACATCGTCGACGAGATGGTCGGGCTCGGCCCGCTCGAGCCGCTGCTCAAGGACCCCGATATCAACGACATACTGATCAACGGCCATCAGAACTGCTTCGTCGAAAAGAAGGGCAAGCTGCAGCAGGTCCACATCCCGTTCAAGGATGAGGCGCATCTGCTTAGAATCATAAACAAAATCGTTGCCGCAGTCGGCCGCCGCGTCGACGAATCGCAGCCGATGGTCGACGCCCGCATGCTGGATGGCTCGCGTTTCAACGCCGCCATCCGTCCGGTGGCGGTCGACGGGCCGCTGGTGTCGATCCGCAAATTTTCCAAGAACAAGCTCGGCCTGCACCGGCTGGTCGAATTCGGCGCCATCACCCAGAACATGGCCGAAGTGCTTGCTGCGGCAGTGCATGCCCGCAAGACGACGATCATTTCGGGCGGCACCGGCACCGGCAAGACGACCATGCTCAACGCCCTGTCGGCCTTCATTCCCGAGGACGAGCGGCTGATCACCATAGAGGACGCGGCGGAGCTTCAGTTGCAGCAGCCGCATGTCGCGCGCATGGAAACCCGGCCGGCCAACATCGAAGGCCATGGCGAACTCAAGCAACGCGATCTTGTCAAAAACGCGCTGCGCATGCGGCCCGATCGCGTCATCCTCGGCGAGTGCCGCGGCGAGGAGGCCTTCGATATGCTTCAGGCCATGAACACCGGCCACGAAGGATCGATGGCCACCATTCACGCCAACACGCCGCGCGATGCCATTTCGCGGCTCGAGCAGATGCTGGGCATGACCGGCATGCCGATGACGGTGCAGTCGATCCGCAGCCAGATCGCCAGCGCCATCGACATCATCGTCCAGTTGACCCGGCTCTCCGACGGCAAGCGCAAGGTGACGAGCGTCGCCGAGGTGACGGGCATGGAAGGCGACGTCATCCAGATGCAGGAGATCTTCCGCTTCGTGCGCACCGGCATGGACGCCGATGGCACAATCCTCGGCCATTTCGAAGCGACCGGGATCCGGCCGCGCTTCCTGGAGGACCTGCGCGCCATGGGCATCGAGTTTCCCGGGCGCTATTTCGAACCCGGCCGGCTGCAGGAGTAACCCGGTGTTGGATGGGTTCAGCGCGATCTATGTCGTCTATGCCGGGGCTGCATTGACCGGCATCATGATCGCCGAGGCCGTTTACCTGCTCTATGCCGGCCGCAGCGACAGGCGCACTGCCATCAACCGGCGCATGAAGCTGCAGGAAAACAAGATCAGCCAGGAACAGGTGCTGATCCAATTGCGTAAGGAGCGTGGTCTCGATGCGGGCACGTCGCTGTTCTCGCCTGACCGTTTTCGCGCGCTGCGCGCCCAGTCGGGCATGATCATGCCGCTGTCGAAGTTCCTGATGATCACTTCGGGGCTGGCGCTGGCGGCGGCCCTTGTCGCCATCTGGTATGGCTTGCCGCTGCTGATGGGCGCCATTCTGTTTGTCGTGCTGGTGCCGGTGCTGCCGGTGATGGCGATGCGCTCCATGCGCAAGCGCAGGCTGAAGCGGTTCGGCATGCAGTTGCCGGAAGCGCTGGAACTGATCACGCGCGGCCTCAAGGCCGGCCATCCGGTGCCGGTGGCCATCGCCATGGTGTCGCGCGAAATGCCCGACCCGATCGGCACCGAGTTCGGCGTGATTGCCGATGAGGTGACTTTTGGTTCGGATCTGGTTTCGGCGCTGAATTCGCTCTTCGACAGGGTCGGCCATGAGGATCTGCCGCTGTTCGTCACCGCCGTGTCGATCCAGACGAGTTCTGGCGGCAATCTCCGCGAAATCCTCGACGGGCTGTCGACGACGATCCGCGAGCGCGGCAAGCTGCGCCGCAAGGTGCGCGCCATTTCAACCGAAGGCCGCCTGTCGGCCTATATCCTGACGGCCGTGCCGGCGCTGCTGTTCACGACCATCATGGCATTCATGCCGGGATATTACAGCGACGTCTGGGGCGTGCCGAAGACGTGGTACATGGTTGGTGGCTCGGTCACCTGGCTGATGCTGGGCAATCTGATCATGTTCAAAATGTCGAACTTCAAATTCTGACATGCAGAAGGTCGTCGAATTCCTCGCCTCGCTCGCGCCGACCTCGCTGATGCCGGTGGCTGTCCTGCTGCTGGCCGTGGGCGCTGCCGCTTTTGCCTGGCCGATGGTGGTGGCAAAGGGCGATCGCAACGAAGTCAGGCGCAGGCTCAAGGTCGATGAGAGTCCAGTGGCCGCCAGGCCGGAACCGGCCCAGAAGAAGAATACCGGTGTCGTTCGCGAGAAGGCGGTGAAGAAGGCGCAGGAATTCTACGCCAAAAGCGATCCCGAAAATGTCGCCCGCCTGCGCTTGAAACTCATCCAGGCGGGCTACATGGAGCCGCGCGCCGTCGGGATGTTCTTCCTCATCCGTTTCACGGCGATGGTGGGCATCGCGCTCGCCGTCTTCGTGCTCAACCGCTGGATGGCCAGCCCCGACGCCACGATGGCCAGCCGCTGGGCCTTCGTCGTGCTGTCGGGCGTGGCCGGCTATTTCCTGCCTGGGCTGGTGCTGACCCAGAAGATACGGGAAAAGATGCGCGAATACCGCAACGGCTTCCCCGATTTCATGGACCTGATGATCGTCTGTTCGGATGCCGGCATGAGCATGGAAGCGGGCGTCGAGCGCGTTTCGAAGGAACTCGCCAGGACCTATCCGTCGCTCAGCCAGAACCTGCAGCTCGTGTCGCTGGAGCTGCGGGCCGGGCGCAGCCTCGACGATGCGCTGAAGGCGCTCGCCGACCGCCTGAGCCTGGACGAGGTGCGTTCCTTCGCCACGCTGCTGCAACAGTCCAAGGAGCTTGGCACCAGCCTGTCGGGGGCGCTGCGCGTCTTTTCCGACGAGATGCGCCACAAGCGCATGTCGCTGGCCGAGGAAAAGGCGCATGCCTTGCCTGCCAAGATGTCGGTGCCGGTCGTGGTTTGCATCCTGCCGGTGGTGCTGATGATCGCGGTCATTCCGATCATCGTCAAAATGACCGGCCATTAGGATTTGCTGATATTCAGTGAGGGCCGCCTGAGCGATCTGCAAAGTCCGCAAATGAGTGAGAAGTCCATGCGAATGCTGTCGCGCGCCCTCGTCCTCGTCCTTGCCGCGGCCAGTCTGTCGCCTGCCTGGGCTGAGGCCGATGATTGCGGCGATGCCGCCGCCCTGGTGCAGCAGGCCTATCCCAGGGCCCGCAAGAGCGCTGACGGTGCTTCGTTCACGCTCGAACCCCACACCAGCATTGCTCTGACGTCTGCATATGGCGACCCGCCGGGGCTGGTCTGCAAGATCTGGCCCGCCCATGACGACCTGCTATTGGTCGCCGTGCCGCTGATGGACACTTCCCAACCCAGCGGCTACGCGCATGCCGGCGATATCGAGCTTCTGGTCATCGACCGGAAGAGCCGGCAGGTGCGCCAGCGCCTGCTGCAGCCCGGGCTGATGGATGATGATGCCATCGCCATCCGCAAGGTCGAACTCGATACCGGCCGGTATGCGCTGGCGCCCGATGTCTCCGCCTTCGGCCTGCGGATCGAAATGGCGAACAATTCGCTGCCTAACCCTTTCAGTGAAACCGACCTGCGGCTCTATGCCGTCGACGGCGATGCCCTGCGGATGGTGCTCGATGGCCTGGTCGTGGCCGGCAATGGCGGCGAGGGCGATACCAATTGCGCCGGATCCTTCCATACCAGTCAGGTGAGCCTGGCGATGAGCCCGGCCAAACATCATGGCTACCACGACATCGCGGTGGTCGAACGAATGGATACCGACAATCCGTTGCCCGACAGCAATGGCGAGTGCCAGTCCTACCCCGGCAAGTCCGTGAGCCAAACCTACCGGCTGCGCTATGACGGCAGCCGGTATACGGTTCCGGCGAGGCTCAAGGCCCTGGAACCGTGAGAACGCCGCTGGCCGTGATTGAGGCGTTGCGGCCTGGTGGTTAACAACTGGTGTACCCGAGGCCTAATTTTGGCGGCGTTTCGGCACCCAAGTTTAATTGCTCTGGTATAGTGTGTTTTCTGAAGAACGGCCCGGCGAAAACCGGGCGATGGGGCAGGGGCATGCGTCACAGTAATTTAACGGCAATGGCCGCGATGGCGGCCGTCTTGATGATGTCTGGTTGTACGACGAGTGGCGTCGACACCACCAAAACCACCGCCATTCAACCGGCCGCGAAGAACGTCAGCACATCCGATCTGGCGGAAGGCAAGGCGCAGTTTCGCGACGCGAATTACGGTCTTGCCGAACAGCATTTCCGCAAGGCCGTCGAGTTGAAGGCCGACAATGCGGAAGCCTGGATGGGGCTCGCCGCTTCTTATGACGAACTCGGCCGCTTCGATTTTGCCGATCGTGCCTACGACCAATTGCTCAGGGTCGCCGGGCGCAAACCGCAGATCGTCAACAATATGGGCTATTCGCAATTGCTGCGCGGCAACAGGAAAAAGGCAAGGGCGCTGCTGCTCGAAGCCAAGGCCGGCATGGCCGACCCCACGGTCGTCGATGCCAATCTTGCCCTCCTGAACAAGGGCTGACGGCTGTTCGGCGGCCATGATCGTCGCGAGGACGATTTTGGGACACCCGGCGTCGACGCTTTGTAAACCCTATCCGAAGTCTCGGCCGAAAGGTCGGCTGAAAAACATGTCCGATGGCTGTCGCTGACCTAGAATGCAGCACCAAGGCCGACGCTCAGGGAACCCCCGCCCAATATGCTGGATTTCAGTTCGCTCCTGCTCGCAGCCGCGCTGTCGGGCATCTGCCTCAGCATCACCATGTTCGCGATCTGGTTCGCCGCGCCCCGGGCCAGCTTCGTGCTGACGGTGGGGTGCGGCATTCTCGTGCTCGTTGTGCATGTCATCCTGTTCTGGCGATACACGAAGGAGCCTGATCCGCTGCTTTGCCAGATCGCGCTGGCGCTGCTCAGCCTCGGTTTCCTGGTCATCTGCCTGTCGGCCATGCAGTATCTCGGCGTGCCGGATTACCGGCGTGCCATTTTGCCGACATTGGCCGCCATGACGGTCTGCGCGGCGGTGACTTCCCTCGGTCTCGACGGGGTAGGCTTCATCGTTACCTACGCAACTGTGACTGTGCTGCTCTCGGCGATCGGAACCATGTTCTGGCTCAACGGCAGTCACGATCGCAAAATCCTGCTGGTGGTTTCGTTCCTGGGCGGCACCTGTGCAGTGTCGTTTGCGCTTTGCGCGGTCGTCCTGATAGCCAAGGGGCAATGGACGCTCGGGGCAGCCCCCGATAATTGGGCCGAACGCCTGAACTCGGTCGTGGCTGTGGCCTGCATGACCGGCCTCGGCGCATTGACGCTTTCCCTGCATCACCTGCAGGCGCAGATCGAGCTGAAGGCCGAGACGATGACCGATCCGTTGACCGGTCTGATGAACCGCCGGGGATTGATGTCGCTCCATGGCGAACGGACCTTCGGTCCTTTCATGGCGGTCGTCATGTTCGACCTCGATCATTTCAAGAGGACGAACGACATCTATGGTCACCCGGTTGGGGATCAGGTTCTGTGCCGGTTCGCCGCAGTCATCAGAAAATACGCCAGAACGGGCGTCGACGCCTTTCGTCTCGGCGGCGAGGAATTCGCGATCGTCATGTCCCGGGTGACCGAAGAGAGGGCTTACGAGATCGCAAGCAAGATCGGCGTCGCCTTCGGCACCGAGATCGTCGCCACCCCTCGCGGTCCATTGCGCAGCACCGTCAGCGGAGGCATCGGCTTTGGCGGCGCCAACGGCAACAGCCTCGGCGAGGTGCTGGCCGAGGCGGACGCAGCGCTCTATGCCGCCAAGCGCGCGGGCCGCAATTGCGTCGTCAGCCACAAAAGGATGGGCAAGGCCGAGCCGATCAAGCCGGCCTTGCGCTCAGCATAATTTGCGAGACTATTCGGCGGCGCCCAAATAGTCCGACAGCGGCGGGCAGGAACAGACCAGGTTGCGGTCTCCGGCGACATTGTCGATGCGCGATACCGGCGGCCAGTATTTCGCCGCCATGTCGGCGTCTCCGGCGGGGTAGGCCGCTTCCAGACGCGAATAGGGATGGCTCCACTGGCCGGCCAACGCCTCCGCGGCGGTGTGCGGCGCATTGACCAGGGGATTGTCAGCCAGGGGCCACTCGCCCCTCGCAACCTTGGCCGCTTCGCCCGCGATGGCGATCATCGCCTCGCAGAAGCGGTCGAGCTCGCGCTTGGGCTCGGATTCGGTCGGTTCCACCATCAGCGTGCCGGCGACCGGGAACGACATGGTCGGCGCATGGAAACCGTAATCGATCAAGCGTTTGGCGATGTCCTCGACACTGATGCCGGCGCTCTCCTTGAGCACGCGGGTGTCGAGGATACACTCATGGGCAACGCGGTCGCTCCTGCCCCTGTAAAGAAGCGGGAAGTGTGGGGCGAGCCGCGTCGCGACGTAGTTGGCCGAAACGATCGCCGTCTCGGTCGCCTGCTTCAGGCCGGAAGCGCCCATCATGCGGATGTACATCCAGGTGATGGGCAGAATGGAGGCGCTACCGAAAGGGGCGGCGGCCACGGCATGCGCGGAGCCTTCGGTGACATGGCCCGGCAGATAGGGCTTCAGATGCGCCCTGACGCCGATCGGGCCGACACCCGGGCCGCCGCCGCCATGGGGGATGCAGAAGGTCTTATGCAGGTTCATGTGGCAGACGTCGGCGCCGATGTCGCCCGGGCGGGCGAGGCCGACCAGGGCGTTGAGGTTGGCGCCGTCGAAATAGACCTGGCCGCCATGCTCATGAATGAGGGCACAGAGATGTCGCGCTCCCTCTTCATAGACGCCATGCGTCGAGGGATAGGTGAACATCAGCGCCGCGAGATTCCTGGAATGCTCGTTGGCCTTGGCCCTCATGTCGTCCATGTCGATATTACCGTCTTCCAGGCAGCGAACGACGACCACGCTCATGCCGGCCATCGCCGCGCTCGCCGGATTGGTGCCGTGCGCGGAGGACGGGATCAGGCAGACCGTGCGATGGCCCTCGCCGCGCGAGCGGTGATAGGCGCGGATGGCCAGCAATCCGGCATATTCGCCCTGGCTGCCGGCGTTGGGCTGGAGGCTTACCGCATCGAAGCCGGTAATCTCCGAAAGCCAGCCTTCGAGGTCATCGATCATGGCGCGGTAGCCTGCCGAGTGCGCGGCCGGTGCGAATGGGTGCATGTTGGCGATTTCAGGCCAACTCACCGGCATCATCTCGGCAGCGGCATTGAGCTTCATCGTGCAGGATCCCAGCGGGATCATCGCGCGGTCAAGCGCCAAGTCCTTGTCGGCCAGCCTGCGCAGGAAGCGCATCATCTCGGTTTCCGACTTGTTCTCGTGGAAGACTGGCTGGGTGAGAAACTCCTTGCCGCGCGGCTTGCCGGGCATGGTGGCGGCGGCCTCCACGCCTGGCTTTGCCCCAAACAAGGCGGCAATGGCCTCCAGGTCGGCTTCGTCAGAGGTCTCGTCGAAGGCGACGCCGACACGGTCGGCATCGATGACGCGCAGAAGCCGGCCGCCCTTTTCGGCGGCGGCGGCGATCTGTGCGGCCTTGCCCTTCGTCTCCACCGTCACCGTATCGAAGCGGCTCGTGCCGATTACCGGCAAGCCGCCCGCCTTGAGACCGGCCGCCAGGCGGTTGGCCAGTGTGTGGATGCGCCCGGCGATCGCCTGCAGGCCGGCGGGGCCGTGCCAGATGGCGTAGGCTGTCGCCATGTTGGCAAGCAGCGCCTGGGCGGTGCAGATGTTGGACGTCGCCTTGTCGCGGCGGATGTGCTGCTCGCGCGTCTGCAGGGCAAGCCTGTAGCCGGGACGGCCCTTGCTGTCGGTCGACTGGCCGACCAGGCGGCCGGGCATCAATCGGGTCAATTTGTCGGCAACTGCGCAGTAGGCGGCGTGCGGGCCGCCAAAGCCCATCGGCACGCCAAAGCGCTGCATCGGACCGACGGCAATGTCGGCGCCGAGTTTCGCAGGCGCGTCGGTCAGCGCCAGGCCGAGCGGGTCGGCGATGAAGACGACCAGCGCGCCGGCCGCGCGGGCCTTGTCGATGGCGGCCTTGTGGTCACCATAGACGCCGAAAGTGTCCGGCCAGGAGACGAGCAGGGCGGCTGTGTTGTCGTCGATCTCCTCGCCGTCGATCTCGATGCCGAGCGGTTCGGCGCGGGTGCGCGCCACATCCAGCGTCTGCGGGTGCGGCGTGCCGGCGAGAGCCACCTTGGTGCGCTTGTCGCGGTGATGGCGCAATGCGATGCCGATCGCTTCGGCGACCGCTGTCGCCTCGTCGAGCAACGAAGCCGACGCTACCGGCAGGCCGGTCAATTCCGCGACCAAGGTCTGGAAATTGAACAGCATTTCCAGGCGGCCCTGGCTGATCTCCGCCTGGTAGGGCGTATAGGCCGTGTACCAGGCCGGGTTCTCGAACAGGTTGCGCTGGATGACCGGCGGCACGTGGACGCCGTGATATCCGGCGCCGATGAAGCTCTTCAGCACCGTATTCCGGGCCATGGTCGCCGACAATTCGGCCAGCGCTTCGGCTTCGCTGGCCGGCGCGGGCAGGGACAGCGGCTGGTCGAGGCGGATCGATCTCGGCACGGCCTGGCTGATCAGCGTCTCGACCGAGGGCACGCCGATGACGGCCAGCATGGCTCTCACATCGGCAATGCCGGGTCCGATATGGCGGGCCGAGAAGGGGTAGGGTGCTGCGGTCATGTCAATGCGTCCTGATTTCAGCCGATATGGGCTTTGTAGGCGGCCTCATCCATGAGGCTGGCGAGCTGGCTTTCGTCGGCAAGCTTCATTTTCCACAGCCATCCGGCGCCGGTCGCTGCCGAATTGACCAGCGACGGATCGGACGAAAGCGTTGCGTTGGCCTCGGTGATCTCGCCGTCGACCGGCGCGTAGACGTCGGAGGCCGCCTTGACGGATTCGACCACGACGGCGGTGTCGCCCTTGGCGAGCTTCTTGCCTGTTTCGGGCAGTTCGACGAAAACGAGGTCGCCCAGCTGCTCCTGCGCGTAGTCGGTGATGCCGACGGTGGCGATGCCGCCCTCGACGCTGAGCCACTCGTGATCGGCGGTGAAATAGGTCTTTGCCATCTGAAAATTATCCTTTGCGATAGCGGTGCGGGACGAAGGGCAGGGAAGAAACGTCGACAGGTATCTTCGTTCCGCGTACGTCGGCGAAAACCCGAGTTCCGGGTTTTGCCAGCGGTGTCGGGACATAACCCATGGCGACGGGATGGCCGGCAGACGGGCCGAAGCCGCCCGAGGTGACGTGGCCGACGGGATTGCCGTCGGCATCAAAGAGCGTGGCGCCGGCGCGCACCGGCTGGCGGGCGTCCGGCCTCAGGCCGACGCGCTTCTGGGCGGTGCCGCGCTCGACGGCGGCGCGCAGCGCACCGGCGCCGATAAACGTGCCGTTGGCGCGGATGTCCTTCGGGATGGCCCACATCAGCGTCGCGCTTGCCGGATCGGTTTGCGCGGTGATGTCCTGGCCGTGCAGGCAGAGGCCGGCTTCCAGCCGCAGGCTGTCACGGGCGGCAAGGCCGATCCATAGCACGCGCTCGTCTTCGAGCAGCTTCGCGACGAGACCGCGCGCGTCTGCCTCAGGCAGGCCGATCTCAAAGCCGTCCTCGCCGGTGTAGCCGGACCGGCTCATGAACCAGTTCTTTCGCGGTTCGATGCCATGCATGAAAAGCAGCGACCCGGTCTCGATACCGGCGCGCGAAAGTGCCGCCCAGGCCTCGGGACCCTGGATGGCGAGGAAGACCCGGTCGAGCGGTTCGACCTTGACATCGAAGCCGGTCGCAAGGTCGCGCAAATGCTTCTCGTCGGCGATCGCATTGCCGGCATTGGCGACGATCATGAAGTTGCTATCGCCCAGCCGGGTGACGATCAGATCGTCCAGGATGCCCGCGGCCTCGTTCAGGAAAAACGTCAGCTTCGACTGTGAGATTTCGAGGGCGCCCGCATCGAGCGGACAGGCACGGTTGAGCAGGGGAATCGCGCCCGGCCCGCTGACCCTGAACAGTTTCATGTGCGAGATGTCGAACAGGCCCGCATGTTCACGGGTGTGAAGATGCTCCTTCATGACACCGGCCGGGTAGGTCAGCGGCATCGACCAGCCGGCAAAGGCGCCAAAGCGCGCACCGGCAGCTGCATGGACGTCTTCGAGAGGAAGGTGTTTGGTGTCGCCCGTCATGTGTTCTCCAGAGTCGCACGCAATCGGTCGCGAATGGCGACCAGTCCGTGCCCCTCTGTCTGAAGCCTGAGAGACTCGCGCCCCGTAACTCTGTCGGCAGCGCTTACACCTTCGGCGCGGGGGCAGGCCCCGACTTTCCAGAGTGTCTTTCCCGTCTACGGTTCTTTTGCCTGAGAGATTTCGGGCGATTTCCCCTTCGGCGACAGCTTTCGCTGCTCTCTCCCGCAAACAGGTAGGGCTCGCAAAAGCCCTCGACTCGTTATCCATAGCCCGTCAACGACAGATTGTCACCTGCCGGCGACCTGTTGCTGACAGTCTTCGCTAACCAGGCTGTTTGCTGGTCAAGACATGGCCGATATCGCTGGGATTGCGAGGCTGTGCGGGCCGGCCCAGCTCCTGACGACGAGGCAGGGCCGCTTAGGCAATGCCTGGCTCGGTAGCAGCGTGCCGATTGCGATCAGATCCCGCCATACCAGTCGTAGCCATTGTCTTCCCAATAACCGCCACGTCCGCCTCCTACGGCGGCGAAGCCGTCGACCAGCTCGATCTTGTAGAGATATTTCGGCATCTTGTAGCCGAGCTGGCGCTCGACCCGGACACGCAGCGGCGCGCCGTTCTCGACCGGCAGCGGCTTGCCGTTGACGCCGTAGGCCAGGATCGTTTGCGGGTGGCGGGCGTCGATGAGGTCGATGCTGCCGTAATATTTGATGTCGCCCGAAAGGCTGCGGTCGATCGTGTCCAGGCAATGGAACATGACGTAGCGCGCCTCGGGTTTGACCACCGCCTGGTCGAGCACCAGCGACAGCGGCGTGCCGGTCCATTTGGCGATGCAGCTCCAGCCTTCGACACAATCATGGCGGGTGATCTGCGTTCGGCTCGGCATGTTCATGAGCTGCTCGCGGGTCAGCGACAGCGGCTTTTCGACCAGACCCGAAACCGCCAGTCGCCAGTCGGCGAAGTTGTTGGCGAGCAGGGCCTTGTAGGTATCGTCGTCGGGTGACGTCACGCCGTTGGGGCGCATCGGCTGACGGATATCGGCTTCAGTGAACTCCGGCGCCAGCGAATCGCGGCCCGCGAGCAGACGTTGCGCGCGGTGCGTGAGATCGTTGGCGTTTTCGAGGAAGCTGCGCAGGCCGTCGCCCACGCCGAGCTGGCTGTCGAAGGCGTCGCACCCTGAAAGTGTGATGCCGGAAAGGCCAAGGCTGGCCGCGGTCAGGAATTTCCTGCGGTTGATCTCGAATTTTGCCATGTCAGGCGCTCCTTTCGGAGGATTTTGCGTGATGCGGCGGATCGGTCCGGTACCATCCGGTGACGATCGAGCGCAGTTCGTTGATCGGACCGGCGGCGACGATCATCAGAATATGGATGATGAAGAAACCAACGAGCAGCACCATGACGGTGAAATGGATGGTGCGCGCCGTCTGCCGGCCGCCGAGCAAGTCGTTGAGGAACGGCAGCACCGAATTCATGCTTGGCGACATTGCGAGCCCGGTGAGGATCATCAGCGGCAACAGCACGAACAGCACGCCGCCATAGGCCATTTTCTGCAGTGTGTTGTATTCGCGCGTGTGGTGGAACTTCAGCCTGGCGTGATTGGCGATATCCTGCGGCAGCCGCCTGAGATCGTCCAGGCGAGGGGCGAGGTCACGTCTGATGTGGCCGTTGGCCAGGCTGGCGACCAGCCATACAAGCAGCGTCGTCGTCAGCACCCAGGCGAAGAAGAAATGCACGACGCGTGCCGTTCCGAGGTCGTAGTATGACGGGATCGTCGCCCAGGAGGGGAAGGCGCGGGGCGTCTCCTGTCCTGCCGCCCCGGACCAGCCGAGCACGCCAGTGGTGTCGAAGCGGTGTCCGAGGATTTCTGTATAGCCGCGCGGCCCGGCATTCGTGTTCTCGGCGCCGATAGCCAAGATGGTGTTGTTGTAGTCGAAGCCGGACTGCTTGCCGAGATAGAGCTGCGGACGGGCGTTGAAGATCTGGAGGCCGGAAAGCAGCATGAAGAATAGCGAGATGGCCCACAGCCAGTGCGTCAGCCGCGTCCAGGCCGATTGCCGGTAGATCAATGTCGTGGCCTTCGGAGCGTCACTGTCCGCGCTGGCGGCGGGTTGGTTCATGGCAACCGATTCCATCTGGTCTCGCTTCCTGGCCGTTCCATCCGGCGCGGCCGCTGTTCGCATCATTCTCCTCCTGATACGTCGCCAGCCAAGCCGATGTTTCATCGATCACGAAAATATCAGATCTAAGCTCAAGGCCCGCCCAGGCTGACGGCGAGATTGACGGCGGCGGCGACGATGACCGTGTTGAAGAAGAACGAAAGGATCGAATGAACAAGCACGACGCGGCGCATGTGGGTTGTCGAGATGTTGGTGTCGGCGGTCTGCGCCGTCATGCCGATGACCGTCGAGAAGTACAGAAAATCCCAGCCTTCCGGCCGTTTGTCGCCGGGGAACAGCAAGCCGCCGACCGGGATTTTCTTCTTGGTTCCGGCATCGACCAGGTCGCCGTCCATCCAGTACACATGCGCATAGTGCAACGCCGCCATGGCGTGGATTGTGAACCAGCCGAGGGGTATCGACAGCAGCGCGAAGGTGAGCTCGATGGGATGGCCCTTGTCCTTCTGGTTGATCAGCAGGAACAATGAGACAAGGGCAACGCCAACGACGACGAGCGTTACGGCGAAGATGACCAGAACGGGCTGATCGGTGGCGCGCGCATTCTTGCTGAGATAGGTGCCAGTGAATTTGGGCATCTGCGCGACAACCAGCGTGACATAGGCGGCAAAAAAAGCGTTGGCGCCGATCGAATAAGCGAGCGGCGCGTGAAGCAGCAACGCCATCAGAAGCGCAAAGACGCCGACACAAGCCGACACCGCGAACAGCATGTGCCGGTGCATGGGCGTCCTGGACGGGATTTCGGCGGCCATGACGGTTCCGAATGGCGCTGGGCTTCTACTGCGGTGTGGCGGATTTCAGCGCACGCCGCAAGATGCGGTCGAGTTCGCCGAGAAACCGGGAGCGGTCCTGCGGCGCGAAGCTGGCATTGTAGCCCTTGCTTTCGCCGGTCTCGCGCAGATGCTGTTTGAGGTCGCGCATCGCCACCGCCATGCCAATCGTTTCCGGCGTGAAGGGGCGCCCGGTTGGGCCGAGCACATGCGCGCCGAGCGCCACCGTGCGTGCGGCCAGTGGAATGTCCGCGGTCACCACGATGTCGTTGGGTTTTGCGTTTTCGACGATCCAGTCGTCGGCAGCGTCGGCGCTTTTGGAGACGACGACATTGCGGATCATCGGATCGCGGGAAGGACGCAGGCCGCCATTGGAAACGTAGGTGACGACGACGCCGTGGCGCTCGGCAACCCTTTCCACTTCGGCTTTGACCGGGCAAGCGTCTGCGTCGACGAGGATGGCGGGTGCGGGCATTGTCTCTCCAATGAGCATGGGGCCGGTAACCCGTCCGGCCCCATGCTCAAGATCTCATGATCGTCAGGCCGGAAGCGCTCCCGACCTCTTGGCGGTCCAGGTGGCGATATAATCCATCAGGCCGGGGTTGAGGCAATCGTAAGGTTCGAGCCCGATCGACTTCAGCTGGCCGCGAATGCCGTCCATGCGGCTCGGGTCCACACCGGATTCGATGATCGAAGAAACAAAGGCGGTAAAGCCCGGCGGCGACCAGCCATCCTCCTCGAAGCGCTCGGGATGGATGAAGGACAGGCCCTTGAACGGATGGTCGCGCTCGACGGGTCCATGCATATGGACGCCGCAGCCGGTGCAGGCATGGCGCTGGATCAGCGCTGAGGGGTCAACCACCTTCAGCTTGTCGCCGTTCTCGGTTACGGTCACGTCGGCGGTCCCGGCTACCGCCACCACCGAGAAGATCGCTCCTTCGGGCTTCCAGCATTTGGTGCAGCCGCAAGCGTGGTTGTGGGCGATCTGACCCTTTACCTTCACCTTGACCGGATTGCTGGTACAGGCGCAGACCAGCGTGCCGCCGGTAAAGCTCGCACTCTCCCTGGGCAGACCATTGTCGATTTTCGGATGCAGTTTTTCCGCCATGCTTTCTCCTCCCGTTTTTGACCACAAAGGTCGGGGGCCGTTGCCCGCGGCGTGTGGCCGCCCTCAATAAACCACGACACTCCTGATCGACTTGCCCTCATGCATGAGGTCGAACCCCTTGTTGATGTCCTCGAGCTTGAGCGTGTGGGTGATCATCGGGTCGATCTCGATCTTGCCGTCCATGTACCAGTCGACGATCCTGGGCACGTCGGTGCGGCCGCGCGCGCCGCCGAAGGCGGTGCCCATCCAGGTCCGGCCGGTAACCAGCTGGAAGGGCCGGGTCGAGATCTCCTGGCCGGCGCCGGCGACGCCGATGACCACCGACTTGCCCCAGCCGCGATGCGAAGCTTCCAGCGCCTGGCGCATCACCTTGGTGTTGCCGGTGCAGTCGAACGTGTAGTCGGCGCCACCGATCTGGTCGGCGCCCCGCTTGGTCATGTTGACCAGGTAAGGCACGATGTCGCCGTCGATCTCCTTCGGATTGACGAAATGCGTCATGCCGAATTTTTCGCCCCAGGCTCGTCTGTCGTTGTTGAGATCGACACCGATGATCATGTCGGCGCCGGCAAGCCTCAGGCCCTGGATGACATTCAGCCCGATGCCGCCGAGGCCGAAGACCACCGCGGTCGCGCCTTGCTCGACCTTGGCGGTGTTGATGACGGCACCCACGCCGGTGGTCACCCCGCAGCCGATGTAGCAGATCTTGTCGAAGGGCGCGTCGGGATTGACCTTGGCGACCGCGATCTCCGGCAGCACGGTAAAGTTGGAGAAGGTCGAGCAGCCCATATAGTGAAACAATTTCTCGCCCTCAATCGAGAAGCGCGAAGTGCCGTCCGGCATCAGGCCTTGGCCCTGCGTGGCGCGGATGGCGGTGCACAGATTGGTCTTCCGCGACAAACAGGACGGGCACTGCCGGCATTCGGGCGTATAGAGCGGGATCACATGGTCGCCCTTTTTGACCGAGGTGACGCCCTTGCCGACATCGACCACCACGCCGGCGCCCTCATGGCCGAGAATGGCCGGGAACAGGCCCTCGGGATCGGCACCCGACAGCGTGAACTCGTCGGTGTGGCAGATGCCGGTCGCCTTGATCTCGACCAGCACCTCGCCCTCGCGCGGACCGTCAAGGTCGACCTCCATGATCTCAAGCGGCTTTCCGGCAGCAACGGCAACGGCGGCGCGGGTTTTCATCTGGCAATCCTCCAACGCAATTTTGCGCTCAGGCTTTCAGGTTTTGGCCTGCTCATCAACCGTCAGATGAGACGAAATATCGGCTTTCTTGACGCAGGTAGCACACCCTTGACCGCAGGCGTTCGTGCCACGCACACGGTACTTGAGACATAGCGACATAATACATAGAACTGGACCGTCCGCAGGAGGGGAATTTGCCCGCATGTTCACCAAAATCCTGATCGCCAACCGTGGCGAGATCGCCTGCCGCGTCATCAAGACCGCGCGCAGGATGGGCATCGCCACGGTCGCTGTCTATTCCGACGCCGATCGCGATGCCGTGCATGTCGAGATGGCCGACGAGGCGGTGCATATCGGACCGTCGCCAGCCGCGCAGAGCTATCTCGTGCCTGAGAAAATCATCGCGGCGTGCAAGGCGACCGGCGCTCAGGCTGTGCATCCCGGCTATGGCTTCCTGTCTGAGCGCGCATCCTTCTGCGAGGCGCTAGAGAAGGAGGGCATCGTCTTCATCGGGCCGAAGCCGAAGGCCATCAAGGCCATGGGCGACAAAATCGAATCGAAGAAATTCGCCAACGCCGCCAATGTTTCGACGGTTCCCGGCTGGCTCGGCGTCGTCGAGAACGCCGACCACGCTCAGAAGATCGCCGGAGAGATCGGCTATCCCGTGATGATCAAGGCCTCGGCCGGCGGCGGCGGTAAGGGCATGCGCATCGCCTGGAACCGATCGGAAGTGCGCGACGGCTTCGACCGGGCGCGTTCGGAGGCCAAGAGCTCGTTCGGCGACGATCGCGTGTTCATCGAGAAGTTCATCGTCGATCCACGCCACATCGAGATCCAGGTGCTGGCCGACGCGCATGGCAACGCACTCTATCTCGGCGAGCGCGAATGCTCGATCCAGCGCCGCAACCAGAAGGTAGCCGAGGAGGCGCCATCGCCTTTTCTCGATGCCAGGACGCGTAAGGCCATGGGCGAGCAGTCGGTGGCGCTGGCCAGGGCCGTCGACTACCAGAGCGCCGGCACGGTGGAATTCATCGTCGACGCTGAGAAAAACTTCTATTTTCTTGAAATGAATACACGATTGCAGGTCGAGCATCCGGTGACGGAGCTTGTCACCGGTGTCGATCTGGTCGAGCAGATGATCCGTGTGGCAGCCGGCGAGAAGCTCGCCTTGAAGCAAAGCGACGTGAAACTGAATGGCTGGGCGGTGGAGAGCCGGCTTTATGCCGAGGATCCCTACCGCAACTTCCTGCCGTCGATCGGTCGCCTGACGCGCTATCGACCGCCACAGGAAGGGCAAGTCGGCGACGTCGTCATCCGCAACGACACCGGCGTCACCGAGGGATCGGAGATTTCGATGTTCTACGACCCGATGATTGCCAAGCTGTGCACCTGGGCGCCGACCCGGCTGGAGGCAATCGACGCGATGTCCGAAGCGTTGGACAGTTTTGTCGTCGACGGCATCGAGCACAACATTCCATTCCTGGCGGCGCTCATGCAGCATCCGCGCTGGCGGGAAGGGCGGATTTCGACCGGATTCATCGCGGAGGAATATCCCGACGGCTTTGCGCCGATCCTGCCCGATCATGACGACAAGGCCGTGTTGGCGGCGGTCGCCACCGTGATCGAATTGCTGCGCCGCGACCGGCTCGACCGGCTGGGCGGGCGCTTGGCGCCGCATTCGGGAACACTCAAGCGCGACTGGGTGGTGAAGATTGGCAAGGACTATTTGTCCGCGTGCATCCTGGAGGGCATGATCTCCATTCCGATGGAAGTCGACTTGTCCATCGAGGGCGGCAAGCCGCTGACGGTTTCATCGGCCTGGCGGCCGGGCGAACTGGTCTGGCGCGGCATCGTCGGCGGGCGTGAAATGGTGGCGCAACTGCGCCCGGCGCCAAACGGCCTTCGCATCGCCTGGAAAGGGCTTTCGGTGACGGCGCGCGCCATGCTGCCGCGCATTGCCGCGCTGGAAAGGCTGATGCCGGAAAAGCTGGCGCCCGACACGTCCAACCTGCTGCTATGTCCCATGCCCGGCCTCGTCGTGTCGATCGCCGTCGCCGAGGGCCAGGAGGTCAAGGCCGGCGAGACTCTGGCCGTCGTCGAGGCGATGAAGATGGAGAACGTGCTGCGCGCCGAGCGCGATCTCGTGGTGGCGAAACTCAACGCCAAGCCGGGCGACAGCCTGGCCGTCGACGCAGTGATCATGGAATTCGCCTGAAGCGGGGCGGGCGGAAGCCTGTGGCCGATGTTCGTTTGTGCTGGACTGGCATCGCCCGGTGCCGGACAATACATCTTGATCGACTCAAGTCCTTCGGGAAACGCGAAAAACCATGGCGGATGATAGACTTCCACGCGACCCCTTGCTGCGCGAAGCGGCCGTGAAGGCGGCGGCGCCCGAAGCGCCGGCGCGTCCTTTCGTGCATCTTCGCGTGCATTCGGCCTATTCGCTGCTGGAAGGCGCGCTCCAGCTCGGGAAGATCGTCGGCCATGCGGTCAAGGACGAGTGTCCGGCTATCGCGGTCACCGATACCAACAATCTGTTCGGCGCGCTCGAATTCGCGCAGAAGGCGGTGAAGGACGGCATCCAGCCGATCATCGGCTGCCAGATCGCGCTCGCCTTTTCCGGCGAGAACGTTGACGGCCAGCGCGACCGCCGACGGCAGGGGCCCGAGATGCGACCAGTCGTGCTTATCGCGGCGACCGAAGCCGGCTATTCCAATCTGGTCAGGCTGGTGAGCCGCGTTTACCTGGAGACGCCGCCCGGCGAGGCGGTGCATCTGACCAGCGAGATGCTGGAGGGCCAGGCCGAGGGGTTGATCTGCCTCAGCGGCGGTCCCCGCGGCCCTATCGGCGCGGCTCTGAAGGAGGATCGACGCGATCTCGCGGAGACCCGGCTGTCGACCCTGAAAGCCCTGTTCGGCGATCGGCTCTATGTCGAACTGGAACGAGTTTCCGGTTACGACCGGCTGATAGAACATTCCACGATCGATCTCGCCTATGCCCACGAATTGCCGCTCGTCGCCACCAACGAGGCGTTCTTCTCGTCGCGCGACGACTATGAGGCGCATGATGCGCTGATCGCCATAGCGGAGGGCTCGGTCGTCGCCGTGGACAATCGCCGCCGGCTTTCGCCGGACAATTTCCTGCGTAGCCAGGCTGAGATGGCAGCGTTGTTCGCCGACCTGCCGGAAGCGATCGACAACACGGTCGAGATCGCGTTGCGCTGCTCCTATTATCCGAAAACCCGCAGCCCGATCCTGCCGCGATTCACCGGCGGCGACGCGTCCGACAAGGACGCAGCCGAGAAGGCCGAGGCCGCCGAACTCGCCCGCCAGGCGCGTGAAGGGCTGGAGGCCCGGCTTGCCGCGCACGGACCGACGCCGGGGTATACGGTCGAGCAATACCGCGAGAGGCTCGAATTCGAGCTCGGCATCATCGAGAAGATGAAATTCCCGGGCTACTTCCTGATCGTTGCCGACTTCATCAAATGGGCCAAGTCGCAAGGCATTCCAGTGGGGCCGGGGCGCGGCTCGGGTGCGGGCTCGCTGGTCGCCTATTCCACCACCATCACCGACATCGATCCGCTGCGTTTCTCGCTGCTGTTCGAGCGCTTCCTCAATCCGGACCGCGTGTCGATGCCCGATTTCGACATCGACTTCTGCCAGGACCGCCGCGAAGAGGTGATCCGCTACGTCCAGCAGAAATATGGACGCGACCAGGTCGGCCAGATCATCACCTTTGGAACGCTGCAAGCCCGCGCCGTGCTGCGCGACGTCGGCCGCGTGCTGCAGATGCCTTACGGCCAGGTCGATAAGCTGTCCAAGATGGTGCCGCAGAACCCGGCCAATCCGGTAAAACTGGCGGACGCCATCGCCAACGAGCCGCGTTTCGCCGAGGAGGCCGAAAAGGAGCCGATCGTCCAGACGCTGCTCGACATGGCACAGAAGCTGGAAGGCCTTTATCGCCACGCGTCGACGCACGCCGCCGGCATCGTCATCGGGGACCGGCCGCTGTCGGAGCTGGTGCCGATGTACCGCGATCCTCGTTCGGACATGCCGGTCACCCAGTTCAACATGAAATATGTCGAGCAGGCCGGGCTCGTGAAGTTCGACTTTCTCGGCCTGAAGACGCTGACCGTGCTGGAGACGGCGGTGAAGCTGATTCGCCGCCGCGGCATCGACATCGACCTGGCGACGATCCCGCTCGACGATCCCGACACCTACGCGATGCTGTCGCGCGGCGAAGTGGTCGGCGTGTTCCAGGTGGAAAGTGCCGGCATGCGCAAGGCGCTGATCGGCATGCGACCCGACTGCATCGAGGACATCATCGCGCTGGTGGCGCTCTACCGGCCGGGGCCGATGGAGAACATCCCGACCTACAACGCCAGAAAGCATGGCGAGGAGGAGATGGCGTCGATCCATCCCAAGATCGACCATCTGGTGAAGGAAACGCAAGGCGTCATCGTCTACCAGGAACAGGTGATGCAGATCGCGCAGGAGCTGTCCGGCTATTCGCTCGGCGAAGCCGACCTTCTGCGCCGTGCCATGGGCAAGAAGATCCGCGCCGAGATGGACAAGCAGCGTGAGCGCTTTGTCTCGGGCGCGGTCGAACGTGGCGTCGCAAAGCCGCAGGCCGACTTCATCTTCGATCTGCTGGCAAAGTTCGCCGACTACGGTTTCAACAAATCGCACGCGGCCGCCTACGCCGTCGTCTCCTACCAGACCGCCTATCTCAAGGCGCATTATCCGGTCGAATTCCTGGCGGCGTCGATGACGCTCGACATGGGCAACACCGACAAGCTCGCCGACTTTCGCCAGGATGCGCTGCGCCTCGGCATCGAGGTGGTGGCGCCGTCGGTGATATCAAGCTTTCGTCCCTTCGAGGTCGGCGAGAACCGCATCTACTATTCGATGGCCGCGCTCAAGGGCGTCGGCGACGCGGCGGTTGAGCATATCGTCGCCATGCGCGGCGAGAAGCCGTTCAAGAGCCTGGCCGATTTCTGCGAAAGGGTCGATCCGAAAATCGTCGGCAAGCGCGTCTTCGAAAGCCTGATCATGGCCGGAGCGCTAGACTGTTTCGGCCATGACCGCGCCGCGATGATGGCTGGCGTCGAGCGGATGATGGGGCTGGCGTCACTGGCGCAGCAGAACGCCGTCTCAGGCCAGGCCGACATTTTCGGCGCGTCTCTAGGGGCACAGTCGCAGGCGCTCAACTTGCCCGTGACCGAACCGTGGCTCGCCGCCGACCGCCTGCACCGCGAATTCCAGGTGGTCGGTTTCTATCTCTCCGCCCATCCGCTGGACGAGTACAAGGCGGCGCTGCAGAAGATGCGGGTGCAGAACTGGGCGGAGTTTTCGGCCGCGGTCAAGCGCGGTGCCACCGCAGGGCGCCTCGCCGGCACCGTGACCACCAAGCAGGAGCGCAAGACGCGGACCGGCAACAAGATGGGCGTGGTGCAGTTCTCGGACACGTCCGGCCAGTATGAGGCGGTGCTGTTTTCCGAAGGATTGGCGCAGTATCGCGACATGCTGGAGCCGGGCCGCTCCGTCGTCATCACCGTGGCGGCGGAAGACAGGCCGGAAGGCGTCAACCTGCGCATACAGACCGTGCAGTCGCTTGAGGACGAGGCCAGCCGCATCCAGAAGGCGCTGCGCATCTTCGTCAGAAACGATGCGCCTGCCTCGATCATTCAGTCGCAGCTTACCCAGCGCGGTGAAAGTCAGGTGAGCATCATCGTTATCAAGGAAGAAGCGCAGGGCGAGGTGGAGATTGCCCTGCAGGGGGGCTACCGCGTCTCGCCGCAAATCGCCTCGGCGATGCGCGCCGTGCCAGGCGTGGTCGAAGTGGAGCTGGTGTGATCGCCCCGTCCGGGGACTGGTGGCAATCCGCCGGGCGGCATCCGCCGCTCAAATCACCGCAATTGCCATGAAGACGAAAGACAGCGACGGATTGCAGGACCGTTCCACAACGGCGCGGCTGCGCGACACGTTGCGCAAGCTCTACCACGGCCGCACGCCGGCGGCCTTTTGGTTTCAGCTGGTTGCGATCATCATCGACCTAGCCATCATCGCCTTCTTCATCGCAACGCCCGTCATCCAGCAGTCGGCCTCATTCCTGTGGCTCGACTATGCGGTGGCGGCTCTGGTCGCCGCCGACCTGGTTGCCAGGCTGCTTGCCTCGAATGACATGCTGCGGCTGATGAAGCAGCCGACCTCCTGGGTGGACATTTTCATCCTTTTGACGCTGCTGATGCCGACGGCGCTCGCCAATCTCGGCTTTCTGCGCATCCTGCGGCTATGGTCGCTGTCGCGCAGCGGTTCGCTCTGGCGCCATTTCGAGATGCAGGGCCTGCGGCCCTGGCGCGAAGCGAGCCACGCGGTGATCAATCTCTTGACGTTCCTCTTCGTGATCACCGGTTTCGTCTACACTTTCTTCTTCCGCAGCGGAGCGGGGCTGGAAAGCTACATCGACGCGCTTTACTTTACCGTCGCGACGGTAACCACGACCGGGTTCGGCGACATCGTGCTGCCGGGAATGGCCGGCAAACTGACGGCGATCGTGACCATGATCATCGGCATATCGCTGTTCGTCAGGCTGGCGCAGGCGATCTTCCGACCGGCCAAGGTGTTCTTTCCCTGTCCACAATGCGGCCTGCAACGGCACGAGCCGGACGCCGTTCACTGCAAGGCCTGCGGCCACCTCCTCAACATACCCGACAGTGGTGATTGAGGGGAGGTTGAGGGGCGATTGAGGCGCGCTACGATGCCGCCGCTTGCGCCGGCTTTGGCTGCCGGCGCTGCAGGTTGAGCATATTGCCCATGAGGATCAGCAATGCCCCGCCTGCGGTGAAGGCGTCGATCTGCTCCTGGTAGAGCAGCCAGCCGATCAATGCCGACAGCGGCACGCGCAGGAAATCCATCGGCGAAATGACAGTGGCATCGGCGTAGCTCAGCGCCCAGGCCATGCAGAAATGCGACGACATGCCGGTGAAGGCGATCAGCAGGATCCACGGCCACAGCTCGAGCGACGGGTTACGCCATTCGTAGAGCGCCGGGATCAGGCCGAGCACCGACTGGATGATCAGCATCCAGAAGATGATTCGCACAACGCTGTCGGTCCGCGTCAGCGACTTGACCAGGACCAGCGAGATGCCGAAGCACATTGCCGCGCCCAGCACGACCAGATGTCCCGGATCGACCGAGCCGACGCCGGGGCGCACAATAATCACAACACCGATCAGCCCGAGCGCCACGGCCCCGAGCTTCGGCCGGGTGAGCCTTTCGCCGAGAAAGGTGACCGCCAGGATCGCCGTCCAGATCGGTGTCGTGAATTCGATCGAGATCAGTACCGCCAATGGGATCAGCGTCAGAGCGTAGAGCCACGCCGCCTGGCCCGTATAGTGAACCACGTTGCGCGTGACATGGGCGAGCGGCCGCCCAGTGCGCATGGCGGCAAAGCCGCCATTTTGCATGACCAGCGGCAGCAGGATGAAAAAGCCGATCACCGAGCGCAGCTCCAGCACTTGGAAAACGTTGAGCTCGGCCGTGGTGGCACGGCCCGCGACCGACATCGCCAGGAACGAGGCGATCGACAGCGCCATCCAGAACGCGGCCTTGGGGATGGAAGGGGTGGGTGCCATCTCCGCTATGTCGCAGGCCGTGGCTTTTGCTGCAACCGCTAGCAGCCGCATTCTTCTGGGCCAGCCGGATGTTGCAAAACAGTCATGTTGAAGGCGGAACCTGGCACGGCAGGGGGCGTTGAGCTCCGAATATCGGAAGTGCTTCGCAGGTGCCTTTCAATGTCGATAGGAGAACTTCGATGAGATCATTTGCGCAATTTGCGCTTGCTGGCTGCCTGGTGGTCACGGCAGGCGCGGCACATGCCGACGAGTCCAGATTTCTCCAGTCGTTCAAGGGCAATTTCACCGGCAAGGGTATCGTCAAGGTAACCACCGACGCGCCGACGGTGAATGTGTCCTGCACGTTCAGGTCAAACGCGACGTCGACCTCATTGTCGCTCGATGGCAATTGCCGAGGGCTTATCGTGGTGACCCGCGCCATCAGCGCGGACCTGAGGACTGCCGGAGCGAAATATAGCGGCACTTATGTCGGGTCTCGTACCGGGCCTGCGCAATTGAACGGCACCCGTTCGGGCAACGCGATCAATCTCGGCATCCGTTGGGCCAAGGAAGTCAATGGTGACCGGAAGGCGCAGATGAAGGTCGAGAAACGAGGCGAGAACGGCATGCGGCTGACGGTGATCGACACTGATCCGAAAACCGGCAAGAGCATGGTGACGAGCAGGATAGACCTAACCCGAACTTAGTGGGCTGCTGAAAGAGGCTCTAAATTTCAAACCGGCGCCAGGAGTGCACCGCGATTCCCGTCATCCTCGGGCTTGTCCCGAGGACCTGCCATCATCACCACAACTAACTGGATGTAATAGCTTTTCTTTCCAGGCACGTAGACCCTCGGGACAAGCCCGAGGATGACGGAGGTGGTAGCGGTGTGACGCGCTTTGCCACACTGGTGGACCTTCTTCATCAGCCCATTAAAGCTTAGTCTTCCAGCGGCTCCGGCGGGTGGGTGTCGCGGCCCTTGCCGAACGTATAGCCGGTTTCCACCGCCTTGCGGCCGAACTTGTCGCGCAGCGCGTCGATGGCGCCTTCGGCCATGGCCCGCTTGCGCGACTGGATATCGACCAGATCGGGCGGATCGGCCTTGTCATCGGGGGAAAGATCGCTGACGCCGATGCCGAGCAGCCGGTATTTGGTGCCGTCGGTTTCCTTGCGCAGCAGCTCGACCCCGGTCGAAAAGATGCGGTCGGCGAGCCGGGTCGGGTCGCCGAGCTGGCGGTTGCGGGTGCGGATCTTGAAATCCTGCGTCTTCAGCTTGAGCACCACCGTGCGTCCGGCGATACCGGATTTCTTCAATCGTGCCGAGACCTTTTCCGAAAGGCCCCGCAGTACCGAGAGCAGCTCGTCCAGCGAAGCTATATCGGTGTCGAAAGTGGTTTCGGCCGATACGCTCTTGGCGTCCTGGTCGGGATCGACGCGGCGAACGTCCTCACCGCGCGAGAGCCGGTAAAGCCGGTCGCCCATCACGCCATAGCGGCGCATGAGGTCGCCGCGGTCCATCTTCTGGATCTGGCCGATAGTGCGGATGCCGTCCTGTTCGAGCGTGGCGTTGAATGCCTTGCCGACACCCCAGATCATGCTCACCGGCTGTGCGGCGAGGAAGCCCACGGCTTCCGCTTCGCCGATAACCGAGAAGCCGCGCGGTTTGCGGAAATCCGACGCCACCTTGGCCAGGAACTTACAGTAGGACAGACCTGACGAAACGGTGATGCCGATCTCCTTCTCGACGGCCAGCGCGAAACGGGCCAGCACCACCGCCGGCGGCAGGCCGTGCAGCCGTTCGGTTCCGGCAAGGTCGAGAAACGCCTCGTCGATCGAGAGCGGCTCGACCAGCGGCGTCAGCGCTTGCATCATGGCGCGCACCTCGCGCCCGACGGCCACGTATTTTTCCATGTTAGGCGGAATAACCACCGCTTCGGGGCAAGCCTCGAGCGCCTTGAACATGGGCATGGCGGAACGCACGCCCCTTATCCGGGCGATGTAGCAGGCGGTGGAGACGACGCCGCGCTTGCCGCCGCCGATGATCAGCGGCTTGTCCTTCAGTGCCGGGTTGTCGCGTTTTTCGATCGCCGCATAGAAAGCGTCGCAGTCGATATGGGCCAGATGCAGCCGGTACAGCTCGGGATGACGAGCAAGCCTGGGGCTGCCGCATCGCTCGCAGCGCCTGGCATCGCTGCGCTGAAGGGCCAGGCAGTCGCGGCAGAAACCGTGATCAGGATTATTGACAGGAGCCGCCATCGCTGCGAACATAAAGAGAACAAATGCAATGGTACGACAGTGCAAGGCTAGCGACAAGCTTGGCCTGGGGAGAATGCATGAGCACGACCATAGTGCCGCTGACGCCTGAGCTCTGGCCTGAATTCGAAGATCTCTTCGGCAAGCAGGGCGCCTGCTACGGCTGCTGGTGCACGCATTTCCGGTTGACGCCGGCGGTCCGTCGCGAAAGCAGCCGCGAACGCAACAAGGACCACATCCGGGCACGCATCGAAGCAGGCCCGCCACCGGGCATGCTGGCGTTCGAGGACGGCAAAGCAGTCGGCTGGATGCAGATCGGGCCGCGCGCCGACGTGCCCGAATGGAACAACCGGGGCCGGGGCTCGGCTCCGGTCGATCCCGCGGATGCGTCGGATCCGGGCGTCTGGGCGATTTCCTGTTTCTTCATCCGCGCCAAGGCGCGGGGCCGGGGCATCAGCCATCGCCTGGTCGAAGGCGGCATCGATTTCGCCCGCAGGAACGGCGCGCGAATGGTCGAAGCCTGCCCGATAGACCTATCGAAGGATTCACGCTCCATCGGGCTGTTCGTGGGCTCATCGCGCGTGTTCGAGAAGGCCGGGTTTGAGCGGCTCCTGGAACGCAAGGCGGGCCGGCCGTTGATGCGGCTGGTGCTGGAGCCGAGCGCCTGAACTTCTCCGTCTTGCAGTTGCGACGGTCATTCCCTACCACAGGCAGGATACGATTTTGCCTTTTCGACCAAACGGAGAATTCTACGTGAACCGGATGTTGCCAATCGCCTTTACCGCGCTTCTGCTCAGCGCGCCCGCTTTCGGCCAGAGCGTCGACAGCCAGGGTGCAAGGCAACTATCCGAGGACCTGTCCCGCTATGTCGGCAAACAGGCACTCGACAAGGGCATTCTGAAGGTTTCGGTCGAAGGCGGCGCCTACAAGATCGTGTTCGATTTCAAGGCGCTCGCCGGCACCTTGCCCGACCAGAAGCTGTTGAAATTCGACTTTGCGCCCTACGCCCTGCTGGTCAAGCCGCGCAGTGACGGGACCTGGGATGTCTCGATGGATCTTTCGCAAAGCGCGTCCTTCGCGTTTAACGGGCCGCAGAGGCTGCAAAGCACGCAATTTTCGATCAAGGACGGCAAGGGTTCCGGTGTCTACGATCCCAATCTGGCGGCCTTTACCAGCGGCACCAGTTCGATGGCGGGCATGACGATGGCCTCGCAAGATGCCAAGCAGCACATGGAAATCAGCGCAGACGCCGGCACCGCGACCATGGCCGCCACCAAGGCTGCCAATGGCGGCGTCGATTTCACGATGTCGCAAAAAGTCTCGAACTTTGTCGAGGCGATCAAGTTCGACGATCCTGAAAGCGGATTGAAATTCCCGGTCACGGTCAAATCACCGGAACTGTCTGTCGAGGCCAACGGCAAGGGCGTGCAGACGAAGCCGCTGCTTAATCTCCTGGCATTTGCCGTCGCCAATGAGAACGAAGCCACGCTGAAAGCCAACCAGGCGCAGCTCAAATCGCTTCTGCTCGCCGCATTACCCGTGTGGGAGCGCATCGACGGGACATACGGGTTCAAGGATTTCGCGGTCGAGAGCCCGGTCGGCACGTTCGGCGCGGCGCAGCTCAGCACCGCCTTCGGAATGGATGGCGTCGCCCAGAGCGGTACGCTCGGCTACGGCATCAAGGCGTCGGGGTTGACCGTGCCGCAGCAGCTTCTGCCGAGCTGGAGCATGGCGCTGCTGCCGACCGATATCGATCTGAACTTCGGCGGCGCCAATATCGATCTCGACAGCATGGCGAAGAAGGCAATCGAAGCCTTTGATCTCAATAAGAACCCGCCGCTGTCGGCCGAATTCGGAGAGCAGCTCAAAACCGACTTCATGGCCAAGACGCCGAAGGTCGTCATTGGCCATAGCACCATCAAGAACAAGGATACCGAAATCGCCTTGGAAGGCGAAATGACGTTTCCTAGCGAGAAGCCGGAAGCCAATGTGACGGTGGACGTCGCCGGCTTCGACAAGATCGTCGAAAGCCTGCAGGAAGCGGCGAAATCGGAACCGGAAGTGGCGCAGTACGTGCCTGTGGCCCTGATGGTGAAAGGGTTCGGCAAGACTTTGACGGACGGCCGTATGGAATGGGTTATCAACGCCAAGCCGGACGGTTCGGTCATTGTCAATGGCGTCATGCTGAAGCCGGCCGATCCTGCCGAGGACGACAGCATTGACGATGGCGGCGACGAGACGGACCAGGCGGATCCGGCACAGTAACCACTCGGCTCACCAAAGCGCGTCGCGTTCGAACAGATTCAGGCGACGCGCTTCAAGCCGTGATTTTGTGCATGTCGTCTCCCAAACCGAAATCCGTTGGTCGACAAGCGTCAAACTTCGCGCGACCTGGCGATCGGCGGCGCCGTCTTGGGATTGTCACTCATATCGAATGCTCGTGGTTGTCGTCGCCCAGCGGCAGCGCGCGCAATGCTTTGCCGACGGAGGCCGGTGGCGTGCCGGTTTCCTCGGCAAAACGCAGCAATGTGGGTTCGTGGGCGAGAACGAACTGCAGCACACCGGCCAGAAATCCCGGCTCGCCGGCAGCTTTGCGGATCGAATGCGCCTCGATGCCGGTGATCGCCAGGAAGCGAGGCAGCAGTTCGGGATCTGAGGCGACGAAGGCCAGAGCCTTCACGGCAATGGTTTCGGCCTCTTCGCGCATTGACGCTGCGTTTGCCATCATTACCTTTCAGGGTATGCGGAATGTGAGTCTCTTCCGCAGTAATGGCAAGCGTCGCTTGCGGCAAGTCACTACCTCTTCAGTGCGGGGCCCGAGGTGGAAGCGGAGCAGCTTTTCTCGCCGCAGGTTTCCGTTTCGTCAATCATATTGCCGTACAGTCGACTAGGGTTTGGTGCGTTCCGGAAGGGCGCATAACGGCCGCTTCGATCGGAACAGCGGCCGGGACGGGATATCGATGCCTAAGAAGGTCATGATCGTCGAGGACAATGAGCTCAACATGAAGCTCTTTCGGGACCTCATCGAAGCAAGCGGTTACGAGACAGTTCGCACCCGCAACGGTCTGGAAGCGCTCGATCTGGCGCGTCAGCACCGGCCGGATCTCATTTTGATGGACATCCAGTTGCCTGAAGTGTCGGGACTGGAGGTGACGAAATGGCTGAAGGAAGATGACGACCTGCACGTCATCCCGGTCATTGCCGTCACCGCCTTCGCGATGAAGGGCGACGAGGAGCGCATTCGCCAGGGCGGCTGCGAGGCTTATATCTCCAAGCCGATCTCGGTGCCGCGCTTCATCGAAACCATCAAGTCCTACCTGGGTGATTCCTGATGCACCTTGCCGCCAAAGCCGGAGCCTTGTGAAATGACCGCTCGGATTCTCGTCGTCGACGACATCCCTGCCAATGTGAGGCTGCTGGAGGTTCGGCTGCTGGCCGAATATTTCGAGGTGTTGACCGCCACCAACGGCCCGGATGCAATCGAGACCTGCGAGAACGGCAAGGTCGACGTCGTGCTGCTCGACGTCATGATGCCGGATATGGACGGCTTCGAGGTCTGCCGCCGCCTGAAGAGCGATCCGGCGACGTCGCATATTCCAGTGGTGATGATCACCGCACTCGACCAGGTTTCCGACAGGGTGCGCGGGCTGCAGGCAGGTGCCGACGATTTCCTGACCAAACCCGTCAACGACCTGCAACTGATGACGCGCGTCAAAAGCCTCGTCAGGCTGAAGTCGCTGACCGACGAGTTGCGGCTGCGCGCCTCGACCACGCGCAACATCGGCATCGAAGAGTTGCTCAGCCGCAATTTCGCCTCCGAGGACACGACGCCGAAAGTGCTTCTGATCGACGAGCGCAAATCGTCGATCGAGCGCGTCCAGAAGATGCTGCGCGACTGTGCTGACCTGGATGTCGCCAGCGATCCGCATGCCGGCTTCTTCCAGGCGGCGGAGACCCCCTATGAATGCGTGATGATCTCGACGAGCTTTGCCGATTTCGATCCGCTTCGGCTCTGCTCGCAACTGCGCTCGCTCGATCGCACACGCTTCCTGCCGATCATCCTGCTGGCGGAGGAGGGCGAGGAGGAGCGCATCATTCGTGGCCTCGAACTCGGCATCAACGACTATCTGATGCGGCCGATCGACCAGCAGGAACTGACGGCGCGGTTGCGCACCCAGGTGCGCCGCAAGCGCTACAACGACCAATTGCGCGCCAGCGTGACGCAGACGATCGAAATGGCGGTGACCGACGGGCTGACCGGGCTGCACAATCGCCGCTATCTCGACAGCCATCTCCAGACGCTGTTCGACCGCGCCGTGGCGCGGCGTCGGCCGCTGTCGGTGATGATCACCGACCTCGATCGCTTCAAGTCGATCAACGACACGCATGGCCATGACGGTGGCGACGAGGTGCTGCGGGAATTCGCGCGGCGGCTGCGCAAGAACGTGCGCGGCATCGATCTGGCCTGCCGGTTCGGCGGTGAGGAGTTCGTGGTGGTCATGCCAGACACCGATGGAGCGATCGCCGAAAAGGTGGCCGAACGCATCCGCGCCGAAATCGCCCAGATGCCGTTCGCCATCGGGCCTGACGGCAAGGTCATCGAGGTCACCGTCAGCGTCGGCGTTTCCTCGGTGCTGAAGGGAGTGGATACGGTGGCGGCGTTGATGAAACGCGCCGATTTGGCGCTCTATGAAGCCAAGAGCGGTGGCCGCAACCGCGTCGTCGCCAAGGCTGCCTGACGGACCGGATAAGAGTATCCGTCAATCCGGCAAGGTTACCCATTTACCTTAATCCAAGCGATTCGCGAGGCTTGGTTAAGAAACTGTTGATTTTCATAAGCTCTTGCGCAAATGTGCGGCCACAGACAGAGCGACGCCGGCACGAGGACAGACAGTCGGGTCGATCAAAAATACCCCATGATGCTCAGGTCCGCCGCATCTCCTGGGTCCGTGGGGTCGGCCGGCCGGCGCTGGCACATAGTGGCCTCCTCGTACCGCTGCCAAACGCCGACCGGCCCCCTTTCAAAATAGCATCAGGATTCTGCGCCAAGCTCCGGAAATCAGGGGTTTTTGCGCGCGAGATGTCGACAGCGCTTTTTGGACTTAAAGGCGAGCCCCGATGTGAAGAGCTGCGCCGCACGCTCTCTTGCCATTCGGCAGAGGGCGTTGCTCCTCACTTCATAGATATGGCGCCCAGGGGGCTTGCTTCAAGCCTGGGTTCCTCCCGTAAAACCGCAGCCTGGCCAATGGGAGCGGAGTGACGGGAATGCGTGCACCGACAGATGGATCGCGTCGAAATCATGCGGTGATTGTCGCCGGGGGCGGCCCGACAGGATTGATGCTGGCAGGCGAACTCGCATTGGCGGGCATCGACGTCGCCATTGTCGAGCGGCGCCCGACCCAGGAACTGATTGGCTTGCGCGCGGGTGGCCTGCACGCACGCACAATCGAGGTGCTCGACCAGCGCGGGATCGCCGACCGGTTCCTCTCCCAGGGGCAATGCTTCCCGACCGTCGGCTTCCACATGATCCGTTTGTACATCAGCGACTTTCCCAGCCGGCACAACTATCTGCTGGCACTGCGGCAAAACCACATCGAGCGGATATTGGCCGACTGGATCAGCGAGTTGGGGGTGCCGATTCATCGCGGACAGGAAGTCACGGATTTCATGCAGGACGACAGTGGCGTGGATGTGGGGCTGTCGGATGGCCGACGGATGAAAGCGCAGTACCTCGTGGGATGCGACGGTGGACGCAGCACGATCCGCAAGGCGGCGGGCATCGAGTTCGCCGGATGGGATCCGACGATGAGCTGGATGATCGCCGAGGTCGAGATGTCGGAAGAACCGCCATTGGGCTTTCGCAGCGACGCCCACGGAACCCATGCGATAGGCAAGATCGAGGAAGGCGATAGGGTGGGTGTCGTGCTGACCGAGAGACAACTGATCATCGGTGGTGAACCGACATTGGACGATCTCCGCGAGGCGCTCACCGTTATCTATGGCACCGATTTCGGCGTCCACAATCCGACCTGGATATCGCGGTTCACCGATATGACGCGTCAGGCTGCCGCTTACCGCGTCGGGCGTGTCCTGCTGGCCGGCGACGCGGCGCATGTGCATCCTCCGATGGGCGGGCAGGGGCTCAATATCGGTGTGCAGGACGCGGTCAACCTGGGATGGAAACTGGCCCGCGTCGTCCAGCGGACATCACCCGACAACCTGCTCGACAGCTATCAAGCCGAGCGCCATCCGGTCGCCGCCCGTGTGTTGCGCAACACGATGGCACAGGTCGCGCTTCGGCGCACGGATGACCGCACCAAGGCTCTGGGCGACACCATTGCCGAACTGCTCGGCATGGAGGAGCCTCGCAAACGCATCGCGGCCGAAATGTCCGGCCTGGATGTTCGTTACGACTTGGGCGAGCGGCATCCATTGCTTGGGCGGCGAATGCCCGATCTCGATCTGCTCACCGCCAGCGGGCCGGCGCGGCTGTTTACCTTGCTACACCATGCCCGGCCGGTGCTGATCAACCTCGGCACGCCCGGCAGGCTGGACATCAAGCCATGGGCGAATCGGGTCCAGCAGGTCGACGCCGTGTACGACGGCGACTGGGAGCTGCCAGTTCTCGGGGCCGTCGCCGGACCAGACGCGGTGCTGATCCGCCCCGACGGGTACGTGGCATGGGTTGGTTCCGGAAGCCAACAGGGACTGGCCGATGCGCTGACCACCTGGTTCGGGCCGCCCGCTGCTGTGGCGTAGCAGGGCCGACGCCGGCCTGGCGCCCCGCCCGCGCGTGCTTGGCAAGCGTTGCGAGCTTTACGGTGGAAGGTCTCCTGACATCAGATTGACAGGAGGTGCGATCTGTGCACGAATTGGTTGGACCATTGAACCACTTGCCAGCGGTTCGGGAGGAATTGTGGATCAAAACAGCCTGCCACCTATTCAGACGACGGCGCGTGACGACGCCGTGCTGAAGGCGTTGGTAGGCTTTGTTCGTGCCGAGGCCCTCCAGCCGGGCGAGCGGCTGCCAACGGAACGCATCCTGGCCGAGCGGCTGAAGGTCAGCCGCAACACGGTGCGCGAGGCGCTGACGCGGTGGGAAGGGCTCGGGCTGGTCGAGCGCCGGCAAGGCAGCGGCACCTATCTCAAGGCAGCCGTTTCGCCGGACATGTTGCATCTGCCGCTGACGCTTGCGGGCGGCAACGACTTCACCAGCCTGATGCAGACGCTTGAAATCCGCCGCGCGCTGGAGGCGGAAGCCGCCGCCCTTTGCGCCGAACGCGCGAGCCAGACCGATATCGCCGAAATCGAGCGCAAGCTCGACATCATGGAGCAGGCGTTCCGCACGCGCGAGGGCATGTCTTCGGAAGAGGACTGGGAGTTCCACCAAGCGATCTACAGGGTTTCCGGCAACCCGCTGTTCGAGCAGATCATCGCCGCCATGCACGAATTGTTCCACCGCTTCTGGGAGCATCCGCTCGGCGTGCGCGACTTCGGCCACGCCAGCTTTCCCTACCATCGGACCATTTACGAGCGCATCGCCGCGCGCGACCCGCACGGCGCCCGCGCCGAGGCGCTCAAGCTGATCGCCACCGTCGAGGACGACCTCAAGCGCGGCGCGGCAAAACTCAAACTTTCGAGCCAGACATGAACGAACATCCCTCAGGTTTCGATCACGACTATCTTGCCGAGGCGGCGACGCTTCTGGCGCATGACGAGCCTTTCCCAGGTGGGGCGGTGGTGCCGCCGATCTACCAAACATCGCTGTTCACCTTCGCCAACTATGCCGAGATGGCGGATACTTTTGCCGGCAAACGGAAGCAGCCGATCTATTCGCGCGGCGACAATCCGACGGTGATGGAGTTCGAGGCACGCGTCGCCGCGCTCGAGGGCGCCGAGGCCGCGCGCGGCTTTTCCAGCGGCATGGCGGCGATCAGCGCCACGGTGCTCGCCTTCGTCGGTGCCGGCGAGCGCATCGTTGCGGTGCGCAATTGCTATGGTGATGCCTACCGGCTGTTCGAGCGGCTTTTGCCGCGGCTCAACATCAGGGTCGATTATGTCGACGGCTCCGATCCGGATGCGGTGGCGGCGGCCCTTCCGGGCGCCAGGCTGCTCTATCTGGAGAGCCCGACCTCGATGATGTTCGAGCTGCAGGACCTGGCTCACCTGACCCGGCTGGCGAAGGAGCAGGGCATCGTCACCACGATCGACAATTCCTGGGCAACGCCTGTGTTCCAGAAGCCGATCGCGCATGGCGTCGATCTGGTGCTGCATTCGGCTTCGAAATATCTCGGCGGCCACAGCGATACGGTCGCCGGCGTGGTGGCAGGCTCGGCCGCCCACATCAAGCACATCAACGAGCAGACCTATTCCTATCTCGGCGGCAAGCTTTCGCCCTTCGAGGCCTGGCTCTTGCTGCGCGGGTTGCGCACGCTGCCGCTGCGCCTGCCGCACCACATGAAGAGCGGGCTCGCCATCGCCGAGCGGCTGAAGGCGCATGGCAATGTCGAGCGCGTCAACCACCCCGCCTATTCGAACCATCCGGGCAAGGCGACGCTTGCTGGTTACGCGGGGTTGTTCTCCTTCGAGGTCACCGAGGATATCGACATCCCCGTCTTCGTCGATGCGTTGAAATATTTCCGCATCGGCGTGAGCTGGGGCGGCCATGAGAGCCTGGTCGTGCCGGCCAAGGCGTCGCTGGAGCAGACGCCGGGACTGAATTCGATGGCGCGCTTCGGCGTCAGCCCCCGAACCATCCGCTTCAATGTCGGATTGGAAAGTGTCGAGGATCTGTGGGCCGACGTGGCGCAGGCCTTCGAAAAAGCCAGAAAATAACAAGCCGCTTCAAAATGGGAGTCTTGAAGATGAAAAAACTGACCGTCATGCTTGCCACAGCCGCGGGATTGGCGATTTCCGCCGGAAGCGCGCTGGCCGATTCGACCCTGAAAATGGTCGAAGTCATCACCAGCCCGCCGCGCACGGAGTTCCTGAAGAAGCAGATCGCCGAATTCGAAAAGGCCAATCCCGGCATCAAGGTCGAGCTGATCTCGCTGCCCTGGGGGCAGGCTTTCGAAAAGTTCCTGACCATGGTGCAGGCGGGCGATACGCCCGACGTGGTCGAGATGCCGGAACGCTGGATGGGCCTCTACGCCAACAATGCCCAGCTGGAGGATCTCGGTCCGTACATGGCCAAGTGGGATGATGCCAAGACGCTCGGGGACCGAGCCAAGCAGTTCGGCTCGACCGTCAACAACACCCAGTTCATGATCCCCTACGGCTACTATGTGAACGCGCTGTTCTGGAACAAGAAGCTGTTCAAGGAAGCCGGCCTCGACGGCCCGCCGGCAACGCTCGACGAATTCGTCGCCGATTCCAAGAAGATCTCCGCCATTCCGGGCAAATACGGCTACTGCCTGCGCGGCGGCCCCGGCGCCTTCAACGGCATGCACATGTTCATGAACATCGCTCAGGGCAAGGGCGGCTACTTCAACGAGGACGGCACCTCGACCATCAACGAGGAGGGCTCGGTCAAGGGCCTGCAGATGCTGGCCGACATGTACAAGCAGGGCCTGGCGCCCAAGGACGCGGTGAGCTGGGGGTTCAACGAAACCGTCACCGGCTTCTATTCCGGAACCTGCGCCATGCTGAACCAGGATCCCGACGCGCTTCTCGGCATCGCCGACAAGATGAGCGCAGACGACTTCGCCGTGGCGCCGCTGCCGGTCGGGCCGAGCGGCAAATCCTATCCGACGCTCGGCTATGCCGGCTGGGCGATGTTCGCCAATTCGCAGCACAAGGACGACGCCTGGAAGCTGATGGCGACGCTTTTGTCGCCCAAGGACAATCTGGAATGGGCAAAGGAAGTCGGCGTCGTCCCCATCCACAACGGCGCCGACCAGGATCCGCATTTCAAGACCGAGCAGTTCAAGGGCTGGTTCACCGAGCTCAGCGACAGCGCCAAATATGAAATGGTGACGCCGCCGACGCATCTGGAGAACCTCGGCAATTTCGTCGACCAGGTGGCGATCAAGAATTTCCAGGAAGTGCTGCTTGGCCAAAAGACGGCCAAGGAAGTTGCCGATCAATGGGCCGCTTTCCTGACCAAGGAACAGCAGGACTGGATGGCGAAGAACAAGAAGTAGCTTTTCTTCCCTTCTCCCCGTTTACGGGGAGAAGGTGGCCCGATCGGGCCGGATGAGGGGCGGCGCCAGGTTCTGTCAACTCAGTGCTCCCCTCATCTGCCTGCCGGCATCTTCTCCCCGTAAACGGGGAGAAGGGTGCTGTTGCCACGCCGGCATCCACCCTTCACCGCGAGCGCCAATGACCTATGCCGTTTCCGAAATACGACCCGCCGGCAAGCCTCGAAAGAAGCGGCTGACGCACGCTGCCACCGAACCCTGGCTATATCTCAGCCCGGCGATCATCCTGCTGGTCGTGGTACTTCTGGTGCCGCTGGTCATCGGCATCAGCTATTCCTTCCGTAAGTTTTCGGCTTTCAAGTCGGAATATGTCGGGCTCGGGCAGTATCAGGCTATGCTGTCGGATGCCGTGCTCGGCCAGGCGCTGGTCAATACGCTGTGGTGGACGGTCTCCAGCCTGTTCTTCCAGTTCTTCCTCGGCCTTGGCCTGGCGCTGCTGCTCGACAAGCCGTTTCACGGCCGTAAACTCGTGCAAGCGCTGGTGTTCCTGCCCTGGGCGGTGCCGTCCTTCCTGTCGGGCCTGACCTGGGCCTGGCTGTTCAATCCGATCATCGGGCCGCTGCCGCACTGGCTGTTCGCGTTAGGGCTGAAGGCCGAGCCGACCAACATTCTCTCCGATCCCGCGACGGCCATGTGGGGGCCGATCGTCGCCAATGTCTGGTTCGGTATTCCGTTCTTTGCCATCACGCTTTTGGCAGCACTGAAATCCATTCCCGCGGAACTGCATGAGGCGGCGGCGATCGACGGCGCCTCGCCCTGGCAACGTTTCACCAAGGTGACACTGCCGTTCCTGGCGCCGACCATCGCCATCACGGTGATGCTGCGCACCATCTGGATCGCCACTTTCGCCGACCTGATCTTCGTCATGACCGAGGGCGGGCCGGCCGGGTCGACCAATACGGTGCCGGTCTACATCTATGTCAGCGCCTTCAAGTCGCTGGACAAGGGCTACGCATCGGCGGTTGCCGTGCTGCTGCTCGTCCTGCTCATAGCCTATGCGATTGCGCTGATCGCCATCCGTCGCTCTCTGGTGAGGCACGTCTGATGATCGCGGGACGCTCATCTTCGCAACGCTTCTTCGGCGGCGTCGGGCTTTATGCGGCCATCGCGGCCTATGTGATCTTCGCCCTGTTCCCGATCTTCTGGACCCTGAAGATATCGGTTACACCGGAACGGCTTCTCTATTCCGAAGGCATCACCTTCTGGCCGTCGAAGATGACGTTGCAGAACTTTGTCACCGTGCTCGAGGCCACCGACTTTCCGCGCTATTTCCTCAACAGCGTCATCGTCTCGGTTTCGACGGCGGCACTGGTGACTGTCGTCGCGACGCTCGCCGGCTACGCCATGTCGCGCTTCACCTTTCGCGGCAAGGCGGCACTGGCGCTGATGCTGCTTTTGACCCAGACTTTCCCGCTAGTCATGGTCATTCCACCGATCTATCGCGTGATGGGCCAGATCGGCCTGATCAACAGCCTGACCGGACTGATCATCATCTACACCGCCTTCAACACCGCGTTTGCAACCTTCCTGATGCAGTCCTTCTTCGACGGCATACCGAAGGACCTGGAGGAGGCGGCGATGATCGACGGCTGCACACGCGCGCAGGCGATGCGCCGGGTGATCGTGCCGCTGACGCTGCCCGGCATGGGCGCCACGCTCGGCTTTGTCTTCACCGCTGCCTGGAGTGAACTCCTGTTCGCGCTGATGCTGATCTCCAGCGATGATAAGAAGACCTTCGCCGTCGGCCTGCTCACCTTCATCGGCAAGTTCGCCGTCGACTGGGGGCAGATGATGGCGGCGTCGATCCTGGCGCTGATCCCGGTCTGCATCTTCTTCGGCTTCCTGCAACGCTATCTCGTCACCGGCCTCACCGCCGGCGCCGTGAAGGGATAATCGATGGCTTCCGTTACGCTGGAAAAGGTCCGCAAAGATTATGGCGCCGTGCGTGTGCTGCACGCGGTCGACCTCGACATCGCCGACGGCGAGTTCGTCGTCCTCGTCGGTCCGTCCGGCTGCGGGAAATCGACGCTTCTGCGCATGATCGCCGGCCTGGAGGAGGTTTCCGATGGCGAGATTCGTATCGGCGAGCGGCTGGTCAACGACGTCGCGCCGAAAGACCGCGACATCGCCATGGTGTTCCAGTCCTACGCGCTCTATCCGCATATGGACGTGTCGAAGAACATGGGCTTCAGCCTGATGCTGAGGAAGGCAGAGAAGCAGGCGATCGACGCGCGTGTCGACGGCGCCGCCAGACGGCTTGGGCTGAACAATTTCCTGCAACGCCTGCCGCGCCAGCTTTCCGGCGGCCAGCGCCAGCGCGTCGCCATGGGTCGGGCCATCGTGCGCGATCCCAAGGTCTTTCTTTTCGACGAGCCGCTTTCGAACCTCGACGCCAAGCTGCGCGTGCACATGCGCGCCGAGATCAAGGCCCTTCACCAGCAACTGAAGACCACATCGGTCTATGTCACGCATGACCAGATCGAAGCCATGACCATGGCCGATCGCATCGTCGTCATGCATGACGGCGTCGTCCAGCAGGTCGGTGCGCCGCTCGACCTCTACGACCGGCCGGCCAACATGTTCGTCGCCGGATTCATCGGCTCGCCCGGCATGAATTTCCTGCCGGCAAGGGTCGAAAAGGGCGGCAAGGCGGATGCAGTGCTGTCCGATGGCCAGAAACTGCGATTGCAGGATGGCCTGCCGCTCAGGGAGGGCGATGCGGTTACCGTCGGCTTGCGGCCGGAGCATATGAGGCTGGCGGATGACGGTCCGCTGCAAGGCGAAGTGGTGGTGGTCGAGCCGCTCGGGCTCTCGACGCAATTCTACGTCAAGCTGGCCGGCCAGCAGCTTTGCGTGTTCGCCATGGGCCGCGCCGGCGTGAAGCCTGGCGAGACAGTGCGGCTATCGGCCGATCCCGCGGCGCTGCATGTTTTCGAACCGAAAAGCGGCGGCCGGGTAGGATAGGGGCGCGGCCGCCGAGCGGCCAAGACATATTGCATGCAAAAACGCCGCCCGATGGGCGGCGTTTCGGCATTCTCTCGGAAAAACAGATTACTTGATCTTGGTTTCCTTGAACTCGACGTGCTTCTTGGCGACCGGGTCGTATTTGCGGAACGACAGCTTGTCCGTCTTGGTGCGGCTGTTCTTGCTGGTCACGTAGAAGAAACCGGTGTCGGCGGTCGACAGAAGCTTGATCTTGATGTTTGCGGCTTTGGCCATGGTATCAGTCCGTTTGTTCGTGGGGTTTTGGCCGCTGGAGCACGGGAAAACACCCGGACGCGGGAAACTTGCCGCGACACATAAAGAACGCGCCCGGAAAGTCAAGCCCGACGCGCCTTGCGGCCGTCACGGAAGCCAATGCCTGTCGGCATTCACACGTGTTCCGCCTCCAGAACGATGGTTTTCTTCCAATCTCCCGTGGTGTTCCACCAGCGATTCGGATTGGCGCGATCGTCCAGCCCCTTGGAACGGCTGGCAAGGACCGGCTGAATGCGGATCACCGGCTCCTGGTAGCTGTGCGCCTGAAAGATCGCTTCGACGACCCGCGCCGCCAATTCCTGGTCATCGGGCAGTTCGAATGAAACCTCGACCGTGCCGGGGCGCCGCCGCAATTCGGTCTCGGCGCCGGCGGCTGCGCCGTCAAGTGGCCGGTAGCGCTCGATGCCGTGCGCCGACTGGTAGGCGTTGCGGTCATATGTACCCATGGCCAGCGGCGCCAGCGCGACCACTGCGTCCATGATGCGGTCGACATCCGCAGCCGGCGCCTGGAAAGTGACAAGCAGGAGCAGCGTCATCCGCAATGATGTGGTTTCAAAGCCGCTGTCGATCATCGGAGTCTCCTCAACTTCAAGTGTTTTGAGGTCTCCGTATAAACCTTGGCTGCTGACACGGTTCTGTCAGCAGCCAGTCATCTGGGGTAGCCAGTTATGGGGCCAGCCGGTAGTGGGCGATCGCGAATCCGGTTTGCGCCGATGGCGGCTTACAAGATCTTGCGGACCAGCCTGACGCTGGCAAGGGCCATGTAGGCGGCGAAGAACAGCCCGAGCGACCAGCCGAAGCCAGAAGGGCCGAACGCATCCATGCCGATGCCTATCGCCTGCGGGCCGAGCACCATGCCGACACCGTAGCACAGCACGAAGGCGGCATTGGCCGAAGCCAGCTCATGGCCCGAAAGCTGCGAGCCGAGATGGGCGAGCCCGATCGTGTACATGGCCGCGACCACGCCGCCCCAGACGAACAGGAGGCCCGCCATCAGGTGCCAGTTGCCGGCCAGATGCGGCATGAAGATCGTGCCGGCAAGGCCGACAGTGGCGCAGGCCAGAAGCAGGTAGCGGCGGTCCGAGACGCGATCGCTGATCATGCCGATCGGGATCTGCAAGAGGACGTTGCCAAGGCCGATCATGGTGAGCAGCAAGGCTGCGTCGGCTTCGGAATAGCCGATGCGGCTGCCATAGACAGGGAACAGGGCGAAACCGCCGGTTTCGACGGCGCCAAACACCAGAACGGCGGCGGTGGCGGTCGGCACCAGCCAGATATAGCGCAGGAAATTGCTGGTTTCACCGTCGGATACAATCGTCGGGCTCTCGTTGCGCGCCGCCAGCACCGGGATCGCGGCCAGTGCCACCAGCGCTATGATGACGCCGAAGGGCCGGAAGCCACTGCTGCCGAGATGGGCGAACAGCCACGGCCCCGCGGCAAAGCCGAGCGACAGCACGGTGGCGTAGATGCCGAGCACAAGGCCTCGCCGATGCGGCGGCGCCGAGGTGCTGATCCAGAATTCCGACAGGATGAACAGCACCGTCAGCGCGATGTGCAGCACGACACGCAGCGGAAACCACATCCAGAAATCGGGCGCGAAATGGAAGCCGACGAAGGCGAGTGCGCCGGCGGCAATCATGGCGATCATCGTCCAGGCAACGCCGAAGCGCATGGCGAGCGGCGTAGCGAGCGGGGCACCGGCGATCGAGGCCAGGCCGGCGACCGCGGTGTTGAGGCCGATCATCGAGGCCGAATGGCCGCGCGTCTCCAGGATGACGCTGAGCAGCGGCATGCCGAGGCCGATGGCAATGCCGACGACGCTGATCGACGAGATCGCCGCCACCATCGGCAGCCAGTGTACGCGCTCGTCGCCCTTTGGTTGGGTATCGACCGTCATGTTATGTCTGAATACTCGATGTTCTACAGAATTTCGCGGGTGAAGTGGTTGCGGACAAGCCGGTAGAAGGGCACGGGACCGCCCGGACGCAACAGCGGATCGTGGGCGAGGCGGCTTTCCAGCTCGTCCAGGATCATCCGGGTGATGTCGGGAATGTCGGCTTCCCTGGCCTTGGCAAGCGGCAGCCAGACCAGTTCCTCGAGTTCGTTGGTCGGACCGCCGCCTGGCAGTTCGACGGCGACGTCGCCGCGCCAGGCGCAGAAGAAGCGAGTGTCGAAGCGGCGCACCCGGTTGGGCGGCGTGATGGCGCGCGCAATGAAGCGCAGCATGTCCAGGGCAGGTTGCACTCCATGTTCGGCAAAGCCTTGCCAATCAGACCTTGTCGTGGCGAAGGCGCCTTTGCGACCGATCAGCAGCCCGGCTTCCTCATAGGTCTCGCGGATGGCCGACAAGGCGATGGCGCGGGCACGCGCCTCGCTCGTGCGGCCGGGGCCGGCGATGAGCTTTGCTTCCTGCTCGGGATGCAGCGCGGTGGCGGTGGGGATGCGGCTGTCCGCCGGGTCGGTACGGCCGCCGGGAAAAACGAACTTGCCTGGCATGAAGGCGTGACCGGCATGACGGCGACCCATCAAGACCCGCAAGTCGTTGGCCTTGCCGTCGAGCAGGATCAGAGTCGCGGCATCACGTGGACGAATCGCCCTGCCGCGATGCGTGGCCAGACCCGTGTCGAGCCTGTCGACGTCCGCCTTGGTCATTCCTTCCATGCACAGGACCTAGCGGAAACGTCTTGCATGCGAAAGTAGCCTTGACGGTTGGCATGTTGCGCCAGCCAGCACCTCAGGCACCGGGATGGGATTCAGCCACGTCGTGTTCGCCAGCAAAACCGTGCATATAGAATGCCCATTGCAATCCGATGACGGCACCTTTCACCGGCTGCAGCAGTGCAACCGACAGCAGGATCGTCAAGGGTACCCAGATGGCGATGTGCTGCCAGGTGGAAAGGGTCGACGTCGCCTCGACGCCCATGAAGGCGCCGAGCACGATGTGGCCGACGATGACGATGACCAGATAGGCAGGCAGATCGTCGGCGCGGTGATGGTGTATCTCCTCGCCGCAGACGCTGCATGTCTCGACGGTCTTGGTGAAGCCGCGAAACAGCTTGCCTTCGCCGCAATGCGGGCAGCGGCCGAGCATGCCGCGCTTCATCGCCGTCCATAGCGGACGCGCGACCCGGCCCGAATGAAGTTCGCCGCCGAAAACCTGTTCTTCCATGCCCTTTGCCATCATCGTCTCCTGCCGCGCGAGCCAGGGCGCGATTGTGACGCACGGGCGCGGCCTTTTGCCTTGTGAAACGACCTGACGGAGCCAGGCAGGGGCTTCGGGTCGGTCAACATCTCAAAGCGCATCGCGCCGGCCATCGGCGCCACCTCGACGAGACGGACCTCGACACGGTCCGCCAGCTGATAACCCTTGCCCGAGCGGTCTCCGTAGAGCGAGCGGGCCGTTTCGTCGTATATATAGTAATCGCCGCCCAGAGTTGACACGGGGATGAAACCATCCGCGCCATACTGCGGCAATTGGACAAATAGTCCCGATTTGGTGACGCCGGAAATGCGGGCGTCGAAACGGTCGTCGATGCGCTCGGCGAGATAAGCGGCGATCAGCCGGTCGACCGTGTCGCGTTCGGCCGCCATCGCACGGCGTTCTGTGCCGGAAATCAGCACCGAAACATCCTCGAGCCGCGCTTCCTCCTCCTGCGTCAGGCCCCCTGGGCCCAGGCCGAGTGCGGCGATAAGCCCGCGGTGCACGATGAGGTCGGCGTAACGGCGGATCGGTGAGGTGAAATGCGCATAACGGTTCAGGTTGAGGCCGAAATGGCCGATGTTCTTGGGCGAATATTCGGCCTGGCTCTGCGAGCGCAGCACCACCTCGTTGACCAGGCCTTCGTTGTCGGCGCCGCGCACGCGCTCGAGAATGCCGTTGAACTGGGCGGGCCGCATCTGCGCACCGCGCGCCAGCGACAGGCCCAGGGTCTGCAGAAATTCGCGCAGCGATTCCTGCTTGGCCAGCGAGGGCGCGTCGTGGGTGCGGTACACCAGCGCCTGCTTCTTCGCCTCGAGTGTCTCGGCGGCGGCGACATTGGCCTGGATCATGAATTCTTCGATGAGCTTATGGGCATCGAGCCGTTCCGGCACGACGACGCGATCGACCGTGCCGTCGGGCTTCAGCAGGATCTTGCGCTCGGGCAGGTCGAGTTCGAGCGGCTGGCGGCCATCGCGTCCGCGCTTGAGGATCGCATAGGCGTCCCATAGCGGCTTCAGCACCGTGTCGAGGATCGGGCCGGTCTTGTCGTCAGGCGCGCCGTCGATTGCGGCTTGCGCCTGTGGATAGGCGAGCTTGGCCGCCGATTTCATCATCACGCGATGGAAGGAATGCCTGATCTTGCGCCCGTCCGCCGAGAAGGTCATGCGCACGGCGAGAGCCGGGCGATCCTGGCCTTCGCGCAGTGAGCAGAGATCGTTGGAGATGCGCTCGGGCAGCATCGGCACGACGCGATCGGGGAAATAGACCGAGTTGCCGCGCTTCAGCGCTTCGCGGTCGAGTGCCGTGCCGTAGCGGACGTAAGCAGCCACGTCGGCGATGGCGACCGTGATGACCACGCCGCCGGGGTTCTTCTCGTCGAGATCGGGCGTAGCGAACACCGCGTCGTCGTGGTCCTTGGCATCGGCCGGGTCGATGGTGACCAGCGGCAGTTCGCGCCAGTCCTCCCGGTTCGCCATCGTCGCAGGCTTGACGGCTTCGGCTTCGGCGATGACGTCGGCCGGGAAGACATGCGGAATGTCATGCGCGTGGATGGCGATCATCGAGACCGCCTTTTCGCTGGTCAGCGAGCCCAGCACGTTGAGTACTTTCGCCCTCGGCAAGCCATAGCGCGAGGCCCGGGCGGGCTCGACCTCGACGAGATCGCCGTTCCTGGCTCCGTTCTGGAATTCCTTGTCGACGATCAGTTCGGGTTGCCGGCGCTCCACCGGCTCGATGCGGAAACTGCCGTCCTGAAGCACCCGAAAGACGCCGAGAACGGCATCCGTGCGCTTCTCGAATATCTTCATCACCCGCCCTGTGTAGGCCGGGCCGCCCAAGGCGACGTTCGTGTCGTCGGCGGGAAAGGTCTTGGCCAGCACGCGATCGCCAATGCCAGGCGCCGGTCCGCCGCCACTGCGCGACAGGCGGATGGAAACGATGGGGGGCGGTCCATTGGCAGTGTGTTCGGTGGGACGCGCCAGCAGCACGCCGTCGGCGTCGCGGTCGAAAATGTCGAGCACCGTGACATGGGGCAGGGCGCCAACGCGGGCCAGCCGCTTACGCTCCTTGGTCAGGACGCCTTCGTCCTGCAGGTCGCGCAGGAGATCCTTCAGCCAGATGCGGTCCGGGCCGCGCAGCGCGAATGCCTTCGCGATGTCGCGTTTTCCAGCGCGATCCGGATTTTCGGCGATGTAGCGCAGGATTTCGTCACGCGAGGGCCTGTAGTCGCCCTTGACCTTGGCCGTTGTGCCGGCGGTGCGCGGGTCGCCGTGGGTTCTTGCGGAGATCCTGCGCGCCACGCCGTTCTATCCCTTTTTGTTGGCGGCAGGCTTCTTGGCCGCCGTCTTCTTGGTAGCGGGGGCCTTGGCCGCCGCCGCCTTGCGGAAAGGCTTCTTGCCGCCGCCGCCCTTGGCTTCCTTCTCGGCGATCAGCGCCAGCGCATCCTCCATCGTCACCGATTGCGGATCCTTGCCCTTGGGCAGCGTGGCATTGACCTTGCCGAAATTGACGTAAGGCCCGTACTTGCCGTCGCGCACGACGATCTTGCCGCCGCCGTCGGGATGATCGCCAAGCTCCTTGAGGGCTGCCGCAGTGCCGCCATTACGGCCGCCCTTGCCCTTCAACTGCTTCTCGGCGATCACCGAAACGGCGCGGTTGAGCCCGATCGAGAACACATCCTCGATGCTGTCGAGATTGGCGTAGGTACCGTCATGCAGCACGAAAGGCCCGTAGCGGCCAAGCCCGGCCGAGATCATCTTGCCGGTTTCCGGATGCTTGCCGACATCGCGCGGCAGGGAAAGCAGGGCAAGCGCCTTCTCATGGTCGATCGAATCAGGCGTCCAGCCCTTGGGCAAGCTGGAACGCTTGGCTTCCTTGCCGTCGCCGCGCTGGATGTAGGGACCGAAGCGGCCGCTGCGCAGCGTGATCTCCTCAGCCGTGTAGGGATCCTTGCCGAGCACTTTGGTGCCGTCTTCGCCGCCGCCATTCTCGCCATTGGGGTTGGCGGCGTCGCCAAGCTGGCGGGTGAAGGAGCATTCGGGATAGTTCGAACAGCCGACGAAGGCGCCGAACTTGCCGAGCTTGAGCGACAAATTGCCGGTGCCGCATTTGGGGCAGATGCGCGGATTGGAGCCGTCCTCCCGGGCAGGGAAGACCAGCGGCGCCAGTTCCTCGTTCAGCGCATCGAGCACGTCGGTGACGCGCAGTTCCTTGATGTCGGCGACGGCGCCGGAAAAATCATTCCAGAAATCGCGCAGGACGTCCTTCCAGGCGAGCTTGCCGTCGGAGATCTCGTCGAGCTTTTCCTCGAGCGATGCGGTGAAATCGTATTCGACATAACGCTCGAAGAAGCTTTCCAGGAAGGCGGACAGCAGCCGGCCCTTTGCCTGCGGCACAAGCCGGCGCTTGTCGATGGTGACATAATCGCGGTCCTCGAGCGTCTTCAGGATCGCCGTGTAGGTCGACGGCCGGCCGATGCCGAGCTCCTCCAGCTTCTTGATCAGCGAAGCTTCGGAATAGCGCGGCGGCGGTTCGGTCGTGTGCTGGGTGGCGTTGATCGCCTGGCGGGCAAGCTGCTCGCCGGCGCGGATTTCGGGCAGGCGGCGGTTTTCCTCGTCCTCGGAATCATCGTCCTTCTGGTCGGTATAGGCGGCGATGAAACCATCGAAGCGCACGACTGAACCGACGGCGCGCAACTCGGCTGTGCGCGTGCCGTTGACCGCCTCGATCTCGACCGTGGTGCGCTCGATCTCGGCCGGCTGCATCTGGCTGGCGATGGCGCGCTTCCAGATCAATTCGTAGAGCCGCATCTGGTCGGCATCGAGATATTGCCTGACCGATGCCGGCGTGCGCATGAAGTCGGTCGGGCGGATCGCTTCGTGCGCTTCCTGGGCATTCTTGGCCTTGGTCGTGTAAAAACGCGGCTTCTCCGGCAGGTATTTCGGGCCGAATTCCTTGGCGATGGCATCGCGTGCGGCGTCGATCGCCTCGGGCGCCATCTGCACGCCGTCGGTTCGCATATAGGTGATCAGGCCGGTGGTCTCGCCGCCGATCTCCATTCCCTCATAGAGGCGCTGCGCCACCTGCATCGTGCGGTTGGCCGAAAAGCCGAGGCCCGAGGAGGCGGCCTGCTGCAATGTCGAGGTGGTGAAGGGCGGGCCTGGATTGCGCTTGGTGGGTTTTGCCTCGACGGACAGCGCCTTGAAGGCCGCGCCCTCGAGCATGGCCTTGATGTCGTCGGCCTGCGCCTTGTTGGCGATGTCGAGCTTTTGCAATTTCTTGCGCTCGAAAGCGGTCAGGCGCGCCTCGAAATTTTCGTTGCGCGGCGTGCCGAGGATGGCAGCGATCTGCCAGTATTCCTCGCGGATGAAGCGTTCGATCTCGGATTCGCGGTCGCAGACCAGCCGCAAGGCGACCGACTGGACGCGGCCGGCGGAACGGGCTCCGGGGAGCTTGCGCCACAGTACCGGCGAGAGCGTGAAGCCGACGAGATAGTCCAGTGCCCGGCGGGCGAGATAGGCGTCGACCAGCGGTGCATCGATCTGGCGTGGATTGGCCATCGCCTCGAGCACCGAGCTCTTGGTGATGGCGTTGAAGACGACGCGGCTGACCGGCTTGTCCTTCAGCGCGCGCTTCTGCCGCAAGACTTCCAGCACGTGCCAGGAAATGGCTTCGCCCTCGCGGTCCGGGTCGGTGGCGAGGATCAGGCCGTCGGCGTCCTTGACCGCCTTGGCGATGTCGGCGAGGCGCTTGCCGGAGGCCGTGTCGACCGCCCAGGACATGGCGAAATCCTCGTCCGGTCGCACCGAGCCGTCCTTGGCCGGCAAATCACGGACATGGCCGAACGAGGCCAGAACCTTGTAGTTCCTGCCGAGGTATTTGTTGATTGTCTTCGCCTTGGCCGGCGATTCGACGACGACGACGTCCATGAGGGCTCATATCAGCTGTGATGCGGCAGAAGAATTCCGCTGCGCGCGACGAAATCTCGGTTCTGTTCGTCGCTCACATGGCCGCGCTTTTGCATCCGGTCAAGGGGAAGCGGCCAAATTGCAAGAGTGCCGACAGCGATACACTCTAAGAGTGTATGGAGAAGATCACATTGTTGAGGGGTAACTGAGACAAATGGCTGGAGCGGTGAGGAGCGGCTCAAATTGGCGCCGATGAGTCGCCGGCGCCCCTATGGATTGGGCCAAATGCCGCGCCAGCGTGTCTGATGCGGGCTGCCAGGCGTTGGAGGCCCGCCCGGCAGCAACGTCGAAGTTAAGGTGGCAGCCTTAGTCGGCCTTTACGATATGCCAGACGCCGCCGACGCCATCGCCCGACACATCGCCGGCCTTCTTGTCCTTGATGAATGTGTAGACGGGCTTGCCGTCATAGGCCCACATCTTGGTGCCGTCGGTGCGGTCGACGACGGTCCATTCATCGTCCGCCTTGGCGCCGGCCTCGGCCTTCAGCGGCGGCCAGTTTGTGGCGCATTTGTCATAGCAGTTGGTCTTGCCTTTCTCGTCCTTGTCATAGGTATAGAGCGTCATGCCGTTGGCATCGGTGTAGATCTTGGTGCCGCCGACCTCGGCCTCCTTCCAGGCCTCTGCTGCGAAAGACGCGGCGGTGCTGAGCAAAAGCGCGGCCAACCCTAGTGTCACGGTTTTCATCGAAATCTCCCTGCTGATCCGAGGATGCGCGGCAATCGCGGCCTCGCTCGATCAACGCGCGGGCACCGATGTTTATTCCCGGGCATGCCAACACAATGGTGATTGGCAGAGGGCCCGGGGCGTCGCTATATCGGCGCCGTAAAGTCGGAGTTCTGGAATGGCACTGGATATAGGCTATGTCAGCGCGGTCGGGGCAGGGGCGATCTCGTTCCTGTCGCCTTGCGTGCTGCCGCTGGTGCCGCCCTATCTCTGCTACATGGCTGGTGTGTCGGTCGACGATTTTCGCGGCAATGCCGGAGCGGCCGCCAAAGCCGGCGCCCGCACCGCGCTGCTTTATTCCTCGATTGCCTTCGTGCTCGGCTTCTCGACCGTGTTCGTCGCGCTGGGCGCCGGCGCCTCGACCATTGGCCGCCTCCTGCGCGTGTGGCAGGAGCCGCTGGCGATGGGCGCCGGCGTGCTGATCATCCTGATGGGCCTGAATTTCCTCGGCATCCTGCGCATTCCGCTTTTGTCGCGCGAGGCGCGTTTCCAGTCACAGGGCAAACCGGCAAGCGCGGTAGCGGCCTATGTCATGGGGCTGGCCTTCGCATTCGGCTGGACGCCGTGCATCGGCCCGGTGCTGGGGCCGATCCTGACGCTGGCCGGCGGCCGCGAGACGGTGGGCGAGGGCGCATTGCTGCTCGCCGCCTATTCGCTCGGGCTGGGCATTCCGTTCCTGATAGCGGCACTGTTTTCCGGCGCCTTCATGCGCTTTCTCGGCAAATTCCGCGTCCATCTCGGCCGCGTGGAGAAGGCGATCGGCGCGTTGCTGGTCGTCGCCGGCGTGTTTTTCCTCACCGGCGGCGTGCAGACCGTATCCTATTGGCTGCTGGAGAATTTTCCGGTGCTGGGTCGCCTGGGGTAAGTAACTCAACAGGCGGTGCGCTTACTGATTAAAAGTCAATTGCTCAGCCATCTCACCGGAATTTAACCGCATTGGTGCAGCATGGCGCCGCTGCTAGCATGATTTGAGTCCCAACGCTTTTCCTATGGTTGTCCTTCCATGAGCCAGAGAACATGCCTGTCCATCATCCTCGCCGCCGGCGAAGGCACGCGCATGAAGAGCGCGCTGCCCAAGGTGCTGCACCAGATCGCCGGGCTGCCGATGGTCGCGCATGTGGTCAAGGCGGCCGAGGCGGCGGGTGCTGGCGACCTAGCGCTGGTGATCGGCCACGGCGCCGAGGAGATGCGCAAGGCGGCGCAGAAATTCGCGCCGAAGGCAGAGGCTTTCGTTCAGGAAAAGCGCCTCGGCACCGCGCATGCTGTGCTTGCCGCGCGCGCCGCGATATCAAAGGGTTACGACGATATTCTCGTCATGTTCGGCGATACGCCGCTGATCGATCCGGGCGCGCTCACGGCGGCGCGCCTGAAGCTGGCGCAAGGTGCTGCCGTCGTCGTCATCGGCTTCCGCACGGCGAACCCCACCGGCTATGGCCGCCTGATCGAAAAAGGTGGCAAGCTCGTCGCCATCCGCGAGGAAAAGGACTGCTCCGACGAGGAGAAGAAGATCACCTTCTGCAATGGCGGGCTGATGGCGATTGCCGGCAGCCAGGCGCTGAAACTGCTCGACGCGGTCGGCAACAAGAACGCCAAGGGCGAGTATTACCTCACCGATATCGTCGAGTTTGCCAGCGAACAAGGCCTTGATGTCGTCGCGACGGAAGCCACGTTCGAGAACGCGCTCGGTATCAACAACCGCGCCGAACTGGCGCAAGCCGAAGGCATTTGGCAGCAGCGCCGTCGCCATGAGGCGATGCTTTCGGGCGTGACGCTGATCGCGCCGGAGACCGTTTTCTTCTCCCACGACACCGAGATCGGCGCCGATACCATTGTCGAGCCGAACGTCTGGTTCGGGCCGGGTGTGAAGATCGCCGGCGGCGCCAGGATTCACGCCTTCAGCCATATCGAGGGCGCCATCGTCGCCGCTCATTGCGATGTCGGCCCCTTCGCGCGGCTGCGACCGGGCGCCGATCTCGGACAAAAAGCCAAGGTCGGCAATTTCTGCGAGGTCAAGCAGGCTGTCATCGAGGAGGGCGCCAAGGTCAACCATCTGACCTATATCGGCGACGCACGAGTGGGCGCCGGGGCCAATATCGGCGCCGGCACGATCACCTGCAATTATGACGGGTATCTGAAGCACTTCACCGATATCGGCGAGGGTGCCTTTGTCGGCTCGAATACCTCGCTGGTGGCGCCGGTCACCATTGGCAAGGGCGGCTACATCGCCTCGGGCAGCGTCATCACCGAGAGCGTGCCCGATGATGCGCTGGCCTTCGGGCGTGCCCGCCAGAAGACGATCCCCGGCAAAGGGAAGGAATTGCGCGAGCGCTTCGCGTCGGCCGCGGTTGCCAAAAAGAGGTAAAACCGGTCTTCAAAAACTGAACGATTGCAGTAACTGGATTGCAAGTGCGCTGTGTCATGATGCATGCGTACGAGACTGTTCCCTACACGGAACGAAACGCAAAGTGACTTTCGCGGGAGCCCGGCAATCCGTAGATAGCGCCGGGTTCTGCAGGGGATTGGGGACTGTCTGCATGTGCGGTATCGTTGGAATTGTCGGCCATTCGCAGGTTGCGCCGCTCATCGTCGATGCGCTGAAGCGGCTTGAATATCGCGGCTACGATTCGGCCGGCGTTGCCACCATAGAGAAGGGGGCGCTTGGCCGCCGCCGCGCCGAAGGCAAGCTGGTCAATCTCGAACGCCGGCTGAAGGACGAGCCGCTCGACGGCACGATCGGCATCGGTCACACCCGCTGGGCCACGCATGGCGTGCCGAACGAGATCAACGCGCATCCGCATTTTTCCGATGGCGTCGCCATCGTCCACAACGGCATCATCGAGAATTTCGCCGAGCTGCGCGACGAACTGATCCGCGACGGCTATTCCTTCTCGTCGCAGACCGACACCGAGGTCGTCGCGCATCTGGTGGCGCGGGAAGTCGCCAAAGGCTTGAAGCCGGTCGATGCCGCGCACAAGGCGCTCAAGCGGCTGGAAGGCGCCTTTGCGCTGGCGATTATGTTCACGGGCGACGAGGACCTCATCGTCGGCGCCCGCAACGGCCCGCCACTGGCGGTCGGCCATGGCGACGGCGAGATGTTCCTGGGCTCCGACGCCATCGCGCTTGCCCCGTTCACCAATTCGATCACTTATCTGGAAGATGGCGACTGGGCGGTGGTGCGCCGCAGCGGCGTCGCCATCTTCGACATCGACGGCAAAAAGGTCGACCGCAAGCGCCAGCAGTCGCTCTCGACCAGCTTCATGGTCGACAAGGGCAATCGCCGCCACTTCATGGAGAAGGAAATCCATGAGCAGCCGGAGGTGATCTCGCACACGCTGGCGCATTATGTTGATTTTGTTTCCGGCGTCTCCAAGCCGCTCGACCTGCCATTCGACTTCGCCACCATCGACCGGCTGGCGATTTCGGCCTGCGGCACTGCTTATCTGGCCGGACTGATCAGCAAATACTGGTTCGAGCGCTACGCGCGGCTGCCGGTCGACATCGATGTCGCCTCCGAATTTCGCTACCGCGAAATGCCGCTGTCGAAGAACGACGCCGCCTTCTTCATCTCGCAGTCGGGCGAGACCGCCGACACGCTGGCCTCGCTGCGCTATTGCCGCAAGGCCGGCATGAAGATCGGCGCCGTCGTCAACGTGCGGGAATCGACCATGGCGCGTGAATCCGACGTGATCCTGCCGACGCTGGCCGGGCCGGAGATCGGCGTCGCCTCGACCAAGGCCTTCACCTGCCAGTTGTCGGTGCTGGCCTCGCTTGCCGTCCGGGCGGGCGTGGCGCGCGGCACGATCTCGCGGGACGAGGAAAAGTCGCTGGTCCGGGCGCTTTCCGAGGCGCCTCGCTATGCCAACCAGGTGCTCAAGCTCGAAGAGCAGATCGAACGGATCGCGCGGGAACTGTCGCGCTACAAGGACGTGCTCTATCTCGGACGCGACACCAATTTCCCGCTCGCCATGGAAGGCGCGCTGAAGCTCAAGGAGATCTCCTACATCCACGCCGAAGGCTATGCGGCGGGCGAGTTGAAGCACGGGCCGATCGCCCTCATCGACGAGAACATGCCGGTCATCGTCATCGCGCCGCATGACCGCATCTTCGAGAAGACCGTGTCCAACATGCAGGAAGTGGCGGCGCGCGGCGGCAAGATCATCCTGATCACCGACGCCAAGGGCGCCGCGCAGGCGAGCGTGAAGACGATGGAGACGATCATCCTTCCGGACGTGCCGGAAATCATCTCGCCGATCATCTACGCGCTGCCGATCCAGATGCTGGCCTATTTCGCCGCCGTGTTCATGGGCACCGATGTCGATCAGCCGCGCAATCTGGCGAAATCGGTGACGGTGGAGTAGGTGTTTTTTTAAACAGGTGCTTTAAAAACTTCGCAGTTCCAAAGCGCCTTCCGGTTCACTAATGTTTGCGCTGCAACTCGCGCCCGGTGAACCATGTCAGATGCTCTCAAGACCTCCGGCATGACCCGGCTGAGGAACTATTTCCTCACGGGCTTCGTCGTCTGCGCGCCGCTTGCGATCACCGCCTATATCGCGTGGTCCTTCATCGGCTGGGTGGATTCCTGGGTCAAACCCTATATTCCGGCACGCTATAGTCCCGATACCTACCTGCCATTCCCGGTTCCGGGGTTTGGACTGATCGTGGCGCTCGTCCTGATCACGCTGATCGGGTTCATGACTGCCAATATAGTGGGCCGCGCCATCGTCAATTTCGGCGAGCGCCTGCTTGGCCGCATGCCGCTGGTGCGGGGCATCTATCGCTCGCTGAAGCAGATTTTCGAGACCGTGCTGTCGAACAAAGGCGACGTGTTCCGTCAGGTCGGCTTGGTCGAATATCCGCGCAAGGGGGTCTGGTCGCTGGTGTTCGTGGCCAGCGAAAAGGAAACCGAGATCAACCAGAAGCTCGACCAGGAAGGCGACCCGCTGACTGCTGTCTTCATGCCCTGCACACCCAATCCAACGACGGGTTTCCTGATGTATGTGCCGAAGTCGGACATCGTGCTGCTCGACATGACGATCGAGGATGGCGCCAAGCTGATCGTCTCGGCCGGGCTGGTGGCGCCGGAGGTGAAAACGAAGCTTGTGACGCTGAATGGCGAGCCGATCACGGGCACCCTGGCCAATCCGCCGCTCGGGCCTTATCCCGCCCGCAGGAGCCGCACCGCCTCGTCGCGGCCGAACAAGTAGAGCAGCAGGCGCAGCGCTTCGCCGCGCTCGGTCTGCAGGTCCGGATCCTGTGACAGGATCAGCCTTGCGTCATCGCGCGCCGCCTCGAGCAGGTCCGCATGCGCCTCGATGCGCGCGACCTGGAAGCCCGGCGTACCGGACTGACGGGTGCCAAGCAATTCGCCTTCGCCGCGCAGCTTCAGGTCCTCCTCGGCGATTACGAAGCCATCCTCGGTCTCGCGCATCACCGACAGGCGCCGCTTGGCCGTTTCGCCGAGCGGATCCTTGTAGAGCAATACGCATGACGAAGGCTTGTCGCCGCGCCCGACGCGGCCGCGCAACTGGTGCAACTGGGCGAGGCCGAAACGTTCGGCGTGTTCGATGACCATGATGGTCGCGTCCGGCACGTCGACGCCGACCTCGATGACGGTCGTGGCAATCAGGATACGTGTCTCGCCCTGCTTGAAGGCGCGCATCGCTTCGTCCTTCTCGGCGCCCTTCATGCGGCCGTGGACAAGGCCGATCCGGTCGCCGAACAGCGGCTTCAATAAAGCAAAGCGGTCCTCGGCCGACATCAGCTTTATCTCTTCGGATTCTTCCACAAGCGGGCATATCCAGTAGATTTTCTGGCCGCCGGCCACGGCTTCCACCATGCGATCGACGAGTTCGTCCAGCCGCTCAAGCGGCAGCGTGACGGTGCGGATCGGCTGGCGGCCGACCGGCTTTTCCGTCAGCTTGGAGACGTCCATATCGCCGAAGGCGGTCAGCACCAGCGTGCGCGGAATGGGGGTTGCCGTCATCACCAGCATGTCTGGCGCGTCGCCCTTGGCGGTGATGGCAAGCCGCTGGTGAACGCCGAAGCGATGCTGCTCGTCCACGACGGCGAGGACGAGGTCGTGGAACGCCACCGCTTCCTGGAACAGCGCGTGGGTGCCGATGACGATGTCGATCTCGCCGCCTGCCAGTCCCGCCAGCGTTTCGGCGCGTTCGCGGCCCTTTTCGCGACCGGTGAGGATGGCCGTGCGCATGCCTGCCTGTTCCGCCAAAGGGGCGATCGTCGCCAGATGCTGGCGCGCCAGGATTTCGGTCGGCGCCATCAGGGCAGCCTGGCCGCCAGCCTCGACGGCCCGCGCCATGGCCAGCAGCGCGACGACCGTCTTGCCGGAGCCGACGTCGCCTTGCAGGAGGCGCAGCATGCGCTCGGGGTCGGCGAGGTCTGCATTGATTTCGGCGAGCGCGAATTCCTGGGACGCGGTCAACGAATAGGGCAGGGCCGCGCGCAGCTTCTCGACAACCTGGCCGTCGCCGGTGAGTGGCCGGCCGGACAGCCTGCGGACCTTCGACCGGACCAGGGCCAGCGAGACCTGGCCCGCCAGCAACTCGTCATAGGCGAGGCGCCGCCACGCGGCGCCTTCGATGGCGACATCGATCGGGTCCGTGGGATGATGGATGCGGGCCAGCGCGTCACCGAAAGACGGGAAGCTCTGGCGGCGCATGAAAGCTCCATCCTGCCACTCGGGCAGCTCCGGCAGACGGCCGAGCGCCTGGCCGATGGCGCGGCGCAGCACCTTGCCGGACAGTCCTGCCGTGAGGGGATAGACAGGCTCGACCAGCGGCAGGTTTTCGGCGTCGCTGGCCAAGGCAATATGATCCGGATGGACCATGGTCGGGCGCCCGTTGAACCATTCCATGCGGCCGGAAACCACGACATGCTCGCCCACCGGCATCGATTTTTCCAGATACGCAGCGTGGGCGTGGAAGAAGGTCAGCGCCACTTCGCCGGTATCGTCATGCGCGTAGACCCGGTAAGGCACCGACCTGTTGCCGCGCGGCGGCGGCTGGTGGCGGTCGATGCGCACGTCGAGCGTTACGATGGCGCCTTCGGCCGAGCCGGCAATGCCCGGCCGGTTGCGGCGGTCGATGACGGTATGCGGCAGCACGAACAGGAGATCGCCGGCGCGCGCCGCGCGGTCGCCGAGATCGGCCGCGACGACCTTTTCGATCAGCGCGCCGACCTTCGGCCCGACACCTGCAAGCGACGTGATCGGGACGAAAAGCGGGTCGAGGATGGAAGGACGCATGATGTCAGCTTATGTCGCGACGGCTGCAGCGCAAGGCTGACAGCCCCTTCTATCCACGCTATATGCGCCGCAGCAAGTGAGGATGCGGCACAATGACAGGAACGAAACGATCAAGCGAGGGGCTCGATGCCCGCCGCCGCAAGCTCTTGTTCCGCTCCTGGCACCGTGGCATGCGCGAGATGGACCTTATCCTCGGCACTTTCGCCGATGCCGAGATCGGCGCCTTGACCGGCGACGAAATCGACCAATATGAGAAGCTTCTCGATATTCCCGACACCGAATTCCTGCCCTTGATCACCGGCGAACGTTCTGTTCCCGCCGACATCGATTGTGCGGTCCTGCAAAAAATCATGGCTTCGCGCCGGACAATGACCTTTTGAAGAACGTTTCCATGAGCCTCATTCCCACCATCGGCTTGCCGAAAGGCCGCGCCGGCCAGTTCATCGTCGACGGCGTCGCCGACGGCTATGAAGCCTTCGCGCTGGTGCAGGCGGCGCGCGAAATCGCGCCCGACAAGCCCGTGCTGTTCGTGGCGCGCGACGGGCAGCGCCTGCCGGCAATCACAGAGGCGCTGGCCTTTGCCGCGCCCGGCCTGCCGGTGCTGGAACTGCCCGCTTGGGACTGCCTGCCCTATGACCGCGTCTCGCCCGGCTCGGATGCGGCCGCCCGGCGGCTCGACGCGCTCGCCGCCATGATCGCGCTGGCGAGGAAGCCGCATCGCGCCGTCATTCTCACCACCGCCAATGCGCTGCTCCAGCGCATTCCGCCCGCGGATCTCATCGAGGCGCAGACCTTTCACGCCAAACCTGGCAACCAGATCGATATGAACGGGCTGGTGTCGCGGCTGGAGACATCGGGCTTCGAGCGGGTGCCAACGGTGCGCGGCATCGGCGAGTTCGCCGTACGCGGCGGCATCCTTGACCTTTTCGCACCCGGCTGGACCGAGGCGCTGAGGCTCGATTTTTTTGGCGATACGCTGGAATCGATCCGCGTCTTCGATGTGGCCACGCAGCGCACCACCGGGCAGCGCAAGTCCATGGCGCTGCAGGCGATGAGCGAGGTGGCGCTGACGCCCGAGACGATCAGCCGCTTCCGCCGCGCCTATATCGAAGCGTTCGGGGCGCCGTCGCGTGACGATGGGCTTTACGCCGCGGTTAGCGAAGGCCGGCGCTTCGCGGGCATGGAACACTGGCTGCCATTCTTCTATGAGCGGCTGGAGACCGTGTTCGACTATCTGCCGGACACGCCCGTCGTTTTCGACCATCTGGCGCATGAAGCGCTTGCCGAACGCCACACGCTGATCCTCGACCATTACGAGGCGCGCAAGAAGCAGACCGAAGGTGCGCTGAAGGACGCGGTGCCCTACAAGCCGGTGGCGCCGGACCTGCTTTACCTTTCGCCGGAAAATCTCGTCGCTTCGCTCGGACCGCGCGAAGCGATCGACTTCACGGCCTTCGACGCTCCCGATGCGGGCGCCAAAAAGGTCTTCCATGCCGGCTCGCGCCATGGCCGCAGCTTCGCGGAAGAGCGCGCCGACCCGAACGTCAATGTCTTCGACGTCGTGGTGAAGCACATCGCCGACGAACGTGCGGCACGCCGCCGCGTCATTGTCGCCGGCTGGACCGAGGGCTCGCTCGACCGGCTCGGCCAAATTCTCGCCGAACATCGTCTGGGCAATCTTGCGCCGGTGGCGACCTTGGCGGAGGCGGAGAAACTCGAGCCGGGGCAGGCGGCATTGGCCGTGCTGCCGCTGGAATCCGGTTTCGAGACCGAAAGACTGGTCGTCGTCGCCGAACAGGACATTTTGGGCGATCGGCTGATCCGGCGCTCCAAGCGCAAGAAGCGCGCGTCCGACTTCATTGCCGAAGCCTCGGCCCTGTCGGCTGGCGACATCGTCGTCCATGCCGACCACGGCATTGGCCGCTTCATCGGCCTGCGCACAATCGAAGCCGTCGGGGCGCCGCATGATTGCCTGGAAATCCACTATGCCGGCGACGACCGGCTGTTCCTGCCGGTGGAAAACATCGAGCTCCTGTCGCGCTACGGCTCCGATACAGCCGAGGCGACACTCGACAAGCTCGGCGGTGGCGCCTGGCAATCGCGCAAGGCGCGGCTGAAGAAACGCCTGCTCGACATGGCCGGGCAGTTGATCCGCATCGCCGCCGAACGGCAGATGCGCGCTGCACCTCCGCTGGTGCCGGCGGAAGGCCTCTACGGCGAGTTCGCCGCGCGCTTCCCCTATGAGGAGACCGATGACCAGCAGACGGCGATCGATTCCGTCAGGGACGATCTGGCGGCCGGCAAGCCGATGGACCGGCTGATCTGCGGCGATGTCGGCTTCGGCAAGACGGAAGTGGCGCTGCGCGCTGCCTTCATTGCGGCGATGGAAGGGTTCCAGGTCGCGGTGGTGGTGCCGACAACGCTGTTGTCGCGCCAGCATTTCAAGACCTTCTCGCAGCGCTTTTCCGGCCTGCCGATCCGCGTCGCCCAGGCATCGCGGCTGGTCGGCGCAAAGGACTTGGCAGAGACCAAGAAGGGGATCGCCGAAGGGACGGTGGATATCGTGGTCGGCACCCACGCACTGCTCGGCAGTGCGATCTCGTTCAAGAATCTCGGCCTCCTGATCATCGATGAAGAGCAGCATTTTGGCGTCAAGCACAAGGAGCGGCTGAAGGACCTGAAGACCGACGTCCACGTGCTGACGCTGTCGGCGACGCCTATCCCGCGCACGCTGCAACTGGCATTGACCGGCGTGCGCGAACTGTCGCTGATCGCCACGCCGCCGGTCGACCGCATGGCGGTGCGCACCTTCATCTCGCCCTTCGATCCGCTGGTCATTCGCGAGACGTTATTGCGCGAGCGTTATCGCGGCGGCCATTCCTTCTATGTCGTGCCGCGCATCAGCGATCTGGCGGAAATCCATGATTTCCTGAACCAATCCGTGCCGGAACTGAAGGTGGCAGTGGCCCATGGCCAGATGCCGCCGGGCGAGCTCGACGACATCATGAACGCCTTCTACGACGGCCAGTACGACGTTCTCTTGTCGACCACCATCGTCGAATCGGGCCTCGACATCCCGACCGCCAACACGCTGATCGTCCATCGCGCCGACATGTTCGGCCTGTCGCAGCTCTATCAGTTGCGCGGCCGTGTCGGGCGCTCGAAAGTGCGCGCCTATGCACTGTTCACGCTGCCGGCCAACCGCAAGCTGACCGACACCGCCGAACGCCGGCTGAAGGTGCTGCAGTCGCTCGATACGCTGGGCGCCGGCTTCCAGCTTGCCAGCCACGACCTCGATATCAGAGGCGCAGGCAATCTGCTCGGCGAAGAGCAGTCCGGCCACATCAAGGAGGTCGGGTTCGAACTCTACCAGCAGATGCTGGAGGAGGCGGTCGCGGAGGTGAAGGATTCCGGCGAGGTGCCGGATGGCGGCTGGTCGCCGCAGATCGCCGTGGGCACGGCGGTGATGATCCCGGAGAGCTATGTGCCGGACCTGCAGCTCAGGCTGGCGCTCTATCGGCGTCTCGGCGACCTCGAGACCACCGAGGAAATCGATGCTTTCGGCGCCGAGCTGATCGACCGTTTCGGCCCGCTGCCGGAGGAGGTGAAGCATCTCCTCAAGATCGTCTTCATCAAGGCGCTCTGCCGCAAGGCCAATGTCGAGAAGCTTGATGCGGGGCCGAAGGGCGTGGTCATCCATTTCCGCAAGCGCGAATTTCCGAACCCGGTCGGGCTGGTCAAGTTCATCGGCGAGCAGGGTTCGCTGGCCAAGATCCGGCCGGACCAAAGCGTCGTCTTCACCCGCGACTGGCCAACGGCGGAAAAGCGTTTGGCAGGCTCGGCTGTCGTCATGACGCAACTGGCGCGGCTGGTGGAGAAGGCGGCGTAGCCAGCCCGGCCCATTCGCCAGCGCTGAAATTCCGGTCTAGAATAGGAAATCGGCTTCGTGTATGGAGCCGCCACCCCACATGGGGGCTGGAAATGGCGGGCGAGGGTGCTCGCCGGAAAGAGCGTTGGGTGCAGCGATGACGAAATGGTCGCCAAATTCGTGGAGGGCAAAGCCGATCAAGCAGGTGCCTGCTTATCCCGATCTTGCCGCGCTGAGGAACACGGAGGCCCAGCTCGCCACCTTTCCGCCGCTGGTTTTTGCCGGTGAAGCGCGCAAGCTGAAGAAGCAGCTGGCCAGCGTCGCTGCCGGCGAGGCATTCCTGCTCCAAGGCGGCGATTGCGCCGAAAGCTTTGCCGAACATGGCGCGGACAATATCCGCGACTTCTTCCGCGTCTTCCTGCAAATGTCTGTGGTGCTGACCTTCGCCGGTGCGCAGCCGGTGGTGAAGATCGGCCGCGTTGCGGGCCAGTTCGCCAAACCGCGCTCGTCCGACAACGAGACCAAGGGGGAGGTGACGCTGCCGAGCTATCGCGGCGACATCATCAACGGCATCGAATTCGACGCCAAGTCGCGCATTCCCGATCCTGCCCGCCAGGAGATGGCGTACCGCCAGTCGGCGGCAACGCTCAACCTTCTGCGCGCCTTCGCACAAGGCGGCTACGCCAGCCTGGAGAATGTGCATCGCTGGATGCTCGGCTTCGTCTCCGACAGCCCGCAAGGCGAGAAATACGAGTCGCTCGCCAATCGCATCACCGAGACGATGGATTTCATGCGCGCGGTCGGCATCACCTCCGAAACCAATTTCGCGCTGCGCGAGACCGATTTCTATACCAGCCATGAGGCGCTGCTGCTCGGCTATGAGGAGGCGCTGACGCGTGTCGATTCCACCTCGGGCGACTGGTACGCGACGTCTGGCCACATGATCTGGATCGGCGACCGCACCCGCCAGCCGGACCATGCGCATGTCGAATATTGCCGCGGCATCAAGAACCCGCTCGGCCTGAAATGCGGCCCATCGCTGACGCCTGACGGCTTGCTGGAACTGATCGATCTGCTCAACCCCGAGAACGAGCCGGGCAGGCTGACGCTGATCGCCCGCTTCGGCTCCGACAAGGTCGCCGACCATCTGCCGAAGCTGGTGCGGGCCGTGCAGAAGGAGGGCCGCAGCGTCGTCTGGTCGTCCGACCCGATGCATGGCAACACGATCGAGGCGGCCGGCTACAAGACGCGGCCGTTCGACCGCATCCTGAAGGAGGTGCAGACTTTCTTCGAGGTGCACCGCGCCGAAGGCACGCATCCGGGCGGCATCCATGTCGAGATGACCGGCAAGAACGTGACGGAATGCACCGGTGGGGCCCGCGCCATCACGGCCGAGGAGTTGCAAGACCGCTACCACACCCATTGCGATCCGCGTCTCAATGCCGACCAGGCCATCGAACTGGCGTTCCTGGTGTCGGACCTGCTCAAGAAAAGCCACCCGGTGCAACACAAGCAGGTCGCCAACGGCTGAACCTCGTCCAAAGCAGTTCACAGGAAAAGCGCTTCCTGCCGAAAAATCAGTCTTGCTTGTAGAGCAGCCAGCTCTTGCCGGCGCGGCCCGCCATTGTCGAATGCCTGGTCACGCGGTTACGTCCGCTGACCTTTGAGCGGTAAAGCGCCCGGTCTGCCTTGCTGTAGAGGTCTTCAGGGCCCTCGGCTTCGGATGCCATGCAGATGCCCATCGAGACGGTGACGGTGCCGTAGTTCATGCCGGTCTGGCTGCTGGTGAAAGGCGACTGTTCGATCAGCGCGCGAAGGCGTTCGGCGATTTCGTAGGTGGCGTCCTCGCTTGCGCCCTCGACGATCAGCGCGAATTCCTCGCCGCCGGTGCGGGCGACGAACATGTCGGCGCGAATGCTGGACTGGAATATATCGGCGATGATCTGAAGGATCTTGTCGCCGACAGGATGGCCGTACCTGTCGTTGATGTCCTTGAACCGATCGATGTCGGCGAGGATCAATGCGTTGAACAGGATGCCTTTGTTGCTGTTGTAGATCCTGGTGATTTCCTTGTCGAAGGCGCGACGGTTCCAGATTTGCGTCAGGGGATCGGTGTCGGCCAGGCGCTTATATTCCTCGAGCTTCGACTTGACGCTTTCCAGTTCCGCGGTCTTGTCGCTGAGCGTCGAGGCAACCTGCCGGCCATGATCGATCGTCGAATTGGTGGCGACCGCCATGGCGTTGACGATCTTCTGCAGAACATCCGGCGACAGCAGGCTGTTTCTGCCGAGTCCGCTCGACGTTTCGTTGAGGATCCTACCATATTTCTCGATGTGGCTGCGCTCGCTCCTCAGCAGCGAAGCGATGTCCTCGAGCTCGTTGGCGATGACTTCCCTGGCGTGCTCGACGATGCCGGAGCCATGGTTCTGGGCAAAGAAAGCGCGTCCGATTCGGTCGAGGTCGTCCTGCGTCGGTCGGCCGCTCAGCGACACGACGGCAAGGCTGAGCTCGCGATTGGATCCGCTCAAGGCCTCGTAGAAGATCTCGTAATTGCGTGGCAGGCCGAGCACGCCGAGCTGGCGCATTGTGGCGAGGACGGTGCTCGCAATATCGGTGCTTCGTTCGCTCTGGACGGCTGCCGGCTGCATGTTCTGTTCACTCTTCCCCGGGAACACGCTGCGACATTCGCAGGCATCCAATGTCGCCGACCTGGGGGACGCTGGCCATACCAGTCCATCTTGCGAAAAAAAGGCGCGTCCCCACTCACGACTTTCGCTTGTGAGGATCATAAATGCAGCAGCGCTAAAGTTTCCTTAATCCGCTGAATCCGGCCTGTTTTCCGCTGATTCCGGCTGTACAGGCCTTCATCTGTGAACAAACAATTCCCGAGCGCGCCAAATGCATGTCGCATTTTCTTGCGCACAGCCACCGAAAAGCTGGGATCCTGTCAGCAGCGATTTCTTTTGGGATGGTGCGATGAGTGAAAATCATACGGGATCGTGTCTCTGCGGAGCGGTTCGCTTCAGGACGCGAGGGCCGTTGCGCGGCGTCATCTATTGCCATTGCTCGCAATGTCGCAAGCAGAGTGGACATTTCTATGCCGCAACCAATGTCCCGGACGCCAATATCGATATCGACGGCGCCGACAACATCACCTGGTATGAGGCGTCCGCCTTCGCCGGCCGCGGTTTTTGCAAGACATGCGGATCGCTGCTTTTCTGGAAACCACGGGACGACGCCTATGTTTCGGTTCTGGCGGGATCGTTCGATGAACCGACAGGGCTCGAAGGCCAATGCCACATCTTCGTGGGTGACAAGGGCGATTATTATTCGATCGACGACGCGCTGCCTCAATTCGAGAAGTCGACCCCTTCGGTGAAGGTCGCCGACGAATGAATTTTGGGTGAGCCAGCTTATTCCATTGATCGGGCCATTGCTTTATCCCGTGCCGGTGATTCGCAAAGGGGTTTGGCATGCAGCGGCTGATCGACGCTTATTTCAACTCGCTGCGGGCGTTCCGCAAGCTGGCTGCAACTGAAAAAGCCTTCCAGCAGGAGCTGGCGCTGCTCGCCCTTGCCTTTCCGCTCGGCTGGTTCGTTTCGGTGTCGTGGCGCGGCTACGCGCTGCTGATCGGAGCGGTGCTGCTGTTGATCATGGTCGAGGTGCTGAACACGGGCATCGAAGCGGCCTGCGATGCCTTCAGCCGCGAATTCAATGTCGACATTCAGCTGGCCAAAGACTGCGGTTCGCTGGCGGTACTGATCTCCGTGGCGATCGTCGCCGGCGTTTGGGGCATCGCGATCATCGAGCGTATCGTCGGGCTGCCGATCTGAGCTTTCGACCGCCGGCCGGCGGTCAGTTTTCCCTGGCGCGTTCCTTTCGGGCGAAATGGCGGGCGATGAGCCAGGCGAGTACGGCCACGGCCAGGCCGATAGCTAGGCCCACCAATATCCGCTCATGGCGAAGCAGCGCCTGGCCGATGAAATGCTCGGCGCCCAACCCGAAGACATAGCCGATGGTGCTGAACAACACCGCCCAGACCGCCGAGGAAATGGCGTTCAAGACGATGAAGCGGGGTGCTGCGATGTTCGACAGGCCGGCCGCGATACCACCGACCAGGCGCATGCCATAGACGTAGCGGTTCGACAGCACGAAGATGTTGGGATGGGTGTTGAGCAGACGATAGGCGCGGCGGAAGCCGGGCCGCTTGCGCAACCCGACGACATAGCGATGGTCCGCGAAACTTCTCCCCAGGATAAAGAAGCAGGTGTCGCCGGCGAAGGCCCCAAGCGCTGCCACGACGATAGTCTGCCAGAGGACGAAGATATGCTGATGGGCGAAGAAGCCGCCGAGTATGGCGGCACTCTCGCCCTCGGCGACACAGCCCAGAAAAACGGCGATCAGCCCGTATTGTTCGATGAAATGATGGATCGCGTCGCTCATGACGGCGATTGCTGCGACAGCCTGTCGTCGATCCGCTTGACCAGCTCGGCCAACCGCACGATTTCGTCGCGCATGCCTATAATCTGGCCGTGGCGCATTTCGTCCAGCTTTTCGTGCAGCGCCATGATCTCGATCTCGGCCTTCAGATTGACCTCGTAGTCGTGGGCAGCATCGATGCGGTCGCGCTCGGTCTGGCGGTTCTGCGCCATCATGATCACCGGCGCCTGCAGCGCCGCGACCATGGACAGGACGAGATTGAGGAAGATGAAGGGGTAGGGATCGAAGGCGTCGCGCGTCAGAAGCCAGGCATTACCTGATGTCCAGACGATCAGGAAGGCAATGAAACCGAGGATGAAGGTCCAGGAACCGCCGATGCGGGCGATGGTATCGGCAAGGCGGTCGCCAAAGGTCTGATGGAAGGCGACGGCCTTGTTGGTGTCCCTCGAGATTGTGGTGCGCTCAAGCGTCGACTGCAGCACCCGATTCTCCAGGGCGCTGAGACCGTCCGGCTTTCGTCTCAGCCAGCGGTTCGCTAGATCGTCGATCGTCTTGTTCATGGCCGTCTCCAAGGGCTTGGCTGGCGATAGAGGTAGAGGCTGCCGGCCCGCGCGGGAAGTGCTAGATTTGATGGGAACCGGAGGGACTTATGGCCGACTTCAAGAAAATTCGCGCTCGCGCCGCAAAGCGCAAGGGCGGCGAGGAGGAGCTGGTCTCGCTGCTCGGGCCGATTCCCGACAACGCCGCCGTGGCCGATATCGGGGATGACCGTATTCTGTCGGCGATGGCCGAGCGCGTCTTCGCCGCCGGTTTCGTCTGGCGCGTCATCGAGCAGAAATGGCCCGGATTCGAAGAGGCGTTCCTGCGCTTCGAGCCCAAGCGGTTGCTGTTCCAGCCTGACGATTTCTGGCACGAACTGGCGTCCGACCAGCGCATCGTGCGCAATCCGCAGAAGATCAAATCCGTTCGCGACAACGCTGCCTTCGTCGAGCGCGTGTCGAAAGAGCATGGCGGCTTCGGCACATTCCTCGCCGAGTGGCCCGCCGACGACCAGGTCGGGCTGATGGCCTATCTCGGCAAGCATGGCAGCCGGCTCGGCGGCAATACCGGCCAGTATTTCATGCGCTGGCTGGGTTGGGACGCCTTCGTCATTTCGGCCGACATGGCGGCCGCCCTTCGCGACGCCGGGCTCGATATCGCCGAAAGCCCGACGTCGAAGAAGGATCTCGACAAGATCCAGGCCCAGGTCAACCGATGGGTTGCGGATACCGGTCTGCCGCGCCGGCACATTTCGCGCATTCTGGCGATGTCAATCGGCGAGAACCATTCGCCTCAAGCGCTGCGCGACTATATGGGCGACGACTGATACCGAAATTGGCCCAAGCAAACGCCATTGCGGGGCGAATTTTGCCGCGCTAAGTCAGCAGCATGACCAAGAAGCCCGACATACTGCGCATCGCCGTTGCCCAGCTCAATCCGACAGTCGGCGACGTCGCCGGCAATCTCGCCAAGGCCCGCGAGGCGAGGGCGGATGCCGCGCGTCAAGGCGCCGACCTCGTGCTCTACACCGAGCTTTTCCTCGCCGGCTATCCGCCGGAGGATCTGGTGCTGAAGCCGGCCTTCCTGAAGGCCTGCGAGCGGGCGGCGCAGGAGATCGCCGCCGACACCGCCGATGGCGGTCCCGGCATCATTATCGGCACGCCGCTGAAGCGCAAGACGGGCACCCACAATTCGATCGTCTTCGCCGATGGCGGCAAGATCATCGCCGAGCGCTATAAGCTCGATCTGCCGAACTATGGCGAGTTCGACGAGAAGCGCGTCTTCCAGGCCGGACCGGAGATCCAGGGGCCCGTCAATTTCCGCGGCGTGCGTCTGGGAATCCCGATCTGCGAGGACATCTGGGGCGAGGTCGGCGTCTGCGAGACGCTGGCCGAGAGCGGCGCGGAAATCCTGCTTGTGCCGAACGGCTCGCCCTATTACCGCGCCAAGATCGATGTGCGCCACCAGGTCGTCATCCGCCAGGTTATCGAATGCGGGCTGCCGATGATCTATGCAAACCAGCTCGGCGGCCAGGACGAGCTGATCTTCGACGGCGCGTCGTTTGCCATAGGTGCCGACAAGCGGCTCGCCTTCCAGATGAGCCAGTTCGAGGAGGCGGTCGACATCACCACCTGGAGGAGACAGGGCGAAGACTGGGTCTGTTCGGAAGGACCGATGTCGAAGATCCCCGAACGGGAGGAGGCCGATTACCGCGCCTGCATGCTGGGCTTGCGCGACTACGTCAACAAGAACGGGTTCAAGAACGTCGTGCTCGGCCTGTCGGGCGGCATCGATTCGGCCATCTGCGCGGCCCTTGCCGTCGACGCGCTGGGCGAGGAGCGGCTGCGCGCGGTGATGATGCCTTACCGCTATACGTCGAACGATTCGCTCAAGGACGCTGAAGACTGTGCCCGCGCACTCGGCTGCCGTTATGACATAGTGCCGATCTTCGAGCCGGTCGAAGGTTTCCTTCATGCGCTGACGCAGCTTTTCGAGGGCACCAAGGAAGGCATTACCGAGGAGAATTTGCAGAGCCGCGCCCGCGGCACCATCCTGATGGCGATTTCCAACAAATTCGGCTCGATGGTGGTTACGACAGGCAACAAGAGCGAGATGTCGGTCGGCTATGCCACGCTCTACGGCGACATGAACGGCGGCTTCAATCCGATCAAGGACCTGTACAAGATGCAGGTCTACGCGCTGTCGCGCTGGCGCAACAGCCATGTGCCGCCGGGCGCGCTCGGACCGTCGGGCGAGGTGATCCCGAAGAACATCATCGACAAGGCGCCTTCGGCGGAACTGCGGGAGAACCAGACCGATCAGGATTCGCTGCCGCCCTATCCGGTGCTGGACGACATCCTCGAATGCCTGGTCGAGAACGAGATGGGCGTCGACGACATCGTCGCGCGCGGCCATGACCGGGCGACGGTGACGCGCATCGAGCACCTGCTCTACGTCGCCGAATACAAGCGCCGGCAGGCGGCCCCCGGTGTGAAGATCACCAGGAAGAATTTCGGCCGCGACCGCCGCTATCCCATCACCAACCGGTTCCGGGATCGCGGCTAGACACGGTTCCGCCGAAAGGTCTTGTCATGCCGCAGGCGAGGGTAGCGATGCCTGAGTGTGAAATCAGCTTCGACCTGTCACGGATCGACTTCAGGGCGACATCCGACCTGTTGATGGCAAGCTATTGGGGCGGCGGGCGCAGCGACGAAACGCACCGCCGCGCCTTTGCCAATTCGCTCTGCGCCGCGGCTTATATCGACGGCAGCCAGGTGGGATTCGGCAGGGCAATCACCGACCGCACGGTGTTTGCCTATCTGGCCGATATCATCGTCTGGCCGCAGCATCGCGGGCAGGGCATCGGCTCGCGGCTGGTGCAGGCGCTGATCGATCACCCCGAGCTCGGTAGCGTTTCGCACTGGAGCCTGTCGACCAACGACGCGCATGGGGTTTATGAAAGACTGGGATTCAAGCCGTCGACCGACGGCCGGTACATGCGCCTCGATCGTAAGCCAATCCCCTGACCAAGCGCCATTGCCGTTGTTGCAAATTTATCCCAGTGCTTGGACCAGATGGCGTTTTTGGTGACCGCCAGCCTTGGCGATGCGATGAGGCATCTCTATAAGGGCCTCTCCGCGATTCCCTTTAGGGAGGACCGAATGCCAGGATTTGACATCGTTATGCGAGGCCGCGAAGCCTAGGTCCCGACCGGCGCGCCGCAGGGTTTTCACCCTCGGAACGAAGCCGGATCGAGAACAGGCCTTTGCCGATGCCGGTCGCCGCCTTCGGGCAAGCGGCCATTCATAACCGAACCTCCGCATTCCCGGGCATTGAGCCCCTTGCGCGGTTTTTTCATTTTCGACCTTACCGGGATCGGGCTTTTTGCGCCCGAATGACATCATGGCTCGTTTTCGAATCGATTTGCGCGCGAGCGCCTTTCGCAGCGTTCTTGGCTTTACTTTCACCCATTGGCGGCGCCAGCCCTGGCGGCTTTCGCTGATCATGGCTGGTTTCCTGCTGTCGACGCTGGCCGATGTGCTGACGCCGCTCTATTCCGGCCGGCTGGTCGATGCCGTCGCCAGCAGCGCCGGCGCCGACGAGATCGCCTGGAATGCCGCGATAACCGCGTTTTCCATGCTGATGGCGTTGGCGCTGGCAGGTGTTGTCCTGCGCAATTTGGCCTTCATGGGTATCGTCGAACTGACGCTGAAGATGATGGCCGACATCGCCGCCGACGCCTTTCATCGTGTCCAGCGCTTTTCCACCGACTGGCATGCCAACAGCTTCGCCGGTTCGACCGTGCGCAAGGTGACCCGCGGCATGTGGGCGTTGGACCTGCTCAACGACACGATCCTGATTGCGCTGCTGCCGTCCGTCGTCATGCTGGTCGGCTCGACGCTGCTGCTGGGCTGGTTCTGGCCGCTGATGGGAGCGGTTGTCGCCGCCGGCTCGGTGCTGTTCATCGCCGTCACGGCGATGCTGTCGCTGGGCTATGTCGCGCCGGCGGCCAGGCTCGCCAACACCTGGGACACACGCCTTGGCGGCTCGCTGGCCGACGCGGTGAGCTGCAACGCCGTGGTCAAAGGGTTTGGCGCCGAGGAGCGCGAGGAGAACCGGCTTGCCAAGGTCGTCGCCAAATGGCGTGCCCGCACGCGGCGCACCTGGGTTCGCGGCACCATCAACGGAACCACGCAAGGGGCGCTGCTGCTGGTGATGAGAGCGGCGGTCATCGGGCTGGCGCTGATGCTGTGGTCGTGGGGACAGGCAACCGCCGGCGACGTCGCCTTCGTGCTGACTTCTTTCTTCGTCCTGCAAGGCTATCTCAGGGATATCGGAACGCATATCCGCAACCTGCAGCGCTCGATCAACGACATGGAAGAACTGGTCGATTTCCAGTCCGAACCGCTTGGCATCGAGGACCGGCCCGGCGCCGGGCCGATCCGTATCACGCAAGGGGGCATCGCCTTCGACGACGTTACCTTCCATTACGGCAGTCACCGTTCGCCGCTCTATCGCGATTTCTCGGTCGATATCGCGCCGGGCGAGCGGGTCGGGCTGGTCGGCCATTCCGGGTCGGGCAAGACGACTTTCGTCAAGCTGATCCAGAGGCTCTATGACGTAAACGCCGGCCGGATCCTGATCGACGGCCAGGACATTTCCGAGGTGGCGCAGGCGTCGCTGCGTGCGCAGATCGCCATCGTGCAGCAGGAGCCGATCCTGTTCCACCGCTCGCTGGCCGAAAACATCGCCTATGCCCGGCCCGGCGCCACGCAGGCCGAGATCGAGCACGCCGCGAAGCTGGCGAGCGCGCACGACTTCATCGTCAACCTGCCGAAGGGCTACGGCACGCTCGTCGGCGAGCGCGGCGTGAAACTGTCGGGCGGTGAGCGCCAGCGCGTGGCGATCGCACGTGCGTTCCTCGCCGATGCGCGCATCCTGATCCTGGACGAAGCGACGTCGAGCCTCGATTCGGAATCGGAGGTGCTGATCCAGCAGGCGATGGAGCGGCTGATGGTCGGCCGCACCACGCTGGTCATCGCGCACCGGCTTTCGACGGTGCGGGCGCTCGACAGGCTGTTGGTCTTCGATCGCGGCAAGATCGCCGAGGAAGGCTCGCATGACGCGCTGATCCGGCTGCCGGGCGGCATCTACCGCCGCCTGTTCGAGCGTCAGGCGCTCGAATTGACCAAGGGACTTGTCACCTGATCGGGGATGGCCTCCGGCTCTGGCCCGGAGGCCATCCCGTCAGGCGCCGGCGGCCTGACGGGCGGGCGGTGCGGGACATGCGATCGCTGGCGGAGCCGCGTCCGCCAAGTCTTTTCATTGCTTGCGCCATGTTCTATGTCTGCGGCACGGCACGGGGACGCGTCTTGTCAATTACAAAAGCATCCGGTACGCCCCGCTCATGACAGTTACCGTTCGTTTCGCTCCTTCACCGACAGGCCGCATCCATATCGGCAATGCGCGCACCGCCCTGTTCAACTGGCTGTTCGCCATGAACCATAAGGGGCGCTTCATCCAGCGCTTCGACGACACCGATGTCGCGCGCTCGAAGCAGGAATTTTCCGACGCCATCCTTTACGACCTGCATTGGCTTGGCATCTTTCCCGACACCACCGAATACCAGTCGCGTCGCTTCGATATCTATGACGCGGCGGTCGAGCGGCTGAAGGCGGCGGGCGTTCTCTATGCCTGCTATGAAACACCGGAGGAGCTCGACCTCAGGCGCAAGGTGCGCCGCACGCGCGGCCTGCCGCCGGTCTATGGCCGCGAGGCGCTGACGCTGACGTCGGAACAGATCGCCGAATATCAGGCCGATGGCCGCCGGCCGCACTGGCGTTTCCTGCTGCCCAATTTCACCGGCGATCCGCAGCAGCCGGAGCGCACCGAAATCCATTGGAACGACCTGGTGCGCGGGCAGGAAACCGTCGATCTCGCCTCGCTGTCGGACCCGGTGCTGGTGCGCGAGGACGGCACCTATCTCTATACGCTGCCATCCGTCGTCGACGATATCGAGATGGGCGTCAGCCATATCATCCGCGGCGACGACCACGTCACCAACACCGGCGTGCAGATCGCGCTGTTCCGGGCGCTGGGTGTCGAGCCGCCGGAATTCGGCCACCACAATCTGCTGACCACGGTGTCGGGCGAGGGGCTGTCGAAGCGCACTGGCGCACTCTCCATCGAAAGCCTGCGCGAGGACGGCATCGAGCCGATGGCGGTCGCTTCGCTGGCCGTGCTGGTCGGCACGTCGGAAAATGTCGCCGCCGCGCATGACCTGGCCGAACTCGCCAGCCGTTTCGACCCGGCTGCGACCTCGAAGTCGGCGGCAAAATTCGATCCGGACGAGCTTTTCGTGCTCAACCGGACGCTGCTGCATCAAATGCCCTTCTCCGAAGCGCAGAATCGGCTGGTGGTGCTCGGCATATCGGGCGAGCAGGCGGAACCGTTCTGGCTGGCTGTGCGCGGCAATCTCGACAGGCTGGCCGATGCTGTCGGCTGGTGGCGCATCCTGCGCGAAGGGCCGCAGGAGAAGCCGGAATTTTCCGACGCCGATCGAGATTTTCTTCACCAGGCCATCGATCTGCTGCCCGAGGAGCCTTGGAGCGGGACCGTCTGGAAGGACTGGACGGCCAGGATCAGGGAAGCGACCGGCCGCAAGGGCAAGGCGCTGTTCATGCCGCTGAGGCTTGCCCTTACCGGACTGACTTCGGGACCGGAGCTTGCAGATCTATTGCCGCTGATGGGTCGGGAAGGAACGTTGGCCCGACGACCCTGACCTTCCGCTGTTCCGGCGGCAACACCGAGACCGGCGATGTGACCGGTTTGACCGCAAGCCGCTTGATGGCGTCGCGGTCCAGCCCGCCCGCGGCGTTTGCCAGCGTCTCGGGATCGGCACCTGGATCGGGTTTGGAGGCAGGCACCGGAATGAACGGGGCGCCCTCCGTTTGCGGCTGCGACTGTTGCTGGCTTGGCGGATTGCCGCCGATGATCTGGAAGTTCTGCGCGGCGTTGCAGCCGCAGGCCGGCGGCCGCGACAGGTTGGGCTGCTTGTAAAGATAGGCCGTCGGCAGCTCGCTGTAGGGCCGGCCGGTGACCGACGATGTCATGTCGGCCGAATCGTCGCCCATGCCGCGCGAATAGAAGACCTGGATCTCGGTGCCGGGACAGCTCGATTCGCAGTTCTTCTGGTCGCGCTCGAAATCGCCGACCGAGGCGGCATTCGACATCGGGAAGAAGTAGCCGTCGCAGGTGCGCACGCAGGTGGTACGGAACTCGCCGCCGACGCCTGGAAAGTCCGGTATGCCGGACCGGCCCGGCACGCGGCGGACATTGCGCTCCTCACCGGGATCGTCAGCATGGTCGAGCGTGTCGAGCCGGTGTGTGTCGCCGCCGAACAGCTGATCGAACAGATTGCCGTTGCCTTGTTCCCGTTTCGCTTCGCGCAGGGGTTCGCGGCGCGGCGCCCCCGCGTCCCCGCGGCAGCCATTGGCGTCGAGCGCGGCCAGGATGCGTGCGCGATCGCGGCGCGATCCGCCGCCGGCGAGGCGGGCGCGCTTGGCCTGCAAGCTATCGAGATTGGCGTTCATGCGATCGATGGTGGCGTTGAACCCGGCGCATTGGCTGACATTGCGGCTGAACAGAGAGAAGCCGCAGCCGGCGCTGCTGGACTGGCCGCGCGCCTTTGAAATCTGCTCGCGTTGTCGGTCGATCGCGGCGTCATATTTCCGGATCAGGGCCGGACCGCCGCTGCCGCGCGAGGTCGCGGCAAGATCGGCCTCGAGCTGGCGGCAGACACGCGAGGCAGCCTGCGGCTCGGAGACGGCGGCGCCCGAAAGCAGCAGGCCAAGCAGCACGGCAAGATGCGCCTGCTTCCACCCTTCGCCCATCATCCGCCCGAAACCCTGCTTGGTTGTTCCGCCGCACGCTACGTGCTCGTGGTTAAACCGCAGTTTACCCCCGAATCGGCGTTCAGCCCAGATCGACGACTGCCTGCGCCTTGTGGGCGGCCTCGACCACCGCCAGCGCTGTCATGTTGACGACGCCGCGCGAGGTCACCGAGGGCGTCAGGATATGCGCCGGCTTGTCGGTGCCGAGCAGGATCGGGCCGACATGCAGGGCATCCATCATGGTCCTGAGCGCGGTCAGCGTGATGTTGGCGGAATCGAGGTTGGGGAATACTAGGAGATTGGCTTCGCCCTTCAGGCGCGAATGCGGATAAACACGCTGGCGCAGATGTTCCGACAGCGCGGAATCGGCATGCATCTCGCCATCGCATTGCAGCTCTGGCGCGATGCGCGCCAGGATCGCCGCCGCCTGCCGCATCTTGAGCGCACTCGGCGAATCGCGCGAGCCGAAATCCGAATGCGACAGCAGTGCCGCCTTGGGCTCGATGCCGAAGCGCTGGATCTCCTCGGCCGCCAGCACGGTCATTTCGGCGATCTCGTCGGCCGTGGGGTCGACGGAAACATGAGTGTCGGTCAGGAAGATGATGCCGCGTTGCGAGATCAGCATGGACAGCGTCGACAGATCCCGGTCCTTGATGCCGGTTCGTGGTCCGATGATCAGCGTGACGTTGCGCAGGTGCCGCTCGAAACGCCCTTCGAGGCCGCAGACCATGGCGTCGGCGTCGCCGCGCTTCAATGCGAGGGCCGCGATCACGGTGTTGTCGGTGCGCACCATGGTGCGCGCAGCCTCCGTTGTCACGCCGCGCCGGCCGGCCAGCTCGATCAGGAGGTCGACGTAATGGCGGTAGCGCGGATCGTCCTCCGGGTTGATCAGGCCGAAGTCGACGCCTGGCTTGATGCGCAGTCCGTAGCGCTTCAAGCGCACCTCGATGACGTGCGGACGGCCGATCAGGATCGGCTCGGCGATGCCTTCCTCCAAAACCACCTGCGCGGCGCGCAGCACGCGCTCGTCCTCGCCGTCGGCGTAGATGACGCGCTTGGCGCTCGACGCCTTGGCCGAGGAGAACACCGGCTTCATCACCAGGCCGGAGCGGAAGACGAAGCGGTTGAGCTTGTCGATATAGGCGGAGAAGTCGCTGATCGGCCTTGTCGCGACACCGGTGTCGCAGGCCGCCTTGGCGACGGCCGGGGCGATGCGCAGGATGAGGCGCGGATCGAAGGGCGAGGGGATCAGGAATTCGGGTCCGAACACCGGCGTCTCGCCGGAATAGGCGCGCGCGGCGACATCCGAAGGTTCTTCGCGGGCGAGGGCGGCGATGGCCCGCACCGCGGCCATCTTCATCTCCTCATTGATGGCGCTGGCGCCACAGTCCAGCGCGCCGCGGAAGATGTAAGGAAAACACAGTACGTTATTGACCTGATTGGGAAAATCCGACCGGCCCGTGCAGATCATCGCGTCGGGGCGCGCCGCCCGCGCCACTTCCGGCATGATTTCCGGATTGGGATTGGCCAGCGCCAGGATCAACGGCTTCGGCGCCATGTGCTGGAGCAATTCCGGCTTCAGCACGCCGGCGGCCGAAAGTCCGAGGAACACGTCTGCGCCCGATATGACGTCGGCCAGCGTGCGTGCCTCCGTGTCCTTCACATAAGGATCTTTCCAGCGGTCCATCTCATCCGTGCGCCCCCTATAAGCGACGCCGAAACGGTCGGTGACCCAGATGTTCTCGACTTTGGCGCCGAGCGAGACCAGCAGATTGAGGCAGGCCAATGCCGCCGCGCCGGCGCCTGAAGTGACGATCTTGATGTCGGCAATGGTTTTGCCGGCGAATTCCAGGCCGTTGAGCACGGCGGCGGCGACGATAATGGCGGTGCCGTGCTGGTCGTCATGGAAAACCGGTATGCTCATCCGGGCCTTCAGTCGCTCTTCGACCTCGAAGCATTCCGGCGCCTTGATGTCCTCGAGGTTGATGCCGCCGAAGGTCGGTTCCAGCGCCGCCACCGTTTCGACCATGCGATCGATCTCGGGCGCGTCGATCTCGATGTCGAAGACGTCGATGCCGGCGAATTTCTTGAACAGGACCGCTTTGCCTTCCATGACCGGCTTGGAAGCCAGAGGGCCGATATCGCCCAGGCCGAGCACGGCCGAGCCGTTGGAAACGACGCCGACCAGATTGGCGCGCGCCGTGTAGTCGGCCGCGGTCGCCGGATCGTCGCGGATTTCGAGGCAAGGGGCCGCCACGCCCGGCGAATAGGCGAGCGCCAGGTCGCGCTGGTTGCCGAGCGGCTTGGTGGCCTGGATTTCGAGCTTGCCCGGCGTCGGGTGCTTGTGGAAGTAGAGCGCGGCTTCGTCGAGGTCCGAACGTGCCGTTTTCTTGCTCTCGCCGTTCATTCCGGGCCTCCCTGCGATCCTGCGTGCCGCCTTCTTAGCATGCGTCCAAGGTTTTTCGCGACGCCAAATGACGCAATCGCCATTCACATCGACGAAGCAGGGATAAGCGATCTATTTCAACGGCTTGAGCGGAATTTCGTCGGCGCCGGCGCTACCGGGTCTCAGAAGGCGCTGACATAGAGGCCGCCGTCCACCGGTATGTTCTGGCCGGTCAGGTAGCCGGCATGGACCGAGCACAGGAAGGCACAGATCTGGCCGAATTCCTCCGGCGTGCCGAGCCGCTTGGCCGGCACATCGGCACTGATGCGCGCCTTGCGGGCGGCTGCCGCGGCCGAGTCTTCAACGCTGCCGGCCTCGTGCGGACCGCGCAGCCGGTCGGTATCCAGCTTGCCGGGCATCAGGCTGTTGATGGTCACGTTGCGGTCGACCACCGTGCGCGCCACGCCGGCAAGAAAGGAGGTCAGGCCGGCGCGCGCGCCGGACGACAGATCAAGGCCGGGAATGGGGACATAGACCGAGAGCGAAGTGATGTTGACGATGCGGCCGAAACCGCGCGCGGCCATGCCGTCGATCACGGCCTGCACCAACTCGATCGGTGTCACCATGTTCTGGGTGACGCCTTCGAGGATTTTGGCGCGATCGAGTTCGCGGAAATCGCGGAACGGCGGGCCGCCATTGTTGTTGACGAGGATGTCGGGTTCGGGACAGGCGGCGAGAAGCGCTTTCTGCACCTCGGGCTTCGAAACGTCGCCGACGACTTCCGTGACAGTTACCCCGTAACGCTCACGCAGCTCCGCAGCGGTTTTGGCCACCAGTTCGGCGTTGCGCCCGTTGACGACGACGTCGCAACCAGCCTCGGCCAGCGCCATGGCGCAGCCTTTTCCGAGCCCCTTGCTCGAAGCGCAGACGATGGCCTTCTTTCCGCGGATACCGAGATCCATGACGATTTCTCCTGTGATTCGCCCGGCAGGCTAGCTCTTGGGCTGGACCAACCGCAACCGTCATACGATTGTTGCATGAATCGGGGCATAGGCTGGCGAAAGCAACGGTGAATTCGCGATGTCCGGCCAAGAGCCCCGCACGTTCCGCAGCATGTTCATCTCCGACGTCCATCTCGGATCGAAGGCGGCAAAGGCCGATTTCCTGATCGATTTCCTTAGACATCACGATGCCGACATCATTTATCTCGTCGGCGATATCGTCGATGGGTGGCGCCTGAGGCGCAACTGGCATTGGCCGCAGAGCCACAATGACGTCGTGCAGAAATTGCTGCGCAAGGCGCGCAAGGGCGCCACCATCACCTACATCGCCGGCAATCACGACGAATTCGCCCGCCAGTTCCAGGGCGTGCATTTCGGCGGCATCGTCGTCGCCGACCGCGCCATTCACGAAACCGCCGACGGCAGGCGGCTGCTCGTCATCCATGGCGACCAGTTCGACACGGTCGTGCACAATCAGCGCTGGCTCGCCTATCTCGGCGACCATGCCTACGACGCCGCCATGCAGGTCAACCGGGTGATCACCCGGCTGCGCCAGTTGCTCGGCCTGCCTTACTGGTCGTTTTCGTCCTGGGCCAAGGTCAAGGTCAAGAAGGCGGTGAACTTCATAGGCTCGTTCCAGACGGTACTCAGCGAAGAGGCGCGTCGCTCGCATGTCGACGGCGTCATCTGCGGCCATATCCATCATGCCGCGATCGAAAGCTATGGCGACGTCCAGTACATCAACACCGGCGACTGGGTGGAAAGCTGCACGGCGGTGGTCGAGCATTTCGACGGCCGGATGGAAATCCTGACCTGGGCGCATGTCTTGCCCGAGGCGCCGGACGAACCCTTCATCCCGATGCTGATCGAGGACCGGGTGGTGCAGGCCGCCTGACTGCCGGTGCCAGGCACAGATTCCGGTGTTAATCGATCAGGCCAATCGGTTTCGTCCGGTTTTTCCTCATGTTAAGGGTCAATCCACACTGCTCGCCGTTCGTGGACGGCAGCGATATTGGATCGATTCATGCCGCTGCCGCCGCTTCCACCCGAACAGCTCGTCAAACCACGCCATTTCGAACTGCGCATGAGCCTGATTTTCGCGACATTGTTCGTGTCGCAGGGCACGCATCTGCCCTACTTCCCGCTGTGGCTGCAGGCGAAAGGTTTTCACGCCGAGCAGATCGCCGTCATCCTGGCGGCTCCGATGTTCCTGCGCGTCGTGACGACGCCGCTGCTCACCGCGCTCGCGGACCGGGCGAGGGACCGCGCCGACGTCTATATCGCGCTCGTCGCGGCATCGATGATCATTTCCGCCGGCTATTTTCTGCCGGCCTCCTACGCCGTCGTGCTTGCGGTATCTCTGGCGCTGACGATCGTATGGACGCCGCATTCGCCGATGGCCGATTCGCTCGCGCTTTCGGGCGTGCGCCGCTTCGGTTCCAACTACACCAGCATGCGCAAGTGGGGTTCGATCTCCTATCTCTGCGCCAACGTGGCCGGTGGTTTCATCCTGACCGCGGCTGGGGCGCAGGCCGTTCCGGCGATCATTTTCGCGGCACTGGGTGCCGCGCTCGCTGCCGCGCTGCTGGCACCGCGCCTTGGCCGGCCCCGCCTTGCCTCGCCGCTTTCGGCCGCGGAGATCCAGCACTCGGCACCAAGTCTCTTCAATGCCTATTTCGTCTATTTCACCCTCGGCGTCGGCATCCTCACCGCCAGCCACGCCTTCCTTTATGGCTTCGTGTCGATCTACTGGAAGTCGATCGGCATCGGCGACACCGTCGTCGGGCTTCTGTGGGCCTGGGGCGTGGTGGCCGAAGTCTGCATGTTCGTGTTTTTCAACCGCATATTCGCCTCCGTGTCGGTCGTCAGGGTGATGGTGATTGCCGGCGTCGGCGCGGTCGTGCGCTGGATCGCCTTTCCGCTGATCTGGCCGCTTGGCCTCGGCGTCGCCGGGTTTTTCGGCGTCCAGACCCTGCATTCGGTGTCGGTGGCCATGGTGCTGATCGGCCTGCAGAAGATGATCGGCGAAACGGTCTCGGAAGAGCGCACCGGTGCCGCGCAAGGCATTGCCTATTTCTTCAACGGCTTCTTCATGGCCGCCGTGACGCTCGCCTCCGGCCCGCTCTACGACCGTTTCGGAGTCGACGGCTTCCTGGCCATGATCCCGATCGCGATCATCGGCCTGGTGCTGATCGGGCTCGCGGCGCGCTCAGCCCCAAAGCGCCGGATCGGGCGGTGAAACCAGCGATCCCTCATAGGCGAGGCCGGGCACACGATCCCGCGCAAGCAGCAGCGGTCCGTCGAGGTCGACGAAGTCGGCGTCCTGGGCGAGCAGCACCGCCGGCGCCATCGCCAGCGACGTGCCGACCATGCAGCCGACCATGACACCGAAGCCCAGTTCACGGGCGCGGTCGCGCAGCACGAGCGCCGCCGTCAGCCCGCCCGACTTGTCGAGCTTGATGTTGACGGCATCGTAGAGACCGGCGAGCGCGGCCAGATCCCCCGCCTCATGCACGCTCTCGTCCGCGCAGATCGGCACCGGATGGGCGATGTGGCGCAGGATGCCGTCATGGCCCGCCGGCAGCGGCTGTTCGATAAGCGCGATGCCTTGCTCGGCGGCAAAGGCGAGGTTCGCGGCGATGGTGTCGTCGTTCCAGCCCTCGTTGGCGTCGAGGATGATGCGGCTGTCGGGCGCGGCCTGCCGGACGGCGCGGATGCGGGCAATGTCGTTGTCGCCGCCGATCTTGACCTTGAGCAGCGGCCGCGCCGCATTGGCACGGGCCTGCGCCGCCATCGCCTCGGGTTCGCCCAGCGACAGCGTGTAGGCCGTCTCGAGCTGATGCAAAGGAGCCGGCCAGACTACGTCCGCCACCGCCTTGCCGCCGATCTTGGCTTCCAGGTCCCACAAAGCGCAATCGATGGCGTTGCGCGCCGCGCCCGCCGGCATGGCGCCGAGCAGGGCGGTCCGATCGATGCCGGCGGAGATTTGCCCGCGCATGGCCTCTATCGCGGCGCGAACCCCATCCATGGTTTCGCCATAGCGTTTGTACGGCACGCATTCGCCACGGCCCGTGTAATCGCCTTCGCTGATCGTACAGGTGATCACTTCGGCTTCGGTCTTCGAACCACGCGAGATGGTGAAGGTGCCGGCGATCGGAAAACGCTCGGCCTCGACCGAAATGACACGCGCCATAATTTTCTGCTCCGGCTGTGCGAGAAGGGTCGTCGGCAAATCGACAAGGCCGGACCCGTCAGGCTAAACAGGACGCCATGTTGACCATCGGCAAGCGCGACGCAAGCGGCAAGACCGCCTCGGAGGCTGACCACGAACCGCGCGTGGCGGTCGGTGAGGAAGCAGGCGTTCTCGGGTGCGCCTTCTCAGGAATCTGGACGACGCGCACCGTGGCCGTGATCGACGCAGAGATGCGCAAAATCGAGAAACGAAGCGGTTTCAAGACCTTGGCGCTCGATCTTTCGCATATCGAGAAGATCGACACCGCCGGTGCCTGGCTGATCGACCGCCTGGTCAGCGCTTTCGAGAAGAAGGGTGTCGAGGTCAGGCTGCAGGGCCAGAGCGACGTTGCCTCGATCCTGCTCGGCGCGGTCGGCGACGCGGTGCGGCGCGAGCCCGAATCGGGACCGGTCGGGCCGCCCAACATCGTCATTCGCGCGCTGGAGGCGGTCGGGCGCCGCGTCTACGAAATGCGCGACGATTTTCTCGCCTCGATGAACATACTGGGCGCCACGATCCGTGGCGCGCAGATGAAGCTCGGCCGCGGCCATGCCGTCAATCCGGCGGCGATCTTCAACCAGATCGACCGCATGGGCGTCGGAGCCATTCCGGTGGTGGTGCTGATGTCGGCGATCGTCGGCGCCATCGTTGCCCAGCAGGGCGCCTACCAGCTCAGCTATTTCGGCGCCGACATTTTCGTCGTCGACCTCGTCGGCGTGCTGATCCTGCGCGAACTCGGCGTGCTGATGACGGCAATCATGATCGCCGGCCGCTCGGGCAGCGCCATCACTGCCGAAATCGGCTCGATGAAGATGCGCGAGGAAGTGGATGCGCTGAAGGTCATCGGGCTCAACCCCATCGGCGTGCTGGTCTTTCCGCGCCTGGTTGCGCTGGTGATCGCCCTGCCTTGCTTGACCATCATCGCTAATTTTGCCGCACTCGGCGGCGGTATCCTCGCGGCTTGGCTCTATTCCGACATCGCACCCGCCGCCTTCATCGACCGGCTGCGCGTCGCCATCGACCTCAGCACCATTTTCGCCGGCCTGATCAAGGCGCCGTTCATGGCCATGATCATCGGCACCATCGCCTCGGTCGAGGGCATGAAGGTCGGCGGCAGCGCCGAATCGCTCGGCCAGCACGTGACCGCCTCGGTGGTGAAATCGATCTTCGTCGTCATCATCCTCGACGGGCTTTTCGCCATGTTCTATGCAGCGATCGAGTTCTGAAATGGCGGTGGGAAACGGCATCGAGACCAGGGCGAAGGAGGGCGCGGATGACAGCGAGGTCGTGCTTTCGGCGCATGACATCACCGTTTCCTTCGGCGACAACCTGATCCTCGACAAACTGTCGCTCGATATCTGGCGCGGCGAGATCCTCGGTTTCGTCGGCGCTTCGGGCGCCGGCAAATCAGTTCTGCTACGCACCATCCTTGGTTTGACGCGCAAGCAGTCCGGCACGATCAAGCTGTTCGGCGTCGATATCGAAAAGGCCGACGATGCGGAACGGCTGCGCATCGACATGCGTCTTGGGGTGCTGTTCCAGCACGGCGCGCTGTTCTCGGCGCTGACGGTGCTGGAAAACGTGCAGGTGCCGATGCGCGAATATCTCGACCTGCCGCGCAAGCTGATGGACGAACTGGCGATGCTCAAGGTCGAACTGGTCGGGCTGCCGCCGGACGCGGCGCAGAAATTCCCGTCCGAGCTGTCGGGCGGCATGATCAAGCGCGCGGCACTGGCTCGCGCGCTGGCGCTCGATCCCGACATCGTCTTCCTCGACGAGCCGACGTCGGGTCTCGATCCGATCAGCGCGGCGGAATTCGACGAGCTGGTGGTCAAGCTGCGCGATACGATGGACCTGACCGTCTACATGGTGACCCACGATCTAGACACGCTTTTTACCGCTTGCGACCGCGTGGCCGTGCTCGGCAAGAAGAAAGTGCTGGTCGAAGGCACCATCGACGACATGCTGAAGAGTGAAGAACCGTGGGTAAAATCGTATTTCCGCGGAAAACGAGCCCGGCAACTTGATCTTGCCGCGCGCGCATAGCCATAAGTGAAGCAATGGAAACCAGAGCCAACTACGTTATTGTCGGCATCTTCACGCTGGTGGCGATCCTGGCGGCGTTCGGCTTCGTCTATTGGACGGCGGCGATCGGCGACAAAGGCGAGACCACATTGTTGCGCGTGCGCATCCCTGGCTCGGCTTCCGGACTTGGCCGCGGCAGCTTCGTGCTGTTCAACGGCGTCAAGGTCGGCGACGTCAGGCGCGTCTATATCGATGTCGACAATCCGACGGTCGCCATCGCCGATACCGAGATCGACCGCATGACGCCGATCACCAAATCGACGCAGGCCGATATCGGCCTGGCGGGCCTGACCGGACAGGCCAATATCGAACTCAAGGGCGCCGACCCCAAGGAAGTGAAACTTCTCGACCAGGCCGAGAAGGAAGGCAAGGTCGCCGAGATCGTGGCCAACCCTTCGGCGGTGACCAATCTTTTGCAGACGGCGCAGAACATCTTCACGCGCGCCGACACGGTACTGACGCAGCTGGAGGGGTTCACCAAGGATGTGCGCGGGCCGCTGACGCAGACCGTGCAGAATGTGCAGACGTTCTCCGACGCGCTGGCCAGGAATTCCGACGGCGTCGACAAGTTCCTGTCCGCGGTCAGCGCGCTGTCCGATGAGCTGAAGGGCGTCTCGGGCAAGCTCGACGGCACGCTGAAGGCGGCCGAAGGGCTGCTCAATGCCGTCGACAAGGACAAGATCAAGAGCATCGTCGCCAATGTCGATACGGTGACCGGCAACCTCAAGGAAACGTCCAAACAGCTCGATGGGGTGATCAGGAACGTCGATACGGCCGTGGGATCGGTCAATGATTTCGCCAAGCAGACGCAAGGTACGCTGGCCAAGGTCGACGGCGTGCTCGACGGCATCGATCCGGCGCAAGTGCGCACGGCGCTGGCCAACATCCAGAAGGCAAGCGAAAGCGCCGACAAGGCCGCCTCGGACATTGCCGAGGTGACCGGCAAATTCGCGAACAGGGCGGACGACATAGACGAGACGATCAAGGATGCGAGGCAGCTCGCGCAGCGGCTCAACGACGCCTCGGTGCGCGTCGACGGCATCCTGGCCAAAGTCGATAAGCTGCTCGGCTCGGGCCAGGCGGACGGCGTGATGGCCGACGCCAGGGACACGCTGAGGTCGTTCAAGCAGGTTGCCGATACGCTGAATTCGCGGCTTGGCGTCATCACCGACAATATAGCCCGGTTTTCCGGCCAAGGCCTTTCGAATGTCGAGGCGCTGGTTCAGGACAGCCGCCGTTCGATCAGCCGCATCGAGGAGGCGGTTACCGACCTCAGCCGCAATCCGCAGCGCATCCTGTCGGGCGGCGAGGGCGAGGTTCGGCAGTATGATGGCAGGGCGCGGCGTTGACTTCGGTCTCGGCTCGCCCCAGAAACAGTGTCTGCATCCGCGGGTTGTTTTTACAATCCAGGGATAGTGAGGCCGGGGACAGCAGGGATCGCGCGTGAAGTCGACGATTGTGTTCAGATCGGGCGTGGCCTTGCTTGCCTTGACCCTTGCCGGTTGTGCCGCGCTGCCGGGCGGCGGGCCTGCGCCGCTTGACACGTTCGAACTGTCGGCGCCGTCGGTCGAGGCGCATGGCCACAGCCGCCGCCAGATCCTGATCGCCCAGCCGTCCGCGCTCAAGGCGCTGGACAGCCAGAACATCGTCATAAAACCGTCCCCACGCTCGATCCAGTACCTCAAGGGCGCGCAATGGGCGGACCGGCTGCCGCTGATCGTGCAGGCACGGCTGGCGGAGACGTTCCAGCGCTCTGGCAGCTTCGCCGGCGTGGGCAAGCCGGGCGAGGGGCTGGCGATCGACTACCAGGTCATCGTCGAGATCCGTTCGTTCGAAGTCCGTGTCGACGGCGGCGATCATGCCGAAGTCGACCTGTTCGTGCGCATCCTCAACGACCGCAATGGCGAGGTGCGTGCGTCCAAGAGCTTTACGGCGACCGCGCCCGTCTCGGGCAGCGGCAACCAAGGCTATGTCGGTGCGCTCGATGCTGCCTTCGGCGACGCGGCCAAACAGATCGTGCGCTGGACCGATTCGGCGATCTGAGCGGCGATCCCGGGCGGCGCCAGCCACCAGGCTACAAGCGGTCGAAGGCGTCCGGCCGCAGCTTTCCGGCCTTCATCAGGTACTGCAGGGTGTAGGCTACGGACAGCGCGTCATCGAGCGCATCGTGTCCCTGCAATGGCGGGTGTTGAACGTCATAATAGTCGGCAAGCTTGTTGCTCGGCGTCCTTGCCAGGTCCTCGATCGGCATCCCGGCCGAGATCAGCAGCTTTACGGCATTGTCAAAACGGACCGCCGGGATGAGAGCAGGAATGCCTGCGATATAGCAGCTGATGCCCATCATGTTCAGTTCGTCCTTGCCCCAGGACCAGAATCGCGCCCCACCCGAGAAACGATCGAGATCAACAAGGGCTTCTCCTAACGCGATCCCCTCGATCTCCAGCTTTTCTTCTGTGATGCCAGTCAGTTCGGTGAAGAAAGGGTCGAGCGCGTATCTCCTGCCAAACCGGTCGATCGGTCTGACATAGGCCTTGTGCGTGCCCAGGACAGGAAAGTCGTCTTCGAGCCCAAGCCTGACCGCGCCGATCTGCGCGATGACCGGATCCGGATCGTGGGCCGCGCACCAGAATCGACGTTGCGAGCCCTCAAGACAAAGAAACTCGCAGTCGAATATGATCGCCGTCTTCACAGGTCAGGATCCAGTTCCGGATGCGACGTCCACCCTTCCAAGCCAAAAGGCGGGAGACAAGTCCCCCGCCTTTTTTCATTGACTGTCTGCCGCTGGCTAGTGCAGGCGGCCGCTGGCGTGGGCCAGCATGGTGTAGACCTTGCCTGTATCCGATGTCAGGTAGGTCTGCGCCATGATGTTGTCGCGGTCGTTGCGCGACACGTCCTTCAGCAGCTTCTCGAAATCATCGCAATAGCGGTCGACGGCGGCGCGGAACTCTGCCTCCGTCTGGTACTTGCGACGGATCTCGTCGAACGTCTGCTGGCCCTTCAGCGTATAGAGCCGCCGCGTGAACACGTCACGCTCGCCGCGCCGGTACCGGTTCCACAATTCGATCGACGCATCGTGATCGATGGCCCGTGCGATGTCGACGGACAGCGAGTTCAGCGATTCCACGACGTGAAGCGGCGAGCGCTGGGCAGGGGCGGCGCGCGGTGCGTCGGCGGGTGTTGCCGGCTTGGCTTCGTCCTCGCGTGACGCCCCGCTCAGGAGATCGCGCACCCAGCCGCCCTGTTGCGTGCGGGCGCCGGCGTCGGAACGCGGGCGCGGCGCCGTGTCGGCTGGACGCTCCAGGTCAAGTGTGCCGCGTAGCGCCGTGCCGCCCGACGGCGCCTGCGGCGCGCGAAGTTCCGGCTGTGGCGCGGGAGCGCGGCGCGGCGGCTCTGCCGCGCGCGGCGCGGCCGGGACTTGCGGCGCCGGGCGCAAATTGCGCGATTCCGAGGGCTCTCCACCACTGCGGCCGGACTTCGCAACGATGTCCGAAAGCTCCTTCAGGGCGTTGATCTGCTCGGAAACCGCGCGGCGGATGGCCGAGGTCGATTCCTTGGCCTCTTCCGGCATCTCGATGACGCCTTTCTTGAGCTCGGCGCGGGTGAGGTCGAGCTCGCTCTTGATCGAACTCGCGGTGCGCCGCATCTCCTCGGTGGCGTCGGCGAAGCGCTTGGTGGCCGAATCGACGACGTCGGTGATGGCGTTGCGGATCTTGTCGGCCGATTCCAGCGTCTTGCCTTCGGCGTTCTGCAGCGTCTGACCGACCAGATTCTCGAACGAACGCATGACCTTTTCCAGGTCTTCGGACTTCTTGACCAGGCCGACGGCGAGATCCTCGAGCGAAGACTGCCTTTCGAGCGTGTGTTCGAGGTTGCTCTGGGCCGAGCTCAGGAGGTCCGAAGCACCGGCGAGCAGGCGGCTGTGTTCATCGAACTTGGTGGCGATCGACGCGACTTCGCGCAAGGTCGACGACGACAGTTCCGTCAGCCTTGTCGTGTTCGAATCGACCAGCCTTGCCGAGCTGGCGAAGGTCTGCGCCGCTTTCTCGGTGGTTGCCGCGAAGCTTTGCGTGCTGCCGGTCAGGCGTTCGTCGACCTGGCCGAGATTGAGCGCGGCCTGTTCGATCAGCTGACCGAGCTGCGCGCTCGACGTGGTCATGCGGCCGATCAGGTCGGCGACACTGTCGGACAGCGACGAGCGGGCACCTTCGACCGCGGACAGGGTCTCGGCGGTGCGGCTGGCGAGCGCGTTGACGAGGGCTGCGTTTTCGCTGCGCAGCTTCTCGGCGGCACGTTCGGTGACCTCTTCCATGCTCTTTTGCAGTTCCGAGCCGCCTTGGGCGAAACGCTCGACCAGCGGCCGCGCGGTCTCGTCGAGGATCTTCGACATCTCCGCCGACCGTGCCGCAAGCATAGTGTTGAGCTCGCGGGTGTTGGCGCCGATCGTCTTGGCGGCGTCGTTGGTGCTCTGGCCGATATGCTGGCCGACCGCGGTGAAGGTCTCCGCGATGACATTGGCGCGCGACACGAGTTGCGCCTCGGCGCTTGACACCTGCTCGTTAAGCTTCTGGCCCATCGTCTCGGCGGTATGGGCGAGTCGGTTCTCGACGCTGGCGATCTGCTCTTCGACGCGGGCAGCAGCCGTTGCGGCGGTGGATGCGAGCCGCTCGTCGGCGCCGGCGAGCGCCTGCTCGATTTCACGGGCATGCGCGGCCAGTTCCTGGCCGGTCTGGCGCGCACGGTCGGCGACCCTCTGCTCTGTGCTGGTGAAGGCACCAACGATGCTCTGCGCATGTTCGCCGATGGTCGAGGTGCTGGTGGCGATGCGCGACACCAGACGTTGATCGGCATCGTCGAAGATGCGGGCGATTTCGGAGGCGCGGCCTGACAGCGCTTCCGAACCTTCGGCGATGCGCGAGACCAAGTGCTGGTCGGCGGCATCGAAGATGCGGCCGAGATCCGCTGCACGCGCGGCAAGAGCTTCGGCCGATTCGCCGATGCGCATGCCGAGCCGCTGATCGGCGCCTTCGAAATTGCGCAGGATATCGCCGGCGCGCGCGGCCAGCGACTGTGCCGTTTCGACGGCCCGGGCAACCAGCTTCTGGTCGGCCGCGTCGAAGGTGCCGGCAATCTCGCTCACCCGAGCCGCCAACTGGTCGGCGGTTTCCTTGGCGCGGGCGGCCAGCTTCTGGTCGGCCGCGTCGAACGTGCCGGCGATTTCGCTTGCCCGGGCGGCAAGTTGATCGGCGGTTTCATGGGCTCGCGCCAGCAAGGAACTGGACGCATCGTCCGCGCGGGCAAGCAAGGCGCTCGACGTGTCTTCCGCACGGGCGTGGAGACGGCGATCCGCCTCCTCGAAGGTGCGGGCGATGTCTTCGGCCCGAGCCAGCAGGGCGGCCGAGGTCTGCTCGGCGCGCTCGGCAATCTTGCGATCCGCATCGGAGAAGGCTTGGCCCGCCTGCTCATGCAGGACGCTGGTGACTTCCAGGACCTTTTCGCGCAAGGCGCCGGCCACGAAGACGGCGCTCTTCTCGAGCACGTTGCGCACATTGTCGACGCCTGTCGACAGCGCACGCTCCATGGTGCCCGCACGCTCCTCGATGATGCCGGTCTGGCGACTGAACGCCTGCTCGATCTTGTCCACGTCGGCGGCGATCGCAGCGGAGATGTCGGTGCTCCTCGCCGCGATCTGGTCGATGTGACCCGACAGCGAACGATCGATATCCTTGCGGGTCTCGGCGAGCCTGCCGAGATCGTCTTCCAGCGCGCGGCTGAGCACGTCGCGGCCTTCGGCCAGCTTGCCGACATGTCCGGCGATGATGCCGTCGAGATCGCCACGGCTCTCCGACAGCTTCTGCAAATCGGCCTCCAGCGCGCGCTTGAGGATGTCGCGGCCTTCGGCCAGCTTCTCGACCTGGCCGGCGACAAGGCCGTCGATGCTCGAGCGGCTTTCGGCCAGCTTGGCGAGATCGTCCTCGAGCGCCTTCGACAGCACCGAACGCTCCTGGACAAGCCGCTCGGAGTGGCTGTTGACCAATCCGTTGACGTTTTCGAGATCGTCTTCGAGTGCCTTCGACAGCGCCGAACGGTCCTGGACAAGCCTTTCGGAGTGGCTGTTGACAAGAGTGTTGACGTTTTCGAGATCGGCTTCGAGCGCCCGGGCGAATTGTCCCCGATCTTCGACCAGTTTCTGGGACTGGTCGGCGACGGTGCTCTTGATCGTATTGAGATCGGCTTCCAGCGCACGGCGCAGGATGTCGCGGCCTTCGGCCAGCTTCTCGACCTGGCCGGCGACAAGGCCGTCGATGCTCGAGCGGCTTTCGGCCAG